>DATKFV010000015.1:0-5974 GCA_035511035.1 Streptosporangiaceae bacterium
GCCTAGGCCGACGGATCCCGGACCACCGCGTCCCGCTGCGCTAAACGATCATGGTCCAGGCCCAGGTGGAGGTTTGGCGCACCGAGGCCTCCGTGATCTTCGCGCATCCCATGATCCCGGTAACCCGCCCGCTAGAATCCGCACACTGATTTCCGGCGAACCCGCGTCCGACCTGATCGGGCGTCCGACTCAGCCCCTTCGATCCTCCGTGATCCGAACTGAGGCCATGATCCCGGACGATCGAAGGTGGCAATCACCCCCACGCCAGTCTCCGTGATCAAGCCGATGCCCGTGATCACGGATCTCAGGCGGGTAATCACCCACTCGGCCATCCGTGATCACCACCCTGGGCATGATCCCGGACGATCGAGTGCCCCCGAGCCACCGCACACCCGAGCCACCGCGCACCCCGAGCCACCGCACACCCCAGCCACCGCGCACCCCGAGCCACCGCGCACCCGAGCCACCGCGCACCCGAGCCACCAGGCACCCCGGACGAGCCTCGGAACCGCCCGAATCGCCGCGTGAACACGCTGATCGCGCGCTCGTCAGCGCGGAGGGTCGTGGGTATGTCACCGTGTGAGGTGTAACCCCGTCTGTGCCCGCGCGGGCGCGGCCTCGACACGGACCGCCACGCACCGCGCATTGCGAATATCAGGGGGTAGCTGGTGCGATTCACCGACCGTGCTGACGCCGGGAAGCATCTGGCCAGGCGGCTTGATTATCTCCGCGGCGGCGATGTCGTCGTACTCGGCCTGCCGCGAGGGGGCGTGCCGGTCGCGTTTGAGGTCGCTCGGGCGCTCGGGGCGCCGCTCGATGTGATCGTGGTACGCAAGCTCGGGGTGCCCTTCCAGCCCGAGTTGGCCATGGGAGCGATCGGTGAGGGCGGGATCCGGGTCACCAATGATGAGGTGATCCGCCGCTCGGGCGTCACCGAGGCCGAGTTCGCGGTCGTGGAGGAGCGTGAGCTGGCCGATCTCCGGCGGCAGGCCGAGCGGTTCCGGGCGGGCCGCCCCGGCGTCGGCCTCGCAGGCCGGACGGTGATCATCGTCGATGACGGGATAGCGACCGGGTCCACCGCGAGCGCGGCTTGCCAGGTCGCTCGGCGCCAAGGGGCGAGCACGGTGATCATGGCCGCGCCGGTGGGCGCGCCCGAGTCGATCGGGCTGCTGCGGGAGATCTGCGACGAGGTGGTCTTCGTCGACGCGCCTCCATTTTTCTCCGCCGTGGGAACCTGGTACGACGACTTCAGCCACGTGCCCGACGCCGAGGTGACCAACCTGCTTGAGCGGGCGGCGAACGCGATACCGACTGCGGCCCAGACCGCTCAGGCAAAACCCCAAACCCCAATAGGTCAGCAAAATTTCCCGCCGTCCGCCAACCCGGTCGAGCTAGACGAGCCGGTCGAGGTCCAGGCTGGGTCGGTGATGCTGGCCGGGCATCTGACGATTCCGGCCGGAGCGACCGGGATCGTGGTATTCGTGCACGGCAGCGGCAGCAGCAGGCACAGCCCGCGTAACCGCTACGTGGCCGCGCGCCTCAACGATGCCGGGCTTGGCACGCTGTTGTTCGACTTGCTGACCTCGAACGAAGAGCTGGACCGAGTCAACGTGTTCGACGTCGAGACCCTCGCGAGCCGGCTGACCGCCGTCACTAGCTGGCTGCGCGAGCGGCCAGCGACCGCGCGGGCGACCCTCGGCTACTTCGGCGCGAGCACGGGCGCGGCGGCCGCGCTGTGGGCCGCGGCCGAGCCGACCGCCGATATCGCCGCCGTAGTCTCGCGCGGCGGCCGCCCTGACTTGGCCGAGGCGCGTCTCGCCGGGGTGCGGTCGCCGACACTGCTGATCGTGGGCGACAAAGATGAGGTCGCTCTCGGCCTCAACCGGGAGGCGCAGCAGTGGCTGCGCTGCCCGAGCAAGCTGGCGATCGTGCCGGGAGCGACGCATCTCTTCGAAGAGCCTGGCGCCCTGCAGACCGTGACCAGGCTCGCCCGCAAGTGGTTCACGACCCACTTCACCGCACGATCGCCGAGCTCAACCTAAGCCGACCGAAGCGACGACAGTAGCCCAGCTCAGCGCTATCCGATTTCGGATAATCCGAAAATGGATAGTCCGATATCGTGCGGCGCCCCGGCGTCCTGGCGTCCCGGCGGCCCGGCGAGAGAAGCCCGATATTGGAAAAACCGAAAATGGATAGTCCGAAAGTGGATGGTCTGGGTTAGTCGTCCTTGCCGCAGAGGGTTAGCTCGGGGAGCGGGAGCGCGCCGGTGTTGACCGGGCGACGGCCAGCGAGGGTGGCGGCCAGTTCGGCGAAGGCGCGGGCCCGGTCGGCGTCCCTGGCGTGTTCGGCGCACAATCCGCTGGCCCGGCTGGCGCAGTCCCAGCAAGCGGCCGACGCGGCCCCGGAGGTCCGGTACTCGTACGCGTCCACGAGGGCGGCGATCACCGTGCTGAGCGCCGACGCGCTCAGCGTCGCTTCGCGGCGTCCTCGTTGCCTGGCCCGCGAGACCAGTGACGCCACGGCCGTCGCCTGGCGCTTGTCCCACTGGCTGAGCCTGGCCAGGAACCGCCGGTCCGTCGCGGTCAGTTCGACACCGCTCAGCGCGGCGTTGAGTTCCGCTCGCGCCGCTGCCCTTCCAGAGTCGTATCCTGATCGGTCGGCTATCGCTCTGCCCGGCCTGGTGGCCTGCCTTTGAGCGAGTTCAGTCATGAGACTGGGCCTCCTCCCGTGAACTCCAACGACGCGAGTATGTCGTGCCGCAGTGTTAGCTTGCAGACACGCCGCGTAATCGAAATCGAGTCGTAACGTCACTGCCGGTTAATTGGCGGCCGAACCTCGGACGTCATGCCGATACATGTGACAGTCATGGCCTTATCCGACAGGCCTGGGCAATAGAATGCGGCGTGGTGCGGGGCGCAGTTGGCGCTCCGGTACCGTGCATCGACACCTAACTTCATTACGGCAGGTCACCAGCAGCCCAGCGGATGCTGGCCTGAAGGCATAGATCCCGGCTGCGGCGCGTTGTCGTAGTGGGTTGTACGCCCGGGTTCATGTCAGAAGCGCCCCGCCGCCGTGGCGCCGCGCCTGAGCGAATACGCCGTCTGCGCCCAGAGCGAGGCCGGCGCACAGAGGAGGCACTCCGCTGTGACCAAGCAAATCCAGCAGCTTGATCGCGTCATCATCAGGTTCGCCGGCGACTCCGGCGACGGCATGCAGCTAGCCGGCGACAGGTTCACCCAGGAGACGGCGACGTTCGGGAATGACCTGTCGACGTTTCCTAACTTCCCCGCTGAGATCAGGGCGCCGGCCGGAACGCTGCCAGGCGTGTCCAGCTTCCAGTTGCACTTCGCTGACCACGACATCCTGACTCCTGGCGACGCGCCCGACGTGCTGGTCGCGATGAACCCGGCGGCGCTCATGGCCAATCTCGATGACCTCCCGCGCGGCGCTGACATCATCGCGAACACCGACGAGTTCACCAAGCGCAACCTGACCAAGGTCGGCTACGACGCCAACCCGCTGGAAGACGGCTCGCTGGACGCCTACCAGCTGCACGCGATCCCGATCACCTCGATCACCGTGAAGGCGCTCGAAGGGTTCGACATCAGCAAGAAGGACGCCGAGCGGGCGAAGAACATGTTCTCGCTCGGGATGCTGTGCTGGCTCTACAACCGGCCCGCCGACGGCACGCTGCGCTTCCTTGAGTCCAAGTTCGCCAGCAAGCCAGAGATCATGAAGGCGAATATCGCGGCCTTCCAGGCGGGCTGGAACTACGGCGAGACGACCGAGGAGTTCTCGGTCCAGTACGAGATCAAGCCGGCCGCGCTGCCTAAGGGCAACTACCGCAATATCAACGGCAACACGGCCCTGTCCATCGGCCTCGTGGCCGCTTCCCGTCTGTCTGGGCTGCCGCTGTTCCTCGGCGCTTATCCGATCACGCCGGCCTCCGACATCTTGCACGAGCTGTCCAAGCACAAGCGCTTCGGCGTAAAGACGTTCCAGGCCGAGGACGAGATCAGCGGCGTGGGCGCCGCGCTGGGCGCGTCGTTCGGCGGGGCGCTCGGCGTCACCACGACCTCAGGGCCCGGCATGTGCCTTAAGGCCGAGACCATTGGCCTCGCCGCCGCGGTCGAGCTGCCGCTGGTGATCTGCGACATTCAGCGAGCCGGGCCGTCGACCGGCATGCCGACCAAGACCGAGCAGGCCGACCTGCTGATGGCGCTGTACGGCCGCAATGGCGAGTCGCCGGTCGTGGTGATCGCGCCTTCGACGCCAGGGGATTGCTTCACCACCGCGCTCGAGGCGACGAGGCTGGCGGTCAAGTACCGGACCCCGGTGATCATCTTGTCGGACGGGTACCTGGCGAACGGCTCCGAGCCCTGGCGAGTGCCCGACCTGGCCGAGCTGCCCGACCTGTCGGCCGAATTCGCGTTCGCGTCAGTGGACGATAGCGCCGGGGCGTTCCAGCCGTTCAAGCGGGATCCGCAAACGCTGGCCCGGCCGTGGGCTATCCCCGGCACCAAGGGCCTGGAGCACCGGATCGGCGGGATCGAGAAGGCCGACGGCTCGGGCACGATCTCCTACGATCCCGATAATCACGACAAGATGGTTCGCTTGCGGCAGGCCAAGATCGACGGGATCGCGGCCGACATCGCGCCGCTTGAGGTCGATGACCCTGACGGTGACGCCCGAGTGCTTGTGCTCGGCTGGGGCTCGACGTTCGGGTCGATCGGGGCGGCGATCCGCCTGGTGAGGCTGGCTGGCGGTTCGGTCGCCCAGGCGCACCTGCGGCACTTGTCGCCGTTCCCGGCCAATCTGGGCGACGTGCTCAAGCGCTTTGACAAGGTGCTGGTACCCGAGATCAACCTCGGGCAGCTGGCACTGATCCTGCGTGGTCGCTATTTGGCTGATGTGATCTCGTACAACCGAGTACGGGGGCTACCGTTCCGCGCTGCCGAACTGGCCGGCGTCATCGAGGATGTGATCGCCAATGCCTGACACACCGAAATCGCTGACCCTGGTGCCGCACTCCGATGAACGTCTTGGCATGAAGGACTTCAAGTCCGACCAGGAGGTTCGCTGGTGCCCTGGCTGTGGCGACTACGCGATCCTCGCGGCGTTCCAGTCGTTCCTGCCCGAGCTTGAGGTACCCAGGGAGAACCTGGTCATCGTCTCGGGCATCGGGTGCTCGTCGAGGCTTCCTTACTACGTGAACAGCTACGGGCTGCACTCGATCCACGGCCGGGCCCCGGCGATCGCGACCGGGCTCGCGTCGTCCCGGCAGGACTTGTCAGTCTGGGTGATCACTGGCGACGGCGACGCGCTGTCGATCGGCGGCAATCACCTGATCCACGCGCTGCGCCGGAACGTGAACATCAAGATCCTGCTGTTCAACAACCGGATCTACGGCCTGACCAAGGGCCAGTACTCGCCGACGTCGGAGCAGGGTAAGGTCACCAAGTCGACGCCGTTCGGATCGCTTGACACGCCGTTCAACCCGCTATCGCTGGCGCTCGGCGCCGAGGCCAGCTTCGTGGCCAGGACCATAGACTCGGACCGGAAGCACCTGACCAGCGTGCTCCGCGCGGCCGCCGATCATCGAGGCGCCGCCTTCGTCGAGATCTACCAGAACTGCCCGATCTACAACGACGACGCCTTCCTGCCCGTGACCGAACCCGGTCAGCGCGAGCACAATGTGGTCCGCTTGGAGCACGGCCAGCCGGTCAAGTACGGGCCCGAGGGCGAGCACGGCCTGCGCTTCGGCAAACTTGGTTCGATCGAGGCCGTCGCCGTGGCCGATGTCGATCCGGAATCGTTGCTGGTGCACGACGCGCACGTCGAGGATCCTTCGTACGCGTTCGCCTTGTCACGGCTTGATCAGACTGATTTCGCGCATACGCCGATCGGGGTGTTCCGGTCGGTGGAGCGGGCTACTTACGATGATCGGATGTCTGAGCAGATCTCGGCTGTGGTT
>DATKFV010000016.1:0-144462 GCA_035511035.1 Streptosporangiaceae bacterium
CAGCAGCACCAGCGAGGTTCCGAGCAGCGCTACCGCGAGGCCAGGCGGCACGAACCACCACCAGTAGCCGCTGAGCTCGGCATTGGAGTTCTGGGCGTAGAACAGCATGCCGCCCCAGCTCCAGTTCGGGTTCACCAGGCCAAGGAACGCCAGCGCGGTGTAGGTGCCGACGCCGTACAGCACGGTGAACAGGAACGAGGTCGCCACGATCGGGGTCAGGTTGGGCAGGATCTCGGTCGCGATGATCCGCCACCACTTCTCGCCGATGATCTTGGCTGAGTCCACGTAGTCCCTGGTGCGCAGCGACAGCGTCTGCGCGCGCAGCACCCGCGCCCCGAACGCCCAGCCGGTCACGGAGATGACCAGGCCGATCACGAGGATGTCGTTGCTGCTTGACCGGCCGATGAAGCCGATCATGATGATCAGCAGCGGTAGCGCGGGCAGCACGAGGAAGATGTTGGCCAGCATGGACAGCAGGTCGTCGGCCAGCCCGCCGAGGTAGCCCGCGGTCACGCCGATGCCCACCGACAAGACGGTGGCGATCACGCCCGACACCAGCGCGACGAGCAGCGTGTCGCCCCCGCCGACCAGCAGTTGGGACAGCACGTCCTGCTGGAGTTGGGTGGTGCCGAGCAAGTGCTCGGCCGATGGCGGCAGCGGCACCGGGGCGTTCGCGAAGTTGGCGTTCGGGTTGTCGGGCGCGACGAGCGGGCCGATGATCGCCCAGAGCACGAAGAACGCCAGCATGGCCAGGCCAGCGATGATCTTCGGTGACCGGGGCAGGCGCAGCGCCCGCACTCGCCTTGCGGCTCCTGCGGGCACTGCGGCCACCTGTGCGGGGTCAAGCTGTGCGGGGTCAGGTTGCGCGGGGTCCAGTTCCGGTCGGGGACCGTCGGCGGCGTGCTCGCTACCTATGCCCATTGCCAAGGCTCAGGCCTCCTGCCGGGTGCGCGGGTCGAGGAACACGTAGACGAAGTCGGCGATCAGGTTGGCCGCCAGCACCGCGAACGTGATGATCAGGAAGATGCCCTGGAGCAGGGCGTAGTCGTTGTCGCCCACGGCGTTGACCAGCAGCAGGCCAAGGCCGGGATAGCTGAAGACGATCTCGGTGAGCAGCGCGCCCGAGACGATGAAGCCGATCGCGAGCGCGAAGCCCGAGACGCTCGGCAGGACGGCGTTGCGGGCCGCGTACCAGACGACCCGGCGCTTGTGCAGGCCCTTGGCCGCCGCGATCAGGACGTAGTCCTCGTCCATCGTCGTGAGCATCACGTTGCGCATGCTCACGATCCACCCGGCCGCCGAGGCGACGACGATCGTCAGCGCGGGCAGCACGGCGTGATCGAGCACGTCGCTGATGTAGGTCCAGTTGAAGGCGGGGAAGTCCAGGTTCTGGTGCGCGCCGGCCGAAGGGAACCAGCCGAGCTTGATCGCGAACAGGTCGATGGCCAGGAACGCGAGGAAGAAGTAAGGCGCGGCCTGGAAGAAGGTCGTCAGCGGCAGCAAGTTGTCCAGCCAGCTTCCGCGCTTCCAGGCCACGATCGCGCCGATCGTGGTGCCGAGCACGAAGCTGATCACGGTCGACACGCCGACGAGCCCGAGCGTCCACGGCAGCGCGCTGCCGATCACGCTGCTGACCGGTGCGAACCCGTTGCTGGTCGAGATGCCGAAGTCGCCGTGCAGCACGCTGACGAGGTAGTGCGTGTACTGGGCCCACAGGCTGGCCTTCGTATTGATCCCGAACTGGAGTTCCAGCGCGCTGATCGTCTGTTTGGTGATGCTAACGCCCTGCATCTTGGCCAGAATCGCGTCGACCGGGTTGCCTGGGATGATCCTCGGGAGCAGGAAGTCCAGGCTGATGGCGACGATCGCGGTCACGAGGTAGAAGCCGAGCCGCCGGGCTATCGTGCGCACGCTGCCTCGCCTCAGTCCTCTTCGCTTCGGGGTTCGTCGGCCGCCTGGGGTTTGTCGGCTGGCTGGGGTTCTCCGGCTGCCGGTTCGTCGGCGGGGGCCGCTTGCCAACGGGCCGGTACCTGCTGCGGGTCGCAGCCACAGCTTTCCCTGAGCATGAGCCGCGTGGGCAGCGCGATGTCGCGGCCGCGCGGGGTGCTGGCGGCCGGGCCGGCCCGGTCGATCATCGAGTAGAGCGTCTCGAAGGCGGTCGCGCCGAGATCCTGGATGGACTGGCGAACGCTGGTGAGCTGGGGCCGCAGGTGCCGCGCCACCGGCATGTCGTCGAAGCCGGTCACGGCGACGTCATTGGGTACCGAGATGCCGTGCGCGGCGAGCACGTGCAGTACGCCGATCGCGGACTGGTCGTTCGCGCACACGATGACCCTGGGGAGCTCGATGCCGCTGGCGATCAGCCGCTCCATCGCTTGCGCGCCCCCGGCGGCCTGGTAACTGCCGCGCCACTGCTCGCCCTGCAGCAGCCGTACCCCGGCGGCGGTCGCTTCTTCGGTCAGCGCCTTGGCTCGGCTCAGGCTGTCCGGGCTGCCGTCGTGACCGGCCAGGTAGCCGATCGTCCGGTAGCCGTGGTCGTGTATGAGGTGCCTGGCCAGGGCCCGCATGCCGCCCTCGTTGTCGCCGTGCACGTTGACGGTCGCCGGCGTCGGCTCGCCCGCCAGCGTCACCACCGGCACCTGCCAGGCCAGCCGGTCAAGCTCAGTCGGGGACAGCACCCGGTCGTGCAGGATCAGCCCGTCGCTCTTGCGGGCCAGCGCGAAAACGCGGCGCCCGGCATCCGGCTCGTCCAGGCCGACCGACCTGATCAGCAAGTCGAACCCGTGCCGCTGGGCGACGATCTCCATGCCCCGGTTGATCATGTCGGGGAACTGGAGGTTCTCGTCCTCGTCGGCGAACAGGCTGGTGTCGTCCCAGCGCGGGCGCCTGACCACGACCCCGACGACCTCCTTCAACCGGACGCTCAGCGCCCGCGCCGCCCCGTCCGGCACGAACCCAAGCTCGGCGACCGCGCGCAGTACCCGGTCCCTGGTCTCCTGCCGGGGATTTTGCTGCCCGTTCAGCACCCGCGACACCGAGGCGATCGACACCCCGGCCGCCCGCGCCACGTCATAAATCGTCGGCGCCTGCCCAGTCCCAGCGGGCGCTGCGGCGGCCGGCGTGGTGGTGACGGCGGCAGCAAGTGTGGCGGCGCCGGGCGAGGCGGCGGATGTGGTGACGCCGGGAGTGGTGGCTGCGGCTGCGGTGGTGGCGCCGGGTGTGGTGGTGACGGCTGCGGCGGCGGGTGCGGTGACGCCGGGTGTGGTGGTGGCGCCGGGGGAGGCGGCGGCCGGTGCGGTGAAGCCGGGTGCCGCGGCAGTTGGTGTGGTGGCGCTGGGTGCGGCGGTGGTGGTGGTGGCGCCGGCTGCGGCGGCGCCGGGTGCGGCGGCGGCGAATGCGGTGCTGGCGAGGGCGGGCGCGATCAACTCGGACGCGGTCAGAGCAGGCACTACCGGAGCGGGCACCGTTGGAGCGGCCGCGGGGTCGCGGGGTTCTGAGCTCACTCGCCCTCCGTACTGTGCTGGCGCTTGCCGCCGGACTGTCGGCTACGGGAAGCGCTTACCGGTCGGTGGCCCGTGACCTGCGATGACTTCTCATCGCCTAGGTTTCCAGGTGATCCGCCGCGCAGAAAGCGCTTACTGAAGCAGTTGCGAGCAGAGTAGAACGGCCGTCAGGCGGTCTCAAGGCCACGGAGCAACCGTTACATTAACGTGACATCGGAGCTAATCCCACGTTTCCGGCGTCCCCCGACCGCGTGACCCGGGCGATGTTCCGTGATCAAGTCGCAGTGGTGATCACGGAGTTTGGGTGCGTGGCGACTCGGCCGGAGGTCCGTGATCATGGGTTTTCCTTGATCACGGAGCTGTGCGGGGCTCGGTCGCCCGCACGGAGTGTCCGTGATCACGGGTGTGCTCATGATCGCGGAAGGGAGGCCGGCTGAGTCGGCTGCGGCATAGCCCCGAGATTTCCGTGAACTTGTCGGCGGCCCGCAACTACTGGCCGAAGCTCGCCGTATGCCCGCGAACGACCGGGGAACTGGTCTGCTTGAGCACCAGAATGGACGGTTCAGCTATCCCGAGTGGGCGCCGAGTGGAGCCAGGCCAGTTTCGCGCTAACGCGCGTGAAAGGCGTCTCACCTGACTCGTCATCCCTACGACTTCATCGACGCCGCCGTCGTCAAGAGAATGACAAGTCACTGCGACTCGCCGAAGAGCGTTCGTCGAGGCCAGCCTGCGCCAGGCTCTGGTTCCACGGCTACGATCTCGCCATATTCCAGAGCCTGCCACAAGCGACCATTAGTGCTCTCGCCGCCACGACAGCGCGCATTTCCAAGTCGGCCAAGGCATTACAGATTGAACCAGCTCGCCTCGATTCTTCTGAGATTTCTCGCACTTAGTTCTCGGCTGATGTTAACGGGCGGGCGGGCCGCTAGAGGTGGCTGTCCCACCAGTCGAGGATGGCCTCGAAGCGGGCTACCCGGTGGCTCGGCCGCCCGTTGCGGGTCAGCTCGTGTCCCTCGCCGGGGAACAACAGCATCTCGACCGGAACCCCGCGCAGCTTGAGCGCGACGAAGAGCCGCTGGGCCTGCTCGACTGGGCAGCGCCAGTCGTTCTCGGAGTGCACGATCAGCATCGGGATGCTGATCTGGTCGGCGAAGCTCAGCGGGTTCTGGGCGGCCCAGCCCGCGGGGTCGGACCCCCACAGGGCGGCGGCGAACGCCCAGCCGATGTCGCTGGATCCGTGGAAGCTGTCGATCGCGTTGACCGCGCGCTCGCTGACCGCCGCCTTGAATCGGTGCCCTTGGTGGGCGGCGAGCCAGGTCGTCATGTAGCCGCCGTAGGAGCCGCCGAGCACGCCCGCACGGGAGCCGTCGAGGCCGCCCGTGGCCAGTCCGGCGTCGAGCAGGGCGAGCAAGTCGCCGGCCGCGATAGCGGCGGCATCGCCGACGATGCAGGTTCCGTGGGCCTGCCCGTAGCCGGATGAGCCGCGCGGATTGCCCATGATGACCGCGTAGCCGGCGCCTGCGTAGACCTGGGACTCGTCGAACAGCCGCAAGCCGTACTGCGTGAATGGCCCGCCGTGGATCATCAGCAGGACCGGGTGCGGGCCCGGGCCATCCGGCCGCACGATCCAGCCATGCACCGGATAGCCGTCCGGTGCCGTGGCGGTGATCTCCTCCATCGGGTGCGGCGACGCGATGGCCGCGAAAGAGGTGAGCTGGCGCTCGGTCCCTTCGCTGACGGCGACCAGTTCCCCCCTGGAAGCCGGGTCAGCGACGACGGCGACCAGCGCCGAAGGCGAGTACGCGACTCCTTCGACCTGCCGGCTGCCAGTCAGCAGCCGTTCCGGCTCACGCCCGCCGTCGTAGCGGACGAGCAGCAGTTCGACCGCGCCCCGATGCTCCGCGCAGGCCAGCACGCCATCAGGCGTCGTCTCCATGCTGCTGTCCCTGAGCAAGTGAATGGTCTCGACATCGGTGAGCCGGACTGGCGGCGCCGATCCGTCGGCCGGGACCGACCAGACACCGGCGTTGCGGCCGCTAAACTCCACGCCGTCCGGGCCGAGGTCGGTGGCATCGAAGCACACCGTCTTGCCGTCAGGGGTGAACTTCGCCTGCCTGATCGAGAGCCTGGGTCCGTCGGCCTGACCGCCACGGGTCAGCGGCCGCAGCCGCGAGCCGTCCGGCGAGCACAGCCAGACGTCGGTGATGATGTCGCTGTCACGAGTGTCATGGCGGGCCGACACGAAGGCAAGCTCCTGGCCGTCGGCGCTCCAGGCCACCGCCTCGTCATCGAAGTCGCCGCTCGTGACCTGGACGGGCGCCGAGCCAGGCTCGCTGAACGGGTCCACGACGAAGACGTGCGATCGCCGGTCGATGAAGAACCCGAGGTTGTCCTCGCGGTACTGCAGGGTCGTGATCCGCCTCGGCGGCTCGGCCTCGGCCCGGCCCGATGTGTACCGGCCCTCGTCAGGAACGCGGGCGACGTAGGCGATCCGGCGGGAGTCGGGACTCCAGACCGGGGCGCCAGCGCCGAGCGGATGGTCGGTCAGGCGCCTCGGCTCGCCTCCGCCGGTGGGCATGACGTAGAGCTGCGGCCT
This sequence comes from Streptosporangiaceae bacterium, assembly GCA_035511035.1. GTDB lineage: Bacteria > Actinomycetota > Actinomycetes > Streptosporangiales > Streptosporangiaceae > Chersky-822. The sequence goes on from DATKFV010000016.1 coordinate 6,100, forward strand.
GGCCCCCTGGCCCTCCCCGCCCGCCGCCCGCAAGAACGCCAGCCACGCACCGTCAGGAGAATAAGCGGGCGCGGAGTCCCGCCAGCCGGTGGTGAAGGGCCGCGCCGGCGCCGACCCGTCCGTCGGGACTATCCACAAGTGAGCGCGGTACTCATCGCTGTCCAGCTCGGGCCGGGTCATGGCCACGACGGCGTGCCCGCCGTCCGGCGCGATGGTCGGCTTGCCGAGGACATGCAGCAAAGTGATATCGGCTGGCTTCATTACAGCAATCTAACCGAATGCCCCGTAACGTGGAACTCCCGACATTGCCCCCAGGCGCTGTGGCCCCGGCTCGCCCAAGGGGCGCGGCCACGGCATCAGTAGTGCCCACGCTTCAGACCATGATCTTGTTAATATCACTGGCCCCCAGCCGACAAAAATAACAAGATCACGCCCTCGGCGGGGGTAGTCACGCCAGCTGGGCGGAGTGCCGGGCGAGGCTGGCTCAGGAGCGCCCAGGCTAGTCCGAGGCTAGTCCGAGGCTAGTCCTAGTCGAGGCTAGTCCGAGGCTAGTCCTCATGATCGCGCCACTGGCCGCCGTGCTCCTTGGCGTAGCGGTGCTGCTTGCGCGGTGAGTCAGCGTAATTGGGATACAGGTTCTCGGCCGTCCGGTGGGTCCGGCGGGTGAGCATGTCGGTCTTGAAGCCCGCCAATGAAATGAATCCCCAGATCGCAACGGCTACGGCGATGAGGAAGAGCACGTATCCCCACCATGGCATGTGGATCACCTCGATCCGCGCCTGGGCGCTATCAACCCAGCCAGCTACCCGGCCTCACTGTGGCCAAACAGGCGGCGAACCAGGCAGGCAGCGTCGGGCAGACAGCGCTCTTGGTCATCCGAGCGGCCCCAAGGACGATCCTGCGGGCTAGCCGCCTGGACGTGACTACTCAGGCTGGCGGCAGTCACCAAGAACCTTTTGCTGCAAAAATGCCTTTCGCTGATCATGCCCGGACGAGGTGACCTGAGCGGGCGGGACTCGCCTGGGCCACGTCAGCGGGCGCGAGCCGCTCAACCCCTCAGTCGTGCGTGGCTCCGGCGACGCGCTCGGCGGCTCCGCTGCGTAGCACGATGATCGAGCGAGGACTCACCGTCATTTGGTCGCCCGGGTGGTAACTCTCCGCCGCGCCGTCGGGCCCGGCGGAGACCCCCGCCGGATCGTAGGTGTCGAGCACGATCCGCCAGCTCGCCTGCGCGCGCGTGACTGGCAGGGTGAAGCCGAGCGGCTGCCACCAGGCGTTGACCAGGACGAGGAAGTCGTCGTCGATCAGCGGGGAGCCGTCGGCGGCCCGGTCAGGCTCGTCGGAGCCGTCGAGGTAGATCGCGATCGCGAGCGCGCTCTCGTCGGCCCAGTCCGCCTCGGTCATGGCGTTGCCAGCCGGGGTGAACCAGCCCAGCTCTGCCGCGGCCGCGGCACCGGTCAGGAACCGGCGCCGCCGGAAGACGGGATGCGCCTTGCGGAGCGCGATCACCGTACTGGTGAAGGCGAGCAGCTCGGAGTCCGCGGCGGCCCAGTCGAACCAGCTCACCTCGTTGTCCTGGCAGTACGCGTTGTTGTTGCCGTGCTGGGTCCGGCCCAGCTCATCGCCGCCGAGCAGCATCGGAACCCCGAACGACAGCAGCAGCGTGGTGAGCATCGCCCGGGACTGCCTGCCCCGCAGCGCGAGCACGGCCGGGTCGGCGGTCGGGCCTTCGACCCCGCAGTTCCACGAGCGGTTGTCGTCGGTGCCGTCGCGGTTGTCCTCGCCGTTGGCCTCGTTGTGCTTGTCGTCGTAGCAGACGAGGTCGTGCAGGGTAAAGCCGTCGTGGACCGTGATCAGGTTCACCGAAGCCGTCGGCCGTCGCTGCGCCCGGCCGTAGATGTCAGAAGAGCCGCAGAACCGGTTGGCGAACTCGCCGAGGCCGACGTCGTGGCTGCGCCAGAAGTCACGCATGCTGTCGCGGTAGCGGCCGTTCCACTCCCTCCACCCGGCCGGGAAGCCGCCGAGCTGGTAACTGTCGGCCTGGCCGACGTCCCATGGCTCGGCGATCAGCTTGGCCCGCGACACGACCGGATCCTGGGACACGAGGTCGAAGAACGCCGACCGGCGCTCGAACTCGCCCTCCTGCCTGGCCAGGGTCGGGGCGAGGTCGAACCTGAACCCGTCGACCCGCATCTCGGTCAGCCAGTACCGCAGCGAGTCCATGATCAGCTGGAGCGTGACCGGGTTGCCGACGTTGAGCGAGTTGCCTGTGCCGGTCGTGTCGAGGTAGCGGCGCGGGTCGGCGGGGTCGAGCCGGTAGTAGGCGGCGTTGTCCAGGCCGCGGAAGCACAGGGTCGGGCCGCCGTCGCCGCCTTCGGCGGTGTGGTTGAAGACGACGTCGAGCACGACCTCGAGGCCGGCCTGATGCAGCGCGTCGACCATCGCCTTGAACTCGGCGACCTGTCCGCCTGGGTGCCCGGCTCGCGCGGCGGCCGAGTACGCCTGGTGCGGCGCGAAGTAGCCGATCGTGTTGTAGCCCCAGTAGTTGGACAGCCCGCCTTGGACGAGGAACGCCTCGGGCACGCTCTCGTGCACGGGGAGCAGCTCAACGGCGGTCACGCCGAGATCGAGCAAGTGGCCGATCGCGGCTTCGTGAGCGAGCCCTGCGTAGGTGCCGCGGATGGGCGCGGGGATCCCTGGGTGGCGCATGGTGAAGCCCTTGACGTGCACCTCGTAGATCACGGTGTCCGAGTAGGAGTGCCGCGGCCGCGGCCCGTCGCTCCAGCCGAACGCGCCGTCGGTGACGAGGCTGCGCGGCATGTGCCCGGCCGAGTCGAGCGGGCTCGGGGCAGCAGGGTCGCTAGCGGCGTAGCCGAGCACTTCGGGGCCGAAGGCGACCGAACCGTGGATCGCTCGCGCGTAGGGGTCGAGCAGGAGCTTGGCCGGGTTGAACCGCGACCCGGTACTGGGCTCGTACTTACCCGCGGCCCGGTAGCCGTAGGCCTGGCCAGCGCCGACTCCAGGCACGAAGCCGTGCCAGACGCCCGCGTCGCAGTCGAGCAGCGGGACCTGGCGCTCGGTGCCGTCGGGGTCGAACAAGCACAACAGCACGCTGCCGGCGGAGCTGGCCACGGCGAAGTTGGTGCCGCCGTCGCCGATGCTGGCGCCGAGCGGGAACCGGCGGCCTGGTAGCGGTTGGTCCTGCTCTGTCATGGTCAGGCTCATGGCGGCACGTTAGCTTCCTCGCTGGCTCGCGCCCGGGAAGGGATCGGGCAGGCGGCGCGTTAGCCTCCGCATGCGCGTAGAGATCTGGTCTGATGTGGTGTGCCCATGGTGCTACCTGGGCAAGCGGCGCTTCGAGCAGGGGCTCGGCGAGTTCGCCCATCGGGACGACGTCGAGGTCACGTACCGCTCGTTCGAGCTGGACCCTGACGCCCCGAAAGGCGTGACGACGCCCACGATCGAGCTGCTCGGTAGCAAGTACGGGATGTCCGCCGAGCGGGTCGATGCGATGCAGCGGCAGATGGAGGAGCGGGCCGAGGCCGACGGGCTCACGTTCCGGATGGCCGGCCTGCGCAGCGGCAACACCAGGGACGCGCACCGGCTCCTGCAGCTGGCCAAGGCGAGGGGGCGGCAGGAGGACCTGGCCGAGCGGCTGCACCGCGCGTACTTCACCGAGCAGTCCTCGATCTTCGACCACGCGGCGCTCACCCGGCTGGCCGAGCAGGCCGGCCTTGACGCCGACGAGGCGGCGAAGGTGCTCGCGAGCGAGGAATACGAGGCCGAGGTCGACACCGACGAGGCGATGGCGCACTCGCTCGGCGTGACCGGCGTGCCGTTCTTCGTGATCGACCGCCGCTACGGCGTCTCGGGTGCCCAGCCGGCCGAGGTGATCACCGAGGTGCTCGACCGGGCCTGGGCCGACGCGCACGCCCCCGCGTAGCCTGCCTGAGCCCGCGCGGCGGCCGGCGTCAGCCCCGCCCGATATACGGCATCTTGGTGGCCGTAATGGTCAGGAACTGCACGTTGGCGTCCAGCGGCAACGACGCCATGTACAGCACGGCCTCGGCGGCGTAGCGAGGGTCGAACCTCGGCTCTGGCCGCAGCGAGCCATCAGCCTGGAGGGCGCCCCGGCTGATGCCGTCGGTCAGCTCGGTAGCCGCGTTGCCGATATCGATCTGGCCGCAGGCGATGTCGTAGGGTCGGCCATCCAGCGAGATCGACTTGGTCAGCCCGGTGATGGCGTGCTTCGTAGCCGTGTAGGCAACGCTCGCCGGGCGCGGGCTGTGCGCGGAGATCGATCCGTTGTTGATGATCCGGCCGCCCATCGGATCCTGGGCCTTCATCATCGCGACCGCGTGGCCGGCGCAGAGGAAGGCGCCGGTGAGGTTGGTGCCGACCGTCCGCTGCCAGTCCTGAACGCTGATCTCGTCCACGGCTCCCGCCGGGCCGAAGGTTCCCGCGTTGTTGACCAGCAGGTCAAGTCGCCCCCAGCGCTGCCGAACCGCCTCGAACAGCGCAGCCACCGATTCGGGCTCGGTGACATCGGCCGGGACCACGAGGGCGGCCTCGTCTGGCCAGTCGCCCTCGCTCACCGCCTCCCGCAGCCTCTCCTCACGCCGCCCGGCCACGGCGACCCGCCACCCAGCTACGAGCAACGCCCTGCTGATCGTCCGGCCCAGGCCAGAGCCCGCCCCGGTCACCACGGCCACGCCGGTCATCGTCTTGTCCTCCTTTGGGGGATCCTCGCCAGGCAAGCACTGATCGTCCGGCCCGCTCGCCCCATTGTCGCTCCGCTCCGGCAACGACAGCGAAGTTCCCGCGTTGCGGTCCCGACGACAACTCCGGGACTACGTTGCGGTTCCCGGCGAGGGATGGGCGGCCCCCTCGGCGGCCGGCGGTGAGCGGCGGCGAGTAGCCTGCCGACGGAACGAAAGGAGAACCCGTGCCGGAGATTCCCGCGTCCCATCGTGATCTGCTGGACGCTCAGGTCGCCACCATGGCGACGGTCGGCCCCGATGGACGTCCTCAGCTTTCTGAGATTTGGTTTCTCGCGCCGGACGACCAAATTTGCGTATCTCTCAATACTGCCCGGCAGAAGACTAAGAACCTGCTGGTCAACTCGGCGGTCAACGTGTTCCTGCTTGATCTGGCCAATCCCTACCGGTACCTGGAGATCCGCGGCGATGCCGAGGTCACGCCCGACGACGACTACGTCTTCGCCGACCAGGTCGGCGCCAAGTACAACGCTGACCTGCGCCAGCACGACCAGCCCGGCCAATCGCGGGTCAAGGTGACGATTCATCCGGTGCGCGTCAACGCCGTCGACATGAGCGGCTGAGTCGCCCGCGCCGTCAGGGCGTGTGGCCGGCCCCGCTGACCCAGGCCTGGTCGAGGTCACGGACCGACGGGCAGCCAGCTAGCGCCAGCACCGTCCGCAATTCGGCGTTCAGGATGTCGATGGCCCGGCGCGCGCCCGCTTGCCCGCCTGCACCGAGCCCGTAGGCGAGGGCGCGGCCGGCCAGGCACGCGCGCGCCCCGAGCGCCACCGCCTTGACGATGTCGGCGCCGCGCCTGATGCCGCCGTCGAGGTAGACCTCCGCGTCGCCGCCGACCTCAGAGACGACCGCGGGGAGCGCCCGTATGGTCGCGGGCGCGCCGTCGAGCTGCCGGCCGCCGTGGTTGGACACGACGACGGCGGCGGCCCCGGCCTGGACGGCCCGGCGGGCGTCGGCGGGGTCCATGATGCCCTTGACCACGAGCGGGCCATCCCAGTTCGCGCGGAACCAGGCCAGGTCGGCCCAGGTCGCGGCCGGGTCGAACTGCTGGTTGGTCCGGGTGGCCAGGGTGGCCCCCTCGCCGGGCTCGGGCAGGTTGCCCCAGCTGATCCTCGGATTGCGGACGAAGGCATAGGACCAGCGGGGGTGAGTGAATCCCTGCGCCAGCGCCCGGGCGGTGACCCTGGGCGGCACGGCGAAGCCGTTGCGGCGGTCCCGGTCCCTGTTGCCCGAGCAGGGCACGTCCACGGTGACCACGAGCACCCGGACGCCGGCCGCCTTGACCCGGTCAAGCAGGTCCCTGACCAGGCCGCGATCACGCCACAGGTACATCTGGAACCACACGGGACCGGTCGCTGCGGCCATGACCTCCTCGACCGGGCAGGACGCCATCGCGGCGAGCACGCTCACCGTCCCCGCCTCGTGCAGGGCCCGCGCCAGCGCCACCTCGCCGCCGGTGTGGAGCAGCCCGGCGAGGCCCATCGGCGCGCCAAGCAACGGCAGCGCTACCGGCTCGCCGAGCACGGTCGTCGCCGTCTCGACGCTCGACACGTCGACCAGCACCCGCGACCGCAGTTCGATCGCCCGCAGCGCCGCGACATTGCGCCGCAGCGTCACCTCATCGCCGGCGCCGCCGTCCACGTAATCGAAGACGACCCCAGGCACCCGCCGCCTCGCCGCCGCGCGCAGCTCGCCGATCGTGCCAGCGCGCGCCGCCAGGCGATCGGCCGCCCCGAGCGCCCGCAACTGGCCAGGCAGCGCCCGCGCATCCGTGCTGACCTGCCCGGTTAGCAACTTCGTGAAATCGTTCAACTGGCATCACGCATCCAGGCCAGTAGCATAGTCAATGATGGAATACCTGGCCCTGCATGACGGGATGCTGCAGCCCGTCAAGACGGCCGGCGATGCCCTGGTGCCGCAAGGGGAGCCATTCCGCGAGCGCCCCGACCCGAGAGCCCGCTCCGGTGTCCCCGAAGGCATCGTGACCGCCGACCGGGTGCCTGGCGGCTGCACCTGCTCCTGGTCCTACGCCATGGGCAAGCTGCGCCTGAAGTACTCCAACACCTCCTGCCCGGTCCTGCGCGAGCACAAGCCCGACTGACCGCCCGGCGGATGGTGGCTGGCCGGTCGCGAAACTCACCGGCCGTGACACACTGACGTCATGGCTGGTAACCCGCAGTCGACGCCGGAGGCGACCTCCTGGGCGGCCGCCGCGCAGGTGCTCGCGGAGCGGGATCCGGTCATCGCGCGGCTGGTCGACCAGACCGGGCTGCCGCAGGTGCACGAGCCGACCGAGACGCGCTTCGAGGCGCTGGTCCGGGCGATCGTCTACCAGCAGCTAGCCGGCGCGGCCGCGTCCGCGATCCACGGCCGCCTCCTGGCGGCCCTCGGCGAGCCGACCCCTGAGCAGTTGCTCGCCCAGTCCCCGCAGACCCTGCGGTCCGTCGGCCTGTCGGCCCGCAAGGCGGCGTCGCTGCGAGACCTCGCGACCAAGGTCATGGACGGCACCGTGCTGCTCGACCAGGCCGGACTGCGCACCGAGACCGATGACGAGGTGATCGCCAGGCTCACGACCGTGCTCGGCATCGGCACCTGGACCGCCGAGATGTTCTTGATGTTCCAGCTCCAGCGGCTGGACGTGTGGCCGACCGGCGACCTCGGCGTCAGGAAGGGATACGGCCTGGCCTGGGGTGTCCCGACGCCGACGCCGAAGAAGCTTGACCCGCTCGGCGACCCCTACCGGCCGTACCGGTCGGTCCTGGCCTGGTACTGCTGGCGAGCCGCCGAGCTCTTGGGCGGCGCCGGCGACAGCGCGCTGACCCGCTAGTGTTGCCGGTCCGCCATCCTGAGCCGCGGTGCTCCGGGCAACTCGCACGAGACCTAAGACCATCCGCAAATAACTCGCGGGCCGTGATGTCGAATCGACCAGCCGCTCGTTCGTAGCACCCGGTGAGATGGCAGCAGCGGGTTGCCGTCGTGATCGCCAGGAGGCGCAGTGAAGTACATGATGCTGATCATCGACACCGAGGCCGGGCTGGCCACGCCTCCCGACGAGCTCAAGCCGCTCTTCGCCCAGATCAAGGCCTGGTACGAGCAGATGACCAGCTCAGGCAAGGTCATCGACGCCGGTCACGAGCTCGCGGGCGCGAGCTCGGCCAAGACGATCAGGGCGACCGGGGTCACCGACGGCCCGTTCATTGAGGCCAAGGAGGTGCTCGGCGGCTACTCGGTGCTCGAGGCGCAGGACATTGACGAGGCCGTGCGGATCGCTGGCAGCTGGCCTGGCGTGGACCGCGGCCTGGTCACGATCGAGGTCCGCCCGTTCATGACGCGCTGACCGGCTGGCGTCACAGCGCTAGCCGGCGGGTGAGCAGCTCGCGCTCGGCGGGGTTGGCGGCCAGCTCGAGCGCTCGCTCGTTGGCCGCCCGCGCCTCGTCGGCCCGGCCGAGGGCGGCGAGCAGGTCCGCCCGGACCGCGTGCAGCAATCGGTAGCCGTCGAGCTCGCTGGCCAGCGGCTCGACCTCAGCGAGCGCGGCCTGGGGGCCGACCGCGTACCTGGTGGCGACCGCCCGGTTGAGCCGCACCACCGGCGAAGGCGCGAGCGCGTCGAGCCGGTCGTACAGCAGCCTGATCTGCGGCCAGTCGGTCTCGGCGTAGCTCGCGGCGCTCGCGTGCAGCGCGGCGATCGCGGCCTGGACCTGGTAAGGGCCGGGACCGCGGCGCGCGATCGCCCAGTTGAGCAGGGCGGTCGCCTCGCGGATCAAGCCCTGGTCCCAGCGGCTCCGGTCCTGGTCGGCGAGCTGCACCAGCCTGCCAAGGCCGTCGAACCTGGTCGCCGCCCGCGACTCGTGCAGCAACATCAAGGCGAGCAGCCCGAGCACTTCAGGCTCGCCGGGCATCAGCCGGTGCACCAGCCGACCCAGCCAGATCGCCTGGGCGGCGAGGTCGCGCCGGGCCGGGGTGTGGCCGGCGCTGGCCAGGTAGCCCTCGTTGAACACGAGGTAGATCACGGCCAGCACGGCGGCGAGCCGGTCGCCGAACTCGTCGGGGTCAGGTACCCGCAGCCTGACTCGCGCCTGCTGCAGGCTCTTGCGGGCCCTGGTCAGGCGCTGGGCCATCGTCGCTTCGCTGACCAGGTACGCCGCCGCGATCTCGGCGGTGGTCAGGCCGCCAACGGCGCGCAGGGTCAGGGCGACCTGGGAGTCGGGCGCCAGCGCGGGATCGCAGCAGGCGAAGACGAGGCCGAGCAGGTCGTCGTCGGAGTCGGCCGGGTCGCGCCTGATGCGGTCGTCGGCGGCGAGCAGCCTGAGCTTGTGCTGGCCGACGGTCGACCGGCGGAGCCGGTCGACCGCCTTGCGCCATGCGGTGGTCGCCAGCCAGGCACCGGGATTGGCCGGTATCCCCCTGGCCTGCCAGTGCTCGAGTGCCTCGACGAACGCGTCCTGCACCAGTTCCTCAGCGAGCCCGACATCACCGGTCCGGCGGGCCAGCCAGGCCCGCAGCCGGGCCGCTTCCTCCCGGTAGGTGTGCTCAAGCTCGGCGGTGCTCACCCAACGATTCAACCGCACGAAAGGTGCTCTCTGCGAACGGCGCCGATTCCGAGCCTGCGTTGGTCAAGCCTGCCGGGCGGCTGGGATGCCGCCGGGTGGTGCCTTGCGGAGCAGCCAGACCGGGTTGGACAGGGCGATCACGGCGCCGGCCGAGTCGAGCACCTGGGTGCGCACGAAGCTGGCGGCGTGATTGCTGACCGACAGCCTGACCGGTCCTGCGGCCAGCTTCGCGGCTGGGTACTCGGCGATGACCTGGGTATTCGCGGCCAGGGCCGAGGTTCCGGCGTAGTCGACCGCGCCTTGCAAGACCTGGAGCGAGCCGTGCGCAGGAATCTTGGTCGCGGTCGCCTTGAGCTTGCGGTTGCTCACCTTCGACACGCTGACCGATCCCATCGGGGCGACGCCGTCGACCAGCAGGTCCATGGCGCCCCGGTAGCGCGACAGCGAGGCGCACCAGGCCCGGCCTGCGGCCAGCGCGGCGAGCAGGCTGGCTTCCTTGGTGCTGCCGGCCCAGGTGGAGGTGAACCAGTTGTTGCGTATTCCCGCCCAGTCCAGGCCGAAGTGGTCGTCGCTGGTGCCGTTGCCGGTCAGGAAGACCCCGTTGCGCGACATGACGTCCCACAGCGCCACGTGGTGCGCGAGGTTGACGCCCTGCCGAAGCGGATAGCCGACCTCGAGCAGGTCGGCCCCGAGCGCGGCCGGTGCCCCCGCCTTCGGCAGCAGCAGCTTGGCGACCTCGGCCAGCAGCGCGTCCTGCTGCGAGACCGGCAGCTCGGCCGGGTCGCTGTAGCCGTAGGGGTGGTTGTAGCTGACCAGCCCGCCCGCGGCGTGGATTTGCGGGACCGCGGTCGTCTGCAGGTAGGTCGACCAGGTTTTCCAGGTGGTGTCGCCGTAGTCGGGGATCACCACGTCGCCGCCGAACCAGTTGATGTGCGGCAGCTGCCACGACACCTCAAGGCCCTGGCGCTGCGCGACCGACGGGTACTTCGACGCCAGCTTCGACTCCATCGACATCTGCTGCTTCAGGAACGCCTCGCCACTGATGTTGCGCTTGAATCGCAGGTAGTCGAAGTAGCCGCTGACCTCGTCGCCGTAGCTCGCGGCGCTCAGGGTCAGCCCGAACAGAGCGAAGTCCCTGTGGTCGACGTCGGTCCACAGCGCCTCGATGTCGTCGGACGGGTAGATCGTGACGGTGCCCCACGGGTCGCTCGCGCTGTTCGCAGTGGCCGGGATCGTGATCACCCCGGTGTTGCCGTCGCGGGTGCGGCCGGCCTGGGCGCCGGGCGGGACGAACCGGTAGGACAGCGAGTAGTTGCCGGCCTTACGGCCGCCGACGGCCTCGTGGTACGAGGTCGTGATCAGCAGTTCGAGGTAGCCCCGCGTCCATCCGCTGTTGAGCAGCACGTCGATCGTCAGTGACTGGCCGGTGAGGTTGTCCCGGTAGTTCCAGCCAGCCGGCTCGCAGTTCGCGTAGTAGCCGTACTTGGCCGTTGACGTGGTGCTAGTGCTCTTGGCGACCAGGTTCAGGCTGCCGCCAGCGACCGGATCGCCGGGCGAGCACGGATCCTGCACGATCCCGCCGGTCGAGCTCGCCGACAGCGGCCCGCTCCTGGCCGGCGTCCAGGCCCACGCGCCGCCCTGGCCGGCCCCGCCCTTCTCGTCGGTCAGGCTGGTGAAGTGCACGACCTTGCGGTAGTCGAGCCCGTCCATCCGGTGGTCGTGGTCGGTCCACCACAGCACGTCGACCGAGTTCATCGCGGCCTGGAACAACTGGCTGTCCATGGAGCCGCTTTGCTCGCTGAACGAGGAGTGGATGTGCATGGCCATGGAGTACGCCGAGGTGCCGTCGGCGCCGATCGCAGGGGCAGGCCGGACGGCCGCGGCCGCTGCCTGGCCGAAGCCGCGGAACACCACGCCAGCGGCAGCCACCGCCGCCGTCGCGTTCATGACGTCGCGCCTCGATGGCGCGGTCGCCTGGGCTGTCGGCTTCTCGGTCGGTGCGTGATCCTCGCACATGACCTGCTCCCCTCCGTCCGGTATCGGCATGGTTAATGACTGTTCCTACGATCATGACAGCATGCGCCGGTCGTGATCGCTGAAGAGACCGGCCTGTCTCCCCATTAATGCCTGGTTTCACGCACGATCCGCCACCTTATTAGCGAGCGACCATCAAGCCGACCGTGGACAGGCCTGCACTCAGGAAGACACGGGGTGCTCCCGCGCCCGGTTCAGGTCCAGGCTGGCGACTAGGCCGGCCGCGGTCGCGATCCAGTCGCGCAGCGCCTTGCCCCGGCTGCCGCCGAGCCCGGTCCGGCGCTACCCAGCGCGCACTGACCAGCGCGGAGAGTGGTGTCGGAGTCGCCCGGGCGCTGTGATCTTGGCTGCGCGGAGAATCTTCGTCGCCAGGACGGAGAATCTTCGGATCGAGGAGAGTAATCGCACGGTTCGCGGCGAGTTGTCGTCATCCTGGAGTGAATTTGTCGCTCAGCGGTGGATCGACCCCGGTTCTTGACGACGATCCACCGCTAAGCGACAAGTCACCGGCAGGATGCAGAAGATCCTCCGCCGCAAGAGGATCCTCCGCCGCAAGAGGATCCTCCGCCAGGGCGCGGCACTCGCCGCTTGACCAGCGCGCTGATTGGGGTTATAACCCTATTACATAACCCCACAAGGAGGCCGGGATGCCGAAGATCAACGTGTACCTGCCCGACGACCTGGCGGCGGCGGTCAAGCGGGCCGGCTTCCCGGTCTCGCCGGTCTGCCAGCGCGCGCTCGCCGAGGCGGTCAAGAACGTCACCGCCATCCGCCGGAGCGTCGCCGTCATCAGGGATCACTCGGCGGATGCCGCCGCGCTCGAGGCACTCGAATCCGGGTCGGACGGCCGGACCGCCAGGCTTACTTCGATCATCGACCACGTCGTGGCGGGCACCGCTGAGTCGGCGCTGGCCAGCACGGGGGCCTTGCTGCTCGGGCTGCTCGACGAGGGCTCCAGCCTGGCGGTCGGTCTCATCGGCTCCCTCGACGTCGACCTCGACGACCTGCGCGCCGCGGTCGAGTCGGCCTGCGAGGCCATCGCCGAGCCAGGGGACGTCGAGGCGGGCGCGGGCCAGACGTCCTGGCTGGCCCGGCTGACCTGGCCAGCCAGGGACGCGATCGCCGCCGCGACCGAGTGCGCCCTCGACCTGGGGCACAACTACGTGGGCACCGAGCACGTGCTGCTCGGGTTGCTCGCCGACCCTGCCAGCGAGGCCGGTCACGCCCTGCTTGAGCAGGGAATGGACGCGGCGGCCACCCGCCGGGCGCTCACCAGCGCGCTCGCCGGATACGCTCAGGGCAGGCAGGCTTCGGCGCCGCCGCTGGCGGCCCGGATGGACGACATCGTCCAGCGACTTGAGGCCGTCGAACGCAGACTGGCCTCAGCCGGCGTGTGATTATTTGCTGCAAATTTTCGGTGGCACTCGCCGTTGCCAAGGCGAGGCCGTCGATCAAGACTGCGAGGAGAACGATGGCTGACTGGAACTCAGGGATCATCGAGGAGTTCCGTGCGAACGGCGGCAAGGTCGGCGGGCCTTTCGAGGGCGCGACGCTGCTGCTCTTGCACACCAAGGGCGCGAAGAGCGGCGCCGAGCGGGTCAACCCGCTGATGTACCGGCCCGAGGGGGACGCGCTCGCGATCTTCGCGTCCAAGGCGGGCGCGCCGACCAATCCCGACTGGTACTACAACCTGCTGGCGAACCCGAAGGTCACGGTCGAGGTCGGCACGCAGACTCGCGAGATGGTCGCGCGCGTGGCCGACGGCGAGGAGCGGGATCGGATCTGGGCGGCGCACAAGCAGAACGCGCCCGGTTTCGCGGACTACGAGCAGAAGACGGCCAGGCAGATCCCGGTCGTCCTGCTCGAGTCGGCGTCCTGAGGCCCTGCTCGGAGTACCGAGGCCGGACAGCGACGTGATGCATTCCGATTTCGGATTATCGCATTTCGGATAATCCGAAATCGGATCGTCTGGCCCGGCGCATCCGATTGGGACTCACGCTAGGTCGAGTCGGCTCGATCTCTTTAGCCGACCGAGGCCGCGGCGCCGTTGTTCCAGACGGGCTGGCCTAGGTAGCCACGGGCGACCATGGTCACGTACTGGTAGACGGCGTCCTCGGCCGGGGACAGCGGGCCAGGGATGGCGTGCGGCGAGGTCAGGCCGCGCTGGACCGACTCGCAGGCGTGCCAGTCCTGCCGGTTGGTCAGGTCCCAGAAGTCGATCGCGTAGCTCGGGTCGAAGCCTGGCTGCTCGACCGCCTCGGGCGCGAAACCCCAGCTGCACTCGATCTTCGTATGGTTCGCCGCCAGCGGCAGCAGCCGGTGCACCATGACGTAGTCGGGATGCAGGCTGATCAGCACGTTCGGCCACACATTGACATAGATGACCGTCCGCAGGCCGACGGCGTCCAGGCCGCGCAGCGGAACCCCGGCGCTGGTGCCGTCCAGCGACATGGTCACCATGCCATCGCGCAGGTCCATCGTGCCGCCGACCCAGGTGCCAGGCCGGTCGTAGTTCTCCCCGCTCTTCGGGGGGCTGACCTTGCACAGTTCCGGGTGGATGGACGGGCAGTGGTAGCACTCGTGGTAGTTCTCGGTCAGGATCTTCCAGTTCGCCGTCGAGTCATACTCGTGCGTACCCGCCACCACCAGTCGGCTCATCTCGTAAGGCGCGAGAACCTCGTCGAGCGTCCGCAACGCGTCATCAAGCGGCGGGGCCTGCCCCGACCCGTCGACGAAGATCAGCCCGTTCCACTCGACGGCCGGAAGCTCGCTGAGGCCCCAGTCGCCCGACCTGAACCCAGCCCGGTTCTTGAATCCGGCCGCTGCCTTCAGGCTCCCGTCCAGGCCGTAGGTCCAGGCGTGGTAGGGGCAGATGATCACGCCCTGCTTGGCCGCAGCGCCGCATGGCAGCAGCTCGTGCCCGCGATGCCGGCAGGTGTTCGCGAAGGCGTGCAGCACCCCGTCGTCGTCCCTGGTCAGCAACACGCTGCCGAGGCCGGCTGGCGCGGCCCGCTGATCGCCAGGCCCGGCGACTTGATCGCTGCGTCCCACGCACAGCCAGCCACCGCCGAAGAAGTGCTCCTGCTCCCAGTCGAACACGGCCTGGTCAACGTAGGCGGCACGAGGAAGCATCCGGCTCTGGCCGAACGGCTTCAGCGACTCGGCGAGGGCGGCGGGGTTGATCGGAGCGTGCGGCGCGGACGGCGTAGGCGACACGGACGATGACACGAGCTGACTGACCATACAGTCAATGGTAAGCGCCAGCCCAGAACGTGTCCAGACGTCACGTTCGCCCGCCCCGCGCCCCCTGTCAACCCTGCCCCTGCCCGCGCCCCCGCCCGGCGCCCCGCCCTAGCGGCCCGCCCCGGCGACGCTGTAGTTGGGATGCCCGCGGGAAACGAGGCTGCCTGGTTGGCGGCCAGCGCCGCCTCCTCGCTAGCCGAGCCGACGGCCGTTAGTTCGCGCGCGAGTCTGACTTAACCGGCTCGGCCAGGAAGTCGTCGGAGGACCAGCAGCGGACAATGTCCCGCATCGACAGCAAACCGGTCACCTCGCCGCCATCGACCACGATCAGGTGCCTGAATCCGCCCGAGACCATGGTCTGCGCCGCTTGATCGAGCGTCCACTCAGGCGCGGCGAAGATCACGTCGTTGGTGCGGTGCTCAGAGACGAGTTCGGTGTCCGGATCCTGGTCCGCGCCCATCGAGTTCAAGATGTCGCGTTCGGTCAGTATGCCGATGCCCGAGCGCTCGGCGTCGAGCACCACCGCCGCGCCGACTTGCTGGCTCGCCATCATCCTGGCCGCCTGCCGCAAGGTATGGGCCGGGCCAACGCTCAGTACGACCGGACTCATTCCGTCCTTAACTTGCATGATCGATACGCTCCCCCCGTTTGCTCGTGCGCCCCGGCCACCCATATCGGCGAGTGAGTCAGCACCTCAGGCGTGGCGATCACGAGTTTGTGAACTAGTGCCCCTTCACCAGCATCAGTCATCACGCCGCACACTTCAAGCGCAGCAGCAACTCAGGCCCAGGTGCGGGGGCGGGTTGGCGCGGCGCCTTGGCTCAGGCTTGGCGGTCGGGGGTGGCGGCGAGCAGGCTGAGGGCTTCCTCGTGCAGCAGGCCATTGGAGCAGACCACGCTGCCGCCATCAGGCCTGGCGTTCCCGGCCAGGTCGGTGAAGATGCCGCCGGCCTCGGTCACGATGATTTGCAAGGCCGCGAGATCCCACAACGTCACCACGGGCTCGGCCGAGAGATCCACCGCACCCTCGGCGACGAGCACATGGGACCAGAAGTCCCCGTACGCGCGGCTCCGCCACACCGAACTGGCCAGCCCGACGAAGGCGTTGCGGCGCTCGCCCCAGTCGGCCAGGTCGGAATAAGACAAGGACGCGTCCGCCATCCTGGCCACCGAGGAGACCCGGCAGGCGGTCGCCTTCGTGAGCGAGCGGCCGGTCCAGGCGCCACCGCCCTCGGCGGCCCACCAGCGGCGGCCCAGCGCCGGCGCCGAAACGACGCCTACGGTCACCCGGTCATCGGCCATCAAGGCGACCAGGGTGGCCCAGACCGGTACGCCGCGGACGAAGTTTTTCGTGCCGTCGATCGGGTCGATCACCCAGCATCGCGAGTTCGCCCCGCCGGTCTGGCCGTACTCCTCGCCCAGCATGGCGTCCCTTGGCCGGGCCCGGCGCAATACGTTGCGCAAGGACTCCTCGGTGGCCAGGTCGGCGTCGGTGACCGGGGTGAGGTCAGGCTTCGTCTGCACGGACAGGTCGAGCGCGCGGAACCGCCGCATCGTGATGTCATCCGCGGCGTCGACCAGGACATGGGCGAACCGCAGGTCGTCGTCGAAACCCGCCATGGCGCCACACGCTATCGCTAACGGTGCACAGGGACCACGACCGGTCGACAGTTCAGTCGTCGTGGCCGCGGTCAGCCCGCTCGTCGGCGTCTTCGGCCGATTCAGCCGCGCCGCTGCCGCCCCCCTCGATGCTGCGCAGCAGCCGTCGCAACGAGTCGAGCCGGGCCGCGCCGCTCGTCCCGGTCGCGCCGCCGGCTTCGGTGACGGCCGAGTCGAGTGCGCAGTCCGCCCTGAGGTGGTCACACCCAGGCTGGCAGGCAGTCGCCAGCTCAGCGAGGTCAGGAAACGCGGCCACGATGCTTGCGGCCGACAGGTGGCCGAGCCCGAAGCTCCGCAATCCGGGGGTGTCGATGATCCAGCCACCGCCAGGCAACGCCAGCGCCACCACCGAAGACGAGGTGTGCCGGCCGCGCCCTGTCACCGGGCTCACCGTCCCCACCATCCGGTCCGCGTCCGGGATCAGCAAGTTGACCAGCGTCGACTTACCGACCCCCGACTGCCCGACGAGCACGCTGATCTTGTCAGCGAGCAGCTCGCGGACCTCAGCGAGGGAAGCGTCTGACACCGGCCGTCCGAGCACCACAAAGCGAACGCCGAGCGGCCCGTAGACCGGCAGGATCGACTCCGGCCCGGCCAGGTCGGCCTTGGTCAGGCAGAGCACGGGCTCGATGCCCGCGTCGTAGGCCGCGACCAGGAACCGGTCGATCAGCCGCAGTCGCGGCTCAGGGTTGGCCAGCGAGGTCACGATCAGCATCTGGTCGGCGTTCGCGACGATCGCGCGCTCGACCGGGTCGGTGTCGTCGGCCGACCGCCGCAAGACCGTCCGCCGAGGCTCGACCCTGATCACCCTGGCCAGCGTGTCGCGCGCCCCGCTCACGTCACCGATCAGGCTGACCGTGTCGCCGACCACGATGTTGCCCCGGCCGAGCTCGCGCGCCTTCATCGCGGTCACGGCCCGGTCGCCGATCACGCACCGGTACCGGCCCCGGTCCACCCCGGCCACGAACGCCTCGACGGCCTCGTCGTGCGCGGGCCGCCGCCTGGTCCTCGGCCGCGAGCCCCGGCCCGCCCTTACCCTGACGTCGTCCTCGTCAAGGTCCGCGTGCCGCGTTGGCCGAGGCGAGGGGCTCACCCCGACGACACCAGCGCGGTCGCCCAGTACTCGCCGAAGCCTGGGAACGTCTTGCCCACGGTGGCCGCGTTATGTACCCGCAGGCCGCCGGTCACGAGCCCGAGCACGGCCGCCGCCATCACCAGCCGGTGGTCGTCGTGACTGTCGAACACGACGCCATCGGCCCGCAACGGCCTAGGCCTGATCGCCAGTCCGTCGCCAAGCTCGGTCACGTCGCCGCCCAGCTTGCCGATCTCGCCCGCGAGCGCGGCCAGCCGGTCGGTCTCGTGCCGCCGCAGGTGCCCGATCCCGGTGAAGCGCGACGGCGAGCCGGCCAGCGCCGCCAGCGCAGTCAGCACCGGGGTCAGCTCACCAACCGCGCTCAGGTCGGCGTCGATGCCGCTGATCTGGCCCGAACCGCTGACTCGCAGTCCCGAGCCGGTGTGCGTGACCTCAGCGCCCATGGCGGTCAGCACGTCGATGATCCGCTGAGCCGGCTGCAGGCTGTCGACCGGCCAGCCGGCCACGGTGACCGTGCCCCCGGTCGCGAGCGCCGCGGCGAGGAAGGGCACCGCGTTCGAAAGATCAGGCTCGATGACGAACTGTGCGGCTGAGATGGATCCAGGAAAAACCTTCCATTCAAATTCATCAAATAGCTCGTGGCCGGTCAAGTCCCCCGAGGCCGGTGCCGTCTCGGGGCCGGTCGTGACCTGGATGCCGCAGGCGCGGAGCATGCGGACCGACATCTCGATGTGCGGCGCTGACGGTACCGGCGGCCCCTGGTGCCTGATCCTGGCCCCGGCGGTGAACCTAGGCGCGGCCAGCAGCAGTCCTGAGATGAGCTGCGAGGACGACGAGGCGTCAAGGGTCACCTCCCCGCCTGCCAGCCGGTCCTCGCCGTGCACCACGAAGGGAACCGAGCCCGTGCCCGCCGCGCTGATCCGCGCGCCTAGCTCAGTCAGCGCCCGCAGCAGGGGCCCGACCGGTCGCTCGGCGATCCTCGGGTCGCCAGTGAACCTGACCTGCATCCCGCTCAGGGCCGCGATCGCGGGCAGGAACCTCAGCACGGTTCCCGCGTTGCCGACATCGATCTCGGCGCTCCGGCCGGCTCGCCGGCCTGGCTGGCCGGAAAGCGGCTCGACGACCCAGGAACCGTCAGTCTCGGTGATCACGCAGCCGAGTGCCCGCAGGCCTTCGGCCATCAGGCGGGTGTCCCTGGCCGCCAGCGGCCCGACGATCTCGACCGGCCCATCGGCGAGGGCGGAGAGCACGAGCGCCCGGTTGGTCATCGACTTCGACCCTGGCAGTTCCACCCGCGCGTGCACGGGACGAGCCGCGTGCGGCACTAGCCAATCGGGATGTTCCGGGGTCATGCAGCGAGGGTATCGGTTCGTGAAGTGAGCGGGTCGGCTGAGCGTTGACTTGGCTGCACTGAGTTCGCTGGGCCGTAGCTTGGGCGTTTGCCAATGTTTGGCGATGCCTCGACTTGGCTATGAACAGCGTCAATCTCTCGTGCGCCGCGGGGCAAGCGAATAAGTAACGAAGGTGGGTCAGATGTGTGGCCGGTACGCGTCCGCTCGCTCGCGGATCGAGCTCCTTGAGGAGTTCGCCGTGGAGCGTGACCGCGTGGACGAGCCGCTGAATCCTGACTATAACGTCGCGCCGACCAAGCCCGTCTACGCGGTCATGACGCGGGCCCCGAGGGCGGATAGGGCGGAGCAAGTCGACGACCAGGCTGCGTCGCAACAAACTGCGTCGCAACAAACTGCGTCGCAACAGGCCGGGCCGCAACCAGCTGTGCAGCAACCAGCTGTGCAGCAACAAGCTGTGCAGCAACAAGCTCGGCCGCAGCGCGAGCTGCGGATCGTGCGCTGGGGCCTGGTGCCTTTCTGGGCCAAGGACACCGCGATCGGGAGCAGGCTGATCAACGCGCGGGCCGAGACGGTCAGCGAGAAGCCGGCCTTCAGGGCGGCGTTCGCCAAGCGGCGCTGCCTGCTCCCGGCCGACGGGTACTTCGAGTGGCAAGCGCCGCCAGCCGGCAGCAAGGGCAAGAAGCAGCCGTACTTCATCTGCCGGCCCGATCACGGCCCGCTGGCGTTCGCGGGCCTTTATGAGCTGTGGCGAGACCGGTCGGCCCAGGCCGACGACCAGGCCGCCTGGCTGTGGACCACCACGATCATCACCACCTCGGCGCCGGATGAGCTCGGCGAGATCCACGACCGGATGCCGATGGTGATCGATCCGGCCAGCTGGACCGACTGGCTCGATCCGGTTAACACGGACGTGGCCGACCTGCGAGCGCTGCTCGCTCCGGCGCAGACGACTGGGCTGATCAACTACCCGGTCGCGACGCTCGTCAACTCGGTGCGCAACAACGGGCCCGAGCTGATCGAGCAGGCCGACGCCATCCCGGTGGCGCCGGGACTTGCCGGAGGTTGGTCAGATCACTGACCCCCAGCCCGAGCACGGAGCACTGGGGTCAGCGGGGCCGGAAAGGCACAGGAGGTGTGGGTCGGTTGAACGTCGTAGCCGCTCGGCAGCGCCTTGATGAGGTACGTGACGAGCTTGACAGGTCGATCGCCGTGCTCAACGGCGCTCATCAGGAGCACCCATTGGTGCTTGACTACGCGCAGGATCCCGCGGACGCGGGAACCAACCTGGCCGAGTCCGATCGCGCCGAGGCGATCATCGCGGCCGCCAAGGCGCGCCGGGCGCTCGTGCTCGAGGCACTGCGGCGGCTCGATGACGGGAGTTACGGACTGTGCATAGATTGCGGACGCGGCGTGCCAGAGGGCAGACTTGAGGCGAAACCGGAGGCGGCCCGCTGCGTGAACTGCCAGGCGAAGCGGGACAGACTGCGGCGCTGATTGTGCGTGATGTCCGCTCATAACCAGTATGGGCGGATAGTGGTCGGCGGAATGAAGCTAACGCTGAGTGTGTTGCAACGCGCGTGCCCATAGCTGGGAAATTCCGGTGCGAGAGCGCACCGCCGGACGTGGCGAGTCGCCCGCCGGCTGACATTGGGGTAGGCGCGCGCGTGGCGCATGCGGTAGGCACGGTATCCTCCGCCCGAGGTTGCAGACAGCTCAGCCAGGTCAGGCTGGGCCAGGCGGAGGGGGTGGGTCCGGTACCTGAGACACAGCAGGGGCGTAGTGAACGCTTCGAGCGTGATGTCCTGCCGTACCTGGATCAGCTGTACGCGGCGGCGATGCGGATGACCCGCAATCCAGCTGATGCCGAGGACCTGGTGCAGGAGACCTTCGCCAAGGCGTACGGTTCGTTCCATCAGTACCAAGACGGCACGAACCTGAAAGCCTGGTTGTTCCGCATCCTGACCAACACGTTCATTAATACCTATCGCAAGCGCCAGCGGGAGCCGCAGCGGTCGGGCACCGAGGAAATCGAGGACTGGCAGCTCGCCAGGGCCGCCTCGCATACCTCATCCGGGCTCAAGTCGGCCGAGGCCGAAGCCCTGGAGAGTCTGCCGGACTCTGACATTAAGGAAGCGTTGCAGGCGCTGCCCGAGGAATTCAGGATTGCGGTCTACCTGGCCGATGTCGAGGGCTTCGCCTACAAGGAGATCGCGGAGATCATGGGTACCCCGATCGGGACGGTGATGTCGCGACTGCACCGAGGCCGTCGGCAGCTGCGCGACATGCTCGCCGACTACGCCACCGAGCTTGGCCTTGCCAATGCCGGTGCCGACGGTGCCGCCTCCGCCCAAGCGCCGAGCGGGGAGGCGAGATGAGCTGCGGGAAACCGCACGAGACGCCGTGCAGCGAAGTGCTCGAGGCGGTGTACAGCTATCTCGACGGCGAGATGGACCACGTGTCGTACACCCAGATCAAGGTGCATCTCGACGAATGCGGCCCGTGCCTGCGCGAGTACGGCCTTGAGGAGGCCGTGAAGCGGCTGGTGCATAGGCACTGCGGTCATGAGACTGTCCCCGCCGACCTGCGGCAGAAAGTGCTGCTGCGGATCGAAGCCGTCCGCGCCCAGATCGAGACGGGCTGATCGAGCAGGATCTGCGCGCTATCGGGTCAGGGCGGGCGTTTCTCCCTGTGGTTTGGTGACCATTGGCTGGCCGGCGCGCTTGGCGGGTGAATCGGTGGCCGACCTGTCGGCGACCTGCCAGAATCTATCCTGCTTACGTCATACCGGGGCATCGCTTACTCGACCTAGCGACAAATCGGTGTCGCGTTGGCGACGATCTGTGAGCAATGGCCGTGACGCCAACACGGATAGCCTCGACAGCGTTACTCTGAGTCGCGACAATGCCAGCGGGATCAGCGAAGAAGAGAGGAGGCCATGGCTAAGCTCTCCTTTGCCTCCTGGCTCTATCTGACCGTAGTTGTCGCGGTCGCGAGTTACATTCTGTGGTTCGCTCCGATTGGCATCGCCTCGTCGAAATGGTTGCTGACCTACGCGGTGCTCGCGCTGCTGTTCCTGGTCTGCGACTCCACCCCGACGCCGCTGGCCGCGCGCCAGTCGGCCTGGTCACCTAGCTCGGCCGCCACCCTCGCGGCGGTGGTGCTGCTCAACGGCGGCATAGGCGCTGCGATGGTCGGAGCGGTCGCCGTGGTCACCCTGCGCCGCCACGTGCCGCTAGCCGAGCGCTTGTTCAACGGGGGGATGTACGCGGTCGCTGGGTACGCAGCCGGCAAGGCGTACCTCATCGCGAGCCGGATGCCCTATTTCCTGCTCCCGCACGCGCTCACCGCCGCCGATGTCAGGTACATTCACATCCCGCCCCCCGACAAGTTCTCGTCAGTGCTCGGCCCGTTCGCGGTGGCCGCCCTTGTGCACGTGTTCGTGAACCACGGGCTGCTCTGGGGGATGCTGGTGCTCGACCGGCACGCGCGGGCCTCGGTGCGGCGCGGGTCGATCGGGGCCGCGTTGCCGCTGCTGCTGGCCTACGACATCGGCTTCGCCGGGCTTGGGCTCGTCGTCGTGGCCCTGTGGGGCGTGATCGGGTTCTTCGCCTCGGCGATCGTGCTCGTGCCGCTGTACGTCGCGCGCTGGGCGATGGGCCAGTTCGCCGAGCAGCAACGGGCCCACTCGGCCACGCTGGCCGCTCTTTGCCAGGCGGTCGAGACCAAGGACTTCTACACCCGCGGGCATAGCGACCGGGTCTCCCGCGGGGCCAGCATGATCGCGCACCAGATCAACATGCCCCCCAACCGGGCCGAGGCGGTCACCTTCGCCGGGATGCTGCACGACGTCGGCAAGCTAGGGGTGCCGACCAAGGTGCTGCAGAAGGAGGGCACGCTGACCGAGGAGGAGTACGCGGCCATCCAGTTGCACCCGATGCGCGGCCTCGAGATCGTCGGCGAGATCGGGTTCCTGAACGAGGCGCTGACCGGGATCATGCACCATCACGAGCGGATGGACGGGCGCGGATACCCGATGGGGTTCGCCGGGGACGAGATCCCTGAGTTCGCCAAGATCATCGCGGTGGCCGATGCGTTCGACTCGATGACCTCCACCCGCTCCTACCGCAAGGCGAGGAGCATCGAGGAGGCGGTCGCCGAATTGCGCAACGGCGCGGGCTCGCAGTTCGACCCGAAGATCGTCGACGCCTTCATCAGCGCGCTGGCCAGCGGCAGGGACAAGTGGAAGCTGCAAGAGCTCACGCAGCCGCGCGAGTACGAGATCCTGACCTCACAAGATCATGACGACCCGATCTCGCCGTTGCGCGTGGTCCAGAGCCAATAGGGGTGAATGGCGACGGCCGCTCAGCAATCGGCTTACCGTGACGGCGACGTAACCGTCAGGCCAGGGCAGCGCTGGCAAACCTGGCAGTCGATCGATACCGCGCGGCTGCTGCTGCTCGGCGGCACGGCCGTGCTCGTCGCCATCTCGCTCGCGCATCTCGTGGGCATCAACTACCCGCAGGTCGCCATCGCCTTCGGGCTGTTCATCGCGTTCGGCGAGCTGCTGCGGCTCGCGCTGCCCGGCGGCCGGGAGGCGGCCCCGATCGCGATGACCGCCGCGCTCGCGTTCGCGATGGTGCTCGACATCGCCAAGATCAGCCATCACCAGGCGATCCTGCTTCAGCCCTTGCAGGTCGTCGGGGTGACGGCGCTCGGCATGGCGCTCGGCGCGCTGCCGCAC
Organism: Streptosporangiaceae bacterium; assembly: GCA_035511035.1. Taxonomy (GTDB): domain Bacteria; phylum Actinomycetota; class Actinomycetes; order Streptosporangiales; family Streptosporangiaceae; genus Chersky-822. Next base: position 29,549 of record DATKFV010000016.1, read on the forward strand.
GTCGCGGCGGGACGACCGGCCGGCGTGACCGGCATGTCGGCCCGGCTGGTCGCGGTCGCGTTCGTCGCCTTCGTGTTCCGCCCGCTGGTGACGGCCGGCATGCTGCACCTGCACGGCGGCCGTTACTCGGCCGCGATCGCGTTCGGGGTCATGGCGGTGCTCGTGACGCTCGCCTGGCTGATCGAGACCGTGATCACGGCGGTCATCAGGGCCGAGGACCTGCGGGCCAGGTACTCGGTGACGCTCGCCGACGAGCTGCGGATCCAGTGGCGGCTCGGGCTGGCGGTCGGCGTCTCGGCGATCATCACGGTCTTCGCGGCGTCGGCGATGGGCCTGCTCGAGCTCGCCGTCTTCGCCGGGCCGCTGTTCGTGATCCAGCTCGCCTTCCGGCGGTACGCCGGGATCAGGGCCACGTACCTGCAAACCGTCAGGGCGCTCGCCCAGGTGACCGAGGTCGCCGGCTACGTCGACGGCGGGCATTCGCGCCGGGTCGGTAAGGTCGCGCTGGCGGTCGGCCGTGAGCTCGGCCTGTCCGAGCCCGACCTGCTTAACCTCGAGTACGCCGCGCTGATGCACGATATCGGGCAGCTCTCGCTGGTCGAGCCGATACCGGCCGGGGCCACGGTGGACGTGCCGACCGCGACCGCGCGGCGGATAGCCGAGTTCGGTGCCGAGGTGATCAGCCAGACCGGCGTGCTCGACGCCGTCGCCGAGATCGTGCGGTACCAATGGCTGCCCTACCGGGGCGCGGCGGTCAAGCCGCCGCTGGAAAGCCGGATCATCAAGGTCGTGAACGCCTTCGACGACCAGGTCGCCGGCTCGTCGGACCGGGACAGGATCGCGGCGGCGATCGCCGCGATCCGCTCGGCGATGGAACGGGAGTACGACCCGGCCGTCGTCAACGCCCTCGCCACCGTGACCAGCAGACTCCCCGTGAGCCGGTTGTAGCCCCTGCGATCCTCCGTGATCACGTCCGAGTTCCTGATCACGGTAACGCGCCGGGCTGCTGCCCGCCTGATCCTCCGTGATCACGCCCGAGTTCCTGATCACGGTAACGAGCCGGGGGCTGCTGCCCGCCTGATCCTCCGTGATCACGATCAGGGTTCTGTGCTTTGTTGGGGGCGGGCTCGCGGGGAGTAGGCTGCCCGGCGTGCTGGATTCCGTACTGGTCGCCAACCGCGGCGAGATCGCGCGCCGGGTCATCAGGACCGCCCGCCGGCTCGGGGTCAGGTCGGTGGCCGTCTACTCCGAGGCGGACGCCGGGCTTCCCTTCGTCGCCGAGGCCGACGAGGCCGTGCTGATCGGCCCGGCCCCGCCCAAGCTGAGTTACCTCAACTCCGACGCCATCCTCGCCGCCGCCCGCGCCACCGGCGCCCAGGCGATCCATCCCGGTTACGGCTTCCTGGCCGAGAACGCCGAGTTCGCCGCGGCCGTGATCGACGCCGGACTCACCTGGATCGGGCCCCCGCCGGACGCGATCGAGCAGATGGGCGACAAGATCAGGGCCCGCAACTTGATGGCCGCCGCCGGCGTGCCGGTCGCCGCCGGATCCTCTGAGCCGGTCGCTGACGCGGACGAGGCCGCGGCGCTGGCGGCTCAGATCGGGTACCCGGTCATGGTCAAAGCCGCGGCCGGCGGCGGCGGCATCGGCATGAGCGTCGCCGCCGACGAGCAGCAGCTGCGCAGCGGGTTCGAGACGGCCAGGTCGCGGGCCGAGCGGTTCTTCGCCAGCCCGGCGATCCTGCTCGAGCGCTACATCGCCAGCGCCAGGCACGTCGAGGTGCAGATACTGGGGCTGGCGGACGGGCGCGTGATCGCGCTCGGCGAGCGCGACTGCTCGGTGCAGCGGCGGCATCAGAAGGTCGCCGAGGAGACGCCATCGCCCGGCGTGAACCCCGAGCTGCGGCAGCGCATGCTGGCGGCCGGGATCAAGGCGGGCGAGGCCGTGGGCTACCGGGGCGCGGGGACGGTCGAGTGCCTGGTCGACACGGCGACCGGCGGGTTCGTCTTCCTTGAGATGAACACCAGGCTCCAGGTCGAGCATCCGGTCACCGAGATGGTCACCGGGATCGACCTCGTCGAGCAGCAGCTGCTCATCGCCTCAGGAAGCGACGTTAGCTTCCCCGAGCCAGGTCCTTTTGCATCGGGTTGTGCCCTTGAACTTCGGGTGTACGCCGAAGATCCAGTTCGCTTCCTGCCTAGTCCTGGCACGATCACGCAGTGGCAGGAGCCCGCCGGGCCCGGAGTGCGGGTCGACGCCGGCTACGTCGCGGGCAACACGGTGACGCCGCACTACGATCCGTTGCTGGCCAAGCTCGTCGTGCATGCCGATGACCGGCCGGCGGCGCTGGAGCGGGCCAAGGAGGCGGTCGCCGGGTTCGTCGTGGCCGGGCTCAAGACCAACCTGCCGTTCCACGCCGACCTGCTCGCTAGCGAGGAGTTCGGCAGTGGAGACTATGACACGTCCGTGGTGAGTCACCTGCGCCCTTAATGGCAGCGCTCGCGGCAACAATGATGCTCTAGGAGGTGCGTGTGACCGAGATCCGCGCTGAGATGGTCGCCAATGTCTGGAAGGTCGTGGCCGCCGAGGGTGACTCCGTGGCCGACGGCGACACGCTGGTGATACTCGAGTCGATGAAAATGGAGATCCCTGTCCTCGCCGAGGGCGCGGGGACGCTCGCCAGGCTGGCGGTCGCCGAGGGCGACGTCATCCAGGAGGGCGACCTGATCGCGGTCATCGAGTGAGCTCCGGTCATGACCAGGCGGCTGGGCCCGCGGGCGGGACGAGGGGAGGGCCCGCGGTCGGGTTGCGGGCCACGGTGACGGCGCTGGTCGGCGAAGAGGACACCGCGATCGCTCTCGGCAGCGGTGACCTTCCCGTGCTCGGCACGCCCCGGCTGCTGGCGCTGGCCGAGGCCGCGAGCGTGGCGGCGGTGGCGCCGCAGCTAGCGGCCGGGCAGACGACCGTGGGAGCCGCGGTCTCGCTTGAGCATCACCGGCCGAGCCTGGTCGGCGTGTCCGTGCAGGTGAAGGCCGAACTGGTGGAGATCGAGGGGCGCAAGCTGTTCTTCGGCTTCGTCGCCTACGGCCCAGGCGAGGGCGAAGACGCCGTGATCGGGGCCGGGACGGTGCAGCGGGTGCTGGTGGACGCCGAGCGATTCCTCGCCAAGGCGCGGGCGGGATCAGACGCCGGTCGTTGACCTGGGGTAGGCGATTGCCGGGTCGGTCGCGATGTTGACCAGGTACGGCACGCCCGAGTCGAACGCGCGGCGGAGCGCGGGGCCGATGTCGGCCGGCTTGGTGACCAGTTCGCCGGCGCCGCCCAGGGCGGTCACGACCTCGTCGTAGCGGCATTGCGGCTGGAGGTCGGCGGCGACGTCGTAGCCGTACAGGGCCTGCATCGGGTGCTTCTCCAGGCCCCAGATGCCGTTGTTGCCGCAGATCATCACGACCGGCAGGCCGTGCCGCACCAGCGAGTCGGCGTCCATCAGGCTGAACCCGGCCGCGCCGTCGCCGAGCAGGAGCACGACCTGCGCCGACGGCCGGGCGATCCTGGCCGCGATCGCGTAGCCGAGGCCGGTGCCGAGGCACCCGTACGGCCCTGGGTCAAGCCAGCAGCCAGGTTGGCTCGGCTCGATGTACTTGCCCGCGTAGCTGACGAAGTCGCCACCGTCGCCGATGACGACGGCGTCGGCGGCGAGCAGCGGGGCCAGCTCGCCGTAGATCCGCATAGGGTGGATCGGGTCGGCGTCGCTGGTCAGCAGCGCGGCGTCGGAGGCGACCGAGGCGTCCCTGGCCTGCTGCAGCCTGGGCAGCCAGTCTGTCGTCCAGGACCTAACGCTGTTGGCGCTGCTGGTGCTGCTGGTGCGGCTGGCCGCGTTCGCCAGCCCGGTGAAGAAGGCGGTGAGGTCGCCGGCGGCGCTGGCGGCTAGCCGTGCGTGGGTGGCGAGTTGCGAGGCGGCGTCGGCTACGTGCACGACCTGGGCCGGCCCGGTGCCGTTCTTGCCGCCGAACTCGCCGTAGCCGAGCCTGAAGTCGAGCGGCGTGCCCGCCACGATGACCAGGTCGACCTCGCCGAGCGCGGTCGACCTGGCCCTGGTGACCAGGAGTTCGTGACCGGCGGGCAGGATGCCGCGACCCTGGCCGTTGGTGATGACTGGGAGCGCGAGCTCGTGCGCGGCGGCCCTGGCGGCGACCTCGGCGCCATCGAGCCAGACGTCGGAGCCGAGCACGAGGACGGGGCGCCGGGCGGAGGCGAGCAGGCCGGCGATGGCCTTGATGTCGTCAGGGTCGGGCGGGTCGGCGGGGGCGGGCTTTCCTGAGCCGGGCTGGTCGGGCTGGTCGGGCTGGTCGGGCGTGCCGAACAGGGCTTCGAGGCTGACGTCGAGGAAGACGGGGCCCCGGTGCCTGCTGGTGGCGAGGTCAAAGGCCTTCGATACGCCGACGCCGACGCCCGCGCTGGTGTGCTCGGTCCAGGCCTGCTTGGTGATCGGCGCGAGCAGCTTCGGATGGTCGAACTCCTGCAGGCTCCCCGAGCCCCACCGGTAGTCGGGGGCGCGGCCGCCGAGCACGACCACGCTCGAGCCGTTGAAGTAGGCGGTGGTGATCGCGCTGATCCCGTTGGTCACGCCGGGGCCGGCCGTAAGCACGGCGAAGCCTGGCGTCCTGGTCAGCCGGGCGGTCGCCTCGGCGGCGAAGACCGCCGACTGCTCATGCCGCACGTCGATGATCGGCATCGGGGGGCTGGCCTTGACCGCGCCATCGTAGACAGGGAACACGTGGCCGCCCGACAGCGTGAACATCGTCGCCACGCCGTGAGCGCGGGCGGCGGCGACCGCTTGCGCGCCGCCGTGCCGGGGGATCTCCTGCTGGTGCGGAGCTGCCGGTTCCGTGATGACGGGGCTTGGCTGCTGCGGGCCTGGCTGTGACGGGCCCGGCGCGGACGGGCCCGGTGCGGACGAGCTTGGTCCGGACGGGCCTGATTGTGACGGGCTTGGTGCGGACGAGCTTGGCTGAGCGGGGCTCGGTCGAGACGGCACAGGCATGGCCGTGACGTTACCAGGGGGGCGTGTCGCGAGTCTGCGCCGGGTTTCCTTGCTATTTATAGAAAAATAGTCAAAATCATGGATATGGGGATAGTGGGCGATCTGATGATCAATACGGTGGTCAGCGCCGGGTCCAGGTGGTCGTAGACCAGTGGCATCATTGGCTGGTGCCCACCTTGAATGACCTGGCTCGCCGGGCACGGATCGTCGCCGGCGATCTTGATTGGCTGCATGCCCTCGTCTCGGACTGGGAACTGCTCGCGGACCTGTCGATCGCGGACCTGACCTTGTGGGCGCCGTTGCCAGGCGAGCCGTCCTGGATCGCGCTCGCCCAAGTGCGGCCGACCACAGGGCCGACCGCGTTTCCTGAGGACCGGGTCGGCACCGTGCTGGGCGCGAGCGAGCAGCCGCTGCTGTGCGCGGCGGTGACGGAGGAACGGATCTGCCGGGAGGGCGATCCCGAGTGGCGCCAGGGCGTGCCGGTCCGGCACGAGACGATCCCGGTCAGCCGGGTGGGCCGGGTCATCGCCGTGATCGAGCGGTCGACCAACCTGGAGTCGGCCCGCACCCCGAGTCGGATGGACCTCGCCTACCTGAAGTCAGCCGATGACCTCGCTCAGATGATCGCGACCGGGCTGTATCCAGGGCCGGCCAGCTCGCCGGTTCACGTGCAGTCGCCCAGGGTCAACGACGGCGTGGTGCGGCTCAGCCGGTCTGGCAAGGTCAGTTACGCGAGCCCGAACGCGATCTCGGCGTACCGGCGGCTCGGCTTGACCGCCGACCTGACCGGGCGTGAGCTTGGCCCGCTGACCGCCAGGCTCTGCGCGAGCACGATGCCGAGGGACGACTCGCTGATGCTCGCCGCGAGCGGCCGCGCCCACCTGGAGACGGAGATGGAGGCGAACGGCGCGGTCGTCCAGATGCGGACGATCCCGCTGATCGTCAACGGCGGGTCGGCGGGGGCGCTGATCCTGCTGCGGGACGTGACCGAGTTGCGCCACAGGGAACGCGAGCTGATCACCAAGGATGCCACGATCAGGGAGATCCACCATCGGGTGAAGAACAACCTGCAGACGGTGGCTGCCTTGCTGCGGCTGCAAGCACGGCGCATGCGGGTGCCGGAGGCGTCGTCTGCCCTTCAGGACGCGGTCGACCGGGTCGGTTCGATCGCGCTTGTGCACGAGACGCTCTCGCAGGCCAGCGGCGAGGTGGTGGAATTCGACGAGGTCGCGCGCCGGATCGCGACGATGACCGGAGAATTGTCGGCACCCGAGGCGAGGATCAACCCGGTGCTCATCGGCCGGTTTGGCGTGCTGTCCGCCCAGGTGGCCACGCCGCTAGCGCTGGTGCTCACCGAGTTGCTGCACAACGCGGTCCAGCACGGCCTGTCCCGGCCGGGAGGGCGGGCCGCCGGAACGCTCGAGCTGTCGGCTGACCGTCGGGCCGACCGGCTTTGCGTCATCGTGGCCGACAATGGCGCGGGATTTCCCGCCGACTTTGACCTGGACACGACGACCAGTCTTGGCCTTCAGATCGTTCGCACGCTCGTGGTCGGCGAGCTTGGCGGAACGCTCACGATTGTGGCTCGGCCTGGCGGCGGCACGAATGTCCAGCTAGAGCTGCCGCTGCCAATCGCCGACCAGGCCGGCTAATGACCATGCCGCCGTCCCCAATCGATTGCAGGCCATAGGCCAATCGGTTGGGACCGTAGGCCAATCGGTTGGGGACGGCCGCAATCGTTGAGGACCATAGGGCAATCGATTGCAGAAAGGATCTTGGTACTTCTGCCGGTCTATGTTCCGGAGAAATGACAGGATCTTGATCTACCTGCCGAGGACTCACCAAGATCCCCCAAAAAAGTGGGATCCGGGCGCTGACTGACCCGCGTTGCTGGTCTGCTGGCTGGTCAGGGCTGGCTGATCGGCTGGCTGGTCAGGGCTGCCTGATCGGCTGGCTGGTCAGGGCTGGCTGATCAGGCGCTGACGCCAACGCGGGCGCCGCGCCGCTTGAGCGCACGTCGCTCGTCCTCGCTGAGCCCGCCCCAGACTCCCGAGTCCTGGCCACTGTCCAGCGCCCATTGCAGACATGCCTCGGCGACCTTGCAACGGTGACATACTTGTTTTGCTTCATCGATCTGGAGTAGCGCGGGACCGGTGTTCCCAATCGGGAAGAACAGCTCCGGGTCGACGTCACGACAGGCTGCGTAGTTACGCCAGTCCATGCGGTCCACTCCTCAATGAGCGCCAACGGGCCCGAACCCCAGACCCGTCGCCTCCGTCGTGCTTGTGAACGAATTCACGAGCTATATCGTATGTCTAATCCGCCTATGAAGCGAATCAACTCACCGCAGTACGGTCGGAACACAGTGTGTTCAGACCACCGTCTCCCGTGCTGGCTGCCAGACCACGCCCCCGTGGACAACTGCCGCGCAGACATCGCCCGCCCAGCGAGGGCGCGCGAGCTTGCCTCTCGCTAGGAGCGTTACAACCCTCCCAAGTTATTCGATCAAGCGCAAGACCCTTAGGCAAAGGTTAGGCCGGATTTCAGTGTCAGATGAGTCACATGGCGGGCATGGTCCGTGCGCCTGTTAGGGCGCCAACACACCCAGAGCGAATACCAACGCCTTGGTGACACAAAATGTGCCGTTAATCACCTTTAGCGAAGTGCGTCCGATCCCCAGCTCCGCTGCCCCACCCCCAGCCCCCAGCCACCACACCTAGCGTCAACAGCAACGTAGTCCCGGAGCTGTCGTTGGGACGACAACAGCGGGACTACGTTGTGGTTTGGGGGCTGCGCCTGGGCGGCTGGGCGTGGGCGGCTGGGCGTGGGCTGGTCAGCTCGATGGCTGGAGGCTCAGGGCGGCGGTGGTCAGGCGATGACGCGGAGGGCGCTTGGTACTGACGCGAGCTTGACCAGCTCCCGCTCGCCGACGTACTCGCCGTCGATCTGGAAGGCGGCCGGGCGGTCGGCCCGCAGCGTGAGCGCGGGCTGGTCGTGGAAGGACACGACGCTGCGCCCGTGCAGCTCGGTGCCCTTGGTGGTGAACATCTGCCTCAGCGCCGAGAGCGCTGGGAACGACGACAGGCTTCGCATCGCGAAGACGTCGAGGCCGGCGTCGAACTTCGCTTGCGGGTTGGCGTTGACCTCCCGGCCGCCTAGGTAGGTCCAGGGCGCCGTGTTGGAGACGATGCCGAGGAACACCGGGCCTTCGGGCGGCTTGCCTGCTGGCTCTATCCAGATGGCCGGGTGGCTCCGGTCGGTCCTGTTGTAGAACTGGCGCAACGCCAGGCGGACGTAGAGGGACGGACTGGCCTGCCTGCCGTGGGCGCGGATGCCCTGGACCGCCCTGACCACCTCGGCGTCGAAGCCTATCCCGCAGTTGAAGGTGAAGTACCGGCCATCGGCGCTACCGAGGCCGATGATGCGCTCGCGGTGCTCAGCCAGCGCGCGCAGGACTTGACCGGTGGCGTCGATCGGGTCGCGCGGCAGGCCGAGCGCGCCAGCGAAGACGTTGCCGCTGCCTCCGGGCAGGGCCGCCAGCGCCGGAAGATCGGCGGCCGGCGGCCGGGCGCTGGCCTGGGCCGGGCCGAGTATGCCGTTGACGACCTCGTTGACCGTGCCGTCGCCGCCGAGGGTCAGTACCAGCCCGAAACCATCGGTTCGGGCACTAGCCGCCAAGGCGGTGGCGTGACCCCGGTAGCGTGTCTCTACGACCTCAAGTTTGACGGCGGACGCTAGGGCCGACGCGATGACATCCCGGCGCAGCCGGGTCGTGGAGGTAGCACGTGGGTTCACGATCAAAAGCGCGCGCACGCGCTCAGGCTAACGTCGCGCCACCGCAGCAGCTTCAGGGGCCGGCCATCAGGCCGCTGACGATCACCGTGGCGGCAGCGGCGCAGGCGATCGAGTCAGTCGGGATCCTGCTGGCCGCGATCCTCGCCGGTATTGCCACAATAGAGGGCAAATCCTACGAGGCTGCCAGCGGAATCGCGATCACCGCCATTGGCGTCGGCACCGCCATCGTGCTGGGGCTCGTCGCGCTCGGCTTGGCCAAGGCCAGACGGTGGAGCCGCACCCCGGCCATGATGACTCAGTTCTTCGTCGGGATCGTGGGAATCTACCTGGTCCAAAGTCACCGCTGGTCGTGGGGCATCCCGGCCCTGGTGCTCTGCGTCGCCGGGTTCGTCCTGCTCCTGCTGCCCCCCAGCATCAGGGCGCTGACCGAGGCTAAGGACGCCGGGGACAAGGACACCTCGGCGCCTTCGTCCCCGTCGGCCCTGGCCAAATGACGCCGCCCCAATGACGCCGCCCCAATGACGCCGGCCTAATGACGCCGGCCTAATGACGCCGATGCGCTCAGTCCTCGCTGGTCAGCCCTTCACGTAGCTGGGTCAGCGTGCGCGCTAGCAGCCGGGACACGTGCATCTGGGAGATGCCGAGCTCGGTGGCGATCTGTGACTGCGTCATGTTGCCGAAGAACCTCAGCAGCAAGATCCTCTTCTCTCGCGGCGGCAGCCGCTCGAGCAGCGGCTTCAGCGACTCCCTGTACTCGACGCCTTCGAGCGCCTCGTCCACCATCCCGAGTGACTCGGCGACCGCCGGGGCGTCCTCGTCGCCTGAGTCCGGCGCATCCAGCGAGACCGTCGAGTACGCATTCGCCGATTCGAGGCCCTCGAGCACGTCCTCCTCGCTCATCGACAGGTGCACGGCCAGCTCGGCGACCGTGGGAGCCCGGCCGAGGTGCTGGGCGAGGTCGCCGATGGCCTTGGTGAGCGCCAGCTTCAGCTCCTGCAGCCGTCGCGGCACCCGCACGGCCCAGCCCTTGTCCCTGAAGTGCCGCTTGATCTCGCCGACGATGGTGGGAGTGGCGTAGGTGGAGAACTCCACGCCGCGGCTCAGGTCGAACCGGTCGATCGACTTGATGAGGCCGATCGTGGCCACCTGGGTCAGGTCGTCGAGCCACTCGCCCCGGTTACGGAATCGCCTGGCCAGGTACTCCACCAGCGGCAAGTGCAACTCGACGAGCTCGCCCCTGATCCGCAAGCGCTCAGGATCGCCCTCAGGAAGCTCGCAGAGCCGCACGAACAGCTCTCTGGCATGCCCCCGGTCACGGACCGCGTGCTGGATCCTGATCGCGCCTCCGAGCTGCTCAGCTGTTTCCTCCTCCTCCAGCTCCTGATCGATCAGCCCGGCGACGGCAAGCACCTCGTCAGCCTCGCTGATCGCCTGCCCCCCGGCAGGCGCAGCCGTCATCGTCTCGAACTCTTCGGTCAAAGCGACCTCAGCTTCCCCCGTCATACCGACCTGCTTGAATCACGGCTCTTCCGCAGCACGATCGTGAGCACGTCGCCCGGTCCGACCTGGGCGTCAACGCTGCCAGCGAGCGCGGAGAGCACGGTCCACGCGAAGGTGTCGCCGGCCGGCACGCGCGGCGCGAGGCAGCGTACCGAGACCGAGACGGTCATCTCGTCCTGGCCGAGCGAGAACGCGCACTCCAGGTCGCTGCCAGGGATGGCCTGGCTGAGCAGCATCGCGCACGCCTCGTCGACGGCGATGCGCATGTCCTCGATCTCGTCCAGCGTGAAGTCAAGCCTGGCCGCGAGGCCTGCGGTCGCCGTCCGAAGCACCGACAAGTAGGCACCGTCGGCAGGCATGCGGACGGTGACCTGGTCTCGAAGCCCGGCCGGCGGCGCGGCCACGGTCGCCGGGGTGATGGTGGCGGCCAGCCGGCCTGAGCCGGCTCCAGCGCTCGCCGCACGGCCAGCAGCGTCCACCGAACCGGCAGTATCTGACCGATCAGCATGATCTGAGTGATCGGTGGCGATAACTCGGCTTTGCGCCATCTGACCTAGGTTACTTCTCTCGCTTATGGGGGAGGTAGCCCCTTTTTCGGTCATGTCTGCCCCTTCAACAACGGCCGAATGTTGCCTCTGGTCACTGCAGGAGCCAACGTCTCCTTGCAACTTATCCTGATCCTCGACCTGCCTGGCCCGTCGCCGGCGCCGGCACCGGCCGCCGTCCGCGGCCGTCGCGGTGGCCACAGTGGCCGCGACTCGCCGTGGCCTAGGCCCGGCGGGCGCGCCCGATCTCGCCGCCCCCGTCGGCAAGTCCCGCCTTCTGGTTCGCGCCTGCGCCACGCCAAGTTCGATGTCACGGAGTCAGACAGTACAACGTCGCGACGATCGGGTATCCAGAGGGATAGCCGCATTGCCGTTATGTAGTGATCACGGCAAAGGACGGAATTTTGCCCGCGGGCGATGCCGTGGATTTCGGTCGGCCCGTGATAGGGATGGGTGTACAGCCGGTCGTCTTGGCTTCGCCGGAGGGGAGCTGGCTAGGAAAGCAGACAGGGGGGATCTTTGGTGAACACGGCTTCAGCGCAAGAAAACCAAGAAAAAATAGTCGCCGGAGTAGACGGATCAGGTCATTCTGGCCAGGCCCTCATCTGGGCCGCGCGAGAGGCTAAGCTTCGCGCCGCCGCACTGGAAGTAATCTATGCGTTTCGTGCGCTCGTCTCGCTCGTGGGCTCAACCGCGCATGAGTACTATCCGCAAGTCGAGAAAGAGGCCCCGGCTGATGACGCCGGGGAAGTAGCCGTTACGGCCGAGTCCGTAGGACAGCCGGGACGACGTGCCGAGGTAGATCAGGCCGGTCCCGGCAGGCGAGATGACCGAGTCGATGATGAGCAGCGTGGACAGCCAGCCAAGGCCCGCCCTCGAGGCCAGGGTGGCGTAGGGCCGTACGCGCCGACGCCCTTGATCGGGTTGGCCCAGCCGTGGACCAGGTTGGCCGGGTTGAGGGCCCCGACGAAGGCGACCTCGAGCAGTAGGTAGATCGCCGTGCCGATGATCATCGACCCGATGACCGCGCGCGGGATATTGCGCTGCGGGTTCTCGGCCTCGCCGCCGACCTGAATAGCCTGCTCGAAGCCTTCGAGCGCGAATACGATGCCGAGCGGCAGCGCGGCGAAGATCCCGTGGAATCCGTAAGGCACGAATCCGCCGCCGGCGGTGAAGTTCTTCGTCTTGAAGACGGTGAATAGCAGGGCAAAGATCGTGATCGTGGGAATGAGGATCTTCCAGTAGGTCGCGATCGTATTGGTCTCGGCCAGCCAGCGCACCCCATGATGGTGAATACCAGCAGGAAGCCGATTCCTATGCCGATGCCTTTACTGTCAAGCGTTCCGTTGGCATTGATCAGGTCAAGGCTCGGGAATTTCGAGTTGAGGTAGCCGAGGGTCGGCTCGACCTCGATCGCCGAGCGCGCCGAAGACCATGAAGGGGAACCTGGCCGTGCCGCCAGAGACCGGGTAGGTCGAGCCGAGTTCGGCGTGCACCAGCGCGAGCAGCGCGAGTTGGCTGGTCCGGAAAGGCCGGTGCGGGTATAGCCGGACCCGCACCGGCCGAACGCCTTATCTTGTTGGACTCTATTTCTTCGTCTCTGCGAAGATCGCCGCGATCTCGTCGATCTTGGCCAGCAGGGCCTCGGCCACGGCCGGGTCGGCGCTGCCCTTGCTGCCGCCTGCTCCGGCCAGCTTGGTGGCCTCGTTGAACAACTGGTGCAGCTGAGGGTACTTCTCGAAGTGCGGCGGCTTGAAGTAGTCAGTCCACAGCACCCACAGGTGGTGCTTGACGAGTTCGGAGCGCTGTTCCTTGATGATCAGCGCCCTGGTGCGGAACTCAGGGTCCGAGTTGGCCTGGTACTTTTCGCAGATCGCCTTCACTGACTCGGCCTCTATCCTGGCCTGGGCCGGGTCGTAGACGCCGCACGGGAGGTCACAGTGCGCGAACGCGGTGGCCTTCGGCGTGAGGGCACGTGCGAGCAGCCTCATGATGTCCTTCTCTCGTGTCGGATCATTGGATCACGGAATCCGACAGTACAGCTTGCAGGTACCGATGGTCCCGGAGGGGAGCATGCACTGGCCGATATGGCGGGTCGCAGTCGCGGAAAGGTCGATGGAACCGGCCCTGCGCCCAGGTGACTGGCTGCTGGTGTGGCGCCCGCCGCGCGGCCGGCGCCGGCGTTCGCTCCGGCTGAGGCCAGGACAGATCGTCGTGGCCAGGAACCCGCAGCAGCCGCAGATGCTGATCGTCAAGAGGCTGGCCTGGGCGGAGGCCGGCGGCTGGTGGCTAGGCTCCGACAATCCCGGCGCCGGTGCCGTGGACAGCGCCAGGTTCGGCGCGGTCAGCCCCGACCTGATCGAAGGCCGGGTACTGATGAAATACAAGAGATCAAGCAGCCAAAAGGCCTGAACCGGCGGTCGCAGACGCGGCGGCCCGCGCCGGATGAGATCCGGCGCGGGCCGCCGCTGCTGCTCGCGGGCTTGCGGGCTAGTCCACCAGGTGCGACTCGAGCTCGATCGACGCCTCGGCCTCGACCTCGGCCACCGCTGCCTGCACCTTGTCCGCAGGCAGGCAGACATTCACGGCCCAGTAGTAGATCGCCAGGCTGAACACCGCGATGATGATCAGGTCGTACCACTCGGAGATGCCGTGCGGGTGCGCGCCGCCGATGTTCAGCGTCGGGTTGAGCGTGATGCCGAACACCTTGTTCGGGTCGGACGTGTACTGGCCCTGCCAGGAGATGATCGCCAGGCCGGCGAGCCACGGCAGGATCCAGTAGGCCGACCGCCACGAGATGTTCGCGCGCCGCGCGGCCGGGAGCGTGATCTGGTAGATGCCGAACAGCACGAATCCGAAGACGATCAGCACCAGCAGCCAGAAGACGTTGCTCCAGCCAGCGAAGTACACGATGCAGTTGGCGAAGACGAACGCCAGCGGGCAGAGCACCACGGCGGCCGGGAGCTTATAAGCGCGCGGCCGATCAGGATCAGCCTTGCGCAGTCCGGCCAGAGATAGCGGCGCCATCGCGTACATGAGCACCGTGGCCGAGGTGATCAGGGCGACGAGCCCAGCCCAGCTCGGGAACGGCAGGAACGTGAGCATGCCCACGATGAAGCAGATGATGATCGAGACGAGCGGAACGCCCTGCTTGTTGATCTTGCTGATGATGCTGGGGAAGTAGCCGTTCCGGCCGAGGCCATACGAGATCCGCGACGACGTGCCGAGGTAGATCAGGCCGGTACCGGCCGGGGACACCACCGAGTCGATGATCAGCAGCGTGGACAGCCAGCCGAGGCCGGCCTGGGTGGCCAGCGTCGCGTAGGGGCCGTAGGCACCAATGCCCGTGATCGGGGCGGCCCAGCCGTGGATCAGGTCGTGCGGGTTGAGCGCGCCGACGAAGGCGACCTCGAGCAGCAGGTAGATCACGGTGCCGATGATCATCGCGCCGATGACCGCGCGCGGGATCGTCCGCTGCGGGTTCTCGGCCTCGCCGCCGACCTGGATCGCCTGCTCGAAGCCTTCCAGGGCGAAGATGATCCCGTATGGCAGCGCGGAGAACACGCCGTGGAAGCCATACGGCATGAAGCCGCCGCCCGCGGTGAAGTTGCCTGAGTGGAAGACCGAGAAGAGCAGGGCAAAGATCGTGATGGTGGGGATGAGGATCTTCCAGTACGTCGCGATCGCGTTCGTCTCGGCCAGCCAGCGTACGCCCAGGATGTTGATCACGGTGAAGACGAGCATGAACAGCGCGCCGAAGCCGATGCCCTTACCGTCAAGCGTGCCGTTCGCATTGATTAGGCCCAGGCCGGTGAACCTGCTGTTCAGGTAGCCAAGCGTCGCCTCAACCTCGATTGGTGCGATCGTGACCGCCTGCAGCCACGCCATCCAGCCGCCGGTGAACCCGCCGAGGCCGCCAAAGACCATGTAAGGGAACCTCGCCGTCCCGCCCGAGACCGGGTACGTCGAGCCAAGCTCAGCGTGGACCAGTGCGAGGAGCGCCAAGACGAGCCCGCCAAGCACCCAGGACACCGAGGACGCCGCGCCCGCGTGCTCCGAGGCGGTGAGCGCGCCAAGCAGCCAGCCGGAACCGATGATGGAGCCCAGCGAGATCATCGTCAGGGCGCGAAGTCCTACCTTCCTATGAAGGTGATACTCCCCCTGCTGGCCCGGCTGGCCCGCTGAAGTCGAAGTGGCCATGCTTCCTCCGAAGTTGCCATGGTTGAACCTTGTTTCAGGTTCACTAACAAGTACCTAACGCCCGCGAGTAGGGCTCATGGTAATGATCATTCGAGGGTGTGAGAAGAAGCCCGAAGGTGTCGGTTCGGTAACGCAAGAGGCCTCTGGAGAGCTAAGGGGCGCGTATATGGCTAACTGGCGGCTGAGGTGACGCTCGCCGCGGGCTCGTCGAGCGGCCGTCCGCCCGGCCCGCGCAGCGACGTGACGTTGCCGCGGGAGGCAGAATGGTGCGCGCAGTAACGGCGCGACTTGTTGCTGCTGCCGTCAATGAAGACGCGATCGCAGGACGCGATCGAGCAGATGCCAAGGCGCTCGACGCCGAGCTGGCTGACTAGCAGCGACAGGCTGGCCGCGCAGGCGGCCGCGTACCTGTCGGTCACCGAGCCTGCCTCGCTCAGGTGCACGTGCCAGGGCTGGCCGTCGTGGTTCACCAGGACCGGATGCACGGGATGGACCATCATCAGCGCGTTCAGCTGGTCGACGGCCTTAGCGGCGGCTCCCTCGACCGCGCAGCCGAAGACCGCGGCTAGATGGGCGCGCAGCAGCCTCAGCTGGCGCAGGTCATGCGGGGTGACCGGGCCAGCCAGGTACGGGCGGTCCGCGACGAATTCACGGAACGCCTGCTCGGTGCGCAAGGGGTCAGCTTCGGCGTCGCAAACAGCAGAGTTGACCAAGCGCACCGCTAGTTCGGCAAACGAAGCCAGATTCACGCCGGTCCTTCGGGGCGGTCGGGGATCGGAACCAGCCTTTGCGGAGTATGACACAGCAACTACACCGCGCAAGTGCCTTCCGGGTTATACGTTCCTGCGATTGTATTGGCAGCCACTGACACTCGCTTCCCGGCCAGGTGAGCACATTTAGTGCTAGCGCGAATGCGCCCAGTCACGGCCAGATCGTCGGCCAGCCCACTGCCAGGTCGGCCGCCAGCATCGCTAGGCGAACCCTGGCCGGCCAACCCCCACGTCGTGCCATCGTGGGGGCCTCGCCCTCGTCCGCCGCCCCCGCGTCGTGCCATCGTGGGGGCCGCGCCCTCGCCCGCCAGCCCCGCGTCGTGCCATCGTGGGCGCCCTGGCACCCACGTCGTGCCATCGTGGGGCCCGCGCCAGACCGCGTCGACTGCGGGCGTATCTGTTCGGCTTGGCGGCCGCGCCTGTGATCTTGACGCGCTATGGTCCTGCCATGTTCGCAGTCACCGCAGCCAGGTTCAGCCCCGACGATCCGATCTCCGCGCTCGAACTCGGTGAGCACGCGGACCCGGTGCCGCCCGAAGGCTGGACGACCGTGACCGTGCGGGCCGCCGCGCTCAACCACCACGACGTCTGGACCCTGCGCGGCGTCGGCATCTCGGCCAGCCAGCTTCCCATGGTGCTCGGCTGCGACGCGGCCGGCCTCGATGAGGAAGGCAACGAGGTCGTGGTGCACGGCGTGATCAGCGACCCGGCGACCAGCCCTGGTGACGAAACGCTCGATCCTGGCCGGTCGTTGCTGTCGGAGAAGCATGACGGCACGTTCGCCGAGCGGGTCGCCGTGCCGAGGCGGAACCTGATCCCCAAGCCAGCGAGCATCTCGTTCGAGGCGGCGGCCTGCCTGCCAACCGCCTACCTCACCGCGTTCCGGATGCTGTTCGACAAGTCGGGCCTTGAGCCCGGCAGCACCATCTTGGTGCAGGGAGCGGGCGGCGGCGTCGCGACCGCGCTGATCATGCTCGGCCGGGCGGCCGGGTACCGGGTCTGGGCGACGAGCCGAAGTGAGCGCAAGCGCGAGCAGGCCATCGAGCTCGGGGCGGACCAGGCCTTTCCGGCTGGCGCCAGGCTGCCAGAGCGGGTCGACGCGGTCATGGAGACCGTCGGGGAGGCGACGTGGTCCCACTCGGTGAAGGCGCTGCGGCCGGGGGGCAGGATCGTGATCTGCGGTGCCACCAGCGGGCCGATGCCGCCGGCCGAGCTGACCAGGATCTTCTTCCTGCAGTTGTCCGTCGTCGGCTCGACCATGGGAACCAGGGACCAGCTGGCCAGGCTGGTCAGGTTCTGTGACCAGACCGGCTTGCGGCCGCGGATCGACCGGACGCTCCCGCTGGCTGACGCGGCCGAAGGCTTCGCCGCGATGATCGACGGCGACCTGTTCGGCAAGGTCGTGTTCACGCTCTAGCGACCGCCGGGCGCCGACCGCCGACCGCTAGCTCGCGTCCTTGGGCTCGCCGGGCTCCTTGGGTTCCTTCGGCTCCGGCGGCTTGTCCTTGACGGTGCCGTCGCCCTCGTCAGGACCGAACACCTCGGACCTGATCCGGCTGAGGGTGTCGCCGAGTATGCGGCCCAGGCTGCCCACGGCGTCGTCGCCCAGGTTCTCGGCGTGCTTGGCTACGCCCCTGATCTGAGTGGCGAACGCGCTGGCCAGGTGCTCAAGGTCGGACACGAGGTCGGCGTGGGCTTGCGTCCGCTCGCGCGAGTCGCCGCCCTTCAGCCAGTCGGGCCGGTTGGCCTGCGCCCACTGGCTCCACTCGGACCGGCTGGCGCTGGCGCGATCGCGCAAGTCCTGCCTGCTCGCCCACTCGCCCCAGCCCTGCCGCTGGACCCAGTCAGCCCAGTCTCGCCAGTCACCGCGACCGCCGGCCTCGCCGCTGTCGGCCGCGCCGGGCTGATCGTCGGCCGCGGGACCTGGGTCGGGCTCGGACGTCGCCTCGGCCCACGGTTGCGACCCAGGGCCAGCCCCAGTCTCCGGCCTGGCATCAGCCGCGGGCCTGGCGTCGGCCGCGGGCCTGGCGTCGGCCGCAGGCTCGGCATCGGCCGGACGCTCGGCGGCTCCCCGCGGGCCGGAGTCAGCGCGGGCGTGCGCACGGGAGGCTGATCCGCTCGGTCGCCCGTTCTCGCGAACCGCGAGGGTCAGCTCGTCCCGCAAGTTCCGCACCGTCTCCCTCACGTCCCGCGAGATCTCCTTGGCGATGTCACGGACGGAAGCGGCCAGTTCATCCTCGAGATCGGCTAGGTCGTCGAGCCTGCGGTTGAGCTCGGCTCGGCCCGCGTCGGTGATGCGATAGACCTTCTTGCCGTCGACAGTCTCGTGCGTGACCAGGCCTTCCTCTTCGAGCCTGGCCAGCCGTGGATAGATGGTGCCCGGTGAGGGTGAGTAGACCCCGAGAAACTTGTCCTGCAGAAGCCGGATGACGTCGTAGCCGTGCCTGGGTGCCTCATCGAGCAGTTTCAGTAGGTAAAGGCGCAAGCCTCCATGCCTGAACACTGGGCTCATTCCTCATCCCCCTCTCCGCTCTCGTGCCCATGCTATATGAGATATATCGCGTTAGCTAGTTCGTCCGCCCAGAGCCGAACGCCGCTACCGTAACGCCTACGACTGGCGGCAAGCGGCCGATCTCGGTCGCCGCTGCCGCACCCGAGGGACAAGTCAGGGGACAGGCCCAAGGACAAGCCGCAACGGCATGCTAGTACTCGTCATCGTCCGCGCGGGCCAGCCAGACCGCCAGCCGGTCGATCGCCGCCTCGTGCTCCGGATACGCGTCGACGAACTCGGTGAGCTTGCCCGCCAGCCAGGCCAGCGTGACCTCGTCCGCGCCCCGTCGCTCGCTCAGTTCCTCGATGCCGCGATCGGTGAAGTACATCGCTCGCTACGACCGGGCTAGCCAAGCGCCGACGTGACGAGGGCCGCATGGTCACGGGCGTGCCTCTTGGCCGACCCCGATGCCGGGGCCGAGCTCTCAGGCAGGGCCACGACGTTCAGCCGGTGTCCGAGGCCAGGCAGGTGCATCGCCAGGTAGGGCCAGGCGCCCATGTTCACCGGCTCCTCCTGTACCCAGGTCAGCTCGGTGGCGTTCGGGTACGCCGCCAGCGCCTGCGTCAGCTCGGCCACGGGCAGCGGGTAGAGCCGCTCCAGCCTGATGATCGCCACATCGCGGCGCTGCTCAGCGCTGCGCTGCTCCGCTAGGTCGTAGTAGACCTTGCCCGAGCAGATCAGAATCCGGCTGACCTGCGCCGGGTCGGCGCCGTCGAGCCCGGTGCGGTTATCGGCGAGCACGGGAACGAACGAGCCGCCGGTGAAGTCGGC
Organism: Streptosporangiaceae bacterium; assembly: GCA_035511035.1. GTDB lineage: Bacteria > Actinomycetota > Actinomycetes > Streptosporangiales > Streptosporangiaceae > Chersky-822. The sequence goes on from DATKFV010000016.1 coordinate 48,726, forward strand.
CACGGCCGAGACCGCCGCCTTCAGCCTCAGCATGGACTTGGGCGTGAAGACGATGAGCGGCTTGATCCGGTTGGACAGCACCTGCCAGCGCAGCAGGTGGAAGTAGCTCGCCGGCGTGCTTGGCATGGCCACGGTCATGTTGTCCTGCGCGCACAGCGACATGAAGCGCTCGACCCTGGCCGAGGAGTGGTCAGGCCCTTGGCCCTCGTAGCCGTGCGGCAGCAGGAGCACGACGCCCGAGCGCTGCCCCCACTTCTGCTCTCCGGAGGAGATGAACTCGTCGACGATGGTCTGCGCCCCGTTGACGAAGTCCCCGAACTGGGCCTCCCAGCAGACCAGCGTGTCCGGCCGTGCGACCGAGTAGCCGTACTCGAACCCGACGGCGGCGAACTCCGACAGCAGCGAGTCATAGGCGTGGAACTTCGCGTTGCCGTTGTTGAGCTGGCGCAGCGGCGTGTACTCCTCGCCGGTGTGCCGGTCGACGAGCCCGGCGTGCCGCTGGCCGAAGGTGCCGCGCCTCGTGTCCTGGCCGACGAGACGCACTCCATGCCCGTCGATCAAGGTCGCGCCGAACGCGAGCAGCTCGCCGGTGGCCCAGTCGATCTCGTCGTGCTCGACCATGACGGCGCGCCGGGCGAGCTGCGGGGCCAGCCGCGGATGGGGCGTGAATCCCTCGGGCAGGTTCAGCTGCGTGTCGATGATCCGCTTGATCGTCTCCAGGCTGATCGCCGTGCCCACGCTGGCGTGGTCGATCCCGGCCGTCTGGGCCGGGCGGGGCAGCACGGCCCCCGGCTCAGGCGGGTGGCTCGCGGCCTCGCGGGTCTCGGTGAACGCCCGCTCGAGCTCGGCCTGGTAGTCGCGCAGGATGTACTCGGCCTCGTCCAGGGTGATGTCACCGCGCCCGATCAGCGCCTCGGTGTAGAGCTTCCTCGTCGACCGCTTGGCGTCGATGATGTCGTACATCATCGGCTGGGTGAACGAGGGGTTGTCGGCTTCGTTGTGCCCGCGGCGGCGGTAGCACACCATGTCGATGACCACGTCCTTGGCGAAGGCCTCGCGGTAGGCGAACGCGAGCCGCCCGACCCGCACGACCGCCTCGGGGTCATCACCGTTCACGTGGAAGATCGGGGCCTGGATCGCGCGGGCCACATCAGTGCTGTACACGCTCGACCGAGACGACTGCGGGTCGGTCGTGAAGCCGACCTGGTTGTTGACCACTATGTGCACGGTCCCGCCGGTCCGGTAGCCCCTGAGCTGGGACAGCTCAAGCGTCTCGGCGACGACGCCCTGCCCGGCGAAAGCGGCGTCCCCGTGGATCAGCACTGGCAGCACGGTGTAGCCGGTGGTGCTCAGGTCAATCATGTCCTGCTTGGCCCTGACCACGCCTTCGAGCACGGGGTCGACGGCCTCCAGGTGGCTGGGGTTGGCGACCAGGCTCACCGGGATCGTGGTGCCGTCGGCGGCCTTGTACTTGCCGTCAGCGCCGAGGTGGTACTTGACGTCGCCGGAGCCGTGCGTGCTGCTCGGGTCGACGTAGCCCTCGAACTCGTTGAAGATCTGCCCGTAGGACTTGCCGACGATGTTGGCGAGCACATTGAGCCGGCCGCGGTGGGCCATGCCGAGGACGACCTCGTGCAGCCCGAGCTTGGCGGCGTCACCGAGCACGGCATCGAGCAGCGGGATGAGCGACTCGGCGCCCTCAGCTGAGAACCGGCGCTGGCCGACGTACTTGGTCTGCAGGAACATCTCGAACGCCTCGGCCACGTTCAGCCTGGACAAGATCCGCATCTGCTCGTCGTGGTCGGTCGCCAGGTGCGGCCGCTCGACCCGCGCTTGCAGCCAGGCCCGCTCCTCCGGGTTCTGGATGTGCATGTACTCCAGGCCGGTCGTGCGGCAGTAGGCATCGCGTAGCACGCCGAGGATCTCCCGCAGCAGCATCCTCGGCTTGCCGCCGAAGCCGCCGGTCGCGAACTCCCGCTCCAGGTCCCACAAGGTCAGGCCGTGCTGGTTGATATCCAGGTCCGGATGCTTGCGCTGGGTGTACTGCAGCGGGTCGGTGTCGGCGAGCAGGTGGCCGCGGACCCGGTAGGCGTGGATGAGTTCGTGCACCCGCGCCGCTTTGCTGATGTCGTTCTCGTGTCCCGCTGGGATGTCGCGCTCCCACCGGATCGGCTCGTAAGGGATCCGCAGCGACGCGAAGACCTGCTCGTAGAACTCCTGCTCGCCGAGCAGCAGCCCGCTGATGGTCCGCAGCAGCTCGCCGGACTGCGCGCCCTGGATGATGCGATGGTCATAGGTCGAGGTCAGCGTTACGGTCTGGCTGATGGCGTTCCTGGCCAGCGTCTCGGCTGAGGCCCCGGCGAAGGCGGCCGGGTACTCCATCGCCCCCACGCCGATGATGGCGCCCTGGCCGCTCATCAGCCTCGGCACTGAGTGCTCAGTGCCGATGGTGCCGGGGTTGGTCAGGCTGATCGTGGTGCCGGCGAAGTCATCGACCGTCAGCTTGCCGCTCCTGGCCCGGCGGACGATATCCTCGTAGGAGAGCCAGAACTGGCGGAAGTCCATCTTCTCGGCGCCCTTGATGCTGGGCACGAGCAGTTGGCGGGAGCCGTCGTCCTTGCGTACGTCGATGGCCAGGCCCAGGTTCACGTGCTCGGGCCGCACCAGCATCGGCTTGCCGTCGACCTCGGCGAACGACTCGTTGAGCTCAGGCTTGACCACCAGCGCCCTGACGATGGCATAGCCGATCAGGTGGGTGAAGGAGACCTTGCCCCCGCGCCCGCGCGCCAGGTGATTATTGATCACGATCCGGTTGTCGATCAGCAGCTTCGCCGGCACCGCGCGGACCGAGGTGGCGGTCGGCACGGACAGGCTGGCTTCCATGTTCGCGACGGTGCGGGCGGCCGCCCCGCGCAGCCTGGTGGAGTTCGCGCCATCGGATGGTGCCGGGGCCGCTGCGGCAGGCGCCGGCGCCGACAGATGACCGTTGGTGGTTACCGTGGTCGCTGGCCCATCGCTCCGCGCCGGGGCGGACGGCGCCACCGGCCCGCCGCCAGGCTGGACGCCTTGCGCCGGCGGCGGTGCGCTCGCCTGCGCGCGCTCAGGCCTGACCACCTCGGTGGGCACAGGCCGGTAGTCGGCGAAGAAGTTCCACCAGGCCCGGTCCACGGACGCGGGATCGGCCTGGTAACGCTGGTAGAGCTCGTCGACCAGCCACTCGTTGGCGCCGAAGTCGGCGGTCAGCTTTCCGGCCGTGGCCCGCGGTGGACCTTCATGGCCATCGCCCGATGGGGCGCCCGGCCGACCATCAGCCTGGCGCGACGGTGACACAACATCCGCGGACGCATGCGGGAACTCGGCAGACACGGCCGACATCGCCTCTTCCGGAACTTGGATTGCCTGAAGGACCCCTGTCGCTAAGGCTACCTGCCCACCCCGCCCAGCGGTGCGAGAGCGCCACTGCCGGTCGCCCGCCATCGCCCGCCTCATGCCGACGGATGATCACGAATCGCTATTTAGCCGGGCATTCTAGATCTGCCGTGCGGTTCCGCCCAGTTCAGCTCAGGCCCGATGGGGACAATGCCTTGCTGGTTGCGGTCGCCCCACTCGGCCGAGAGGTAGTAGTGCCGCTTGATCTGCGACAGGTCCGTGGTCTCGCCGAAGCCCGGGTAGGTGTACAGGTCCCGTGCGTAGGCCCAGAGCTGCGGATAGTCCGACAGCCTGCGCAGGTTGCAGCTGAACAGCTGGTAGTAGATGGAATCGAACCTGGCCAGGGTCGGGTACAGCCTGATGTCCGCCTCGGTGAGCTGGTCGCCGAGCAGGAAGCGCCGCCGGGCCAGCCGCTCGTCGAGTGCGTCCAGCGTGGTGAACAGCGCCTCGACGGCCTGGTCGTAACTGGCCTGGGTGGAGGCAAGCCCGGCTTTGTACACCCCGGTATTGACCGTGTGGAAGATGAGCGTGGCCAGCGACTCGATGTCCCGGCGCCGGGCGGCCGGGTAGAGGTCGGGCGCGCCGGGGCGGTGGAATTGCCTGAACTCCGTCTCCAGCATGACCGTGATCTGCGCGACGTCGTTGCTGACGACCTTCCGGCTTTGCATGTCCCAGATGAGCGGGATGCTGTAAGGGCCAAGATAGGTAGGGTCGGTGGCCCGGTACAGGTCAGACAGCAGCCGCGCGCCGGTCAGCGGGTCGCCGGCGTCGTCGCTGAACCGCCAGCCGCGCTCGTCGGCCACCGGGTCGGTCAGAGTCAGCCCGATCACCCGGTCAAGCCCGAGCAGCCGGCAGGCGATCAGGGCGCGCTGCGACCACGGGCAGGACAGCGACGCGTACAGCTGGTACCTGGCCGGCTCGGCCGGGAAGCCGCTTGAGCCGTCCCTGGTGATCCGCCCGGTGAACGTTCCCTGCCTGCGGATCAGGCCGCCGGTGATCGCGGGCAGGCTCGCGGTGCTCGGCGCGGACTCGGGCGCCGAGTAGCTGAACGGCTGGCCGTCTCCGGCCACGGCGATGCTGGCCGGTGCCCGGCCCATGGGGCCGGTGGACTGGCCGTCGGCGAGCCCGGCGGGCGGCTGAGGCCGGCTGGGCACGGCCAGGCTCCGGCCGCCAGCGTCGCTCACAGGCCACGGCTGGGCCTGTCCGTCGGCCGGCACCGGCGGGTGCGGCGGCAGCGGGGGGTGTGCCTGCTGCGGGAGGTGCGGCGGCATTGGGGGGTGTGCCTGCTGCGGTGGGTGCGGCGGCAGCGGCGAGGGCGCTTCGGCCGGCCACGACGGCGGGCCCTGGACCGGCGGTTCGCTGACCGCCCAGGGCGGCCCGCTCTGCGGTGGCTCAAGGCCGCGCTGGCCGCGCTGGCCGCGCTGGTCATCGATTCGAGGGGCCGGCGCGGGATGGGGCGGTTCGCTCATCGGCCAGGGCGGCCCGCTGCGCGGTGCGAGGTTCCTCCCGGCGCGAGCGGCGTCGTACCCACGAGCGGCCTCGTATCCCCGAGCGTCGTACTCCCGGGCGGGCTCGTTGCGTCCGGCCGGCGGCCCGTCGAACCCGCCACCGCGCGTAGCCTCGCGATTGCCGCTGTCGGCGGTCTCGCTGATCGCCCACGGGGGCGCGCCCCTCACTGGTGCCCGGCCAGACGATGATGGCGGCTGAGAACTAGCTGGCATCGGCGGCCTCCTCACCGTATCGGGGTGCTAGGACGCATTATTGGCCAACTAGATCACAATGGGTGGCACTATCAGGTAGCCAGGTCTCAGTCCGGTCACGGCACGGCGGGTTATGCCTGGTCGGAGCCCTTCGCGCCGGTGCGAGATGGTTCTGGGGCAGACGGTGCTGGTGTAGCGATTGCGAGGAATCCTGACCTTGGCTGGCAGTTTGAGCGGTTTGACCGCGGCCCTCGGCCAGATGAACAGCTGGCTTGCCCTCGGCGTGATCGCGGGCCTGGTCTTCGGCGAGACGGCCATCTTCATCGGCTTCGTGCTGCCAGGCGAGGCCGCGGTGGTGCTCGGCGGCGTGCTCGCGAGCCGGGGTCACCTTCCGCTCGGCCTGCTGATCGCCGTCGTCGTCGTCGCGGCGGTGACCGGCCCGCTGGTTGGCTACGAGATCGGCCGCAGGCTGGGCGCGCGGCTGTTCGCGGCGCGCATGCTGGCCAGGTTCCCAGGTCCGGTGTCCAGGGTCAGGGCGGCGCTGCGAGAGCGCGGTGGCGTCGCCGTCGTCGGCGGCCGCTTCATCGCGATCGCGCGGGCGCTGATGCCCGCCGCCGCGGGCGCCGCTGAGATGCCCTACCGGGTGTTCCTGCTCGGCGACGTCGTGGGCGGGGTGGTCTGGGCGGTCGGCTACTGCCTGCTCGGCTACCTCGCCGGCTCGGCCTACGCGGCCGTGGAGCGCGCGGTCGGCACCGGGCTGGCGGTCGCCGTCGCCGTCGCCGTGGTCGCGGTCGTGGCGGTCGTCCTGTGGCGTCGTCACCGGTCGGCCTGGCGCCTGGTCGGCGGAGCGCCGGATGACGCGACTGAGCCGGGAGCGCCCGATGAAGCCCCGGCGCAAGCGCGGCACTGCGAGTTGCCCTGACGCCGAGGCGCTAGCCTGGTCGGCTCGGCCTACGACGTCGACAGCACAGGAGCGAACAGTTCGGGCCGACGATGCCGCAGGCAAGGCAACACCGATCTGGTGCGCTCGGTCAGTTCAGTGTCGACGAGGCCGACGCCCACGCCTGGTGCGGACCCCAGGTCAAGCCTGGTCGTGCCCATCGGGTCGACCAGCAGGCTCCGGCCGACTCCGGTCGGCGCCCGCGTGGGCGGCTCGTCGGGGTCGGGCACCTGGCCAGCCGCCGCGACCCAGATCGTGTTCTCGATCGCTCTGGCCCGCACCAGCGTCACCCAGTGCTCCTCCTTGAACAGGCCGGACGCCCACGCGGAAGGAATGGCGATCAGGTCAGCGCCGACGACGGTCAGCGCCCGCGCGAGCTCGGGGAACCTGACGTCGTAGCACGTGAGGATGCCGACCTTGAGCCCCGCGATCTCGGCGACCACGATTTCGTCACCAGGGGCGACGGTGTCGGACTCGCGCTGTCCGAGCGCGTCGAACAGATGGATCTTGCGATAGGCCGTTACGAGCTCGCCGCTGGCGTCGAAGGCGACGGTGGTGTTGTAGACGAGATTGTCATGAGCGGGCTCGAAGACACCCGCGATGAGGGCCACGCCGCTGCGCTTGGCCGCCTGGGCGAGCCCGGTGCAGAACGGGCCGTCGAGGGGCTGCGCCGCGGCGCGGAGGTCAGCCGAGAACCTGACCATGCTGCCCTCAGGGAAGATGGCTAGCTCAGACCCCTGCTCGCTCGCGTTGGTCAGAGCCGACTCGATCCTGGTGAGATTGACGCTGGGCTGGGAGCTGACCGGCAGCTGGCAGAGGGCGACGCGCATGAGTGAAGCGTACTTGCGAGTCGGCGGTCGAGGCAGATCCGGTCGTCCGACGCGGTGCGAGCGCGCCGATGTTGGCGGTATGGAAGCCAAGGATCCAGCGCGCCACCCGCTCTCCGGCTCCGGGTGCCTCGTCACCGAGGCTGTGCAGGGACTCCTCCCGCAAGCTGCCCAGGCTCACGACCGCGATCACCATGATCGGGACGGCCACAGCGAGGACAGCGATGATCGCGGCGATGGCGATCAAGAGGTACAGCACCGATACTCCACTCCTTCTCGTCCTTCTCGCAGGTCCAGGCAGGTGGTCCTGCCTGGTACATCACTCTGATGTTCCTGCTCATCTAGCTCATACCAAACAGTTGGCTGTTTCAAACGATGAGGAAGGGTAGGATCAGGCTATCCAGAAGGTGATAGTCGCCACCGTTCAGCGCTACCGTTCAGTGCCACCGTTCAGTGCCATCGTTCAGTGCCACCGTTCAGTGGCGCGGCTGAGCGACCAGCCGACAGGCGCGGCGGCGTTCGATGATGCCGGGGGATGGAGGGAGGCCGAGCATGCCTCAGGCCAAGTATCTGCAGATAGCCGACCGGTTGAGGGACCAGATAGATAGCGGCGGGCTCAAGCACGGCGAGCGCCTTCCCAGCGAGCCCGACCTGGTCAAGATGTTCGACGCCTCCCGCAACACGGTCAGGCTCGCACTCGCCACGCTCACCAACTCAGGGCTGGTCGTCACCAGGCAGGGCCTCGGCACCTTCGTCAATGAGCCCGCGGTGCCCTTCACCGCGTTGCTGTCGCGGGTGACGACGCAGCCGTCGGGGCAGAGCCCGTCGACCCTGCTCCCCGAGGTCAGCAACATCGACGCCGAGCCGGAGACGTCCCGCCAGGTAGTCGAGAAGTCCCCGGCCTCGCCGAGCGTCGCCGCGAAGCTCGAGATCGAGCCAGGGAACCTAGTGGTGATCCGCCGCCGGCACGGCTCGATCGGCGGGGTTCCCTGGATGATGATGGCCTCGTACTTCCCGCTGGAGATCGCCGCGGGCACGCCGCTCGAGCAAGCGGGCGACATCGTCGATGGCAGCATCAAGCTGCTCGCCGACCTCGGCTACGTCCAGCTGGGCTTCGTGGACGAGATCGGCTCCCGCATGCCGAACTCGCGCGAGTCCGCCTTCTTCGGGCTATCGACGGGCACGCCCGTGCTGGTCGTGAACCGCACGGCCTACTCCAAGGACCGGCCGATCCGCCTGACCCGCTACACCTACCGCAGCGACCGCGTCCGCCTAGCCCACGAGGTCGGCAGCATCCCGCCCAGATAACACCCCAGATCAGCCAAAATCCGTCGTCGTCGCCAAGCTGCCCCGGCGGCTCACTGCCCGGCCGTCCCGCTGGGCTTGGCTCGCTGGCCCAGCTCCGCCGGGCGCTCGGCGACTCACTGGCCCGGGCTGCCTCGCCGAGCTTAGTTCGGCGGCTCGCTGGCCCAGTCTGCCCGCCGGCGAGCGCCACTCGGCTCACCCGTGCTCCGACGCTGATCAACTACAGCTCCGCAATCGTTCGCAGAGAATGATCCCGGAGCATGCACCACTCCGGTAGCGGGAACGTCGCGGACTGAGTCGGCTTTCCCGCCCGCGCGAACCGCCCCGATCATCATCCACCTCGGGGCGCACCCGCGTGAACCGCCGTGATCATGATCCGTGCCATGATCCCGGTAGCTCGGCAGGGTGATAGAGCACCCCGCGGATCTCCGTGATCTTCGAGTTCTCACGATCCCGGTAGTTCAGAGCGCGATTACCCGGCCGGACAGCCGTGATCAAGGGATTTCCATGATCACGGAGCACTTGAGGTGGCTGGATCGCCCATCCGGATGTCCGTGATCACGGGGTGACCGTGATCACGGAGGCCAGGGGTGTTAGGCGCCGGACTTCTTGGCTAGGGCGGCTAGCTCGGGGACGAAGTACTTGGCGACGATGGTGCCGACGCCGGAGGCGAGGTCGTAGCCGGGGACGGCGTCCCAGCCCTTGACCGTGTACTGCTTGCCGTTCTGGGAGACCAGCACCGAGTTGTTGCCGTGGGTGATGTCGGTGATGCCGGGGTCATGCTGAGCGGCCATTTTGTATAGGTAGCTGTTGATCGGTCCGAGCGGGCGGCCGGCGACCTGGTTAGCGAGCGCGATTACCCCGGCCAGCAATGGCGTCGCCTCGCTGGTGCCGCAGATGAGATCCCAGCCTGACCCGTCAAAGCTCTCGTAGATGTCGACCGCGTGGCGGCAGGACGCGCTCATCGACACGTCAGGGACGCCGCGGTGGTTCCCCACGACGCTGGCGACGCCGTTCTGGTACGACGGCCGGCCGAAGATGATCGACTTGCCGCCGCCGCCCGCGCTTGGGGGCGGGCCCGCGTCGTTCCACACCTGGTCGGGTGCGATCCGGCGGCCGAGCGCGTCCAGTCGGAGGTCCAGGCCGCCGACCGCGGTCACGAGCGGATCGCTAGCCGGCCATTCGGTGACCGGATAGGTGTAGTACAGCGACTCATTGGTTCGCAGGTCGCTCGCGCCCGCGTCACCGGAGGCGGCGAGCACGGTGATGTCGTGCGCGGGCTGGGCGGCCTCGATATAGGCGCTGCGCAGCGGGCGAACCGCGCCCTTGGGGAATGTTTGCTCGGTCGCGCCGAAGCTCTGGCTGATGACGCCGCCGAGGTGGTGCGCGATGACGTACTCCTCCGCCTTGAGGATCTGCGGGAAGCCGCTCGTTCCCTCGTTCTCCGAGGTCGGCGTCTCCACCAGCACGATCTTCGCGTCCGGGGCCATGACGTGGGACCACTCGACATCGAGCGTGGTCTCGTCGGCCCAGTTGTCCATGGTCGAGTTGGACGAGGAGAACTTAGGGATGGCGCCCGCCGGATGGATGATCGACAGTTGCGGCGTCTTGAGCTTGAACTCGCGGTCGAAGACGGCGAGGTCACTTCTGATCGTCGGCGACCCGAAGCTGTCCACGATCACGATCGAGGTGCCCTTGCCGTTGATGCCGCTGCGCAGCAGTGGGTTGACGTAGTAGGCGGCCCGGATCTGCGCGGGGGTGTAGCCGCCAGGCAGGTTCGCCGACGGGTGCGCCGATGGCACCGTGACCTGCGGCCGAACGGTGACCACGGTGCGGGCGGCCACCGGCCTGGCCGGCCGGGGCACTGATGCCAGCTGCGGCATGGCGGCGACGCCGGAGAGCACGACGGCGGCGGTCACGCCAATGCCCGCGCGTCCGATTCCTCGCTTGAGTCTCATCAATGCCTCCCCCGTCTCGTACTGCGACCGCCGTAACCATAGCGGCTGGCCGCTGACGGCACGCCGATATCACGGTCGGCCAGGGGGGCGGCAATCCCGACAGACCGGATGAGCCGGGAGTTAAGGTTAACGTTGGGTCATGCTCGCTTTGATCCTCGTCGCGGTATCTGTCGGGCTTGGGAACCTGGCCGCGTCGGTGGGGATCGGCGTCGGCGGCGTGACCATGATGACCCGCATGCGGGTGATCCTCACCTTCGGCCTGCTCGAGGCGGGCATGCCAATCGTCGGGCTGCTGATCGGGCACAGCCTGGCGGCCTCGATCGGCCGCGAGGCCAAATGGATAGCGGCCGGGCTCCTCGTCGTTGTCGGCTGCTACGCCATCGTGGCGGCGCTGCTCCGGCGGGGCCGAAGCGACGGATCGCCGGCCGGCCAGGTCGGCGCCCGTGCTCAGGGCGCGCAGGGTCAGGGCGCGCAAGGTCGGGGCGCGCAGAGGCCCGGAACCCGGGCTCAGGGCGCGCAGGGACAGGGCACCCGGGAGTGGGTCAAGCTCGGCCTGAGCGGATTCGCGCTCAGCCTCGACAACCTGATCGCCGGCTTCGCCCTCGGCAGCTACCAGGTCAACCTGATCGCCGGGGCCGTCGCCTTCGGCGTCGTCAGCGTCGTCCTGTCGCTGGTGGGACTGGAGATCGGCGCCAGGCTCGGCCGAAAGGTAGGCGACAGCGGCGAGATCATGGGCGGCGTCGTGCTGATCGGGGTCGGCGTCGCCGTCGGCTTCGGCCTGCTCGGCTAGTAGCTACCCTTCCAGGCCCTGTTACTCCTCGAGGCTCAGGGCTGGTTACTCCTCGAGGCTCAAGGCTGCCTTCGGGCATGACCTGACCGCGTGCCGCACCGAGTCGGCCAGGCTCGCGGGGATCACGTCCACCTTGATGTGCAGCACGTCGTCATCGTCGACCTCGAAGACCTCGGGCACCAGCCCGGCACAGATCGCGTTGGCCTCACAGGCGTCGCGATCGACAATCACCTTCACCGCCTGCCTCCGTTCACTGGGCCGTCTCGGCGTGCCCCGCGTGCTGCCTACCTTAATGTGATTGGCCGCCGTGATGTCACCCGCAGCCGTCGCCGGATCCTTGGCCGGGCCTTGATCCGCCTGGCCGCGCCGTCACGGCAGACTAGGCCCATGGACTTCGTGCTGCCCGAGACCTGCAAGACCCACGCCGAAGCGGCAAAGGGATTCATGCCGCCCGCCGAGGGCGAGGCGCTCAGCGCGGTCGCTGCCGCCTACGCGTCGGCTGGCCCCATCGTGGAGATCGGCACCTATTGCGGCAAGTCGACGATCTATCTCGCCGCGGCGGCGGCGCAGGCGGGGCAGAAGGTCGTCACCGTCGATCACCATCGCGGCTCGGAGGAGAACCAGCCGGGCTGGGAGTATCACGACCCGACCATGGTCGATCCGGCCGTCGGCTTGCTCGATACCTTGCCGACGTTCCGCTCCACGCTGGCGGCCTCCGGCCTTGAGCAGCACGTGATCGCGATCGTGGGCCGGTCAGCCGAGGTGGCCAGGCTGTGGCAGCAGCCCATCGGCTTGCTGTTCATCGACGGTGGTCACGCTGAGGCCGCCGCCACCGCCGACTACGAGGGCTGGGCGCCGCACGTCGCCGAGGGCGGCGCCCTGGCCATTCACGACGTCTTCCCTGACCCGGCCGACGGCGGCCGGCCCCCGTACCTGGTCTACGTCAGGGCGATGGCATCGGGAGCGTTCAAGGAGGTCAGCGTCACCGGCTCGCTCCGCGTGCTCGAGCGAGTCGGGCCCGGCATCGGCTAGGCCGAAGGCTCCGCGCCGGGGAGCGGGAGTTCCTTGCGATAGCTGATCCAGGTCTCCTTGACCGCGAACCCGAGCCGTTCGTAAAGCCGGACGGCGCCGGTCGGCGAATCCGCGTCGACGTTGAGCGTCGCCGTCGTGAAGCCGTCCGCCCTGGCCTTGGCCAGAGCCAGGCCGAGCAAGGCACTGGCGATGCCACGGCCGCGCGCCGCGCGCTTCGTCGCGACGAGCGGAACGTAAAGCTCGCGCTCGCCAGTGCCGCCGTTCAGTACCTCGTACTCCTGCCCCATGATCATCGCGAGCGGCTCGCCGGCCTCGTAGGCGACGAAACTGTACGCGGGCCGGAATACGCGCAGGCCGGTGAAGTGCTCCCACCTTTCCCGCGAGGTCTCGGTGGAACCCCAGTGATCGCGGAACGCCTCGTTTCGCACCAGCAAGGCGTCCGCCGAACGCTCAGGATCCAAGCCCGCGACCTCGATCCCGTCAGGCAGCCGTTGTTCGGCTACTGCCGAGGACAGGTCTTTTTGCATCAAATTAAACCAGCGGACCTGGCGGTAGCCGCGCGCGCTGAACAGCCCGATCGCCGAGCCGTTCGTGTCCAGGCACGAACCGCTGAGCCACAAAGGCCGCTCGGGATGGCGCGCGGCGTGCAGCGGGATCGCGGATCGCTCCGACCAGGCAAGCAGCGCCGACCCGATGCCCCGGCCCCGGTAATCCGGGTGCACACCGCCGTCTTGCCGCATGTCGTGGGCCGGCTCGGCCGACTCCCTGGCGGTTAGCACGCTATAGCCGATCATGGCATCGCCGTCGTACACCGCGATCGAACCCGAGCCGAAGTCGGTGAGCGGGTCGTCGAACTCCTCGAGCAGGTCATCGGCGCCGAATATCTCGTCGGTCCCGTCGGCCCGCGCGATGCTGGCCTGCAACGCCGCCCAGGTGCCGACCTGTTCGGGGGTGATCGGCCGGGAGCCCGCCAGCGCGTCAGCATTCACCCGGTGGATTGTTCATCTGGTCAAAGGACCAGGCAAGCGGTTTTCACGCTAGCCGTACTGTGCTGGCCTACTGGGCGGGGACGCCGCCATCGTCGGCGGGCAGCAGGTCACACCCGCAGGCGGCGGCGTCGGATGGCAGCACCGACGCCTCGTCGGCGGCCACCGTCCGAAACAGCGACGAGGCCGGGGTCGCGCCGCACAGCGTGTCGGCGGCGAGCACCATGGCGGCCCCGGTGTAGCTGCTCTGCTCGTTGGGGAAGTGCCGCTTGGTGACGTACTGCCAGCCCGTCCAGTAGGCGCCGCTCGGGTCGCGCAGCAGCTGGATCTGGTCGAGCAGTTCGAGCGCGCGGGCCGGGTCGCCGATCGCCTCGAGCGTGATCGCGAGCTCGGCGGTCTCGGCCGCGGTCACCCACGGCTCGTCGGCGACGCAGCGGACGCCGAGGTCGGCCACGACGTAGGTGTCCCAGCCCTCCGCGAGGCGCTCGGCGGCGGCCTCGCCCCGCACCGGGCCGCCCAGCACCGGGTAGTACCAGTCCATCGAGAACCTGCTCTTGTCGGCGAACGCCTCGGGATGGCAGGCCACCGCGTGGCCGAGCTGGCTGGACGCCAGCTCCCAGTCGGGCTGCGGCTCAGCGAAGTACTCGGCCAGCATGACCGCGCAGCGAAGGCTTGAGTACATGCTCGCGCTGCCGGTGAGCAGCGCGTATTCACCGACGGTGCCGTCGGCCTCGCGGCGCCAGATGACCTCGCCCCTTGGCGTCTGGAGGCCGAGCACGAAGTCGATCGCGGCCTTGACCGTCGGCCACATCCGGTGGGCGAACCCTTCGTCCCGGCTGACCAGCAGCTCGTGCCAGACCCCGACGGCGCAGTAGGCCGCGTGGTTGGCCTCGGTGGTCAGGTCGTCGCCTTGGTTGGCTGCCATCTGCTTGTACCAGGAGCCGTCCTGGCGCTGGTTCGCGCGCAGCCACTCGTACGCCCGCCTGGACGCGTCTCGCAGGCCGCACACCGACAACGCCATCGCGCATTCGACGTGATTCCAGGCGTCGACATGACCGTCCGGCCAGCCGATCGCCCCGGCCGGCTGCTGCACGGCCGCGATCGCGTGCCCCGTCCTGATCACCTGGTCGGCGGTCAGGATGCCCGCGACCTCGGGGATCCAGGCCGCGGACCGAGGTCTGGACGGGTTATCAGAGCCGCGCATGCTTGTCCGCGTAGACGACGATGCTCTTGCCGAGCAGCGGGTTGAGCGCCTGATCGGCGAGCCTGGTAATCGCGGGCTTGCGCATGATGTCCCACACGAGCACCTTGTGGTAGGCGCTCGCGAGCGGGTGGTCGTCGTTGCGGACGCCGACGGCGCACTTGATCCACCAGTACGGCGAGTGCAGTCCGTGGGCCCGGTGCTGGCCGGTCACGGTCAGCCCTGACCTGGTCAGCTTCGTGACCAGCTCGCGCCTGGTGAAGATGCGGACATGGCCGCCCGGCGTGTTGTGGTAGTCATCGGACAGCTGCCAGCACACCCGTTCGGGCAGCCAAGCTGGCACGGTCACCGCCGCCACCCCCCCAGGGCGCAGTATCCGCGCGATCTCGTTCATCGCGATCTGGTCAGCGGGCAGGTGCTCGAGCACCTCCGCGGCGATCACCTTATCGAAGGACCCATCGGGGAATGGCAGCGAGGTCGCGTCCCCTGCCACTGCCATCCCGCTAGCACCATCGGGTATCTCGCCCGCCTCGGCCATTGCCGCGAAAATGGCTGTGACCTGGGCGAGCTCGGACCGGTCCAGGTCGACCGCGACAACGCGAGCGCCGCGCCTGGCCGCCTCGAACGCGTGCCTCCCGCCACCGCAGCCCAAGTCGAGCAGCCGATCACCCGGCTGAATGGGCAGCAGGCTGAAGTCAACCGTCAGCATCGGCCGCTCCGTCGTCCGCCGCGCTCAGGACCGGGGTCAGGGCTGGGCTCGGCGTCGGCGTTCGTGTCGGTGTCGGTGTCGGTGTCGGTGTCGGGCTGGGGCTGGGGCTGGGGCTCGGGCTGTGCTGGATGGGGCGCGGCGCCGGGGTCGTTCCTCGGTCGGCGGCCGCGGTCGCGATCGCGCGGCGGTACTCGGCGACGGTGGCCTTCGCGACCGCCGACCAGGCGAAGCGTTCGGCCACCCGGGCCAGCGCGGCGCCGGAGAGCCGCTCCCGTTCCGCCGGCGAGTCTTGCAGCCGCCTGATCGCCGCGGCCAGTTCCTCGGGATCGCCCGGCCTGACCAGCACGGCGGTGTTCCCGGTGACCTCGGGCAGCGCCCCGGTCCGGCTGGCGATGAGCGGCGTACCCGACGCCATGTGCTCGACCGCGGGCAGCGAGAAGCCCTCGTACAGCGAGGGGACGATGGCCAGCTCGGATGCAGCGACGAGCTCGGCCAGCTCATCGTCGCTGATCCCGGTCACGAACCGCACCCGGTCGCCGAGCGAGAGCTCGCCGATCAGCTTCTCGGTCGGGCCGCCGGGAGCGGGCTTGCCGACGATGGTCAGCGCCACCTCACGCTCAGTCGCAAGCTTGGCGACCGCTCGCAGCAGCGTCGGCACGCCCTTGACCGGTGAGTCAGCGCTCGCCACCGCGACGATGCTGCCGGGCATGCGGGCGCCCGGCCTTGGGTGGAACAGCCTGGTGTCCACCCCGAGGGGTATCACCCGGACGTGAGCCGCGGGTACCTTGAAGTCGCGGAGGATATCGTCCCGCGACGAATGCGAGCCGGTCATGACGATGCCGACCCGCCGGGATACCTTGGCCTGCATTCGCACGAACGAGTACCAGCGCCGTTTTGTTAGCTTGGAAAAGCCTTTGGCCTGTTCGAGCTCGATGCGCCGGTCGACGCTGATCGGGTGGTGAATGCTGGTGACGAGCGGAAGGCCGAGCCGGCGCAGCCCGAGATTGCCGTAGGCGAGCACCTGGTTGTCGTGCACGACATCAAAGTCCTCGGTCCTGGCCCGCAGCGCGCGCAGCGCCCGCAGGCTGAAAGTGAGCGGCTCGGGAAAGGCGGCCGTCCACATCATCCCGACTTCCAGCAGGTCGATCCAGTCGCGGAACTCGCTCGGCCTGGGCGTGCGGAACGGGTCTTCGTCTCGGTATAGGTCAAGGCTGGGCAGCGTGCGCAGCAACGGGCCAGGTTCTAGCTCCGGATAAGGCTGGCCGGAGAACACCTCGACGTGATGGCCGAGCGCGGCCACCTCGCGAGACACGTGACGCAGGTAGATACCCTGGCCGCCGCAATGCGGCTTGCTGCGATAGGAGAGCATCGCGACCCGAAGCGGCCGGTCATCGGCCAGCGCCGCTGCCTCGAACGACGCTTCTTCAGACGATGGTGCTTTAGACGTTGGTGCCTCATCCGATACTGGCGGCATAGTCACCAGGTCTGCCTCCTCGTCGCAGGGCGCCGGCTGACGTTACTGGCTGGGAACATTATCACTGGCCCCAGCCAGGCCTAGATGCCCCAGCAGCGGACTTAGGTTAAGTCGTGATGTGCCGCCCTTATCGGTACGTCTGCCGGGGATGTCGTAAGCGTGGTCAGCCGGTACGGATATGCTGCCCCGACATGAGGCGAGCGCTGATCACCGGTATCACGGGCCAGGACGGGTCGTACCTGGCTGAGTACCTGACCGCGCAAGGTTACGAGGTCTGGGGGCTCGTCCGGGGTCAGCAGAACCCGAGGGTGCGCCAGCTCAGGCAATTGCTGCCGGAGGTGCGGCTGGTCAGGGGAGACCTGCTCGACCAGGGCAGCTTGATCTCCGCGGTTGAGCGGGTCCAGCCCGACGAGGTGTACAACCTGGCCGCTATCTCCTATGTGCCCATGTCGTGGCAGCAGGCCGAGCTGACCGGGGAGGTGACCGGGCTCGGGGTGCTCAGGGTGCTCGAGGCGATCAGGGTATGCAGCGGCATCAGTGCCTCCCGCAGCCCTGGCCGCGGCCAGATCAGGTTCTACCAGGCCTCATCGTCGGAGATGTTCGGCCTGGTGCGCGAGTCCCCGCAGACCGAGCAGACGCCCTTCCATCCGCGCAGTCCCTACGGCGTTGCCAAGTCCTACGGCCACTTCCTGACCCAGAACTACCGCGAGTCCTACGGGATGTTCGCGGTATCCGGCATATTGTTCAACCACGAGTCGCCGCGCCGCGGCGCGGAGTTCGTCACCAGGAAGATCTCGCTCGGCGTCGCGAAGGTCAAGCTGGGCTACGAGCGGCAGCTGCGGCTGGGGAACCTGTCGGCTCGCCGGGACTGGGGCTTCGCCGGAGACTATGTCCGCGCGATACACCTGATGCTCGACCAGGACGAGCCCGCCGACTTCGTGATCGGCACGGGCGTCACCCACTCGGTCGAGGACTTGCTCGAGCAGGCATTCAAGGTCGCCGGGCTCGACTGGCATGACCATGTCGTCACCGATGCCGCGTTCATCAGGCCGGCCGAGGTCGACAAGCTCTGCGCTGATCCGGCCGCCGCCAAGGACCGGCTCGGCTGGGAGCCCAGGGTCGGCTTCGACGAACTGGTCAGCATGATGGTCGAGGCCGACCTGCAACTGCTCTCATCCGGCGGCCACGCCGAAGACAGCTTCGGCTCCGACATCTGGTAACGCCGGCACTCCGGGTGCCGCCGCCTGGGAGCGTCGGCACTCCGGGTGCTGGCGCCTGGGAGCGTCGGCACCCGGGAGGGTCGGCGCCTGGGAGCGCCGGCCCGGGAGCGTCGGCACCCGGTCACGTCGGCACCCGGAGCGTCGGCACCCGGTCACGTCGGCACCCGGAGCGTCGGCACCTGGGAGGGCAGGCCGGGGATCTCGGCACCTGGGAGGGCCGGCCGGTGCCCTCGGCACCTGGGAGGGCCGGCACGCGGTAACTGGCTCGCCGCATGCCGATATCCCGATTTCGGTCAACCCCATTTCGGATAATCCGAAATGGGATCATCGCGAGTTGTACCCGTCGCGTCCGAGTCCCTCGCCTCGGCCGCCCCAGCCGAGTCCAGCTCGTCGGCCTTGGCCTTTCGCAATCGATTGCATCAAAGGATCTTGGAGGCTCTTCGGCTTCATCGGAGTCCTTGCGGCTTCATGAAGAAGATCATGTTACTTCTACCGGTCTATGTTCCGGGGGAATCACAAGATCTTGGGTTCGGCGCAGAAGAATCGCCGAGATCTTGGGGAATCCATGATCAACCCGGCGCCGCCGCCTGCAGATCTCCGTGATCATGTCGTTTTCTTGATCACGGATGTCGAGTGCGTGATCGCACGGGTCAATCACCGTGATCAGGAATTTTCCATGATCAGGGTAAATCTGGGCGGTGGGGTTCACGCCCACGAGTGGCCGTGATCACGAATCAGGGGCGATCACGGAACATCACTGGGGGCGGGAGCCGGAGCGGAGTCGGCAGCGGGGCGGAACTTGGGCGGAGTCGGAAGCGAGGGGTGGAACCTGGGCGAAGCGGGGACGGAACTCGATCGGATTGCCGCGATCAGGGGAGCTAGTGGATCGAGGGGCCGAAGGCGGCGCCTATGGCGGTGCCGATCGCGTAGGTGAGGCCGGCCGCGGCGGCGGCGAGCAGCAACTGGCGGAGCGCGCCGAACCAGAACGGGCGGTTGGTCACTCGTGAGACCAGGCCGCCGCCCGCGAAGGCGAAGATGCCGGCGAGTATGAGCGCGGCGGGCAGCGAGCTGAAGCCGAGCAGGTAGGGGAGCAGCGGGATGAGCGCGCCGACCGCGAACGTGACTAGCGACGCGCCGGCCGCGACGTACGGTGAGGGCAGCTCGTGGTGGTCGACCCCGAGTTCCTCGCGCACGTGCATGCGCAGGGCCTCCTCGGGGCTCTTCGACACCTGCCGGGCGACTCGGTCGGCGAGGTCGGCGTCGACGCCGCGGTGCCGGAAGACGGCGGCGAGTTCGCGGCGCTCACCTTCTGGATTGTGCTCGAGTTCGTGGCGCTCCTTGCTGACCTCGGCGCCAATCAGCTCGTTCTGCGAGGAAACGGACACGTACTCGCCGGTCGCCATGGAGAACGCGCCCGCAGCGAGGCCGGCCAGCCCGGTGATCACGATCGCCTTAGAAGCCACGCCCGCGCCGCCGACCCCGGCAATCAGCGAGACATTCGTCACCAGGCCATCCATGGCGCCGAACACCGCAGGCCGAAGCCAGCCTCCGGTCACGTCACGGTGATGATGGCCGTGCGACTCATTCCGGTGCCGTCGGTCCTGCCGGGACGTCATCCGATCACCTTCCCGCAGTCAGCCGCCCGGCGGTGTGGTGGGCGCTCGCATGGTTCGGGTCCGTGCGGGTCAGGAACGACTGGCAGCTACCAGGATATTCCGGCCCGGCGCAGGCCCGCCCCGGCCGACGGCGAAAGCAGCAGCCGGCGGGACGGGCCTGCGTCGATAAGCGGGCCGGGCCGATGATCAGGCTGTCTTGGTCGTGTTGTAAAGGAACAGGTGGCCGATGGCAGTCGGGTAGACGCCGGCGACGTCCTTGGCCCAGGCCGACAAGTAGTTGTAGAAGTAGCCGTAGATGATCGGGGTCTCGTTCAGCAGCAGCGTCTCGATCTGGCCGGCGATCTGCCGCTGGGACGACAGGTCGATCGCGGCGATGTACTGCGCGGCGAGCTTGTCGTACTGGCTGTCGTTGAAGTGGGCGGCATTCCATGACCCGGTGCCGGTCTTGGCGTTGATCGTCTCGAGCGGGTTGGTCAGGAACGCGTTGGGCACGCCGCGGTGACCGTAGTCGACCAGGCTCATCGTGGCGTCCAGCCAGTTGGAGTTACCGAAGGTGCCCTTGCCGTAGTACTCCGCCGACGGCTGGGCGTGGACGGTGATGTCGACGCCGATGGCCTTGGCCGACTGCTGCACGATCTGGGCGTAGTCGGGTATCTCCTGGACGGCGTTGGCGTACAGCACGGTGGAGAACCCGTTCGGGTGCCCGGCCGCCTTCAGCAGCCCCTTGGCCTCGGCGATGTTCTTCGCCCGCTGGGCGATGGAGGTGTCCGTGGAAGGGAACACGGGCGCGAACGGGCTGTCGTTGCCGATGTCGGCATAGCCGTTGAACAGCGACTTGACGATGGCCGGCCGGTCCAGGGTCAGGGCGATGGCCCGGCGGACCCTGGCGTCGGTGAAAGGTGCCTGGTCGTTGCGCATGGACAGCTCGCGATGCGCGCTTGACCTCAGCCTGCTGACGTTGTAGTTGCCGCTGAGCAACTGCGGGGCGCCGGCGACCGAGAACTGGCCGAGCACGTCGATCGTCCCGCCGGTGAGCGCGAGTACGGACGGCGTCTCGGTGGCGAAGAAGGTGAACTCGGTGGCCGCTGGCAGTGCCTTCTTGCCCCAGTAGCTCTCGTTGCGGGTGAACGAGGCACCGACATTCTGCGTGTAGCTCTTCAGCACGAACGGCCCGGTGCCGACGAACGTGCTCTGCCACGTCGCCGGGTTCTGGCCGTTCGGGATGATGATCATGTTGTAGTTGTCGGACGAGGTCAGGTAAGGGAAGTTGCCGTTCGCCGCCTCGAGGTGGAACGCGACGGTGAAGTCGTCGACCTTCTGCACGCCCTCGGGCAGCAGGACGCCGGCCAGCGTCGGGTTCGCGGCCTTGGGATTGGTCAGGAGCTTGTAGGTGTACACCACGTCGTCCGCGGTGAGCGGGTGGCCGTTGTGGAACTTGACGCCTTGGCGGATCTTGAACGTCCACACGTCGGCGGCCGAGTTCGACTTCCAGCTCGTCGCCAGCACTGGCTTGAGCGTGAGCGTCTGGTCGGACAGGCACAGGTACTCGCCGGTCTGCGCGAGCATGTCGAGCCCGCCCTGGTCGTCCACGGTGACGGGGTTGATCGCCCCGGTCGGGGTCTGGATCCCGGCCTTGATGGTCGCGTTGGCCCCGGCCGAGCTTGACCCGCCGGATTTGGCGGGCGTCGATGACGTCGATGAGCTGCTGCAGGCGGCGATGATGCCGCCGAGCACTGGCAGCGAGATCCCCACGACCGCGCCCCGCCTGAGCAGGTCGCGGCGGCTGAGCCGGCCGGCGACGAACTCGTCGATGACGTGGTTGGCGATCTCGCCCTGGCCTTCTCGCAATTGATCGAGCCGAGAATGATCAATGTTCACGGCTAGCCTCCGTGGGTTGTAGCACCGTGGGTTTGTAGCACAGTGGGTTTGTGGCACGGCATTCGTCTGCCTGGCAACGGATTTCCTACCTAATCTCAGATTTAAGTTTGGCGCAATCTTGTTATCAGTTCGTCACTGTCTTCACGACTGCGCCGCCGGTCCCGGTAGCTGGAGCTGCC
The DNA here is from genome assembly GCA_035511035.1 of Streptosporangiaceae bacterium. GTDB lineage: Bacteria > Actinomycetota > Actinomycetes > Streptosporangiales > Streptosporangiaceae > Chersky-822. The sequence continues at coordinate 69,970 of DATKFV010000016.1, forward strand.
TCAGCTCGTCGAGGGGGATGTGGCAGCTTATGAAGTGGCCTGGCTCGACCTCGTCGAGCGGCGGCTCGACGGTCTCGCACACGCCGGTGGTCAGCCGCCGCGGGCAGCGGGTGTGGAACACGCAGCCGGACGGCGGGTTCGCCGCCGACGGGATCTCGCCCGTGAGCTTGATCCGCTCGGTGCGCTGACCGTCGAGGCTCGGCACCGCCGAAAGCAGCGCCTCGGTGTAAGGGTGATGCGGCCCGGCGAATACCTCCTCCGCCGGCCCGATCTCCATTACCCGGCCCAGATAGAGTACGGCGATCCGGTCCGATAGGTACCTGACCACGCCGAGGTCATGCGAGATGAACAGGTAGGTCACCTGCTCCTTGGCCTGCAGGTCGGCGAGCAGGTTGAGGATCGCCGCCTGGACCGACACGTCGAGCGCCGAGGTCGGCTCGTCGCAGACGACCAGCCTTGGCCCGCCGCCGAAGGCCCGCGCGATCGCCACCCGCTGCTTGAGCCCGCCGGACAGCTGGCCTGGGCGCAGGCTCAGGTGCCTTTGCTCCATCCGCACCGACCTGACCAGGTCGTTGAGGCGCTCGGCGAGCCTGCTCCCGGTCAGGCCAGCGAGCCGGTGCAGCGGCCTGCTGATCAGCCAGCGGACCGAGCGGCGCCGGTTGAGCGCCGAGTCGGGGTTCTGGAACACGATCTGCAGCGCCTTGAGCTGCTCAAGCGGCCGGCCACGCAGGCTGGCGGCCAGGGCGACGCCGTCGAAGTCCATGACCGAGCCGTGGTCGGGCGCGATCAGCCCGAGCAAGGCCCTGGCCAGCGTGGTCTTGCCGCTGCCGGACTCGCCGACCAGGCCGAGCGTCTCCCCGCGCATGATCGTCAGGCTGACGTCACGCAGCGCCAGGACCGCGCCGTCACCGGAGCCGAAGGTCTTGTTGAGTGACCTGATCGTGACGATCGGCTCGGTCAGCGGGGCCGCCTGGCCGCTCAGCGACTGATCGGCCAGGGTCGTCCGCGGCAACTCGGCCGCGTCCTCGTGGCGGTAGCAGCGCGCGGTGTGCTCCGCGCCAACGGCGAAGGGGGGCGGGGGCTCGTTCCTGCACTCGTCGACGACGAGCGAGCAGCGCTCGGCGAAGACGCAGCCAGCCATCACGCGGCCTGGCTGCGGCAGGAAGCCGGGGATCGCGTCCAGCCTGCCGGTGTCCTTGCGCTGGCCCCGGCGCGGTATGCAGCGCAGCAGCCCCACCGTGTACGGGTGCCGGGAGGCGCTGAAGACCTGGTCAGCCGGGCCTTCCTCGATGAGCTCGCCGGCATAGAGCACGCCGACCCGGTCGCACATCTTCGCGACGACGGCGAGGTTGTGGCTAATGAACAGCACCGAGGTCGACATTTCCTGGCGCAGCCCGGCGACGAGGTCAAGGATCTCCGCCTCGACCGTGGCATCGAGCGCCGTCGTCGGCTCGTCGAGGATCAGCAGCGCCGGCTCGGCCGCCAGCGCCATCGCGATCACGACCCGCTGGGCCATCCCGCCCGACAGTTCGTGCGGGTACCTGTCCATCACCCGGCCTGGGTCAGAGATCTGGACCCGCCGCAGCATGTCCTCCGCCCGCTCGAACGACGCGTGTCGGTCGAGCCCGGCGATCTGGAACACCTCGGCGATCTGGCGGCCGGCCTTCATCGACGGGTTCAGCGCCCGGCCAGGCTCCTGGTAGACCATCGACACGGTCCTGGCCCGCAGGTCGCGGAGCTTGGCCCCTGACATCGCCAGCGGGTTAAGGCCGTTGATGCTGATCGACCCGCCGCTGACCCGCCCGTTCCTGGCCAGGTACCTGACCAGCGCGAGGGCCACCGTCGACTTGCCCGAGCCCGATTCGCCGACCAGGCCGTACGACTCGCGGCGGCCGACCTCGAACGACACGTCCCTGACCACAGGCCGGTCCTGGCCGCGCACCTTGTAGGTGATCTCCAGGTGCTCGACCCGCAGCGTCGGCCCCTCCGTCGACCCGGCCGCTGGCCCGGCCGGTCCTGGTTCTCCCGGCTCGGTTCCTGGTGGCGACTGCGGTCCGGTCACGACGAAAGCACCTGCTCGATCGAGTCGGTCACCAAGTTCAGCGCCATCACCAGCGACGCGATCGCGAGCGCGGGGAACAGGGTCTCCCACCAGTAGCCGGCGCCGAGCAGGCCGTAGTTGGCGGCGATGTCACCGCCCCAGTCCGGGGTCGGCTGCTGAACGCCGAAGCCGAGGAACGACAAGGTGGCCACGGCGAAGATGGCGTAGCCGAGGCGCACGGTGAACTCGACCACGATGACAGGGAGCACGTTCGGCAGGATCTCAGCGATCATGATGTAGCCAGGCCGCTCGCCGAGGAGCCTGGCCGATGACAGGTAGTCCTGCTGGCCCTCGACGAGCACAGCGGTCCGCACCGTCCGCGCGATCAGCGGCGTGAAGATGAAGCCGATCACGATGATCAGGGTGAGCGACGACGGCCCCACCGCCACGATGAACAGGAACGCGACGATCACCACGGGCAGCGCGAGCACCGCCTCGACGAGGCGCCCGAGCACGGTGTCGATGACGCCGCCGAAGTAGCCCATGACCAGGCCAAGCGCGGTGCCGAGTACAGCCCCGAGCAGCGTGGCCAGCGGCGCTATGGTCAAGATGTCCCGCGCGCCCACGATGACCCGCGAGAGCACGTCCCGGCCGAGCGGGTCGGTGCCGAACCAGTGCGCTCCCGAGGGCGCCGCGTTCTTGTTGAGCAGCTGCTGGGCCAGCGGGTCAAAGGGCGCGATCAGGTGCCCGAAGACCGCGCAGACCACCCAGAAACCCAGGATAGTCGCGCCGATCAGGAAGGTCGGCTTGCGCAGCAGCAGTCGCCACTGCGCCGGCGGCGCCGCGTACGCATGGGCGACGGCGGCCCCGCCAGGTGCGGCCGTGAGCTGATCGGCGGTCATGAGTTCACCGCCACCCGCAGCCTGGGGTTAAGCGTCGTGTAGAGCACGTCGGCGATGAGGGTGGCGACCATGTAGACGACGCCGATGACCAAGACGCCGGCCTCCAGCATCGGGAAGTCCTTGCCGTTGGCGGCGTTGAGTATCAGCCGGCCGATGCCCTGGTAGTTGAAGAGCGTCTCAACGACCACGAGACCGCCGATCAGGTACCCGGTCTGCGTCGCGATCACCGTGATCGTCGGCAGCAGCGAGTTGCGCAGGACGTGCCGCCAGACCACGGTGCCGCGGCGCAGGCCCTTGAGGGTCGCCGTCCTGGCGTAGTCAGAGTCGAGCGCCTCGACCGTGCCTGCCCGCGCCATTCTCGCGATGTATCCGAACAGCACGAGCACGAGCGGGATGACCGGCAGGATCAGGTGCTCGAGCTGGTCGGGCAGCGGGGTGCCTGGCGGGGTCGCGGCCGTGATCGGAAGCACCTTCAGGCCGATGCCGAACACGATGATCAAGACGATCCCCGAGACGAACTCGGGCACGGTCGACGCGGCCAGCCCGCCGAGGGAGATCAACCGGTCGATGGCCCGGCCCGAGTACAGCGCGGCCAGGACGCCGCCGGCGATGCCGAGCGGGATGATGATGATGAGCGCGAGCAGCGCCAGCTTGGCCGAGTTGCCGAGGGCGGCGACCACGAACGGCTCGACCGGCGACCGGTAGGTGTAGGACGTGCCCATGTTCCCGTGCAGCAGGCCGCCGATCCAGCCCAGGTACTGGACCACGAGCGGCCGGTCGACGCCGAGCTGGTGATCGTAGGTGCGGACGGCGCTCTCCGAGGCGAACGGGCCGAGCACGGCCCGGCCGGGGTCGCCGGGAAGCACCTGTCCGGCCAGGAAGACTATGAGGCTGAGGATCCAGAGCGTGATGATGGCCAAGCCAACTCGCCTGAGCAGGTACCGCGTCACGCTACCTCCCGGCTGTGCTCGCCGCGTGCCTCCCCGGCCCGGCCCCTGTGGCAGAGGGCCGTTCCGTTCACCTTACGTGCACTCGCGGCATACCAGACAGACAACAGGGTAGCCGCTATAGCGTGGGGACGATTGGTACGACGCGGTGAGGAGCGGACATCGTTATGAGCGTCGGCACGAGCACGGTCACGACCACGCCCACCAGCGGACCGAGCGAACTGCCGGTCATGGCGATCGGCGAGAGCTTCGTGGGCGAGGGCGCCGATGCCGCCCACCTCAACACCGTTCTCGGCCGCAGGGCCGGCCCGGTCGGCACGGCCTGGGCGACTGCGCTCGCCACGCCACGGGCGGGTCGCACCCCGTTTATCGCAGTCGTCAAGCCGGGACTCCCGGCTAAACCCATCACCCTTTTTGTCAACAAAGCTCCGATTGCCAGCTCTCAGCACGGTGACCTGACCTGGGGCGCGGCCCAGGCCGGTGTCGCGGCCGGGGTGTGCGACGCGGTCGCCGCCGGGGTGATCGACGCGTCCGGCTGCCATGACCTCGTCCTGATCGCGGCCGTCTGGGTGAACCCCGATGCCAGCGAGGCCGAGCTCGTCTACCAGAACAACCGGGCCGCCACGCTCGCGGCGCTGCGCGCCGGGGCGGCGAACCTGCCCCAGCTCAGCGAGGTGCTGCCGGCCAGCGCCCAGCCCGTCAATCCCTACTTCTGCGCCAGCGCGCCTCCCCCGGCGGCCGGGTGAGGATCACCGCGATCGGGATCGAGCGGCAGGACCTCTCGGCCAGCGCGCCGTCCTGGGGGGCGGGGTGAGGATCACCGCGATCGGGATAAAACAGCTGAGGCTGCCGCTCGACCCGCCGTTCTACGCGGCCTGGGATCCTGTTCCCCGCCGCCAGTTCGACGCCGCGCTGGTACGAGTCGACACTGACGCCGGCCTTGCCGGCTACGGCTCAGGCGACACGATGGCGGGCTTCGCCGACTACGCGCACCTGTTCATCGGCGAGGATCCGCTCCGGATCGCCCGGCACGTCCGGGTCATCGCCGGCATCGCCTTCCACGCCCGCCGCTACTGGCCGCTCGAAGCGGCGCTCTGGGACATCGCAGGCCAGGCCTGCGGCCAGAGCGTGGCCACGCTCTTCGGCGGCGCCTCCGACAAGCTGGCCTGCTACGCCTCGTTCGGCGAGTCCCGGACGCCGGCCGACCGGGCCGATGCCGTGCTCGCGGCGCGCGAGGCCGGCTTCCGCGCGGTCAAGATCAGGATCGGCCGCGCCGACCCGGCCGCCGGGCTCGCCAGCGTGCGGGCGGCGCGGTCGGTCGCCGGTCCCGACCTGGCGATCATGGTCGATCTCAACCAGTGGTGGCGGATGCCTGGCGATGTCTCGACCGCGCTTGACCTCGCGGCCGTCCGCCGGATCGCGGACGAACTGCGTGACCTTGACGTGCTCTGGGCTGAGGAGCCGCTGCCCGCCGGCGATCTGGCCGGCATGCGCATGCTGCGCGAGCAGTGCGGCATCAGGGTCGCTGGCGGTGAGATGGCGACCAGCCCTGGCGAACTGCTGGCCGCGCTAGCGGCGGGCGCGCTCGACGTCGTGCAGCCCGACGCGGTCCTCGCCATCGGGCTGGCCCAGGCCAGGACCGTGGCCGAGGTGGCCCTGCTCGGCAACCGCTGGTTCACCCCGCACACCTGGACCAACGGCCTCGGCCTGCTCGCGAACCTGCACCTGGTCGCTGGCGTCGGCGGCGGGCCCTACCTCGAGTTCCCTTACGACCCGCCCGGATGGACCCCGGCCCGCCGTGACTTCTTCCTGGCCGAGCCGCTGATGATCGACGCCGACGGCTACCTGGCCGTGCCCGTGGCGCCTGGCCTCGGCGCCGTCATCGACCACGACGCGGTGGACAAGTTCAGGGTCGGCTGAAAGTCCGTCTTGTACCGGTCTCGCCGGGATGCTAGGAACGATGTGGCCGCTTCCTCCGTAAAAAGGACAGTCGATGGGCAATCGATCCTGGGGCGTACGGGGCGTACGGGGCGTACGGGGCGTACGGGGCGCAGCCGGCCGGCGGGCGGTCTGCACGCTCGGTGTCGCAGCGGTACTGGTCGCGGCGGGCAGCGGCCTCGGCGAGGCGGCGGGATCGCCGGGCTGGCGGGTCACGTTCACGACCGGGCCGGCGACGGACTTCACCCACGACGAAGGCCTGGTCGCGGTCGGCCCTGGTGACGCGTGGGCCGACTTCGCCGGCTGCCAGTCGCACTGCTCGAACGAGTTCTTCGCGGTCAGCCACTGGAACGGCCGGGCCTGGCGGAACCTGCCCTGGCCTGCCGCACTGCATCCATACCAGCAGGCGATCGACGTCGTCGGCGCGATCGGCGCGAGTTCGGCCAGCGACCTTTGGGTGCTTAAGGACAACGGTCGCGAGGCCGGGGTGATTCGGTGGAACGGCCGCTCTTGGAGCGTGAGCGCGTTGCCCGCCTGGTCGATGCGGATCAACGGCTCTGGTGACTTCGACGTCGTTCCTGTCGTGTCAGGACCGAGTACGGCCTGGCTGTTCAGCCTCGGGTACATCGTCGGGCGAACGCCCACGATCGCCGCCCGCGAGGTCAACGGCAAGTGGGAGAAGGTCAACCTGCACGCAGTGCCCGTCAGCGCGATCGCGAGCGGGCCCGACGACATCTGGCTCACCGCGACCAAGGGCGACCGGCAGCCCGCGCATCCCAAGTGGATGCTCATGCACTGGGACGGCCATCGGTGGCAATCCCAGGTCGCCCCGACCGTTCCTGAGCCGCGCCACGCGTTCGGGTTCACCAGCGTGGTCGCCGTGGCCGGACCTGACAGCGTATGGGCTGAGGCGAGTTACGTGGTCGGCGCGCGGACCCCGGTCCAGCATCTGCTCCACTGGAACGGCACGAAGTGGTCGCGGGTTTCGTCCCCGCCGGGAGTCAGCTTCATGAACAACTTCGCGCCCGACGGCCGCGGCGGCCTGTGGGTCGCCGGTTCCGGCCCGGCCAAGGCCTACCGCTGGTACTTCTACCACTACAACGGCCGTCACTGGTTCAAGGTCGCGGTCCCGTGGCAAGCCAAGGCGACCAGCGGGCAGATCAGCTTCCTGGCGAATGTGCCTGGGGCGACGACGATGCTGGCGGGCGGCGACCTGAACCTGCCGAAGAGCGGCGGCGTCATCGGCGCGGCCTGGCAGTACGGGCAGTGAGAGTCGGGTTCACCAGCCGGTGCGGCCAGGCCGCCTGGCGGCGATAGCGCTGGCGCTCGGGCGCGGCGATCCTGGCCGCGACAGCGACTGGAACGCCGAAGCGGCGATCGCCTCGATCAACGAGTTGCGCGAGCGCATCGGCCTCGCCGTCCGCCCGGCCGACTTCGGCATCGCCGTCCGCCCGGCCGACTTCGGCATCGCCGCGCCCGACTTCGCCCCGATCGCGCAGTCCGCCCTCGCCGACGAGGTCATCGCCAACGCCCCCCGCCTCCCGACCGCCGCCGAGATCGAGTCCATCCTCGCCACCGCCGACCTCCCGTCCCCAGCGCGGCGCACTCCAGATCCCCCATAGCGCTCCGTGATCATGAAAATATCGCGAGCACGGAAGTTCGGCGCGCCACAGTCCGGCGGCACGTCCGTGATCATCAATGTGGGGATGATCACGGAACCTCGCCAGGCCACGCCAGCCCGGACAAGTTTCCGCGATCTCGCCCCACTTCATGATCACGGAGGCGGGGCCGGGTCGGCCGGCGTGATCACGGATGATCGGCCGGGTTGGCTAGGGATCGCAGGGCCAAGGCCGGGTCGGCCGCCGTGATCACGGATGATCGGCGGGGTCGGCCAGGGATGGCGGGCCGGGGCCGGGTCGCGCGCCGTGGTCACGGAACGCTGGGCGGGGTTCCGGGCGGGCGTTCGCCCCGCTTGCGCGGTAAGTTCACTGGTGTGGCGACGAAACCTGCGGCCGGGCGGCAGCCGCATCCGATCAGAGCCGCCGCTCTCGTCATCGCGGCCGCCGCCGTGCTGTCCGCGCTGACCGTGCTCGGGCTGCGCTGGGCCGCGTCGCCGAAGCAGGCGAGCGCGAGCCAGAAGGACTCGGGGCTCGGGTTCTTCACCATGAGCCGCGCCGCGCCGCCGGTGAGCCTGCCGAGCCTGCGCGGCACCGGCACGATCAGCCTGGCCAAGCTGGCTGGCAAGCCGATCGTGCTCAACTTCTGGTCATCGACCTGCGTCGTCTGCAAGAAGGAGACGCCGGCGCTGGCTGAGGTCGCCCGCTCGCTCGGCGGCAAGGTCACGTTCCTCGGCGTCGACTCGGTGGACCGGCGCGACCCGGCGATCGCGTTCGACGCCAAGTACCGGGTGCCCTACGCGAGCGTGTTCGACCCGACCGGGAGCGCCGCGATCAAGTACGGCGTGGTCGCGCTGCCGGTCACGTTCTTCCTGTCGCCATCGGGCAAGACGATCGAGGGCGAGTACGTCGGCGCGCTGACCGCGAGCCAGGCCCGCAGCATCCTCCACAAGCTCTACGGGACGGCATAGATGACAGCAGGCCCCCGCCCGGTTCGGGCCCCGCGCGGCAGCGACCTGACCTGCAAGGGCTGGCCGCAAGAGGCCGCCATGCGGATGCTCATGAACAACCTCGACCCCGAGGTCGCCGAGCACCCCGACCAGCTGATCGTCTACGGCGGCTCGGGCCGGGCGGCCAGGAGCTGGGACGCGTTCGACGCGATCGTCGGCTCGCTGCGCCAGCTTGAAGGCGACGAGACGCTGCTCGTCCAGTCCGGCAAGCCGGTCGGCGTGTTCCGCACCCACGAGTGGGCCCCTCGGGTGCTGATCGCCAACTCCAACCTGGTGCCGCAATGGGCGACCTGGGACGAGTTCCGCCGGCTCGAAGCGCTTGGCCTGACCATGTACGGCCAGATGACCGCGGGCTCCTGGATTTACATCGGCACCCAGGGCATCTTGCAGGGAACCTACGAGACGTTCGCCGCCGTCGCCGCCAAGCGGTTCGGCGGCTCGCTGGCGGGCACGATCACGCTCACCGCTGGCCTCGGCGGCATGGGCGGTGCCCAGCCGCTCGCCGTCACCATGAACGGCGGCGTGGTCATCTGCATCGACTGCGACCCGGCCAGCATCAGCCGCCGGATCAAGTTCGGCTACCTCGACGTCGCTGCCGACGACACCGACGACGCGATCAAGCGCGCGGTCGCCGCCGCGCAGGCCGGCCAGCCCTTGTCCATCGGCCTGCTCGGCAACGCCGCCGACCTGGTGCCCGCCTTGCTTACGATGGGCGCCCCGATCAACATCGTCACCGACCAGACCTCGGCCCACGACCCGCTCGCCTACCTGCCGAGCGGCGTCGCCTTCGAGGACATGGCCGCGCTGCGGGCCGAGGATCCCGAGGGCTTCACCCGCCGGGCCCGCGAGTCCATGGCCGCGCACGTCGCCGCCATGGTCGGCTTCATGGACGCGGGCGCCGAGGTCTTCGACTACGGCAACTCGATCAGGGGCGAGGCTCTTCTGACCGGCTACGACCGGGCCTTCGACTTCCCCGGCTTCGTCCCCGCGTACATCCGGCCGCTGTTCTGCGAGGGCAAGGGCCCGTTCCGGTGGGCGGCCTTGTCCGGCGACCCGGCCGACATCGCCGCGACTGACCGCGCGATCCTCGACCTGTTCCCCGGCAACGAGCCGCTGGCGCGCTGGATCAAGATGGCCGAGGAGAAGGTCCATTTCCAGGGCCTGCCCGCCCGGATCTGCTGGCTCGGCTACGGCGAACGGGACAAGGCTGGCCTGCGGTTCAACGACATGGTCTCCCGTGGTGAGGTCAGCGCCCCCATCGTGCTTGGCCGCGACCACCTCGACTGCGGCTCCGTCGCCTCGCCCTATCGCGAGACCGAGGCCATGGCCGACGGCTCCGACGCGATCGCCGACTGGCCGTTGCTGAACGCGCTCGTCAACACGGCCTCCGGCGCGTCATGGGTGTCCATTCACCACGGCGGCGGCGTCGGCATCGGCCGCTCGATCCACGCCGGCCAGGTCTGCGTCGCCGACGGGTCCGAGCTCGCGGCGCGCAAGCTCGAGCGAGTGCTGACCAACGATCCCGGCATGGGCGTCATCCGCCACGTCGACGCCGGCTACGACCGGGCGTCAGAAATCGCCACCGAGCGCAACGTCCGCGTCCCCATGCGCGAGACCGGCGAGTGAATCGGCCGGCCTGGGACAACCCGCTCTGGCAGGCATTGCTGCCACTCGGCCGGGACGAGTCGACCGGCGGCTACCGGCGTTACTCGTTCACCGAAGCTGACTCGTTGTGCCGCGACTGGTTTGTACAAGCCGCGATGCAAAGAAACCTTCGGGTCGACTGTGACCGGAATGGCAATTTGTGGGCTTGGTGGGACTGTCGTGAAGAGATTGCTCGGGGTGGAGCGGGCGGGATGCAGTCTGCGCATGCTGGCTACGCAAGGCATTGCTCCGACTGCACGCCGCCCGCTCTGAGCGGTGACGTTCCTGAATCTCCGACGGCGGGGGGTGAAGAGCGGGCCTTGGACGGGGCGATCGTAGCTGGAAGCCATCTCGACTCCGTGCCTGATGGCGGGGCGTTTGACGGGCCGCTGGGGGTTGTTTCGGCGTTTCTGGCCATTGACCTGCTGCGCTCGCGTGGGTTTCAGCCGGTGCGGCCGGTGGGGGTGGTCGCCTTCTTGGAGGAAGAGGGGGCGCGGTTTGGGCGGGCCTGCCTGGGGAGCCGGCTGTCGACCGGGGTTATTGAAGCTGACGTCGCTCGGGGGATGGTCGACTCTGAGGGGGTTACGTTCGAGCGGGCGATGAGCGGGGCTGGTCTTGATCCGAATGGGATCGGGGCCGATGGTGACTTGGGGGTGCGGGTCGCTGTCTTTGTTGAGCTGCATGTGGAACAGGGAAGGGCTCTTGCCGGGCTCGGGGCGGCTGTCGGGGTTGGGGAGTCTATCTGGCCGCATGGGCGGTGGCGGATTGACTTTCTGGGGCGGGCTGATCATGCGGGGACTACGCGGTTGGGGGATCGGCGGGATCCGATGCTGGCGTTCGCGGGGACGGTATTGGGGGCACGGGCGGCGGCGGAGCGGGTCGGGGGGCGGGCCACGATGAGCAAGGTGACGGCCGTGCCGGGGGGCGTGAACGGGATCAACTCGGCTGTTCATGCGTGGCTGGATGCTCGCGCGGCTGACGAAGAGAGTCTTTCCAGGCTGGTCGACCTGGTAATGGAGTCCGCTCGGGACGGCGGTGACCGGCACGGAGTGACGGTCACGAGTAGCTGCGAGTCTTTGACTCCTATTGTTGAATTTGATCTTGACCTTCGGGAGCGGGTGGTGGGGACGCTAGCCAGGCACGGGATGCAGGCGCCGGTGCTGCCGACCGGGGCCGGGCATGATGCTGGCGTGCTCGCGGCCGTGCTGCCGACCGCGATGCTGTTCGTGCGGAATCCGACGGGGGTGTCGCACTCGCCGGCCGAGTACGCCGAGCCGGCTGACTGTGCGGCGGGAGTGGTGGCGCTCGCGGCGGTGCTCGAAGACCTGGCTTGCCGATGACCGCCGCGCCGGTGCGGGCGTGGCACGCTGAGCTGGCGTGGCTGCCTGGGGTCGGGGTGCTCCGTGACGTGCTGATCGAGGCGGTCGGGGACCGGTTCTCGAAGATCGAGCCTGGGGTGCGGCCAGCGCCGGCGCGGGTGACGAGGCTGGCCGGGCTGACCTTGCCGTCGCTGGCCAACGCCCATTCGCACGCTTTTCACCGGGCATTGCGCGGGACGGCGTCGGGGTCGGCCGGTCGCGGCGGGTTCGGGTCGTTCTGGACCTGGCGGGAGCAGATGTACCGGGTGGCGGCCCGGCTCGACCCAGACAGCTACCTGGCGCTGGCGCGGGCCACCTACGCCGAGATGACGCTGGCTGGCATCGGGTGCGTGGGCGAGTTCCATTACCTGCATCACGGTCCTTTTGGGGTGCCCTACGCCGACCCCAACGCGATGGGCCGCGCGCTCGTGCAGGCCGCGCACGAGGCCGGGCTGCGGATTACCTTGCTCGACACCTGCTACCTGTCCGGCGGGCTTGACCCGACCGGAGCGAGCTTGCCGCTGGCCGGACCGCAGGTGCGGTTCGGGGACGGGACGTCGGCCGCCTGGGTCAAGCGAGTCGGGCAGTTGGGCGGCGACGAGCACGGACTGCTCGACCCGGCCGCCAGGGTCGGGGCCGCGATCCACTCGGTCAGGGCCGTGCCGCCCGACCAGATGCATCCGGTCGAGGCGTGGACCAGTCGGACCGGGGCGCCGCTGCACGTCCACCTGTCCGAGCAAGTCGCCGAGAACGAGGCCTGCCTGGCCGCCTACCGGTGCACCCCGGCCGCCTTGCTCTATGACGCTGGCGTGCTCGGGCCGCGCACGACCGTGGTGCACGCGACCCATCTGACCAGTGCTGACCTGAGGCTGCTGGGCGGCAGCGAGGTGTTCGCCTGCGTGTGCCCGACCACCGAGGCCGACCTGGCCGACGGGATCGGGCCGTTCGGCGCGCTGGCCGAGGCCGGCTGCCGGCTGACCGTGGGCAGCGATAGCCAGGCGGTCATCGACCTGTTCGAGGAGACGAGGCGGATCGAGCAGTATCAGCGGCTGGCCTCCTCGCGGCGGGGCACGTTCGGGCCCGAGGCGCTCGGCTGCGCGATGACCTGGGACGGGCACGCCAGCCTCGGCTGGCCCGATGCCGGGGAGATCGCCCCGGGATCGCTGGCTGACCTGGTAACGCTGTCGGCGGAGTCGCCCAGGCTGGCCGGGTTGGCTGAGCTGATCTCGTCCAGGCGACTCACCGCGCGGCCTGACGCGCCCGATTGGCCCGACCTCAGCGAGTGGCCAGACGACGGACCTGACCTGCGCGTGCTCGAAGCGGCGATCTTCAGCGCGACCGCGGCCGACGTCCGCAACGTCGTGATCGGCGGCCGCGACGTCGTCGTCGACGGCAGGCACGTCCTGATCGACGACGTTACGGCCGCTCTCGCTGCCGCGATTCGCGAAGTCATCGCTGGCGACTAGCCCAACGGGCCTACAGGCGGCCGGTCGGGTAAGGATCAAGGCTCATGCCGGAAATGATCGGGCCTCAGGTCACCTGATCGCACGTGAATTTGCAAGGGCCGGCGCCCGCAACGAAAAGATCCCCTGAATGCGGCCGCACTGGAAATCCGCCGCTCACCCTACCGACGGCAGTGACTGTCCAACGTTCTCTTAAGGGGTAGGAATGAAGAAAACAGTTGCCGCGACGGTGGCCTGCGGAGCGCTGGCCGCGATCGTCGTTGGGTGCGCGCCGCTGCGCCAGGCGACCCCGCCGGTCCGGCTTCCCACATCTCGCCCGGCGGCGCTCGCGATCGTGGGTGGACATCTGGCCGCCGACCACGGCGAGGTCAGCGGCCTGGTCGCGCAGACGGCCCAGCCGAACGAGCACCTGGAGATCATCGACCCGTCAGCTGGCCAGGGCGGTACCGTCGATCCGCCGGTCGCGCCCGGCGTCGGGCCGATACCCGGTCCGGTACCGCCGAAAGGACTCGGAGCCGACCCCACCCAGTTCCAGACCGACGCCCACAACCACCAGGAAGCTGTCTACCACGCCAAGGTCCGGGCAGACCTGGACCTGCTGCGAACCATGCTGACCGCGCGCCTGCGGGACTGGTCGGCCAAGCTGAGTTCGGCCCTCGCGCGAAGCGGACCGAACGGCTCGGCGGGCTGGAACCTGCGGGCCGGCGTCAGCCAGGCGGTCAGCTACTTCGCCAGCCTCCAGGAGGCCGGGGTTGCCGTCGGTAGCCGCCGGGTCATCGTGCTGTTCTGGCCGCCTTCCCAGCCCGCGGCCGTCGTTCCGCTCCCGGTCGGCAGCTTGTCCGGCACCGAGGTCATCCTCGCTGACTTTCCTGGCGATGAGCGCCAGCAAGCCCTGTGGCAGGCCGACCTGCTCCAGGCGGGCGCGAGCCGGGCGGTCGTGCTGGTTCCCGAGGCGACCGCCGCAGCGAGCATGGTCGTGTCCCAGGCGCTTTCCGGCTCGGCCACGATCGCGCCGACCGTGATCAGGTTCCCGCTGAACCGGGCGAGCCTTCAGCCGGCCGCGCGAGCGACGTTGGCGCGGCTGGCCCTGGAGCTGCGCACCACCTATGCGGGCGACCCGGCGAACATACTCGGCTTCGCCGACCCGCTCGGTCCCTACTCCCGGAACCTGCGGCTTTCCTACCAGCGGGCGATCAGCGCGGATGACTTCCTGGTGAGCCACCAGGTGGCGGCCTCCAGGCTGTTCGCCGTTGGCTACGGAGCTGCCCTGCCGGTCGCCCCCGACTCGGCCACCGGCAGCCAGCCCCTTGACCGCCGGGTCGTCATCGTCATCCAGACGACCAGGTAGCACTCGACCAACCGGCCAAAGGGCCAAGGGCCGCCCGGCGCAGTCAGCCGGGCGGCCCTTGAGCGTGGCGTGCGCCCGCCCGCCCCCTTCGGGCAGGCGCACTCGGGTTAATGGCGGCGGAGCAGGATGGCGATGGCATCGTCGGTCGCGCCGAGCAGCTCCTCGGGCCCGATGTGGGTCTGCTCGTGAGCGAGTACCCAGGTCACGACCGTGTCGGTCAGAGCCGCGCGGGACATGGCGGCCTTGTTGTGCAACTCGGTGGCCACGTGCTGGTCGCTGTTCCGCCCGACCCGGCGAGCCGTGTCCTGGGCGTTCGCGACCTCTTTGGGAATCCGGTGCGACAAGAGCACGAAGCCGACGGCGACGAGGGCGGCGGACAGCCCGGTGAGGGCCAGCGCCTGGATCCCGGCCGCCAAGATGCCCGAGCCGCCGATCACCATCAGGTAATCGAGCCGGAGCACGAAAATGCCCACGAAGCCCGCCCCGAGAGCGCAGCCGAGCACGCGCGCAGCGACCCGGCGCCCCTTGTCGACGAAAAGGTCGAGCAGCCACATGGCACCGCCAAGGGCAGCGCACAACAGTGCGGCGAGGACCACCGTGGACACCTGGTCCAAGCCAAACGCCTGCGCTGTCCAGTAGGCAGGCACCACGTCGAGCAGCGCCAAGAGCACCGCGATGAGGGTGCCCAGGTTACGATTGACCTGCTTATGGCTGCCGGCCTTGTGCTTCTCGGCGAGCACCCTGGCCTTGGCCTCGGCGGCTTCCTTGCCTACCAGTTCGGCCGCGTCGTCGTACCGGTCGGCCTGAGCCTGGTCGTGCCGGGCCTGCAGGAACTGCTCATGAGCAAGGGCCGACTCTGACATCAAGTCGCCGACCAGGCTCAGCATCGTCGAGACCGCCGATTTAGCGTTGGGCTCATTTGGCTGCTCGGGAGAGTCTTGCCCCGATGGGTTAAGATCTGTCACTTTATGAAGCGTCATTTCACGCCTCCTTTCCTGTCCGCAGGTAGGGGGAAGACGCTTTTCCTATCCGCCACGTCGGCTTTGTCGGCATGCCGGCGGCAACGAAGGACTCACAGTGGACATCGAGCGGTCCACCGACCGGTACCTGAACTGGCTGTACCGGCAGGTATCGCAGCGGCCCGCCCTGACCTTGCTTGTGCAAGCGGCCAGGGCCGTGGTCACTGTCGAGGACCGGCCCGCCTGGCTCGTCGACACGCTGCACGACGAACTGGCGATCGTACTTGCCTCACTCGACGACGCCAGGACCGAAGTCGCGGTGGCCATCGGGCGGCTGCGACCCCGCTCAGCTGTATTGACCATGGCGCTGGCTAACCCCGATTGGCGGCCAGGAGCGTGCGCCGCCCTGGCTCACCAGCTCGGCGACGATGAGGTGCGCGCCAGGTACCAGGACCTGCTGGCCGCTGATGATCGAGGGGTGGTCCTGGCCGCACTGCACGGCCTCGGCACGGCGCAGCGGCCGGCCAGGCTGGCGACGATGGCCCTGAGCCCCATCATCCGTGACCTGCCTGAGGCCATCTTGCTGGCGGTCATCAGCTTGCTCGGCAATCGCGATGCGGATGTCGTCGCGGGAGCGCTGCGGGTACTTGAGGGCAGGGAGCTGTCCGATGACCTTATCGCGCACGTCACCGCTTCGCTGAGCGAATCAGATCCGGTGATCGCGAGGGCGGTTCAGCTGGTGCTGACGGGCGATGACCTGGCTGAGGACATTCTCAAGGATCTCGCTGAGTTCCTCGGGCACCCGCAGCAGTTCCTCGCGGCCAGTGCGACCCTGCTGCTCAGCGATCAGCCGCTGTCCGAGCAGCAACTCGCCAGGATCGTCGATTTGCTGGTCGGCCGCGATCAGGCCGTCACGGAGCGGGCCGTCACCGTCTTGTGCGCGCAGGACCTGACCAAGTCGCTGCTCGTCCAGGTGGCGCAACTGCTCGGGCATGACGACCCTGGCGTCGTGTGGAGCGCCCTGAACGTGCTCGCCGACCGTGACCTGCCACCGGACTGCCTCGATCACGTCTTCTCCCTACTGCGGCATGCGAGCGCGCTCGCCATCGCCGCCGCCCTCAGGGTGCTCCAAGGCAGGCCACTGCCCGATGAGCTGCTCAACGATGTCGTCGACCTGCTCGAACACGAGGATCCCGACGTCGCCGGGAGCGCCGCGGCGCTTTTGACCATTAGCGACCTGCGCGACGAGCTGCTGTCCGACATCGCCGACCGCCTTGATCATGACGACACCTCGGTACTGTCAGGCTCGCTCGATGCCTTGAAGGGGCAGCAGTTGCCGGTCCAGCTGGCCGCGAGGGTAGCGGGCCTGCTCGAGCACGGCGATGCCGGCGTGGTCGGGCAGGCGCTGGCCGTGCTTGATGGCCAGGCCGGCCAGCCGCTCGACGAGGACGCGCTGACCCGCATCGCCGCCTTGCTTAAGGAGCCAAACCCTGAGGTGGTCGTGGCCGCGCTCGACCTGCTGGCTGGCCGGCCGCTTTCCGATGAAATGCTCGACCTGATCATCGTGCTGCTGGGGGACCGCGATCGGCGGGTCACGGCGAGCGCAGCGTCAGCGCTCGCCGGGCGGTCACTGACTGACGCAGTGCTAGCCAGGGCGGTCAGTCGGCTGCTCGGAAACGAGCGGGCCGACTCCGGCGTCCTTAGTCGGCTGCTCCGCGGCCGGCGGCTGCCTGACGCGGTAGCCGCCGATCTGAGGCAGTGGCTGGCCAAGGCGCCGCGAGAGCGGTGGCGGGCGGCAGTCGAACTCGACTGGCCCGCTGACTACCGCAGCGAGATGGCGATTCACGTTCGGGCCATGGCGGCCGTCGAGGCAGTCATTCGCGTCGGCGCCTTTGAAGGCCTCATAGCCGACGCCGCGCGGCGCTGGCTAGAGGCTGAGCGTGATGAAGCCTGGTCGCCGATGGCGAAGACCGCGCTGGCGATGCTCGCTCACGCTAATGGCGGGCATTAGGGCATAACGTGCATTTGCCGTTGGGACCGCGACGCTGAGGGCAAGAACGGTAGATTGACCGGCATCGCCGTAGTAGCGGTTATTAGCGACGACAATAGCGGCAGCGTCCTTCTCCCTACCGATGTGCGCGACCGGGTTGGTTCATCGATCGCGGTACCGCACGCGGGCGGGGGAGGCATCGTGAGCGGCTGGGCGCATGTCATCGGCGCGGTAGCGTCGGCGCTGGCGGATGATCAGTCGGCGGCCGGGCCGGGCCCGGGCGCAAGACAGTCGATGCTCGCCACCGTCACCGGCGCGCCGACGCCACGGCTGCGGCAGCGGCTGGAATGGATCCACCGGCAGCGGGCGGGCGCGGACGTCACCTTCGAGCCACTCATCTACCAATATGAGAGCTCGCCATTATTGCTCTCTGAGCACATCGCCGACGTCGCGGGCCAGGCCGTCGCCGACGTCATCACCCCGGCGCAGGCGGCCATCCTCGCTGGTCTTCCTGAGAGCTACGGCGATCAGCTGCCGCGGGTCATCGGGATCGTCGCGGTCACCGCCCTATCCACGATCCGGCTTGACCTGGTCCACCCTGGGGATGTCCGGCGCCAAGTGGGCCTTCGGCTGCCGGAGTTCGCCTGGCCCAACTGGACGGTTGCGCTGGGCGCGCTGACGAGGCGCACCGTGGAGTTGCATGAGCGATTGGTCGCCAGCTCAGGCCGACGGCAGACGTGGCGAGGGGTGAGCCTTCAGGACAGGATCCTGGCCGAGGCGCTCG
The DNA here is from genome assembly GCA_035511035.1 of Streptosporangiaceae bacterium. GTDB lineage: Bacteria > Actinomycetota > Actinomycetes > Streptosporangiales > Streptosporangiaceae > Chersky-822. Next base: position 87,970 of record DATKFV010000016.1, read on the forward strand.
CCGCGGCGGTGGTGGGAGGCGCCGGCGAGGCCAGCGGCGTACTGCCTGAGCATTGGGCCTTCGGCTTCAACCTGTTCTGCAAGCTGGCGCTGAGCGCGGCCGAAGACGCGCTCACCGACATCGAGGACTGGCTGAGGACCGAGTTCGCGCCGCGGGCTCGCACGCCTGAGCGCGCCGCCAGCCTCGCCGTCCTGGTCCAGATGATGGCGCGCACGCTCCATCTCGGCTGCCAGTGCAAGGCCGACATTGACCGGAAGGAACTGGCCTTCGTGCCCAGGGGCTCTTGTCGGCAGGCCGACCACGACCTGAGGTCATGGCGGCCAGGGGCACCGAAGCCTGGCGGCCGGGGCGGGTTGTACGCCGACACGCTCTGGGGCTGGGCCCGTCGCTGGCTTGGCGGTTCCGACGCGAGCCGCGCCGCCGGCCAAGATGCCAGCCAGCCGCCCAAGCCGCGGCCAAATGACGTGGCGGGAAGCGTCCTGGCCAGGCGATGGTTGCACACCGACCGGGGCGCGGATGGCCCCTCCTTGCTTTACGACCGGATCCTGCCCGAGTTCTGCCACCACTGCCGACGCAGGGCGAAGCTGGCGAAGAAAGGGTCGGGCAGCGGCCTCACGCAGGTCGAAAGGGTCAAGTGCTGCGATCATCCGGCCCTGGTGTACCGCAGTGAGTTCAGCCAACGCGGCGGCAAGTCCGTCATCAAGCCAAAGCTCGGATTGATCGTTACCTCACCCACGGGCGCGGGCGGCTACCGTTCCACGGAACCGCTCGGGCCGCTGCGGATATGCAATAGCTCGGGACGTTACTACCTAACCAATAATAACTGCCCGGAATGTGGCGTATCTGCCCACCTGGCGCAGCACCCGGTTGTTCCTTACGGCTGGGTGCTGCTGCCTCTCGCTGAAGCCTGGGCGGACCTCAGGGATCCGACCGTGGCGTCAGCATCGACCATCAACCCGCTGACCGAGCCCGCCGTGACCGCGGCGGAACTGCGCTACTTGGAGGAAGTCTTTGGCAAAGTTCAGTCCGAACAGCCCGAGCTTGACTCGGCTGCGGACGCTTGGAGGGTCGTGAGGAACTGGTCGGTTGCGCAGGTAGGCCAGTTCTGTGCCATTACCGGCGACGGTGGCCCCGATCTGCTCCTGCGAGTCAAACGAGCTGCCGAGGCCTCGCCGCCAGACGAAACCGGAACCCAAGCGTTAGGTAATGGAGATGAGTAAGGACAGTGCCGATCAGTTGCTGCGAGCAGCAGCTGTTTTCGTCTATGCAGACAAAGGATCCTCCGGCTTCCTTGACCGGTTCACCACGAGCTTCGGCGCCAGCCCACCGGGAGCGGGATACGCGCTTGACCAGGCGCTGAGCGCGAGACAACGGGCAGGCCGTACCCGCTTCGCGATCAGCGCAGGCCACATAAGAACGGAGCGGACTTCATCGGGCGCCAGCCTGACCGCCTGTCTGCTCCCTACCCACGACGGTGCCTTCACCGCCTCGGTGCAGATCACGGACATCGACAATGCCGGCGTCGCCGGGCTGGCCCTGCGGGTCATCGACATGAACGAGCACGTCGTCCTGGTCACCGATGGTGCTGGCCGAGCTCAGCGGCCGGCGACCGGCCAGAGCGTGTTCGTAGAGCTGGGTGACTACCGCAGCGCTGGCGTTCCTGGCCAGACCGCGATGGCCACGGTGATACCGGTCAGGCCGCCGCAGGAACGTAGCCGTCTGGCTCTGGCGGCCGCGGACAACGAACACCCTGCTCAGCTCACCTCCGGGTCCACCCAGCCGCTGATAGAGATCGCCGGGGTGGCGTTCTGGTGCCTGAACCGGGAAGGCGGGCGCGATCTCACCTTGCTCATAGCAGGCAGTCAGGCCGAGCAGGACGCCGGCGGCGGTCGCGGGATACCGGGAGTCCAGTTCGTCACGTGGGCGAGCCGCGGATTTGAGCGCCGCTGGATCGTGCCCATGTCGCCGAGCCCGCTTGGGCTCTCCGGCTCCTTGTACGGCACCGAGGAGGACTGGCTGGATCCCGGGAGCGTTCAGGTCCGCACGGTCGATGAGTTTGTCAGCGATCTCGGGGACGAGATCGACGACGTCGTGCACCGCAGCGTGGGCCATGCTCACGGCCACCAGGAATGGCGAGCCCTCGGTGAGCGGATGGAACCAAGCCGGGAGCGCACGGCGGTGGAGACCGCGCTCGCTAGCCGGGACGCGACGCCGTGAAAGCGACACATCTGCGTTATCACCCCGATCACTGGGCCCATGATCCTGGCCAGTGGTGGGCGCCGCTGGTGAGGTTCGCTGGCGAAGCGCCCGGTGCGCCGCGGCTATGGCGGCAGATACTAGGGGTCAACGAGTTCTTCGACTTCCGCCTGCTTAACGAGCCTGAGGTCTTCACCCCCTGGATCTGCCTAGCGGCTTCGGCGGTAGCAGCAAGTACCGCGAACCTGGCGACGCGGCGCGCCCGCGAGGCGGTCCGGCCCGGCGCTGTCCGTGAAGCCGGCGCTCTGGCTGGCCTCGCGTTTGAGCTAGCCGTTTCGCTTCAGCGGCTGAGATGGGCTGGGGAAAGAGTCGGGACGCAGCGAACCTCGTCGCCTGAACTGCTGGTCCGCGGCCTGGACGAGCTGATCAGGCACGGCTATCAAGTGTCGGAGCGTGCGTCCGGCGCGGCTGAAGGGGTGGCACTGGCCGCGGGCTGGCTGGCACTGAGCGGCCACGCTCCGTCATTGGCCGTGGCGTCCGCCGAACTCGGTGCGGGCCTGGCGGGCCGGCCGACGGCGGGGGCAGTGGTGAACCATGCCGCCGAGATCGCAGCCAGGCGGCAACCCGACCAGGCCGCGCTCATCTGGGGCACCGCCCACCTCGTCGAGCGGCTCGCGAGGGGCACGCTGGACGATCTGGCGGTGTCGGCCCGGCCGGACAGCTCGCCCGCCAAGGCGGCGGTCAACGTCCTGCTGGTCTCCCATCGGGGTGAGCTAGGACTATTCACGGCCACCAGGCAACGATCGGCGCTGTCTCCGCCCGCTGTCTTCGGTGTTCCCGACTTGGCCAGGCTGGCCTTCTTGCGGTCAGATCCCGACTTCGTCGGCTCAGTAAATGACGCGCTGACGGCGGCCGATCGCGCCACCGACGGTGGGCTTGCCCGGCCGGAGGCGATCATCTCGTGGAGCCTGCAGGTCCAGGGAGAGGGCCACCCGCTCATCGGCCGAAGCGTCTCGGGCCGGTCCGGCGGGCTCGGTGCCTACGTCGCGTTCCGCTCGTTGAGCAGTCCCGGCGTGTTCGCCGCCCGCAACGTGGCGTTCACCGGTCAGGTGAGCGTGAACGGCGACGTCGGGCAGGTGCACGGGGCGCCGGGCAAGATCGAGGCGGCGACCAGGAACAGGATCAGCCTGGTTGTGCATCCCGACGGGCTGGCCTGGCAAGATCCCAGCGTTTCGGTGGACCTTCAGGCGGTGCGCACCGCCGAGGAAGCGCTCGTCGCCGCCAGCGAGCAGCTCAAGCACCTGAGCAATTACCTGCAGGCGGCCTGTCGCCTGGTAGCCCCCGAGCCGTGGCTTCAGGCCTGGCTCGAGCGCGGGGGCAAGACCGCGACCGCGGTACCGATGCTCGACGTGATGTGCCGCCAGGTCGCCAGCGACCGCTCAGAGCCGACGATCCCGCCCGGCCACGCCCATCTGCTCGCGCGCTCGCACCCGACCATGTCGTTCGCGATCAGCGGCGAGGCGGGCGCTGGCAGCACCGTCGCGGTCAAGCGCATGGTCGCGCTGGCGGCTCGCGAAGCGCTCGACGCGCTGCGCGCGGGCAAGCCGAGCGAGCACCGTCCGTTCCTGCTTCCGCTCTACGTGCCGCTCGGTGAGCGGCCGGTCAGCTGGGACGACCTGGTCAGGACGAGCGTAGCGGCGCTGCCTGACTGCGAGGGGCCCAACCTGGAGGTGGCGGCCGCGCTAGCGAGCGTGCTGGGCGGCCGGGCTGCGAGCGGCTGGCAAGCGCTGATCGTGGCCGATGGAACGGACCGGCTCAGGCCGACCGGCCTGCAGCCTGACCGGCTCCAGGAGAGCGACCTCGTGGCTCTGCTGGCCGGCTCCGCGAGCCAAGGGCGCCAGACCTGGCAGCCATCGCGGCCTCCCCAGGTAATACTGTGCGGCCGAGCCGGCAGCCCGGCGCATCGCCAGGCCGCCGAGGCGCTGCACCGCCTCCGGCCGGGCCTCTTCGCCGCGGTCAGCATGGAGCCGCTGGCCGAGCGCGAGATCCACCGCTACATCGAGAGCCTGGCCCCTGGCTCGGCGCTGCTCGCCGACTGGAATTCTGATCTGGCCGCCAATCCGCTCCTGCTCGCGCTGAGCGTCATCGCCGGCCATCAGCAAGGCGACTGCGGCGGCGGCACCGACTTGTTCCATCGCGGACTCGACGTCCTGCTCGCGGACCGCAAGGACGAGCGCGCCGTCCTGGCTGAGATAGCGTTCCGGGCCGCCTCGTCGAAGGGCCAGCCGGCCGGCGAGTTCACGCTGCGCGACATCGCGCCAGCATCCGATCTCGCCGATGTCAGCGATGCGCTAGCTATAGGAGATACCGACCGAGCGCTTGTGCTGGCTCTCCCGCGGCTGGACGAACGGCAGGCCTTCCTTAGCGCTGAGCGCAACACGCATCTCCTGACGGGATCGCTCACCGGCTGGCGGTTCTTCCACGACCGGGCGTTCGCCTTTCTCGTGGCTGACCGGATCGCCCGCCGCGCGGCGGACGGCTTGACCGAGGGCGGGAGCCAGGAAGATGAGGACCAGCTGTTCGCAGTCATCGGCGAGCACCTCGGCCACCCGTTCTGGACCGACGTGGTCGAGGCGACCGGCAGGCTACTTGAGCTCCATTACGCCAGTTCGCTCGTGTCGGCCTGAGGCTCAATTCCTGATGCGGTCGCGACGGGCTCAGCAGCCGCGACGTGATCGGCCGGGATGGCCGCGTTCCGTGCGATGCGCACGCACTCAGCGACCCATTGTTCGGCATCAGCACCAGCGGGGCGCACCATCGAGCACTCCTCGACCACGAGCGACTCCCAGACGTTAGCCGTCCTGACCGCCTCGGCCTGGTCAGCGCCCGCTACCTCAGCCAGGTGCTCACGCTCCCCGCCGGCGCGCTCACTGCGCTGGCGGAGCCGACCGCAGGTCAGGCTCTCGCAGTGGTCGAGCGCAAGAACCGCCGCGATCACGGGCATGATGACGACAAGGCCGAGTGCCGCCGTCTTGACGGCCATCAGGATCGACCAGGCCGCGACGGCGAGGATGGGCAGCAGGACCAGCGCGACCCATAGCAGTACCGCCGCGACCGTCAGTCCGAGCGCCACGTTGCGCCGTACGTGCCGCTTGCTCAGCGCATACGCGACGACCCCGGCCAGGAACATGGTGGCCAGCGCCAGCATGACCCGGTACGGCCAGGTGAGCCCCCAGCACAGCGCGAGGGTCGCGGATGCGCTCATCAGCAGCATCAGGCCGACGAAGGCCGCGACGAGCCCGAACCGGCCGGATCGCAGTCCGCGCGGATCCTCGGTCCGTCTCGCGTGCTCATAACTGAGTTCGGCGTCCCTGGCGCGACGGGCGGCGCGACCAGCCTCGGCGGCCGAGTTCGCGGCCAGCACCGCCCGATGCCGGGCCTCCGACAGCGTGCTGAGCGCGAGCGGATGCGAAATGAGCAAGCCCCGCAGCGCCTCCAGCGGGGTCGGTCGACGCATGTACCCGCCGTCGATGCGGGTCGGCAACGCGATTGGCCAGTTTCCTGTCTCCGCTGACACTGTGCCTACCTCCTGTCGCAGCGGCCGCCTTCGGACGGCGACCACACCCGAGGGGTAGGGAGAGACCGACGATGCGATTGTGACTGGCGCCGCGTGACAGGATGCGGAGCGGAGGTCGCATGAGCACCCTGATCACGAACATCGGCGAGCTGATCACGAACGTGGATGAGCCCTGGGAGCTTCAGTCCCCCCGCAAGCAGGACGCCTCGCTGCTGACCGGGATGGCGCTGGTGATTGACGACGGGGTGGTCGCGTGGGTGGGGCCGGCGGGGCGGGCGCCGGCTGCGGACGAGCGGGTCGATGCCGGGGGGAGGGCGGTGCTGCCCGGGTTCGTGGACTCCCATGCGCACCTCGTGTTCGCCGGGGAACGAGGGGCGGAGTTCGCCGCCAGGATGGCTGGGCTGCCTTATGGGGCGGGCGGGATCCGGAGCACGGTCGCGGCGACCCGCGCCGCTAGTGACGAGCAGCTTTCTGAAAATTTGCGGCGTCTCGCCGCCGAAATGACCAGCCAGGGGATCACGACCTTTGAATGCAAATCTGGTTATGGTCTTACGGTTGACGACGAGGCGAGGAGCGTCGCGATAGCGGCGCGGCTGACGGCCGAGGTCACCTACCTCGGCGCGCACGTGGTGCCGCCCGAGTACGAGGGGGACGTGGCCGGCTACGTCGACCTGGTGTGCGGGCCGATGCTCGCCGCCTGCGCGCCGCACGCCCGCTGGGTCGACGTGTTCTGCGAGGACGGCGCCTTCGGTGCCGATGAGGCCCGGGTGGTGCTCGCGGCCGGGAAAGCCGCCGGGCTCCAGCCCCGGATCCACGCCAACCAGCTCGGGTACGGTCCTGGCGTGCGGGTGGCGGTCGAGGCCGGGGCCGCGTCCGCTGACCATTGCACGTTCTTGTCCGATGCCGACGTCGACGCGCTGGCTTCGGCATCGACGGTCGCGACCTTGCTGCCCGGAGTTGAGTTCTCGACCAGGCAGCCATACCCGGACGCGCGCCGCCTGATCGACGCCGGGGTCACCGTGGCTATCGCCACCGACTGCAACCCTGGTTCTTGCTATACCTCGAGCCTGCCGTTCTGCATCGCGCTCGCGGTCAGGGACATGCGCATGACCACGCAGGAGGCCGTATGGGCGGCGACGGCCGGCGGGGCCATGGCCTTGCGGCGGGACGATGTGGGTCATCTCGGCGTGGGCGCCCAAGCCGACTTGATCATGCTGGACGCGCCTTCGCACTCGTATCTGGCCTACCGCCCTGGCGTGCCGCAGGTCGCCGCGGTCTGGCGCGGCGGCGGTCTCGTCGCCAATCACTAGCAGCAGGCCCCGGCACGGCATATCGTCGGCGCATGACGGAAATGTTGCCGCTGTTTCCGCTGGGCACAGTGCTCTATCCGGGGCTCGTGCTTCCGCTGAACATTTTTGAAGAGCGGTACCGGCAGCTGGTGCGCGACCTGCTCGACGGCCCGCAGCCTAGGCGGTTCGGCGTGATCGCGATCAGGGAAGGCCGGGAGACCGGCGTGACCGGCGTGTCCTCGCTGTACGAGGTGGGGTGCATCGCGATGGTGCGCGAGGTCACCGAGCTTCCTGATGGCCGGTACGAGCTCGTCACTGTCGGCACCGAGCGGTTCAAGCTGCATGCGCTCGACGACTCGCTGCCTTACCTGCGGGGTCAGGTCGCGCTGCTCGACGAGCCGGTCGGAGCCGAGGCCGAGACATTGCTGCTGGTCAAGGCGGTGCAGCGGGCGTTCCGCGGCTACCTGGACGTCCTCGCCACCCGCGGGCCAGCCACGATCAGCGTGCCCGAACTGCCAGACGAGCCGATCTTGATGTCGTACCTGGTCGCGGCCTCGGTCATCATCGACCTGCCCCAGCGGCAGGCGTTGCTCGCCCAGCCCGACGCGCTGAGTCGGCTCACCGCCGAGCGGGCCTTGCTGTCCAAGGAGACGGCGATCCTCCGGTCGATGGGCTCCACGCCGGCCCCCGACCTCCGGTCGTCTCCGTATAGCCCGAACTAGTCTGGACCCGACCCAGGACCCGGCCCGGCCAACTACAGCGTCGCGCCTCCGCTGTCGTTCCAACTACAGCGGAGGCGCGACGCTGTAGTTGAGTCAGTGGGACCGGCACGACTAGTCAAATTTGAGTAGTCGTGATTGACTGTCTGCGTGAACCCCACGCGGCTGTTCGTGCTCGGCGAGCTGGCCAAGCACGGGCCGATGTACGGACACCAGCTGCGCAGGAACGCCAGGATCGACCGCGCTGACCAGTGGTCGGACGTGCGGCCTGGCTCGCTTTACAGCGCGCTGCACCGGCTCGCGGCCGAGGGCCTGATCGAGCCGGTCCGTACCGAGCAGTCAGGCAACCTGCCCGCGCGCACCGTGTACGCGATCACCGCCGAGGGCCAGCGGGAGCTCAAGGTCCTGCGCGGAGAGGCGCTGGTCGAGGTCGGCTTGCGGCCCGATCCGGTCGACCTCGCCGTGACCATGAGCGCGGACCTCGACGAGGACACGTTGCGCGGCTATATCGAGGACCGGGTCAGGGCGTTGTCGGCCCTGGCCGCCGCTGTCGCCCACCAGGCTGATCGAGCCTGGGCCGACACGGGTGTCGCTGATCGCCTGGTCGCCGAGCACACGAAGCTGCGGCTGGCGGCCGAGCTGACCTGGCACCAGCTGCTCCTTGACCAGGTCGGCAAGCTCGCCGCGACCCGAGCCGACAGTTCTCGCGGCGGCGCCGGTCCTGGCGGCGGCGCCGGTCCTGGCGGTGAGGCGGGCCGGCCGTGACCGTCCGCCCGCTGCGCCTTATCGGCGATCCGGTCCTGCGCACTAGCTGCGACCAGGTCACGCGCTTCGACGAAGCCCTGGCGCGGCTGGTTCGCGACCTGCTCGACACCGTGCGGGAGCCGGGCCGGGCTGGCCTCGCCGCGAACCAGATCGGATCAAGCGTCGCCGTCTTCTCCTACAACATCGACGACGAGCTTGGTTACGTGATCAATCCGGTGGTCGCTGAAACCGACGGCGAGCAGCACGGCTACGAGGCGTGCTTGTCCATTCCTGGCGTCAGCGCCGACCGGCACCGCGCCGCCTACGCGGTGGTGACCGGCGTCGACCTAGACCAGCGGCCGGTCACCGTAGCGGGGCGCGGCGAACTGGCCAGGTGCCTGCAGCACGAGACCGACCATCTCAAGGGCGAGCTCTACATCGACAAGCTCACCGGCCCCGAGCGAGAAGCCGTCTTCCGCGCCCTCCGCATGGGAAGCTACTCCGGCTAGACCACGCGGGCGCTAGTCGATCCAGTAGCGGCGGACGCCGGCCGGGAAGGTCTCGAGCACGATCACCGAGTCGAGCTTGCCGCCGTTGGCCTCGATCGCCTTGATCGAGCCGGCGTTGTCGTTGTCGCAGGTCACGAGTACCCGGTCGATCCCGATCGAGCGGGCGATGATCAACGACTGGCGTAGGATCTCGGTGGCGTAGCCGCGCCGCCGGTGCGCGGGAAGGACCGAGTACCCGATGTGGCCGCCCTCGCGGAGCAGGAACTCGTTGAGTTGGTGCCGGATCGACGTCCGTCCGACGATCTCGCCGTTCACCTCGGCGACCAGGAACGTGCTCGGCACGAATCGCCCGCGCACGCCCCGACCGGCCCGGTGGTCCTCGCGAGCCTTGAGATATACGTCCCACGCCATGTCAGCCGAGTAACCGAGGCCGAACACATGCCCCTCGGCGGCCATCGCCGCGTGCCCGGCGCGGAACGCCGCCTCGTCATCGGCCCGCAACGGCCTTAGCCTCAGCATTCCAACCACGCTATCGGCGCGGTCGGGCAGGGTTCCACCGAATTACCCCCTTGCCAGCGCCGGGTACCGGCCGCCGAACCTGATCAGCGGATCTCCGGCTTCCTTGACATAGGCAACAAAGAGCACGTGGGCGATCACCAGCAGGTGATCGCCAGCCGGCACCCGCCTGACGGCGGCACACTCAAGGGCAGCGAGCCCGCCGTCGGGGATCAAAGCGCCGGAGATGGAGCCCCGGTGATGCGGTACATCATCGAGCAGCAACCTCGCTCCCGGCCGGCCACTCGCCGCGAACCTCCCGGCCAGCATCCGCTGGCCTGACCCGAGCAGCGTGACCGCGAACTGGTCCAGCCTGGTCAGCAACTCGGCCGGATAGGAGTCGCCGATCAGCGAGATCAAGATCAGCGCAGGCTCCCTCGACACCGCGCAGAAAGCGCTGACCGTGACCCCGACATCCTCCCGGCCGTCGGCGACGGTGACCAGCGTCACCCCGCTCGCCACCAGGCCAAGCGCCGCGTCGTACTCAGCCGGCGGCGCCGGCCAGTCCGCTCCTGCGCCGTCGCCGTCTGGCATTAATGGAAGGTCCAGGTGCCGGGGAGGAGCAGGGGGCCTGCGGGCGGGAGGCCGCAGGTGGCGGCGGCTTGCCAGACGGGGCCCCAGCTTTCGGCGAGCAGCCCAGCGGCGAGCGCGGCGGTCGCCGCCGGGCCCGCGAGCTGGCCGCCGACCTGACCACTGAGCTGGCTGCCCATCTGGCTACTGAGCTGACCGCCAAGGCCGGCGACGGTCGCCAACGCCGAGACCAGGCCGCCGGGCGAGAGTTCCGTGCTGGCGGCCGTGCGGCGGTCTTCGCTGTTGGCGGCCGGCCTGATCCGCTCCAGCGGGCCCAGCCTCGGGTACGCGACCAGCGGGGTGCTCGGGGCCAGGCCGGCCCGGCGGCGGGCGATCGCCGCCGCTTCCTCGATGCCGCCAAGCTCGTCGACGAGGCCGTTCTCTAGGGCGTCGGCGCCGGTCCAGACCCGGCCCCTCGCCAGTTCGTGCACCCGCTCGGCGGACAGGCCCCGGCCGGCCGCGACCTTGCCGGTGAAGTCGGCGTAGATGTGGTCAAGCCAGGCATCCACGATCTGCCAGTCGTCGCTGGTGAACGGGTGCGCCGTGGAGAACATCCCGGCGTGCTTGCCGAGTACTACCGCGTCGGTCGAGACGCCGACCTTGCCGTAGAGCTCGCTGAGCACGGGCTTGGCCGTGATCACCCCAATCGAGCCAGTGATCGTGCCTGGCTGGGCGACGATCGCGTCCGCGGCCATCGAGATGAAGTAGCCGCCGGACGCCGCGACGTCGCTCATGGACACGACGACCGGCTTCCCGGCGTTGCGGGCCCTGACGACCTCGCGCCAGATCGAGTCCGAGGCGACGTAGGAGCCGCCGGGGCTGTTGACCCGCAGCACGATCGCCTTGATGTGCTGGTCGGCGGTCGCCGCCCGCAGCGTGGCGGCGATGCTGTCCGAGCCCATCATGGGCCCGCCGGCCGGGCTGCCGCGGCCGCTACGGCCGCGCCTGATCGCGCCGCTCGCGTGGATCAGCGCGACCGCCGGCTGGTTCCGTCCCTGCAGGCCGCGGGCGGGCAGCTCCCTGAGCCGGTTGGCCAGTTCCTTGGCCCGCTGGTACCTGGCCAGGTACAGCAGCACGGTCTCCGGCGTCGCGTGCACCCGCTTGCGGACCGCTGCGTACACCTCGTCCCGGTAGCCGAGCGCGTCGACGAGGCCGGCCGCGAGGGCCTGGTCGGCGAGGAACGGGCCCTGGTTGATCAGCGCGCCCGCCTCGTCGGCCGATACCTGGCGGCGGGTGGCGATGGCCTGGGCCAGCTGGCCGGTGATCGACTCGGCCATCCGGGTCGTCGCCTCGCGGGCCGCCTGCGAGAAGCCATGCTCGGTCAGCTGCTCGGCCGCGCTCTTGTACTCGCGCCTGGCCCCGACCTCCATGGTCACGCCCAGCTTGTCGAGCGTCCCGCGCAGGAAGACGCGCTCGAGCGCGAGCCCGGTGAGGCCGAGATCGCCTGATGGCTGCAGGTAGATGGTCTCGAACGCGGTCGCCAGGTAGTAAGGCAAGTTGCCGGCCGAGAACTCGCCGAACGTCTCGGCCCAGGCGAACGTCGGCTTGCCGGCCTCGGCGAACCGGCCGATCACCTCGCGCAGCTCCTGGACCACGCCGAGCCCGATCGGCCGACCGCCGAGCTTGACGACCAGCGCCTTGACCCGGTCATCCTCCCGCGCGAGGCGCAGGCCAGTGATGACGTCGGTGACCGTGGGCTGGTGCCTGCTCAGCAGCGCGGCCACCGGATCGGACGGGCGCGTCTCCATCAGCCCGTCGGAGAGGTCAAGCTCGAGGATCAGCGGCGCCGTGCGCTGCTTGGAGAACTTGACGATCGGATTGGGAATGCCGGTGAGAGCCATACCGCCAACCTAATCATGGTTGGGCGTCGGTGTCGGCGGCTGGTCGCTGGATCGGCGGCATGGAGGCAAGTCGGCTATTGTCGGCTGCGATGACGGTGCACGATGGGAACGGCTGGACCCGGTGCGGCCGCGGCCATCGGCACTGGGGCAGGCACGGCGCGGCCGGGCTGCTCCTCGCCGCTCCTGACCCGACCGGCGCGCCGCGCGTGCTGCTGCAGCAGCGCAGCTGGTGGGGCAGTCACGGCGGAACCTGGGGCCCGCCGGGCGGTGCGAGGGACAGCCACGAGAGCGACCTGCACGCCGCGCTTCGCGAGGCCGAGGAGGAGTGTGCGCTTGACCCGGCGACGATCACCGTGCACGGCGTCTCCCGTGAGGATCATGGCGGCTGGGCTTACGGCACCGTGCTCGCCAACGCCCCGACGCCAGTCGATGCCTTCGCCGTCAGCGAGGAGACGAAGGAAGTCGCCTGGGTACTGCTTGACGACGTCGCCTCGCTGCGGCTGCATCCAGGGTTCGCGGCCCAGTGGACCGCGCTCAGGGCGGCGCTCATGCCGCTGACGATCATCGTGGACGCCGCGAACGTGATGGGCTCCCGGCCCGACGGCTGGTGGCGGGACCGGGCCGGAGCGGCCGAGCGCCTTATCGACCAGGTCGCCGATCTCGCCGATGATGGCATCACGAGCTTGCCCGAGTCGGTGCCGATCCCGGCCATCGAGCGCTGGTACCCGCAGTTCGTCGTGGTGCTCGAGGGGGCCGCGTCGGCCGCGCGGGACTACAAGCCGGCCGAGCCTCGCCTCAACATCGTGCGGGCCAGGGGGTCTGGCGACGACGAGATCGCCAGACTTGCGGCGCAGCTGTCCGGACAGCGGCTAGTCGTGACCGCCGACCGCGAGCTACGGGCTCGCTGCGAAGCCGCCGGGGCGTGGGTCACCGGCCCGCGCTGGCTGCTCGATCTGCTCCGGCCTTAGCCCGAGCAGATCGAGTTCCTACTCAGCGTCAGTTGCCGGCGGCTGCGGCATTGGCTGCTGGTCGGGTTTGGGCATCATCGGCATCATCGGCAGTACGTGTCCGAGGTCGGCGGCCGCGTCGGAGTGCACGTGGTGCAGCAGGCCGTGGATGTCTTGCAGCAGCCGCAACCGCTCCTGGTCCACCTTCGCGCGCTTGCGGCCCTGATTGATCAGGTGCAGCGTGCCCCCGGCCGCGATGCAGGCACCGATGTCGGAGGTGACGTTGGTGTAGTTGCCGCCGATCAGCTCGGACTTGGCGCTTACCACGATCCCGAAGAGCGGCAGGACCACCAGGTAGACGCCGAGCATGAGGAGCAGCACGACGTGCGGCTTGCTGGACAGCAGCCGGGGTATCCACTGCAGGATCCGGTCGAACATGAGGGCGGGCCGATCGCTGGCCAGGCCGGTCAGTGACATCGGTCCGTCGTTGGGATCCCGCCCGGCCGCGTCCGCGGCTACTTGCCCCTCCTCAGGGGTCGACGTCTCCAGTCCCTCGTCCATCGGGCACCTCCAAAAGCCTGGCCTCATCAACGAGATGAGTATCCGGCACTGCCTGCGCCACGGAAACGCCCGTGCTCGCGAGTTCAGCGGACTCGTCGTGCACTAGCCAGAGCGTCGCCAGCGGCGGGAGGGTGAGCACCGCCGACGCTGGCCGGCCGTGCCAGGGATCGGCCACGGCGGTGACCCGCCCGTAGTTCCCGATCCCGCTGCCGCCGTAGTCGGTGACGTCGGTGTTCACGACCTCGCGCCAGGTACCGGTCCGCGGCAGCCCCACTCGGTAGTCGTAGTGCGGCTCACCGGAGAAGTTCACGATGCAAGCCAGCACCGGGTCAGGCTCCCCGAAGCGCAGGAAGGAGATGACGTTGCCGAACGCGTCGTTGGCGTCGATCCAGCTGAACCCGGCCGGCTCGAAGTCGTCCCGCCACAGCGCCGGATGCCGCCGGTAGGCCTCGTTCAGGTCGCCGACGAGGTGCTGGAGGCCGACGTGCTCGGGACCGGCCAGCGCCGCCCAGTCCAGGCCCTGCTCCTGCGACCACTCGCCCCGCTGCCCGAACTCCGAGCCCATGAACAGCAGCTGCTTGCCCGGATGGGCCCACATGTAGCCGTAGAGCGCGCGCAGGGTCGCGAACTTCTTCCAGTCATCGCCTGGCATCTTGCCCAGCAACGAGCCCTTGCCGTGCACGACCTCGTCGTGCGAAAGCGGGAGCACGAAGTTCTCGGTGTAGGCGTAGATCATCGAGAACGTCAGCTCGTTGTGGTGGTAGCGCCGGAACAGCGGGTCGTGCGAGGCGTACGCGAGCGTGTCGTGCATCCAGCCCAGGTTCCACTTCAGCCCGAAGCCAAGCCCGCCGAGGTGGACCGGCCTGGTCACCCCCGGCCAGGCGGTCGACTCCTCCGCGATCATGACGATGCCTGGCACCCGCTTGTAGCAGGTCGCGTTGACCTCCTGGAGGAACGACACCGCGTCCAGGTTCTCCCGCCCGCCGAGCACGTTTGGCGTCCACTGGCCGGGCTTGCGCGAGTAGTCCAGGTAGAGCATCGAGGCCACGGCGTCGACCCGCAACCCGTCGACGTGGAACTCCTCGAGCCAGTACACCGCGTTGGCGACCAGGAAGTTGCGGACTTCCCTGCGCCCGTAGTCGAAGATCAGCGTGCCCCAGTCGGGGTGCTCGCCCCGGTGCGGATCGGGGTGCTCGTACAACTGCGTCCCGTCGAACCTGGCCAGCGCCCACGAGTCCCTCGGGAAGTGGGCGGGCACCCAGTCAACGAACACGCCGATCCCGGCCTGATGCAGGCGGTCGACCAGGTAGCGAAAGTCGTCCGGCGCCCCGAATCGCGCCGTCGGAGCGTAATAAGACGTGACCTGGTAGCCCCAGGATCCTCCAAACGGGTGCTCAGCGACCGGCATGAACTCGACGTGCGTGAACCCCTGGTCCTTGACATAAGCAGCAAAGTCCTCGGCAAGCTCGCGGTAGGAAAGGCCAGGCTTCCACGAGCCAAGGTGCGCCTCGTAGACGCTCATCGGCTCACGGAGCGGATCGCGCTGCGCCCGTTGCGCCATCCAGTCGGTATCGGCCCACTCGTAGCTGGACTCGTACACGACCGACGCGGTGGCCGGGGGTACCTCCGCGTACCTGGCCATCGGGTCGGCCTTGCGATGCCAGCTGCCGTCGGGACCGCAGATGTCGAACTTGTAGACCGCGCCGGCGCCGATCCCTGGGATGAGCAGTTCCCATACCCCGGACGAGCCGAGCGATCGCATCGGGTGGCCGCGGCCGTCCCAGTGGTTGAAGTCGCCGATCACGCGGACGCCGCGGGCGTTCGGCGCCCACACGGCGAACGAGGTGCCGCCCAGCTCGGGGCGGACGGTGGCGCCGAGCGCCCGCCACAGCTCCTCGTGCCTGCCTTCGGCGATCAGGTGCACGTCAATCTCGCCGAGAGTCGGCAGCTGCCGGTACGGGTCATCGTCGATGAGCTCGGGTTCTCCCGGGGCGTAGCTGACCGCGAGCCGGTAGTCCCTCGCCTGGTCGGCGCTGGCGACCTGGGCCGGCACGGTCGCCGAGAACACGCCCTCGTCGACGTGCCGCATCGGGTACCTGGTGCCGTCGGGCAATACCACGCTGACCGACTGGGCCAGCGGCCGGAGCGCCCTGATGAGCGTTCCGTCCTCCGCCGGATGAGCGCCGAGTACCGAGTGCGGGTCATGGTGATGGCCGGCCAGGATCGCGTCGATCTCCGCGCGGCTGACCAGGTCGCCGGTCGGCCCGGCTTGTTCGGGCTGGTCGGCCGGAGGTCTTTCGGCGGGACGCTGATCCGTCTGACGGCCTGGGTCACCTGTCGCCTTCATCTACCGCCTCCGCGATCGCGTTCAGTGGGATACGCAGCCAACTGGGCCGGTGTCTAGCCTCGTACACCGCTTCGTAAACCGCCTTCTGCAGGGTGAGTGCTCGCAGCAGCGGGTCGCTGCTTTGCGGCTCCTCGCCTCCTGCTTCCCCGTACCCAGCGCGGAACGAGTCCTGGCAAGCACTGACCCATTCCGCTGCTATGGCTGGCAACTGCTGGTTGTTTGGCTGCTCAAGCTCTTGATGTCGGGCGGCGTAGTCGAACGACCGAAGCATCCCGGCGACATCACGAAGCGCCGGCGCGAACGCCCTTCGGCGGGCCAGCGGCACCGACGGCTCGCCTTCGAAGTCGAGGATCACCCAGCCATCGTCGGTGCCAAGCACCTGCTCGAGGTGATAATCGCCGTGAATGCGCTGGATCGGGATGGGGCGGGTCAATTCGGCCAGCTCCGCGTACCTGGCGGCGATCGCGTCGCGGTAGCCCGCCAGTTCGGCGACGACCTTGGTGGCGGCGTCGAGTTCGGCCAGCATGTTGGCGGCCAGGTCGGCGCGGCCGGCCTCAGGCAGCGTGCTGGCGCCGAAGGCGTCGGCGAGCTCTCCGTGCAGTCTGGCCGTCGCCTGGCCCAAGGTGCGCGCTTGCCCGGAGAAGTCGGGCGCGTCGGTACGCAGGTCGGCGATCGCCAGCTTCCAGGCATCGGTCGCGTGCGGGAAGTACCTCGACAAGATGGCGAGAATCGTCTCGTCGGCCTCGATCCAGCCGAGGGGCTCGGCCACCAGGCGCGATCCGGCCCTGGCGAGGGTGGCCGGGATCTCCAGGTCGGGGTGATGGCCTTCGAAAGGGCGCCTGAGCAGCTTCATGATGGCCTGGTCGCCGAATACCACGGCGGTGTTGCTCTGCAGCGCCGGGAGAGTGCGGGGCGTAACGTCGGCGTCGATGACGGCGCCGGCTTCGGGTACGAAGCTGACCGGGCCCGCGTGCCGGCCCGAGGCGATACCCTGCAGCAGCACCATCGTGAGCCGGGGATCCATCGTGCCGTCATAGGCGACGCGGCTGTCGGGGCCGTCGGGCTCGTCGTGGTCGTGGGGGCCGTCGGGGTCGTAGGGAAAGGTGCCGATCGTGGCCTCGGCTAGTTCGCCGGGCAGGTCGGGCGTTAGTCCCAGCAGCACCTGGTATCGGACGGTCTGGTTGCCCACGGTGACATCGACCAGCAAGTGCCGCAACTCGGGATCGCCGGCCGCGAGCACCACATCGGAGTGGATCGCCACGTCGCGGACCGTAGCTCCGCTACCAGCGAACCAGCGCCGAGTCGGCAGCCACGCAGCCAGCAACTCGCCGATCGGGCCATCACTCATCGCAAGAGTCAAGCATCCCGCGCCCGATTGGTCGACGGCCGGGGGAGGTGAACCTGTGGCGCTGACGGCAGGCAGCCCGCCCGCAGCACGCCGGCGCGGCCCCCTGGTACGCAGGCCCGGCCCCCCCGGGTACGGCGGCTCGGCCCCCCCGGGTACGGCGGCGCGGCCTCCCGGTGCGGCGGCCCGGCCCGGTACGCCGGCCCGCCGCCGCCCGTACGTCGGCCGGCACTGCGGTACGTCGGCCCGCCCCCGCGGGGAACGTCTGCGTACGCCCGTCAAACGCAATCCGCGTCCGTCGACCTATTCGCAAACGATTGCAAGAGCTGGTTTTGGAGAATTTCAGTGACAAGTCCAAGATCTTGTTATTTTGACCGGTCTATGTTCCGGAATAATCACAAGATCTTGCTGTCGCGCTCGAAGGTTCCCCGAGAATCTCCTCGATTGCCCCGACGACTCCGAGAATCTTTCTGCTGGTGGGTTGCGCGGTTGGGATCTAGTGGATTGGTGCGGTTAGGGAGTGGCCTCGAGGTCGATGATGCGTCTGAGGTAGGCGGCCGGATTGTTGAGGTAGCGGCGCCAGTGGTCGACCAGGTCGAGTTCGTCCCAAGCTGAACGACGAAGTCCGTAGTCGCCGAGTTCGATGATGTCGGCGCCTGGCGTCGCGGCCAGGATGGGTGAGTGGGTTGCGCAGATGACCTGCGCGCCGGTTTGGCCGAGTTCGTACATGAGCGCGACCAATTGCAGGCAGGAAGCGAAGGACAGCGCGGCCTCGGGCTCGTCCATCAGGTACAGGCCGGGTTCGGTGAACATCGATCGCAGGATGACGAAGAACCCCTCGCCGTGGCTCCGCTGGGTGAGGTCTTCTTGCCAGTAGCCGGGCAGGCCGGATACGACTTCGGCGAACCCGAACGTGGTCTCGGCCCGGAGGAAGTAGCCCTTGCGTTTGGCCCGTGGGCCGGCTTTCATCCGGGCGCCATCACGGGTGAGATCGAGACGGAGCGCTTCGCCCAGCGGGGTCTTCTCACGGTCGTTGCCGTACTTGCGGCCGGCCCGGCCGCCGCGTGCGTCCAGGCCGAATGCCTCGGCGATCGCTTCGATGACCGTGGACTTGCCCGAGCCGTTCTCGCCGACCAGGAACGTGACCGGCCTGGTCAGCCGCAAGCCGTCGCGGGCAAGCGAGGCGACGCACGGGATCGAGAACGGCCACCGGCGCCCCGCGCCGCCGTCCAGGCGCGCCGGTTCGACCGAGAGACCTTGAATGAGCACGACCCCAGTGTCCTCCGCCGTGTCCCGTGATCTCGGCGGTGTTCCGTGATCTCCGTGGGTGTCCCGTGATCTCGGCGGTGTTCCGTGATCTCCGTGGGTGTTCCGTGATCTCCGTGGGTGTTCCGTGATCTCCGTGGGTGTTCCGGGATCTCCGCCGTGCTCCGGGATCTCGGTGGGATGCGGGCTGTCGGGCCGTCGGCCACGGTCAGGTCTTGCCTCGAGCCGTCGGTCCGAGTGCCTGCGATGCTCCGTGGTCCAGCTGCAGCCGTGATCGCGGAGGTTGAGCGCGTGGTGACCCACTCGAACTGCCGTGATCATGGAGAGTTCATGATCACGGTGAGTTGCGGGGTGTCTCTGTGGGCCGGACTTTCTCCGCGATCATGGTGACTGTCTTGATCACGGAATGCTCGCAGGGCTGGAGCTCGGCCGTTTTTCTCATGGGCGGATAAATTCTGGCGCTGAAAATGTGCGACCGTTACAAAATGGAGTATCTCGTGGTGTAACTATCGATTTAGGTCTTGCATGGGTCAAAGCCTAACATTAGGCTCCGCGATTAAAGCCGCTAGATGGCATTCGATGCGATGAATGATCGAAATGAGAGGAGGCGGCCCCGTGGGGACTTGGGTGACTCAAGGTACTTGAGCTACTGAGGTCACCCGAAAGTATGTGCTCGGATCTAATCCGGGACATCTAGTCGAAAGCACGTAGTACGGCTGACATTCGTCAGAGAGGAATTAACCAATGCGCAAGCAACTTGCCAGGACGATCTTAGTCGCGGGAACGATCGCGGCGGCAATGGGCCTCGCGGTTCCGGCGGCCATGGCTGCCAGTACCTGGACCGTGACCGGCGGGACGAACTTCACGTCGGCCGCGTCGAGCGGCACGACGTTCACCTTGTCGGACACGACGGCAGGCCTGAGCTTCACCTGCACCGTCGGCACGGGCACGGGCACCGTCACCGACGAGAGCAGCGGCACGAAGACCGCCATCGGGAGCATCACGGCTTCCACGTTCGGTAGTTCCAGCAAGAAGTGCAGCGGCCCCCTGGGAAGCACGGGCACCGACACCCAGAAGTCCGGTACCACGTCGACGCTGAACGTCTCGTCGTACAGCGGCGGCGTGACGACTGGCTCGATCACGAACATCGATCACGTGATGACGATCAGCAGCATCCTTGGCACCTGCACCGCCGAGGTCAAGGGAACCGCGGGCATCACCTACACGAACTCAAGTGACCTGCTGAAGTTCACCACCGCCGGTGACAGCCTCAAGGTCACGAGCGTCTCCGGCTCCTGCTCAGGGATCATCAACGTCAACGATGTCGTGACGTTCAACAGTGGCAGCGGCGGCGAGACCGTGACCGGCAGCCCCACTAACCCGATCCAGGTCAGCCAGCCGTAACGCTCATCGGCTGCCCGGCCTTCTGGTGCTCCCCGGCGCGCTCTTCCGCTTGCGCCGGGGAGCACTGGCAACTGGGCATGGATGCCCGCATCCTGGAGCGAATCTGCGGGCGGCACGGTGAACTGCGACTAGCTGGGATTAGCGTGGCGGTCCTGCACGGGAAGACAGTGGCGGTCCTGCACGGGAAGACAGTAGTGCTCGTGCTAGCGCATCAGCGCACCCTGATTGCCGAGGGCGGCCATGTCAAGGAAGGAGTCGTGCACCCGGTCGTCGACGGGCCGATCACGGAGTACGTCAGCGAGCCGCTGTCCAGGGCACAACTCGGGCACGCCACCGGATGCCCGGTGCTGGCAGTGCGGCTGGAGACGCCCGACCGGCCGGGAGCGATCGTGGCGATGTTGAACGCGCTGAGCGAAGAACTCGAGCACATGACGTCGCGTGACATCGCGGGTAGCAAATGGAAGGTCTGGTACGCGAACGTGGCCGCGAGCGACATCGGCACCGTGCGGCTGACCGTCCGGCTTGAGATCGATGCTGAGGCGACGCCGGCCGCAGATCCGATCGCGGACTGGGATCCGGCCCAGTTCGCGGGACTCGAACGGCTCGCGCTGGAACGCGCTGGAACGCGCTTCCAAGAATCTCAGGAAGATCAGACCGGTGAGCAACATGAACGGCGGCGCCGAACTGGACTCGGAACTGCTCGCCAACACCAGGATCAAGGTAAGGCTGATCACGGTGCCCAGGGCCGATCGGAGTGATGCGGTCAGGTCGACGGTGAGCGGTCAGGTCGACGGTGAGCGGACAGGTCGACGGTGAGCGGACAGGCGGCCCCCCAGGCCTGAGCCGCTGGCCGCGGGGGCACTTCGCTGTCGTTCTGACGACACCAAAGTGCCCCCGCTGCGTTCAGCAACGACTCAGTGAGCCGTCCCGGCAAGGCGATCAGGTGATCTTGATGGTGAGGATTTGGGTGGCTGGCCTGGTGATGCCGTTCTTGGCGGTGACGGTCAGCTTGTAGCTGTGGCCTTTGTCGGTCGTGGCCGGGGTTCCCGAGAGTACTGCTGATCCTGCGCTCGTTCTTAGCTTGAGTCCCTGCGGCAATTTGCCGGAAATTTTAATCGCGGGAGTCGGGAAGCCGGTGCTCTCGATCGTGAAACTGCCGTCCTTGCCGGACTTGAAGGTGACCTTGGACGCCGACGTGATCTTCGGGGCTTGACCGGGGGCCAGGTTCAAGGTGAAGACGGCCTCTACGGGCTGGTGGAAGGTTTTCGTCACCTTGTTGTTGGCGAGGACGACGAACTCGACCGGAGACTTGGTGCCTTTGGGCGGAGTGCCTGACAGGAGTCCGGCGGCGCCGAGGCTGAGGTACTTGGGCAGGCCGAGTCCGGTGAAGCCGATCTTGGCCGGGGTGCCCGTCGCCTCGATTCGCAGGGAGTTCTTGACGCCGTAGGCGAACGTGCCTGAGGTCGTCTTGACCACGGGGTCGGACCCTACGTTGGCGGTGAAGGCCTGATGGGCGACGGCGCCGATGCCGTTGGTCGCGGTGATGGTGACGGTGAACGCGCCCGGCTTCGACTTGTGAGTGAGGGCGGCGGACAGGGCGCCGGTGTACTTGTCGATCGTGAGCCAGGAAGGTGCGCCCGTGATCGCGTAGTTGGCCGGCGGGAAGCCGCTAGTGATGACGTTGAACGCGTCTTGCCCGGCGTTGTCGGTCGCGAACCAGGTCGACGGGGCCGAGGTGATGGCCGGGGCGGACGGCGCGAGCGGGACCAAGTTGTCGAAGACGCCCTGACTGGTCACGTTCTCGGTCGCCCATAGCTGGCCGGTCGTCGCGTCGGTCGCGAGCCCGTCCACTTCCTCGGGCAGGGTCAGGCTTCCGATCAAGGACGGCGCCGAGGTCTTCTCGGTGATCTCGTCGATCACGCCCGACTGAGAGCCGGCCCAGATCACCTTGTGCGACGGCTCGGCCGCCAGCGCGATCGGAGGGCTGGCCAAGGTGAGCGTGTGCACGGTACCTGGGTTTGCCTGCGAGAACTCAGAGATCGTGCCATCGGCGGCGCCGACCCAGACGGTCCCGTTGGTCGGGTCGATGGTGATGACGCCCGGGTTGCTGCCGACTGGCACCGGGTCGCCGACGGCAGCACCGTTAGTTTCGCTGAAGGCCAGGGCTGAGTTGCCGAGGGCGTTGAGTACCCAGACCGTTCCCTTGGCTGGGTCCACGGCGAGGTTCGAGGCCGCGCTGAGGGAGCCTGTGACCAGCTTGACCGGCGCCTTGGTCGGCTCCGCCTCGTCGATGGTGTAGACGTCGCCGCTGAGGTCGAGCACGAGGACCGTGCCGGTCTTGGGGTCGACCGTGATGCCGGTGAGGTCGGAGCCGGCCGGGATGGTGAGCGTCTTGATCGAGCCGGTCGACTCCTTGATGTAGGTGACGGTGTGGGTGCTGCCGTCGCCGCTGTTGCCGATCGTCCAGACGAGGCCCTTGCTCGGGTCGGCGGCGATGCCGTTGACGCCCGAGGTCACCTTGAACGTGCTGATCGCGTGGCTGGTCTCGGTGACCTTGTTCACGATGTCGGTCGGTTGGCCGGCGTTGAGCTCGGCGATCCAGAACGTCTTGGTCGTCGGGTCGGCGGCGATGCCTATCGGCTGACCTGGGACCATCAGCCCGCCCGGTGTTCCGGCGCCTGGTGTGGCGATCGGCCGGGCCGGGGCCGGGGCCGGGGCCGGGACCGCGGCGGCGGCGGCCGGGACCGCGGCGGCGGCCGGGACCGCGGCGGCGATCAGCGCGCCGGTTAAGGCGACCGCGGCTGTGGTCAGGGTCACCATGGTGCGTGCCGTCGTGGCTCTTGGCCGAAGTTTTTGTTGCTTTGCGCGCATCTGCAGCTCCCGAAGCTGGGTCGAAGGGGCGATTAGCGACCTTTGGTCTTCGAACGGCCGTCGGCCCGGTCGGAGCCTGTTATCACATAATGACAAACCGCTCCTTCCGTAATGTCGCCGACATATTGCTTATAACCGTCGATAGTGTCCAGCTACTCGCCGGTAACTGTCAAGAGCACGGCCACCGTTGGCACTTGGGTGTTGGCCTAGTCACATCGTTGGCGCAACGGTGTTGTAAGGCGTGGCCAGCCCGGCGGCTTGAGCCGCTGCGGCTCGGCGGTTGCCGGCGTTAGGCCGGCCACGGGCGGCGACTACGCCGGCGGCTCTAGCACGAACCAGTAGAAGCCGTGTCCCGGCAGCGTGAGCAGGTAGCTGAGCTGGCCGATCGGGGGGAAGGCAACGCCGCCCATGCACTCGACCGGGGTGTAGCCGGCGTAGCGGCTGAGGTCGAGCTCGACCGGCTGCGGGAACTTGGACAGGTTGTTCACGCACAGGATCGGGTTGCCGGGACGGTCCTGCTCCTGGTCGGGCTCGTACAGCCGGACGAACGCGAGCACGCTCGGGTTGGAGCTGCCCAGCTCGGAGTACCGGCCGAGTCCGAATACCGAGTGCCGCTTGCGGATCTCGATCATGCGCCTGGTCCAGTGCAGCAGTGACCCAGTGTTGCGCTCCTGGGCCTCGACGTTGAGTGCCTGGTAGCCGTAGATCGGGTCGGTGTTCGGCTGCAGGTACAGGCGCTGAGGGTCGCAGATGGAGAAGCCGCCGTTGCGGTCGGGGGTCCACTGCATCGGGGTGCGGACGCCGTCGCGGTCGCCGAGCCAGATGTTGTCGCCCATGCCGATCTCGTCGCCGTAGTACATGACCGGCGAGCCGGGCAGGGACAGCAACAGCGCGGTGAACAGCTCGAGCTGGTTCCTGTCGTTGTCGAGCAGGGGAGCGAGGCGGCGGCGGATCCCGATGTTGGCCTTCATCCTCGGATCCTTGGCGTACTCGGCGTACATGTAGTCCCGCTCGTCGTCCGTGACCATCTCGAGCGTCAGCTCATCGTGGTTGCGCAGGAAGATGCCCCACTGGCAGCCGGAAGGGATCTGCGGGGTCTGGGCCAGGATCTCAGAGATCGGATAGCGCTGCTCACGCCGCACGGCCATGAAGATCCGCGGCATCAGCGGGAAGTGGAACGCCATGTGGCACTCGTCGCCGCCGACGCTCGCGTCGCCGAAGTACTCGACCACGTCGGCGGGCCACTGGTTGGCCTCGGCGAGCAGCACCCGGTCGGGGTAGAGCCGGTCGATCTCGGTTCGGACGCGCCGCAGGTACTCGTGCGTCTCCTTCAGGTTCTCGCAGTTGGTGCCCTCACGCTCGTACAGGTAGGGCACGGCGTCGAGCCGGAAGCCATCGATGCCGAGGTCGAGCCAGAACCGCAGCACCTCGAGCATCGCGTCCTGCACCCGCGGGTTCTCGTAGTTCAGGTCAGGCTGGTGGTAAAAGAACCTGTGCCAGTAGTACTGGCCCCTGACCGGGTCGTAGGTCCAGTTGGACTGCTCGGTGTCGACGAAGATGATTCGGACATCGGTGTACTTGTCGTCGGTGTCCGACCAGACGTAGAAGTCGCCGAACGGCCCGTCGGGCTCGTGGCGGGATGCCTGGAACCAGGGGTGCTGGTCGCTGGTGTGGTTCATGACCAGGTCGGCGATTACCCGGATACCGCGGGCGTGGGCGGCCTCGACCAGCTCGACGAAGTCGCCGATGGTGCCGAACTCCGGCAGGATCGCCATGAAGTCGGCGATGTCGTAGCCGCCGTCCTTGAGCGGGGACGCGTAGATCGGCAGCAGCCAGATGCAGTCGATGCCGAGCCACTCCAGGTAGTCAAGCCGGGAGATCAGGCCCCTGATGTCGCCCGTGCCGTCGGCGTTGGAGTCGTGAAAGCCGCGCACCAGCACCTCGTAGAAGACAGCGTGCTGGAACCACTGCGGATCACGCGGCTTGTCAAAGGAGAACGAGTTAGGAACCGGCTCGTTGGGCGCGGCCGAGGTCGTCCTGAACATGGTGACGGGGCTTGCCATGGTTCTTGGGCGGCCGGGGAAAGGCTGCGACGCTGGTTCATACGGTGTCGCCACTGCGGTATCTCCTGATTTCTGACGTGCCACGCAGACCTGAAGAAGTGATGGGTTGCGACGCAAGCAGGACCGGACTCGCTGCCGCCGCTAAGCTGACGCTCGCTCGGCCCAGAGGGTCCGCCTGCGGAACTACCGTCGCCGTATTGTGCCTAATGCTCAGATGTCCGTGCACACTAGGCCGGCCGATCCCTGCCGCCTGGCTGGTCGGCGGAGACCGTGAAGATGTGGGCTGGTGCCACGCCGGGATCCAGCCGGACGTAGTTAGCCTGGCCCCACCGATAGGACTCGCCAGTGAGCTCATCGGTGACCGTGAACCCCGCGCTTACGTCGATGTCGAGCGCGGCCCCGTCCAGCCAGATCGTGGCCTCACGCGGCTGATGCGGGTCGAGGTTCACTACGACGAGAACCGTATCGCCGCCAGTCGCGCCGGTCGTCGGCGGACCCACTCTCTTAGAAAAGCACAAAATCTCCGCGCGGTCCGGAAAATGGAAGCGCAGGTCACGGAGCTGCTGCAGGGCTGGATGTGATCGCCTGATCGCATTCAGTCTGGCGATAAAGCGCGAGATGCTCAGGTTCAATCGCTCGGCGCTGGCCCAGTCCCTCGGCTTGTACTGATACTTCTCCGAATCCAGGTACTCCTCGCTACCAGGCCGCAGCGGCGAGTTCTCGCAGAGCTCGTAGCCGGAGTAGACGCCCCAGGACGGCGAGAGCATCGCCGCGAGCACGGCGCGGACCCGGAAAGCCGGGGGACCGGCGTGCTGCAGGTACTCGCCCAGGATGTCGGGCGTATTAACGAAGAAGTTCGGCCGCATGTAAGCGGAGTCCGGGCCGGAAAGCTCACTGAGGTACTGGGTGAGTTCCGCGGCTGAGTTCCGCCAGGTGAAGTACGTATACGACTGATGGAATCCGATAATGGCCAGGGCGCGCATCATCGCTGGCCTCGTGAAGGCCTCGGCGAGGAAGATCACGTCGGGGTCGGTCGCGGCCACCTCGGCCAGGAGCCGGTCCCAGAATGGCAGCGGCTTCGTGTGCGGGTTATCGACGCGGAACACGGTGACGCCGTGGCCGATCCAGTACCTGACGATCCGCAGGACCTCGTCGTAGATCCCGTCGGGGTCATTGTCGAAATTCAGCGGGAAGATGTCCTGGTATTTCTTCGGCGGGTTCTCGGCATAGGCGATCGTGCCGTCGGCCCTGGTGGTGAACCACTGCGGATGCTTGCTGACCCATGGGTGGTCGGGCGAGGCCTGCAGCGCGAGGTCCATCGCGACCTCAAGGCCAAGCTCCCTGGCGCGGTCGACGAACGCGTCGAAGTCCTCGATCGTGCCGAGGTCAGGGTGGATCGCGTCGTGGCCGCCGTCGGGTGACCCGATCGCCCAGGGCGAGCCAGGATCGGCGGGGCCGGCGACCAGGGAGTTGTTCCTGCCTTTGCGGGCGGTGAAGCCGATCGGATGCACGGGCGGCAGGTACACGACGTCGAAGCCCAGCTCGGCGACCGCGTCCAGGCGCAGGGCGGCGGTGCGCAAGGTTCCTGAGACGGGCCGGTCCCGTCCGAGGGGGTCGATCTCGGCGCCCTCTGATCGGGGAAAGAGCTCATACCATGAGCCAAAAAGTGCCAGCTTTCTGTGCACGATCAGGGGACACCAGGCCGAGTGCGTCAGCAGATCGCGCACCGGGAAGGCAGCAAGGATCTCAGCGACTCGCGGGGTGAACGCCGCGCCCAGGCGCTCCACGGACGGCTTGCCCCGGTCCCGCAAGGTGGCCGCGACCGACTCGAAGAGCTTGCGGGCGACCGCTGCCTGCTGCTTGAGCGAGGATTTGCCGCCGGCCCGCGCGATGTCCCCGGCCTGTCGCGCGGCCCGGTCGAAGAGCAGCGCTCCCTCGGCGAGCATGAGCTCGACGTCCTGGCCGATCGGTACCTTGATCGCCGAGTCGTGTCGCCAGCGGGCCGCAGGGTCGCCCCACGACTCGACGCGGAAGTGCCACAGGCCCTCGCCGGTCGGCGTGACCTCGGCGCCGTACCGGTCAGTGCCCTCGGCGATCTCGCGCATGATCGCGGACTGGCAGGTACGGCCGCTGGGATCTCGGAGCACGACTTGGGCGCCCGGCATCTCGTGTCCCTCGCGGAACACGGTCGCGGTCACTTGGAGGGTCTCGCCGACGGTCGCCTTCGCCGGGCGGCGGCCACAATCGACCTGGGGCTCTACGTCCAGTACGGGAATCCTGCCGATCACCACGGAAAAGTACCCTGGCGCGGCTCCCGGCATGCACCCGGGCCGGCGATTCCCGCCAGGAAATGTCGGGCCGGCCCTGGACGGCCTCCCCGCTCGAACCGCTGGGGCCCGCTGCTGTCGTTTTTGCGGCTGCGATGTGCCCCGGGTGTCATGGGGGCGCGCCCGCGCGGTCGCTGCCCGCGCCGCTGCCTGAGCCACTGCCGCAGCGTCGCTGCTAGTGGTGCCTGGTGCGTCGGAGGCCAGGGGTCGCGAGTCGCTCAAGGGTGGCGAGTCGCCCGGCGGCAGTCTGATCAAGGTGTGATCAAGGCCATGCATCAGGGCCTCGTTTGGGGGTGCCAGTTTCCGGGTCACGCATTAGTCTCACTCAGCGTGAGAGCAATCCGCCGGTTCACCATTCATCCTGCCCTGCCAGCGCCGCTTGCGCCGCTGCGCACTTTGATGCTCAATCTGCGCTGGTCATGGCACGCGCCGACGCGAGCGCTGCTCGCCGAGATCGATCAGGCCGCCTGGGACGCGAGCGGCCACGACCCGGTCGCGATGCTGGCGCTCGTCTCGCCGCAGCGGCTGGCCGCGCTGGCTGGCGACGAGGATTTCCTGCGGCGCCTCGTGGCGGCCGTCGACGAGCTGAACGACTATCTGACGGCGCCTCGCTGGTACCAGACCTCGGGCCAGCTGGCGGCCGGGCCGGCGGCGATCGCCTACTTCTCCCCTGAGTTCGGCATTACCGCCGCGCTCCCGCAGTACTCGGGTGGCCTAGGGATACTCGCCGGCGACCATCTGAAGTCGGCGAGCGACCTCGGCGTTCCCCTGATCGGGGTCGGGCTGTTCTACCGGCATGGGTACTTCACTCAGTCGCTCTCGCCTGAAGGCTGGCAGACCGAGCGGTACCCGGCATCTGACCCGGCCGGGATGCCCATCGGCCTGTTGCGCGACGAGACCGGGGCGGCAGCCAAGGTGACCGTCAGGCTGCAGGGCGGTGCCGAGCTCGGCGCCCAGATCTGGGTCGCTGACGTCGGGCGAGTGCCGCTGCTGCTGCTCGACACCTACATCGAAGACAACGACCCGCTGCTTCGCGAGGTGACGGACCGGCTCTACGGCGGTGGCAGCGATCACCGGCTGCGCCAGGAACTGCTGCTTGGCATCGGCGGGGTCCGGGCGGTCAGGCTGTACTGCCAGATCACCGGGCACCCCGAGCCCGAGATCTTCCACACTAACGAGGGCCACGCCGGCTTCCTCGGGTTCGAGCGAATCAGGGAGTACCTGGACGCCGGCGCGGGCTTCGCCGAGGCGGTGGAGCTGACCAGGGCAGGCACGGTGTTCACCACGCACACGCCGGTACCGGCCGGGATCGACCGGTTCGAGGCCGAGCTGATCGAGGCCGAGTTCGGGCCGGACGGCGAGGCCGGCCTGCCAGTCGACAAGGTCGTGGCGTTCGGCGCTGAGACTTACCCTGGCGGTGATCCCGAGGTCTTCAACATGGCCGTCATGGGCATGCGGCTGGCCCAGCGGGTCAATGGTGTCAGCAAGCTGCACGGGCAAGTCAGCCGGGAGATGTTCAGCGGCCTGTGGCCAGGCTTCGACACCAGCGAGGTGCCGATCGGGTCGATCACCAACGGAGTGCACGCTCCGAGCTGGGTGGCGGGCGAGATACTGAACATCGCCCAGGACGGGCACAGGGCGGCCGACACCGAGTGGCTCGCCGACGACCAGGCGGCCTGGGACCTGGTCGCGGCCGACCCAGTGCGGATCTTCGAGATCAGGCGGGCGCTTCGGGCGAGGCTGGTTCGCCAGGCCAGGAACAGGCTGCGGGCGTCGTGGCGGCAGCGGGGGGCATCCGACGCCGAGCTGGCCTGGATCGGCAGCGCGCTCGACGAGAACATCCTGACGATCGGGTTCGCGCGGCGGGTGCCCTCCTACAAGCGGCTCACGATGATGCTGCACGACCCGGTTCGGCTGACGGCCCTGCTGCTTGACTCCGAACGGCCAGTGCAGATCGTGATCGCGGGCAAGGCGCACCCGGCCGACGACAGCGGCAAGGCGCTGATCCAGCAGATGGTCAGGTTCGCCGATGACCCGGCGGTGCGGCACCGGATCGTCTTCCTGCCCGACTACGACATGGAGCTGGCCAGGACCCTGGTCAAGGGCTGCGACGTCTGGCTCAACAACCCGCTCAGGCCGCTTGAGGCCTGCGGCACCTCCGGCATGAAGGCGGCACTGAACGGCGCGCTGAACCTGTCGATACGCGACGGCTGGTGGGACGAGTGGTTCGACGGCGAGAACGGCTGGGCCATACCGTCCGCTGACTCGGTCACCGACCAGGCCAGGCGCGACGGCGTCGAGGCGGCGGCCTTGTATGACCTGCTCGCTTTGTCAGTGGCGCCGATGTTTTACGACACCGGCTCAGACGGGCTGCCGAGGCGCTGGCTCGAGATGGTCGCGCACACGCTGCGCGTGCTCGGGCCCAAGACGCAGGCCACCAGAATGGTCAGGCAGTACACCACCGACCTGTACCTGCCCGCCGCCCAGGCGTCACGGACACTCGCAGGCGGGGGCGAAGGTGACCACGGGAGGTTCGCTGGCGCGGTCGCGCTAGCGGCCTGGAAGCAACGAGTCAAGGACGCCTGGCCCGCGGTCAAGATCGAACTGGTCGAGACCGACGACGGCGAGCAGTCGCCCGGCGCCAAGCTGGCCGTGCGGGCCGGCGTCGCGCTGGGCGAGCTCTCGCCTGACGACGTCGCGGTCGAGGTCGTCTACGGCCGGGCGGGCACCGACGACGAGATCACCGACCCGGTGTACGCCGAGCTCGAGCTTGAGGCGCCGCCTGGGCCCGACTCGGTGGCCTGGTACTGCGGTGAGGCCGTGCTCGGCCAGCCGGGTCCGTTCGGGTATACCGTCCGGGTGCTTCCCCGGCATCCGCTGCTCGCCGCCCCAGCCGAGCTCGGCCTCGTCCGGCTGCCGGTGTCACCGGCCGGGCTGCTGACGGGCGATCTGCGCTAGCGATCGCCCGAGTCGCCGGCGTTCTGCTGGCAGCGCACAGTCGGCTGCGCTCAGCCGGCTGTCCTCAGCTGACTGTGCTCTGTCCGCTGCTCGGCCGGTCGGTCCTGCGGATCACATCTCTATGCGCACAGCGGTAACTTCGGCGCAGTTCGACGCGACACTGCCTGATACCAGCAAGAAATGGCCTTTCAGGTGGGATATTCTGCAGCGCTTACCGCACCCAATGTGATCGACAGGTTACTGTTTGGAGTAAACCATTACTCCTCCATTCACGTCCTTCCAGCAAAGACAACGGGCTTGCCCGGTGAAATTTGTCGTCTTGCCGGTTAGAACGCCAGCAAAGTCGAGCCACATGTGACATCCTGTGATTCGACGACTTCAAGGAGTAGTGCCAGCACTGGTCACTGTAAGTAACAGAGTCACTACCAAGGTAGCAACGAGAGGATCTGTCGAAGTGAGAACTCAGATCAAGCCGGACAACAGGCTCCTCACCCCAGCGGAGGTCGCGGCCATGCTCAGGGTCGACCCTAAGACGGTGACCCGGTGGGCTCGTGGCGGCAAGCTTTCCTCGATCCGCACCCCGGGCGGTCACCGCCGGTACAGCGAGTCGGAGGTCCGCGGCTTCCTGAACAGCTGGCAGGGGGTCAACCTGCCGCGCGCCGTCGGTGAGTGAAGGATCGCCTCCCTGATCCGAAGTTGGCGCTATTGAGGGCCTGCTCGACACCCATCGGGCAGGCCCTCAGTCATGCCGGCCGCCCGCCAGTCACGCGGGGACGGCCGCCGGTCAGGCAGGGCCGGCCGCCGGTCACGCAGGCCGGCTGCGAGTCATGCGGGCCGGGCCGTCGCCAGCTCGTCGGAGACCTACCGCGCTGGGTTCGTCGGCAATCGCCCTGACGATCCTCCGTGATCTTGATTTCTGCTTGATCACGGTAATTGCGTGGGTAATTGTCCGGCCGCAATACCGTGATCATGAACGTTCCTTGATCACGGACGAATGCGGTGTGCCTTTAACACCTGAGAACCTCCGTGATCATTAAACGAGTCGTGATCCCGGAGGATCGGTGGAGCCGGACGGCGTGATCCCGGAGGATCGCGGGGCCGGACGAGCGTGATCCCGGACGATTCTGGGGCCGGGGAGCGTGTTCTTGGAGGTTCGGGAGGCCGGGGAGCGTGATCCTCGAGGATCGTGGGCCCGGACAGCGTGTTCTGGAGGATCGCGGGCCGTGGTCACGGAGGTTCGCGGGGGCGGGGAGCTTGGTCACGGAGGTTCGCGGGGCCGCGGGCCGTGGTCACGGAGGTTCGCGGGGCCGCGGGGCGTGGTCACGGAGTTTCGCGGGGCAGGGAGCGTGATCCCGGAGGATCGTGGGGTCGGAGGGCGTGATCGCGGAGGGGCGCGGGGGCGGAGGGGTGGTACCGGGGTGCGCGGGCTTGGTGCGGGCGGGAGGCGGGTGCGGGGGCGGCTGCGTAGGATCGCTGGTACGCGGGTTGATTGGGCTGATGGCGGAGATGAGGTCGCGTATGGGCGAGTTTGTGCGGGTTGAGGTGGACGGGGCGATCGCGACGATCCGGCTCGACCGGCCGCCTATGAATGCGCTGAACTCGCAGGTTCAGGCCGAGTTGGCGGCGGCAGCCGCTCAGGTCGACGGTGACGATCAGGTCAGGGCGGCGGTGCTCTACGGTGGCGAGAAGGTGTTCGCCGCCGGGGCCGACATCAAGGAGATGGCGGAGGCCAGCTACGCCGACATGGTGGTCAGGAGCAAGCGGCTGCAGGACTGCCTGACCATGCTGGCGCGGATCGGCAAGCCGGTCGTCGCCGCGATCACCGGGTACGCGCTCGGCGGCGGACTTGAGCTAGCGCTGTGCGCGGACTTCAGGGTTGCCGGGGAGCGGGCCAAGGTCGGCCAGCCGGAGATCCTGCTCGGGGTGATCCCAGGGGCGGGCGGCACCCAGCGGCTGCCCAGGCTCATCGGCCCGGCCAGGGCCAAGGACATCGTGTTCACTGGCCGGTTCGTTGACGCGGCCGAGGCGCTGGCGATCGGCCTGGTCGACCGGGTCGTCCCTGACGCCGATGTCTACCAGGCGGCGGTCGAACTGGTGAGCCGGTACGCCGACGGTCCCGCGGTCGCGCTGAGGGCCGCCAAGCAGGCGATCGACTCCGGCCTTGACGCTGATCTCGATACTGGGCTCGAAATCGAGCGGCTGCACTTCTCCGGCTTGTTCGCGACGCAGGACCAGCGCACCGGCATGCGCAGCTTCGTGGAGAATGGACCTGGGAAGGCGAAGTTCGCCGGACGGTAGCGGAGAACCGACGATGACAGATGGCAGCATTGAGCCAGCCGGTGGTGACGGCGCCCTGGGCGACGGCGGTGGCTTCGGCGGTGATGGTGGCGCCGACGACAACCTCTCGCTCGACATGGTGATGGCGGCGCTGCGGGCCGACAGCTCGGACATCGCCATCTACGCCAAGGTGCTGACCGACTCGCTGGGCGACTCGCTTCCGGCTGACTGCCTGACGATCGAGCGGGATCGGTCGATGTCGGACCGGATGGCCAAACGCCCTGGAACGGTGACCAGGATCTCGGTCAAGCTCGGCGAGAAGACCCTGACGCTGGCCACCAAGCGCGGCGCTCCGGTCGCTGAGATCTGTCATGAAGTGCGTGGCATCGTGCTGTCCAGGAACCAGGTCTCGATCGCCGACTGGGCCGCTGAGCTGGCCAAAGGACTCGTCGCGCACGCCGAGCAGAATGCTCGCACGGCGACCGCGCTGCGGCGCCTGGTCGCGGGCGGCTAGCGCGGCCCGCAGCCGGCAGGCCAATTTCGGCCCGGCAGCGGCCTAGTCATCGCATCGTCTCGCCCGGGTAGAGCTTGCGGAACCATCTCGCATCGACCTGCCCGCTTTCGTGGCTGGCAACATAAGCTATTACTCATGAGGGTGCAGGACCGCACGCCGGAGCGGCTTGGACCATACCGTGTTGTGCAGCGGCTTGGTCAGGGCGGCATGGGCGTCGTGTACCTGGCTGCCGACGAGAGCGGGCAGCAGGTCGCGGTCAAGGCGCTGCACCCTGGCATGGCCCAGGAGGAGAACGCGCGCAGGCGGCTCGGCCGCGAAGTCGAAACCATGCACCGGGTCAGGAGCCAGTACGTCGCGCAAGTGCTCGGCGCCGATCTTGACGGCGACCTGCCGTACATCGTCACCAGGTACGTTCCCGGCCTGACGCTGGAGGCGGTGATCGCCTCGGGCGGCCCGATGACGGGTGCCGCGCTGGCCAGGCTCGCTTACGGACTGGCGCAGGCCCTGGCGGCCGTGCACGCGGCCGGGGTGGTGCATCGTGACCTGAAGCCAGGCAACGTCATGATCAGCAACGGCGAGCCTGTGGTCATCGACTTCGGCATCGCCCAGCTGGCGGAGACGACCAGGCTCACCGTGACCGGCATGTTCATGGGCACCCCTGGCTACCTCGCGCCCGAGGTCATCGAGGGCAAGGACAGCGGTCCCGCTTCCGACGTGCACTCCTGGGGAGCGACCCTCGCCTTCGCCGCGACCGGGCGGCCGCCCTTCGGCACGGGGACCTTCGAGGCGATCTTCTTCCGGATCATGCACGGTCGGCCTGACCTGGACACCATTCCGCTGCCGCTGCGCTCGATGGTGCTGCGGGCGCTGTCCAAGGATCCGAGCAGGAGGCCGTCAGCGACCGAACTAGCGCAGTGGGCGGCGTCGCTCGACGTAACGTCGCTGGCGCCGAGCGCGCCGGGGGCCGTCGGCGCGGCGGTGACGCCAGGGGCCGCCCCGCACACCATCGCCGACCAGTCCGACTGGCGGGCCTGGCCGACCTCGACCAGGCCGCTCATGCCGGTCGGCCCCGACGATGTCCGCGATCTGCTGCCGCCGGTCACCTACGGCCAGTCGGCCGAGCGGGCCCAGCCAGGCGGCTACCCCGGTGCGCCTGACCCGGCCTACGGCGCCGGGCAGGCACTGGCGCTGGCGGGCGGCGCGGCCCTCGCGCCAGCCGGCGCCGGCGCCGGTGCCGGTGCCGGTGCCGGTGCCGTAGGCTTCGGTGCCGCCGGTGGCCTGGCGGCAGGCCAGCTGGTCCCCCTCGACGGCCGGACGATCACCGGTCAGGGCGCCGGGGCTGGTCAGCTCACCTCGGGTCCGTCCCAGGCCATCCCTTTCGGCGCGAGCCAGGCGAGGGGAGCGGGCCGGTCCGTTGCTGGCCTGTCACCGTGGAGCCCGCTCGTCATCGCGTCGGTGGTCATCGTCGCCGCGGCCAGCATCATGGCGCCGATCGTCGGGACGGCGGCCGCGCTCGCCCTGTTCGTGATACTGCGGGCGATCGCGACGACCGGCCGCCAGCTAGGCAGGCGGGCCGCCGCGGATGGCCGGCGCGCGGGCGCGGCGTTCGCTGCGCTCGTGCTCTTCCCCGTGTCGGTACTGCGCGCCGTCATCGGCCTGGTGCTGCTCGCCCCGGTGGCGCTGCTCGGCGGTTGCGTCGCCGCTGCGGCGACCATCATTGCCGTGCCGGTGCATCCGTTGCCGCAGGCAGTGGCCTTCGGGGCGGGAACGCTGGTCGCGATCGTGGGACTAGGCCCCGGATCGGCCGGCAGCAGGTCATTGCTCGCGAGCATGTATAGCTGGGCGGCCCGCACCCCTGGGCAGCGCGCGGTGACCTATGTTGGCATACTCAGCGTCTGCACCTGGGCGGGCATCACGGCGTGGTACCAGGCTCCGGCGGCGGCGTACTGGCCGGTAGTGGGCCTGCACGCCCAGCTTGAGCACCTGCCGGCGTTGCACAAGGCGCTGGCTGACGCCAGGCACAGCCTGATCAGGCTGGCCCAGCAGCTCGGCCTGTGACCCGGCGGCGATCGGGTGGCACCGTAGCCGGGTGCCTGGGCAGCGCGGCGGTCCTGGACGGCGTCCAGTGGGCCGGAGGAACGACCAGCTGATCGTCTGGCATTTGCGGTTTCGCGAGCCCGAGCGCGATGACCTCGTTCGCGAGCCTGATCCGCCGGTTCGTTCCTTCGGGGATCCGAAGCTTGGAGTACAGGCGGAGCAGATGCTGCTTCACCGCCGCCTCGGTGACGACCAGGTCGGCGGCGATCTCCCGCGCCGTCGCCGGGGCGACGAACGCCTCGTCGGACATCGCGGGCCGGCAGAGCGACGCGATCACGTCAAGCTCGCGCCTGGTCAGCTCGGGTGCGGCCGACCGCGGCGGCTCAGCGTCGCTGACATCGTCGGCGATGATCCCGGTGATCCGGCAGCGGGCCGAGCCGAACGTCAGCGCATCGCCCTCGCAAAGCATCTTCTTGGCTACCAGCCGTCCGTTGACCCTGGTGCCGTTGCGCGATAAACCGAGGTCCGATACGTAGACGTAAGGACCGCGGCGCACGAGCTCGGCGTGCAGCACCGAGACGCTCGGATCGGCGAGCTTGATGTCGATGAACTGGCCACGGCCGACGGTCGTCACGTCCGGCTGGAGCGGAACCACGGCTCCAGTGATCGCGATCTGGATGTGGGGGCCTTCCATGCACATGCCTTCCGCCGGAGGTGGGCGCTCCGCTTCACGATCAGTACCCTGCTGGCCGGAGATCCAATCCGGGCAACTCGGACGACTGTCTCGCCAGCCACGCGTTAGTACGCTGGCGGCACTAGCTGAGTCGCTACGGGATAGGACGGGAAAGTACACTTTCGAGCGGGCGGAGCCGGACCAGGGATCGGAGCCACACCGGTATGAGGCACGCGGCGCCCAGGTCAGCGCGGACGCAGGCTGAACCCGAGGCGCAGGACGGACGAAGGCCAGTCGGCGACGACGGCGAGACTAGCGGGCGCGGGCCCGTTCGGTGGCAGCAGCTACCCTACTTCCTGGTACTCGTCGGCACAGTCGCCGCACTCGTGACAATCGGGCTGGGTGCGCATCATCTGCGGAGCGGTACGTTGGTACTCGCCGGAGTGCTGCTCGCTGCTGCTGTGGCCAGGCTGGTCCTGCCGGACCGGAGGCTCGGCCTGCTGTCATCACGGCGGCGGTGGTTCGATGTGTTGATCTTCGCCGCGTTCGGGATCGGCCTGCTCTTCGCGGGGCTAGCGATTCCGGCGCCTGGTTAGCGGGCGGCCGGCATCCGGAGGACGCTGGAGCCGGGCGGCGTGAAGACCTGTGGCGCGGAGGCCAGCGGCGCCAGGGCCGGGCTAACGGCGAGCAGGTAGCTGGCCAGCTGGCAAAGGAGCGGGCTGGAAGTCGTGAAGGGACTCATTGGCATGTCCAAGATCAAGGTGGCCACCCCCGTCGTCGAGATGGACGGGGACGAGATGACGCGCATCATCTGGCAATTCATCAAGGATGAGCTCATCTTGCCGTATCTGGATATCGAGCTTGATTACTACGATCTGTCGATCCAGAACCGTGACGCCACCGATGATCAGGTGACGATCGACGCGGCGAACGCGATCAAGCGGCTTGGCGTCGGCGTCAAGTGCGCGACGATTACCCCTGACGAGGCCAGGGTCACTGAGTTCGGCCTCAAGAAGATGTGGCGCTCGCCCAACGGCACCATCCGCAACATCCTGGGCGGCGTGGTGTTCCGCGAGCCGATCGTGATCGAGAGCATTCCCCGGTTCGTGCCAGGGTGGACCAAGCCGATCATCATCGGCAGGCACGCGCACGGCGACCAGTACCGGGCGACCGACTTCGTGGTCCCCGCCGCCGGCGTGGTGACCATCTCCTATGAGCCCGCCGACGGATCGGCGGCTCAGGCCTTCTCGCTGGAAGTGGCAAGCTTCGAGGGCAGCGGCGTCGCCATGGGCATGTACAACTACGACGACTCGATCAAGGACTTCGCCAGGGCCACGATGCGCTACGCGCTCGACCGGTCCTACCCGCTCTACCTCTCCACCAAGAACACGATCTTGAAGGCCTACGACGGCCGGTTCAAGGACATCTTCGCCGAGACGTACGAAACCGAGTTCAAGGCCGAGTTCGAAGCTGCCGGACTGTACTACGAGCACCGCCTCATCGACGATATGGTGGCCCAGGTCATCAAGGGCGACGGCGGCATCGTCTGGGCCTGCAAGAACTACGACGGCGACGTGGAGTCCGACATCGTCGCCCAGGGCTTCGGCTCGCTCGGGCTGATGACCAGCGTGCTGATGACGCCGGATGGTTCATGCATCGAGGCCGAGGCCGCGCACGGCACCGTGACCAGGCACTACCGGCAGCGCCAGTCCGGCAAGCCGACCTCGACGAACCCGATCGCGTCGATCTTCGCCTGGACCAGGGGCCTGGCCTACCGGGGCAAGCTCGACGGCACGCCCGACGTCACCGAGTTCGCGCAGACATTGGAGCGAGTGTGCATCGATACCGTCATCAGCGGCCTGATGACGAAGGATCTCGCGCTCCTGATCGGCCCGGACGCGCCCTACCTGACGACCGAGGAGTTCCTCGGCGCGCTGCACAAGAACCTCCAGGCCGCGGTCGCGTCCTGACCGGGCACCGACGCGCCGAGCGCGCCAAACGCACTGAACGCACCAAACTCACTGAACGCACTAAACGCACGGAAAAGCGCGCCGAGCGCGGAACGCGACGAAGCGAAGGAGACCCAAGCCCATGGCTCGCTCAGGCAAGGTGACCGTGGTCGGAGCCGGGTTCTACGGCTCGACCACCGCCCAGCGGCTCGCCGAATACGACATCTTTGACGAGGTCGTGCTCACCGACATCATCGAGGGCAGGCCAGAGGGACTGGCGCTGGACATGAGCCAGTCCCGGCCGATCGAAGGCTTCGAGACCACGATCACCGGCCAGACCACGACCCCCGGCGGCGAAGGCTACGAGACCATCGCCGGGTCGAAGATCGTCGTGATCACCGCGGGCCTGCCGCGCAAGCCTGGCATGAGCCGGATGGACCTGATCGGAGTCAACGCCAAGATCGTGCGCAGCGTGATCGAGCAGGTCGTCAAGCACGCGCCCGACGCCGTCCTGATCGTGGTGTCCAACCCGCTTGACGAGATGACCGCGCTGGCGGCCAAGGTGTCGCAGTTCCCCGCGCACCGGGTGATCGGGCAGGCGGGCATGCTCGACACGGCCAGGTTCAGCTACTTCGTGGCCGAGCGGCTCGGCGTGCCGGTCGGCGTCGTGAAGACGCTGACGCTCGGCTCCCATGGCGACACGATGGTGCCGGTGCCGTCGGCCTGCTCGGTCAACGGCACGCCGCTCGCCGACCTGCTCAGCGAGGAGGAAATCACGGCGCTGGTCGACCGGACCAGGAACGGCGGCGGCGAGATCGTGGCGCTGCTGAAGACCGGCTCGGCCTACTACGCGCCATCGGCGGCCGCAGCCAGGATGACCAGGGCGGTCGCGCTTGACACCGGCGAGGTCATGCCGGTGTGCACCTGGGTCGACGGCGAGTACGGCATCTCGGGCGTCTACCTCGGGGTGGAGGCGGAGATCGGGGCGACCGGCATCCGCCGGGTCGTCGAGCGCGAGCTGACCGAAGACGAGCTCGCCGGGCTGCGCGTGGCCGCCGATGCAGTCAGGGCCAAGCAGGCCGACGTCGCGAGCCTGTAGCAACGAGCGGGGCGGAGCGAGCCGAAGGCCGCTCCGCCCCCTGGTCCCGGGCTATTTGGCTATAGGTTGGGCGTGTTAAGCAGTTTCCACTCGCTTTCAGCTCAGGTTGTCGCGGCCGC
This sequence comes from Streptosporangiaceae bacterium, assembly GCA_035511035.1. GTDB lineage: Bacteria > Actinomycetota > Actinomycetes > Streptosporangiales > Streptosporangiaceae > Chersky-822. The sequence continues at coordinate 126,727 of DATKFV010000016.1, forward strand.
GTCGGCTAGGCGCCGCTGTGCTAGCTCGGCGTAGATGGTCACGCCGTCGGTGATGATGGCGTCGTCGAACACCGCCTCAGCCGAGTGGTTGAACGGCGCCGACAGCGCGTCCCGGTCCGGCGGGCAGGCTCCGATCATCATGAACGCGCCCGGCACCTGCTCAAGGACGTAAGAGAAGTCCTCGGAACCAGTGATGGGATTAGGCGCGGACAAGAACCTGTGCTCGCCGAACAGGTCACCGACGCATCGCCTGGCGAAGTCGAACTCCGCCTGATCGTTCGAGGTGACCGGGTACACGTCCTCGTACCTGACGTCAGCCGAAAGCCCGTGCGCGGCCGCGATCTGCCGGGCCAGGCGCACCGTCGCCTCCCTGATCGCCTCCCTCGCCCCTGGCGAGAACGTCCGCACGGTCGCGACGAACTCGGCGTCGTCGGGGATCACGTTGTCCACGGTGCCCGAGTGGAACGTGCCGACCGTGATCACCACCGGGTCGAAGATGTCGAACTTCCTGGTCACCAGCGTCTGGAGCGCGGTCACGATCTCGCAAGCCACCGGGATGGGGTCAGCGGCCCGGTGCGGCTGGGCCCCGTGGCCGCCGCGTCCCCGCACGGTCACGTAGAGCTTGTCGGCGGCGGCCATGACCGGCCCCGCCTTGCTCGCGGCCACGCCAAGCGGCAGCAAGCCCGAGGCGACGTGCAGCGCGTACGCGGCCACCGGTCGCTCCCCGGCGGCGTCGAGCACGCCTTCGTCGATCATTATCCTGGCGCCGCCGACGCTCTCCTCGCCCGGCTGGAACATGAAGATCACGTTGCCGGGCAGTTCGGCCTGCCTCGCGGCGAGCACCTTGGCCGCCCCGACCAGCATGGACGTGTGCAGGTCGTGGCCGCAGGCGTGCATCGCCCCCTGGATCGCCGAGGTGTAGGGAAGACCAGTCCGCTCCGTGACCGGCAGCGCGTCCATGTCACCGCGCAGCAGCACGGTCGCGCCTGGCCTGCCACCGCGCAAGACCGCGGTCACCGAGGTCAGCCCCTGCCCGGTGGAGATCTCCAGCGGCAGTCCGGAAAGCGCGGAAAGCACCTTGTGCTGCGTCTTGGGCAAGTCGAGCCCGATCTCGGGCTCGGCGTGAATCGAATGCCGCAACGACGCGATCTCCTCGCTGATCGCCGCGGCGTCGTCCCGAATCCCCGTCGCCATTGACGCCCCTCCACCGAGATAGTCCGGATTGCCCGACCCAGCATCGCACAGCCAGTCTGGCCTGACCACAGGCGACGAGCCGGCAAGTAGACTATTCGCACATCGCGGATCGCGATGACTGCCAGGCCCGGCGGACGCCGCGTTATCGTTGAAAACGTCCCCGGCCAGGCTGACCGCCGAGCTCAGGGACTGCGACGTGGATAGCGTCGGCTGGGACATCGTGATCGTCCTCGCCATCATTCTCGTCGGCGGCTTCTTCGCTGCCGCCGAGATGGCGCTGGTATCGCTGCGCGAAGGCCAGGTGCGGGCGCTGGCCAGGCGCGGCAAGCGCGGCCAGAAGGCAGCGAAGCTGGCCCACGACCCGAACCGGTTCCTGTCCGCCGTCCAGATCGGCGTCACGGTCGCGACCCTGCTCACTGGTGCGTTCGGCGCCGCGACGCTGGCCAGCGACCTGGACAAGGTGCTGGTCAGGCACCTGTCCGCGCACGTCGCCTCCGTGCTCGCCTTCCTCGTCGTGACGCTGGTGATCGCGTTCTTCTCGCTGGTGCTCGGCGAGCTCGCGCCCAAGCGGATCGCCCTCCAGCGCCAGATCCAGATCTCGCTGTTCGCGGCGCCGATCCTGGACCGGATCGCCGCCATCGCCAGGCCCGTGGTCTGGCTGCTGAGCCTCTGCGTCAACCTCGTGGTCCGCCTGCTCGGCGGTGACCCGAAGCTCGGCCGCGGCGTGATGAGCAGCGACGAGCTCCGCGACCTGGTCACCGCCCACCAGACGCTGTCGGCCGACGAGCGGCACATCGTGAGCGAGGTATTCGACGCCGGCAAGCGGCAGATCCGCGAGGTGCTCGTGCCGAGGACCGAGGTGGACTTCCTGCCCGCCTCGATGCCGCTGTCGGAGGCCGTCACGATCGCGGTCGGCGCGACGCACTCGCGGTTCCCCGTGTACGAGGACTCCTACGACGACGTCATCGGCTTCGTGCATGCCCGCGACCTGCTCGATCCTTCGGCCAACGGCTCGGTCAGGGTCGGCGACATCGCCAGGTCGGTCAAGATGCTCCCGACTAGCAAGACGGTGATGTCGGCCCTGTCGGAGATGCGCAGGGACCGCTCGCACCTGGCGATCGTGGTGGACGAGTACGGCGGGACCGCCGGCATCGTGACGCTCGAGGACCTGGTCGAGGAGCTGATCGGGGACATCCAGGACGAGTACGACGTCGAGGACAACCCGTCGCGCCGGCTGCGGACCGGCGAGATCGAGGTCGACGGGCTGATGAACCTCGACGACTTCGCCGAGCAGACCTCGGTCGAGCTGCCGGACGGGCCGTACGAGACGGTCGCGGGCTTCCTGCTGGCCGCCCTCGGCCACCTGCCGCACACCGGTGAGTCGACGGACCTGGACGGCACCAGGCTCACCGTCACCGAGCTGGACGGGCGGCGGATCGCCAGGGTCAAGCTCAGCACCGCCACCGCCCTCGGCGCAGCGGGTACCGCCCCCGGCGCAGCGAGCACCGCCCCTGGCGCCCCCGGCGCCGCCCCCAAGCCGCCGCCCGATGGGCAGCCAGCGGCCGCCGCCGCGTCGAGGTCGGCCAAGTAAGCTGGCGCGATGCCCCTTAGCGATCACGAGCCCGGCCATCAGCCCGGCCAGCAGGCCGCGGCGCCGTCGGGGCCGGTCCTGGTCGTCGACTTCGGCGCCCAGTACGCGCAGCTGATCGCTCGCCGGGTCCGCGAGTGCGGCGTTTATTCGGAGATCGTCCCTTCGACGACTCCGCTTGAAGACATTATGCAAAGAAAACCAGCCGCGGTGATCTTGTCAGGAGGGCCAGCGTCGGTCTACGCCGACGGAGCGATGCCGGCCCCCGCCGGCCTGTTCGAGGCAGGGCTGCCAATACTGGGGATTTGCTACGGCTTCCAGCTCATGGTCCGCGATCTCGGCGGCACGGTGGCGCGCACCGGCGCGGGGGAGTACGGAGCGACCACGCTGGAGCGAACGGCGGTCCAGGAAGCGGATGTGGCTGCCGGGGCAGGGGACGACGACGGCCTGCTCGCGGGCCTGCCGGCCAGCTCGCGGGTCTGGATGTCGCACGGGGACACCGCCACGGCGCCGCCAGCCGGCTTCGTGGTGACGGCCAGCACGGCGGCGACCCCGGTCGCGGCGGCGGAGGACCGGGGGCGCTGCCTGTTCGGGGTGCAGTTCCATCCCGAGGTCGGCCACACTGAGCACGGCCAGGCCATCCTGCGGCAGTTCCTCGCCGCCGCTGGCTGCTCCTTCGACTGGACCACGGCGAACATCATCGAAGAGCAGGTAGAGCAGGTCAGGGCGACGGTCGGCGACGGGCGCGCGATCTGCGGGTTGTCGGGCGGGGTCGATTCGGCCGTGGCGGCGGCCCTCGTCCAGCGGGCGATCGGGAGCCGCCTCACCTGCGTGTTCGTGGACCACGGACTTTTGCGGAAAAATGAAGCGGAGCAAGTCGAGCGTGACTTCGTTCAGGCGACCGGGGTTGACCTCGTGGTCGTGCCCGCGCAAGCGGACTTCGCCGCCGCCCTGACCGGCGTCACCGATCCCGAGCGCAAGCGCAAGATCATCGGGCGCGAGTTCATCAGGGCCTTCGAGCGGGCGGCCAGGCAGATCGCCGCCAGGGACGTGGGCCCGTCGTCGGCCGGGGCCGAGTTCCTCGTGCAGGGCACGCTGTACCCCGACGTGGTCGAGTCGGGCGGCGGCAGCGGCACCGCGAACATCAAGTCACACCACAACGTGGGCGGCCTGCCCGACGACCTCGGCTTCACCCTGATCGAGCCGCTGCGCGCGCTGTTCAAGGATGAGGTCAGGGCGATCGGGGCTGAGCTTGGCTTGCCGCCGCCGCTCGTCTGGCGGCAGCCGTTCCCAGGTCCAGGACTCGCGATCAGGATCGTCGGCGAGGTCACGGCGGAGCGGCTGCGCATCGTCAGGGACGCCGACGCGATCGCCCGCGAGGAACTGACGGCCGCTGGGCTTGACCGGCAGATCTGGCAGTGCCCGGTCGTGCTGCTGGCCGACGTCAGGTCGGTCGGAGTCCAAGGTGACGGGCGCAGTTACGGGTACCCGGTCGTGCTCAGGCCGGTCACCAGCGAGGACGCGATGACGGCCGACTGGGCGCGGGTGCCCGACGACGTGCTCGCGCGGATCTCGACCAGGATCACCAACGAGGTGCCCGAGGTGAACCGGGTGGTGCTCGACATCACGAGCAAGCCACCCGGCACCATCGAGTGGGAGTAAGCGCCAGACCGCCTGGCCCCGATCGGCCTACCCCGGCCGAGTACCTGGCCGCGTGCGCGGCGAGCGGCGTGCCCGCCTATCCGCACGGCCGCTCGGCGGCGCCGCCCGCTCAAGGCGGATCACCGAGCTAGGTGTCAGACCATACGAGCGCCGGTCAGGTGACCGCCGACAGGCCGGTCGGCTGGCTGGCGTAGGACTCGTCGGCCGCGAGCTGACGTAGCCGGTCGAGCGCGTCCCAGACCTCGGTGAACCTGGTCGTGATCGGCGCCGGGCCGAGCCTGAGGCGGTCGGGAGTGCGGTAGTCGCCGATCACCCCGGCGGCGATCAGCGCCTGGCTGACCTGGCCCGCCTGCGGGTGGGTCAGTGTCACGTGAGCGCCGCGCCTGGCGTCGGCCCGCGGTGAGGCGAGCATGAACCCGAGCGGCACCAGCCACTGGTCGGCCAGGTGGATCAGGTAGCCGGTCAGCGCCGTGCTCTTTTCTCGCAGCCGCTCGATGCCGGCCTCGCCGAGCAGCTTGGTGCCCTCGGCCACGGCGACCGTGCCGATGATCTGCGGGGTACCGGTCGCGAACCGCTCGATCCCGTGGACCGGGTCGTAAGCCGGTCCCATCGCGAACTGATTGGCCTGGCCGAACCAGCCCTGCACCGGCTGCCTGAGCCGGCCCTGGAGTTCCTCGCGGACGTAAAGGAAGGCCGGCGATCCCGGGCCGGCGTTGACGTACTTGTAGGTGCAGCCGATCGCCAGGTCCGCCCCGGCCGCGTCCAATCCGACCGGCACCGCGCCCACCGCGTGGCACAGATCCCACAGCATCAGCGCGCCCGCGTCGTGGACAAGCTCCGTGATCCTGGGCATGTCGGCGAGCGCGCCGCTTCGGTAGGCGACGTGGGACAGGCTCACCAGCGCGACGTCGGGACCAAGCGCGGCGAGCAGGGCATCCTCGCTGACCCCGTCGTCGATGTCGGTATGGATCATGCGCAGCTCGCAGCCACGCTGGGCGGCGACTCCTTGCAGCACGTACCGGTCGGTCGGGAAGTTGTCGTCGTCGGTCACGATCACCGAGCGACCAGGCTGGGCGTCAAGCGCCGAATGGGCGAGCTTATACAAATTGACCGTGGTCGAATCGCTGACCAGAACCTGACCGGGCGCGGCGCCGATCAGGTGCTGGCCGAGCAGGTCGCCGACCTCGCGCGGCAGCCCCACCCAGCCGTCCCAGGATCCGACCAGCCCCGCTCCCCACTCCCGCTCGACCACGTCGGCGATCCTGGCCTTGGTCGACAACGGCAACGGCCCGAGCGAGTTGCCGTCCAGGTAGATAGGGGCATTCTCGGCGCGGTAGAACCGTTCCCTGAACCGGGCTAGCGGGTCAGCCGCGTCCAGCCGTTCAGCATGGGCCCGGTCAAGCGGCAGCATACTAGTCACCACCCCACCTTAACGACCAGTGACCTCGCATCCCAGGGCTGGCTGACCACCGGAAACTCCGTGATCAAGGAGTCGGGCATGATCGCGGAGGATCGCCGGGGATCGCCGGCGTGGCCGTGCCCTCGCCTGACCCAGTCTTTCGTCCGTCATCACAGTGCCGGACTGATCACGGAGAACAAGGTGGGTAATAGAGGCGCCGCAACGCTCCGTGATCATGGAATTTCCATGATCACGATAGTTCGAGCGGATGATAAGGCTCTAGATATCCCTGATCACGAGGCTGGCATGATCGCGGCGGTTAGCTGGAGCGGCGGTGGAGTCGACGGCGCAGGCCGATGATGATCACGGCGGTGAGGCCGGCCAGGACGGGGATCGAGCGCTTCAGCATCGGCCCGCCCGCGACCCGGAGCAGGTTGAGCGACTCGTCCCGCTGGCGGCGCCGGGGCGGCGCGGTGCCGGAGCCGGCCGAGCCATTGGAGCCTGCCTTGGCGCTCTGGCCGTTCGGGCTGCTGGTCGTCGCGCGCGAACTGGAGCCAGTGGTGCCGGCGGCAGCGGTGCTGGCGGCAGTGGTGTCCGCGGCAGTAGTGCTGGCGCCAGCCTTGCGCGCGGCGCCCGCGCTGCTCGCAGCCGGCGGAGCAGCGTCATCGGCGGCCTCAGCCGCCCCGGACACCTCAGCGGCCTCAGTAGCCCCGGACACCTCAGCGGCCTCGCCGGCCCCGGGCGCCTCGCCGGTCCCGGGCACCTCAGTGGCCTCTGCACTCCCGGGCACCTGGACAGCCTCAGCGGCCCCGGTGGACCCGGCCGGCCCAGTGGCCCCGCCCCCTTCCGAGGCGAGGGCCAGGCCGTGCTCGGCCAGCTTGGACTTGATCTCGTCGACCGAGGCCCGGCCGATGCCGTCGATGGCGAGCAGTTCGCTGGCCGTCTTCGCGGCGACCTCGCCTGCCGTGGCCAGGCCCTCGCGGTGCAGGGCGGCGACGGCCCTGGCGTTCAGGTGCAGGTCGCTGACCGGCGTCGAGGCCACGGGAGCAGCATCCGCGGCGGCGGCACCGTTGCTGGCCGCCGCCCCGCCGGCCGCCGCCCCGCCGCCCGCCGCGGCACCGGCACCGGCACCGGCATCCTCGCTCTCGGCCAGCATCTCGGCCAAGTTGTCGGCGAAGATGCCGATCAGCTTGCCGCTGACCTCGCTCATCACGCCCCGGCCGAACTGGGCCGGCTTACCGGTGATGTTCATGGTCGTGTGCACGGTCACCCGAGTGTGCGCGCCCTGGTCTTCGAGTACCGAGCGCACGGAGGCCGAAGCCGTGCCCGCGCCCTTGGTCTCCTTGCCTGAGGCATCCATCCGGATCACGCCGGCCTGCTCGTCCTGCTCGACGATCTCCGCCTTGCCCGCGTAGGTCATGCTGATCGGCCCGACCTTGACCTTCATCCGGCCGTTGATCACCTTGCCGTCGAACGAGTCGACGGTGGCGCCCGGCATGCAAGGCGCCACCTTCTCGACGTCGAGCAGCACATCCCACGCCCGCTCCTTGGTGACCGGGACAGTGAATGAGTGCTCTAGTTCCATCTCGCTAAGCTCCCGCTGCTGCTGCTAACGCTCGGCCGGTCAGCACCTGGGCCAGGTGGCGCCGGTGGTCGGGCGCACCGCGCAGGTCTGCCGGTGGTTCGGTCCCATCGGCCGCGGGCCGGGCAGTCCTGGCCTCAGCTACATGCCCGTTCGATCGCCTGGCCAAAGCGGCCACGCCGACGATCGCCAAGGCCTGCGCCGTCCGGTGGAACTTCTCGTAACGATAGCCCCAGTCGCTTCCCAGTTCCGGCACCCGTACCCCGCTCAGGGATCCGCGCGCCTGATGCCAGCTGAGAACTACCCGGGCGTACTCCACCAGTCCTCCCGCCGGGACTCGATGTAAAGTAGTTCCGTAACAGAACTAATTAGCTACCGGGATGGTAGTGATCGGAATACCGCCTGGGTCAGGACATGATCGAGTCAACGGCAGACCATCAGCCAAAGGGCACGCCCGAGGCCGGCCCTTGCGAACCCGGCGAGCCGGGCCCGCAAGGGCCGGACTGGCCGCCAAGGCGAGTGCGGGTGCCGCCGCCGCTGATCAGCCGGCGGATGCCGTCCGGCCGCGGCGCCACCGAGCAGCCCAACGTGACCGGCGACGGCGACGCCGCGCTGACGCCGAGGTTCTGGGCCATGGTCGGGGCGACCGGGGTCGCCGCCGGGTTGTTCGGCGACCTGATGATGCTGCTGCTGTTCACGGTCCAGCACCTGGCGTTCGGCTACCACTCGGGCTCGTTCGAGGCCGCCGTCGAGCGGACCGGCGACGTCCGGCGGCTGGTCGTGCTGCTCGCCGCAGGCGCCTTCGGCGGCCTGGCCTGGTACCTGCTGCGCCGCTACACGGCCGGCAAGAAGTCCGAGCTTGACGACGTGGTCTGGACCGAGGGCTCGAAGCTGTCGTTCCGGCGCTCGCTTGGCACGTCCCTGATCTCGGAGATCGTGATCGGGATGGGCGCGTCGATCGGGCGGGAGAACGCGCCCAAGCTGATGGGCGGTGCCTGCGCGAGCGTGCTGTCGAACTGGGCGAGCCTGACGCCGGCGCAGCGGCGGCTGCTGATGGCGTGCGGGGCCGGGGCCGGGCTCGCGGCGGTGTACAACGTGCCGCTGGCCGGGGCGCTCTTCACGGCCGAGATCATGCTCGGCAGCATCACGGTCCCTGTGATCCTGCCAGCGCTGGCCTGCTCCTGGATCGCCACGGCGACGGCCTGGCTGTACCTGCCGGACCGCCCGACCTACACCGACGTGCCCGACTATCGGCTGACCGCGGCTTTGCTGGTGTGGGCGATCGTGGCCGGACCGGTCATCGGCCTGATCGCCTCGGCCTACATCAGGCTGATCGGCTGGGTGTCGCACCACCAGGTGAGCGGGCGGGTGGCGGCCGGGGCCCCGCTGCTCGCGTTCGGGGTACTCGGCCTGATCGCACTCGCATACCCGCAATTGCTCGGCAACGGCCAGGACATGGCCCGCGACGCGTTCGTCGGGGTCGGCGGGCTCGGCCTGCTGCTCGTGCTATTCGCGCTGAAACCGCTGGTCACCGCGCTGTGCCTGGGCAGCGGGGCGTCCGGCGGCCTGCTGACCCCGACGCTGAGCACCGGGGCCGTGCTCGGCGGCGCGCTCGGGATCGCCTGGAGCGTGGCCTGGCCGGGGTCGCCGGCGGGCGCGTACGCGATCGTCGGGGCGGCGGCGATGCTGGGCGCGGCCATGCAGGCGCCGCTGACGGCGCTCGCGCTAGCGCTCGAATTGACCCACGAGGGGTTCGCGATCATCGTCCCGCTGATCGCGGCCACCGTCATCGCGACAGTCGTCGCCCGCTACGTCGACGGCTACTCGATCTACACGGCCAGGCTCCGCGCGACCGAGGACTCCTAGCCGAAACGGCCGTTCACGTAGTCAGAGGTACGCGGGTCGGCCGGATCGTTGAACATCTGCTCGGTCGCTCCGGACTCCACGATGTGCCCTGGAGTCTGATCCGTGGCGAGGAAGAAGGCGCAGTTCTGCGACACCCGCGCGGCCTGCTGCATGTTGTGCGTCACGATCACGATGGTGACCTGGTCGTGCAGTTCGCCGATGGTGTCCTCGATCCGCCTGGTGGAGGTCGGGTCGAGCGCTGAGCACGGCTCGTCCATCAGCAGGACGTCCGGCTTGACGGCGAGGGCCCTGGCGATGCAGAGCCGCTGCTGCTGGCCGCCGGACAGCGATCCGCCCGGCGCCCTGAGTCGATTCTGCACCTCCTTCCACAGCCCGGCCCGCATCAGGCTCGTCTCGACCAGCCTGTCCTTATCGCCGATCTTGATTCCGGCCAGCTTCAGGCCGCTGGCGACGTTGTCGTAGATCGACATGGTGGGGAAGGGATTGGGCTTCTGGAAGACCATGCCGATCCGCCGCCGGACATCGGTCGGCCGCTGGCTGGCGTCATAGATGTCGGTGCCGGCCAGCATGACCTGGCCGGCCAGGGCGGCACTCGGCACCATCTCGTGCATGCGGTTCAGGATCCGCAGGAAGGTGGACTTGCCGCAGCCGGACGGGCCGATCAGCGCGGTGACGGTACCCGGCTCCATGCTCAGCGAGACCCGGTCAAGCACCTTGCGGTGGCCGAACCAGGCGGAGATGTTGCGCGCTTCGAGCCCGACCAGCGAGTCCGGCCGGGCCAGAGCCTCAGTATCACCGACCGTCTCCATGACCGCGGTCTGATGCGGACGCAGGAGCGATGGCGCCAGCGAGTACTCGCTCTCGTCGGCCTGGTTCGCAGTCATCGGGGCTGGCTCCCTGTGGTCATTTCCTCGGTCATCGACTCACCGCCGGTCAGTACAGGTTGGGCAACAGCGCGGCCAGGCTCTGATACAAGTTCCACAGCACGGCCGCGATGAGGGGAGCCGCCGTGAGGTAAGCCGGCCAGGGAGACCATCGCGCGGCCGCCACCGTACTGACCGCCGAGACGCCTACCAGGGCCAACCCCCACATCATAGTCAAGACCAGGGCACTGGTGTCCCCGCTGAGCGCCGTCTCCGACTGCGTGATCGGGGGCAGTCCGCCCGGATCCTGCTGGGGTGCCGTCGTGAGGTCGGCGTCGTAGTAGCAGTAGGTCGTCGGCATGTACGCCGAGCAGGACGTGAAGAGTAGCAGCCGGTTGGGGGCCGGATCCTCGACCAGGCGCTGGCTGTTACCGCTGGCCACGACGGTATAAGAAGCGTGGCCCTGCCCGGTGATGACATTGACCTTGGCGCCGCGCCGCAGCTGGGTCAGGCGCGCGAACGGACCGCCGAAGGTGGCCCGTCGCCCGAAGATCTCCGACACCCCGGTCTGACCTGGCAGCGGGGTGTCGCGCACGTGACCTGGGCCGAGCATCAGGTTCTCCGGCGACGTTCCCTCGACCACGATCATGTTCTGTATCCCGATGCTGGGGATGCTCAAGATGGCGACCGGGTTGCCTGGCGTCGTCGCCCCGAGCGGAGCGACCTCGTTTCCTAGCTCGATCCGCAGGGTCGGATACAGCGTCGTCTGCGCCCGCGCTTCCTCGATATTCGAGACGCCGTAGAGGTAGCCGATAAAGCCGAGCAGGAACAGGCCGAGCAGGGTCAGGCTGATCCCGACTCCGCGCAGTACCGGCCGCTCACGCCGCTTGGCCTTGGCCGCCGGCCGGACCTTCTCCTGGGGTACTACGTCGGCAACGGGTGCGGGCGCGACGTCGGCAACGGGCGCGGGCGCGATCTCGGCTACGGGCTTGGCTGCGGGCTCGGGCAGCGAGACGTGGCCGTTAAGGCCTTCGGTCTGGGTAGCGGCGTCTGAGGTGGGGGTGGGGTTTGGCGTCAACGCGCTTCCTGCCGTCGGCGTCGGCGCAGCCACGCGCCCAGTGTCGGCGGAACGATGATAGCGAGCACGATCGCGAATGCGGTAAACACGCTCAGCGCCAGCTTGTTCGGTGAGTTACTCGCGACATTGACTACCTGTCCGCTCACCGCGACCGGGCCGTCGCCGGTGGCGGGTCCGGTGGCTCCCGTTCCGGTGGCTCCCGTCCCCGTGGCTCCCGTTCCGGTGGACCCGGTCCCCGTGCTTCCGGTCCCCGTGGAGGTACCAGGCGACGGGGACGAGGTCGGATTGCTAGGCCCGCCGCCGGCGACCGCCTTGCCGTCGACCACGGTGCAGTTGAGCGGCTCGCCTACCTTCTGGCACGGTGACGGCTGAGGCGCGTCGAGCAGCAGCGTGAGCTTGCCGTTCGTGAACGTCGGGTTGTTGCAGCCAGCCAGCGTCGTCTGATTAGGGACGGCTACCGCACCGGGGATCTTGCTGTTTTGCAGCAGGCCGCCCTGCACCAGGTTGAGCGGCAACGGCGAGTAGCCGAGGGCGGCGACCTGATTCTGCCCGGCGCAGAGCAGGTAGTTGACGAACGTGCTGAGCGTCTTGCCCTTGGCCGTGGTGAAGTTGGTGGGCAGCGTGGTGTGGACTCTCGGCACGATCAGGTAGCTGTAGCTCGACAGCGGGTAAGAGCGCGGGTCGGTGTAGACATAGACGTTGTCCAGGTTCTGCTGCAGGAAGTCGGGGCTGCTCGGTACTTCGTTGATAACGGCCTGGGTGAGCGCGACGGCGACGTTCGAGGCCGATGGCAGCACGTAGTAGCCAGCCGGATTGAGAATCGCCACGACCGGATAGTGCGCGTTCAGGGCGTAGGCGTACTCGTCGTAGCCGATAGCGCCGTTGCCGTAGCTGGCGGTGATGTAGGTCGCCACGTTGGTCGACCCGTTCTCTGACTTGGCGCCAGGGAAGAGCGGGTAGAACTCGGTCTGCGGGCACGGCAGCTTGATACCTGGGTGCACCTTCTGGCAGAAGGCGTTCCACTGCGGGGTGAACATGTGTGCGAAGTACCTGGTCAGAAAGTAGCTCGCGCCCGAGCCGTCTGACCTGATCACTGGGGTGATTGGCAGGCTCGGCAGTTGGGTGCCGTAGTCCTTGGTGATCGCCGGATTGTCCCAGTTGGTGATCTGCCCGGTGAAGATCTTGAAGATGGTCAGCGGCGACAGCCTCAGGTTGGTAACTAGCTTGCCGGCGACCAAAATGTGGTACATGAAGGCGGTGCCGCCGGCGACGTCAGGGATGTAGGAGTAACCCTGGGTCGGATGCTCGGCGCTGGTACCGCCGAGCTCGTCGTCGCCGTCACGGAATGGCGGGTCGGAGGCGGCGAAGTCGTCCTGGTTCGCCATGTAGTCGGCGCGGCCGGCGGCGGACCCGTCGGGGATGAAGTTGATGTTGATCCCGTCGGGATGCAGATCTTGCTGCCACTGGTCAAGGGCGAGCGCGGCCCAGGACGACCCTGAACCGCTGATCGTCGCGTAGGAGGTCGCGTTGCTCGCGCTGGCCGGGGCGAAGTTGGCCAGGACACCGAACATTCCGAGCAGGCTCGCCACCATGACGCGCCCGAACACGCGAAGCAAGCGGGTGTTCATGGTTTTCTCCTGAAAGATACGCGGATCCTGGGAGCCCGTCGCAACCGGGCGGCGATCGCCTCACCGCTGCCGCTCACCACGAGTGAAGACGCGCCTCCGAGCGCGGCCAGACCCCCGATGATCAGCAGGACCGGCAGCGCGTAGCTGGTCAGCGCCGGTTTCTGCGAGCTTCGCAGGGCCACGGTGACGACGCCCCGCCCGACCGTGGAGGTGGGGTTCGGGGCAGGCGTCACCGATGACATGGATGGAGTCGGGCTTGGGCTTGGGCTGGGGCTGGCGCCGGAGCTCGCGCTCGGGCTAGCGCTCGGGCTGGGCGATGACGTGTCGCCGCTCTGGTCAAGCACCTCGGTCGCGGCCTTCAAGGTCTCCGCTCGCATCGAGGCGGGAAGCGGGAGGTAGCCGGCCGGAAGCTCGCCCGGCTGGACGCCGCGCGTCTGCCCCGGCCCGGCGACGTAGTCGAGGAACTTGGCGATAGCGTCGGCCTTCTCAGTAGATACGCCGCTGACCGGCACCATCGCGTAGATGACCATGGTCAGCGGGTAAGCGTCGGCCTTCTGCTTCGCGTAGTCAATTTCCTCGGTGACCTTATTGCCGCCGGTGGGCACCAGTGACGAGAGCGCGGCCTGCATTGACTTCGTGGTCGGAGCCACGTAGCGGCCCTTGTCGTTGAGGATCTCGGCGACCGGGAACCGGAAGGCGGCGGCATCCCCCTGGTCCAGGATCGCGATCAGCCCGCGTTCGCCAGGGATCTCGATCGGGTCCTTGGGGAAGTTGCCGGTCTGGTCCTTTTCCCAGTCTGTTCCCGGATCCCAGTTTTCCGCCTGGTACTGAGCGACCTGGCTCAGCGGGAAGACCGGGTCGTATAGGTGGGCGATGACCGGGTAGGAGTCCTGGCTCGTAAAGGAGTCGAGCGGGTACTTGATGCCCAGGTAGTCAGTATTGACGTGCATGCCCCAAGGGTCGAAATCGCCCTGCATGAACGAGTTGGCGTCCGGGTTGTTAGCGATCCACCTGGTGACTTCCCAGGTCATGTCGCTGTGGCCGGACTCGACGGTCGGGATCTGGAACTCGCCGCCGTACCCGGTCGGCGTCTGGATCTTCGGGTTCAGCTTGTGGAACTCGGGGTCGGCGAAGAGGCTGAACGGGTTTCCGTCGACGGCGTTGTCACAGCCGATCACCTTAGGCGGGACCGACTTGCCGCAGCCCTCGTTCTGGAAGTCATACGACTGGGTCAGCAGCTTGGCGACCAGCCGGGGATCAAGCTTGAGCGTGGACGCCGGCTGACCGGTCACGGGATTGTCGATCCAGTAGGCGATCGATACCGCCGAGATGGCGACCGGCGCATAGACGTATTTCTTGTCGGTGCCGTTATTGGCCGGTCCCGGCCTCGTGGTCAGTGCGATGTCGCCCAGGCCGAGCGGGACGTCGGTGATGGCTTCAGGCTCGGTCAGCGACGAGTTATAGGTGATCGTGATCGGATTCGCGCTCGCGCACAGCTTCGCGATCCACTGGTCCATCGCGTCCGCCAGCATCGGCGAGCCGAGCGCGGTGAACGTGGTGTTCTTGATCGGGCAGTCGCTCGGCGCCGGGGCGAAGTGCAGCGGCACGACGATCCTGGCCTGCCAGGAACACTGCCCGGTGCTGGCGCTGAAGGCGTACTGGCCTTGGTCGGTGCCGCCGGCGTCGATGCTGTGGTCGGAGCACTTGACCGGTGTCTCCAGGGTGTTCCCGCCCTGGCTCGGCACGATGACCAGCGAGCACTGGTGGTGCAGGCCGCAGTTGAGGAACTGGTTCTGCTCCGAGGTCAGGATCTGCACGTCCAGTTCGCCCTTGCCATCGGGTGACGTGGTCGCGTAGGCGGTGTTCATCGGCCCGAAGGCGCCGAAGCTGCCTTCCACGCCACCGTTGTTCGCGCCGTAGCACTGGCTCCAGAACTTGGGCTTGGCGGTGTCGCACTCGGCGACCATCACCGGGTAGTCGGTGCCATCCTGGTTGTAGAGGATGTCGCTGCTCGGGGTGAACCCGGTCCATGACACCGCTACCTCTTGGTTGACCAGGTTGGTGGTCTGGCTCACCGTGACCGAACTGCGCGTGCTGAACGGCCGGTTCTTGGCCGGATTCCACATCTTCGGCCCGCTCACGGTCGTGCCCGTCGACTTCTTCTTGGACCGCTTAGGGGAGTGACTCGGGCTCGGGCTCGGACTGTGGCCACGACCTGCGCTCGGGCTGGGGCTCGCGCTCGGCTTCGGGCTGATCGGGGCGGCGAGCGATCTCGACGTGGCCGGCAGCAGCAAGAACCCGAGCACCATCGCTGCGATCCCGACCAGGCCGGCCAGCGCTTTGGACCGAAGGCCGATGCTCATGCTCACGCTGCCTCTCTTGCCAGCTTGCGCTGTTGCCGCTTCGTCAGCTCACCGGGGGCCGCGCCGCCCAGTCGCCGCGCGATAGTGAAGAGAATCAGCACCACGATGACCAGCACGAAACCGGCGCCGAAGCCGCGCTCGACGTAGGGGTTCGTTCCGAAGGTGTGAACGGAGTAGAAGATGTAGAGCGGCAGGCTGGACATGGGACCGCTGAACGGGTCGGTGTTGAGTTCCTTCGTGTATCCGGCCACGAAGAGCACCGGCGCGGTCTCGCCGATCCCGCGGGCCATGGCGAGCACGACCGCGGTGGCCAGGCCCGAGCGCGCGGTCGGCAAGGTCACGTTCAGCACCGTCCGCCACTGGCTGGCGCCCATCGCGTAGGAGGCTTCCTTCAGCGTGCCCGGCACGATCCGCAAGACGACCTCGGAGGCCCGCGCGACGATCGGCATCATGGTGATGGCGATCGCGACCGCGGCGCAGAACCCGCACTTCTGGTAACCGAGGCTGAGCACGAGCACGATGTAGATGAACAGGCCGGCCACCAGGTCAGGCAGGGCGGTCATCGCCTCCACGATGGTCCTGACCACTCGGGCCAGGCCGCCGCCGATCTCAGTCAGGAACAGCGCCGCCACGATCCCGAGCGGCACGGCCATCAGCGTCGACAGGCCAAGCTCCTCGACCGAGCCCACGATGGAGTTCACCACGCCGCCGACCGTCATCGGGCTCTCAGGGCCGACGAATCCCTGTGACTGAGTCCAGAAGTTCACGTGCGTGACCGCGTCAGCGCCGCGCAGCAGCGTGTAGCCGACCTGGGATACGACGATCAGGAACACGAGGAGCCCAGCGGTATAGAACGCGACCGACGCCAGCCGGTTGCGCGCGTCGAGGCGATCCCACTGAAGCCGGGCCATCACGCTGTAGAGACTGAGAAAGACCACATACCAGCACAGCCAGAACCCGAGCACGCCGGTGAAGGGCAGCACTCGTTCGTAGAGAATCCAGACCAGGCCGAGCGCCGCGGTCGCCGATCCGATGATGGTCGCGCTTCCCGCGGAGCTAAGCCCCGATGTCCGGACGCGCGCCTCATCGCTGGCCTCCGCCCCGGTGTCCTCCGCCCCCGGAGTCCGGGCTTCCGTGGCCTGAACCGTCTCTGTCGCCATGTCGCCTTACCTCGCTCCCCCCGCTGCCGTCAGTCCGCTGTCGCCGCGCCCGAGCGCGACCTGCTGACGACGACCGAGGCCAGGGAGTTCACGATGAGCGTCGCAACGAAGAGCACGAGCCCGCAGGCGAGCAAGGCCGCCTGGCCTTTAGGGTCGTATTGCTGAATAAAAGTCGTGATCTCGTCGGTGATGGAGTTCCCGCCTTCCTCAAGGACGTGCGGATTGAACGTGAACGTCAGGGGCGTGAGGATGAACGTCACCGCGATGGTCTCGCCGAGGGCCCGGCCAAGGCCCAGCATGCTCGCGCCGATGACGCCACCACGACCGAAGGGCAGGACCACGGTGCGGACCATCCCCCACTTGGTGCTGCCGAGCGCGTAGGCAGCCTCGCGCTCACCCTGCGGCGCCTGGGAGAAGACCTGGCGGCCGAGGGACGTGATGATCGGGATCACCATCATGGACACGACCACGGCGGCGATGAAGGTGGAGCCGACGTAGTCGGCCAGGCTGTCGGCCAGGCTGAAATGGAAGATCGGGATGAAGCCGAGGTGATGCGAGAGCCACTGGTTGAGCCCGAGAATCCGCGGCATCAGGAAGAAGAACCCGAATAGCGCGAAGATGATACTGGGAATCGCCGCCATCAGGTCGATCACGGCGATCATCGGCCCGCGTAGCGCGGGCGGCGCGTACTCCGAGATGAAGATCGCGGCCGAAACCCCGACCGGTATGGCCATGGCCAGGGCCATGACCGCGATGAGCGCGGAGTCCGGCAGCAGGGCGGCGATGCCGAAGTGATCGCTGAGCTCGGGGGCGAAGCTGGCCGTGGTGAAGAACCCGAAGCCGGCCCGCTCGAAGGCCCCCAGCGACCGCAGGAACAGGAAGAGCAGGATCATCCCGGTGATGAAGAGCACGAACAGACCGCCGCCGCGCAGGATGCCGCGGAAGATCCGGTCTCCCGTGGATGCACGCACGACGATGCTGCGAGGGACGTCGTCACCTGGCGGAGCCGATGAGCGGCCGGGCGTCAGTGCGACGGCCATGAGAATCTTCCTCCCCGGCACGCATCAGACCGGCCCAGCGCGGTGCGCCTGCTCCCGTGCCGATCCATGATGCATGACATGTCTGTCGTCCAGCTTCATTCCGTGTTAATTGATAGTAAACGTAGGGCGTCCGGTCATGAAGATGGTCATGTGGCGTCCTGGCAGGGCAGGACGCCACATGACCGACTCGGGGTTGCTTGGGTCAGGAGCCAGCTCCGCAGAACGGGGTGTTCAGGAAGCCGTAGTTGAGGATGGCCTGCTGGGCTTCCTTGTTCGAGCAGATCCAGCCCTTGACCTTGGAGTGGGCCGAGGC
>DATKFV010000017.1:0-74535 GCA_035511035.1 Streptosporangiaceae bacterium
GGGGGAATCAAGACCCCGGGCGTCGACCCCGCCCGGGCGATCGCCGGCCGCAACTCCAGCCCGCAGATCCTGGCCGAGATCCGGGCCCAGTTCGGGCTCAACCGGCCGCTCCCGATCCAGTACCTGCTGATGATGAAGCACCTGTTCGTCACCCGCGACCTGGTGTCCTACTCGAACCAGGGCGTGCTGGTGGTCCCCGAGATCGGCGCGGCGGCGCCGGCCACCCTGTCGCTGGTGTTCGGGGCCGCAGTGATCTGGGTGGTCGTGGCCATCGCCATGGGCCTCGCGGCCGCGCTGCTGCGGGGCACGGTGCTCGACCCGCTGCTGATGATCATCGCGCTGATCGGCTTCTCCACGCCGCCCTTCTGGGCGGGCACGGTGGCCAACCTGATCAGCCAGGGCGGGCTGCACAACACGCCGCTGTTCAGCTGGGTGCCGCCGCTGGGGTTCACGCCGTTCACGCAGAGCCCGGTGCTGTGGTTCCGCGGCCTGATCATCCCGTGGCTGACGCTGTCGTTCCTCTACATCGGCTTCTACGCCCGGGTGCTGCGGGCCAACCTGATCGAGATCCAGAACGAGGACTTCGTGCGCACCGCCCGGGCCAAGGGACTGCGCGAGCGGCGGGTCCTGGTCCGGCACGTCCTGCGCAACTCGATGATCACGTTCGTGAGCCTATTCGGGCTCGACTTCGGCGCGCTGGTGGCCGGCGGGGCGTTGCTGACCGAGGTGGTGTTCGGCATCCACGGCATCGGCTTCCTCACCTATCAGGCCCTGACCAACCTCGACCTGCCCACGATCATGGCCACGGTGGTGTTCGGGGCGTTCTTCATCGTGGTGGCCAACGCCGTCGTCGACGTCGGCTACGCGTGGCTGGACCCGAGGGTGCGGCCCACCTGATGGCGGAGCCGCTGCTGGAGGTGCGTGACCTCAAGGTGTCCTTCCGCACGGAGGACGGGACCGTCCGGGCCGTGGACGGCGTGTCGCTCGAGGTCGCGGAAGGGGAGACGCTCGGCATCGTCGGCGAGTCCGGCTCCGGCAAGAGCGTGACCATGATGTCGGTGATGCGGCTGATCAACGATCCGAACGCGCGGTTCGAGGGCGAGGTGATCTACAAGGGCCGCGACCTGATGACTCTCGGCCAGGACCAGGTGCGCGAGATCCGCGGCGCGGGGATCGCCATGATCTTCCAGGACCCCATGACCTCGCTCAACCCGGTCTACCGGGTGGGCTGGCAGATCGCCGAGCAGATCCGGGCCCACGAGAGCGTCTCCAAGCGGGCCGCCCGGGACCGCGCGATCGAGCTGCTGCGGTCGGTGGGCATACCGCACGCGGCCGAGCGGGTGGATGACTACCCGCACCAGTTCTCCGGCGGCATGCGCCAGCGGGTCATGATCGCCATGGCGGTCTCCTGCCATCCCGACCTGCTGATCGCCGACGAGCCCACCACCGCGCTGGACGTGACGATCCAGGCGCAGATCCTTGAGCTGATCAAGAAGCTCAGGGACGACTTCGGCACCGCGGTGGTCATGATCACGCACGACATGGGCGTGGTGGCCGATATCGCGGACCGGGTCGCGGTGATGTACGCGGGCCGGGTGGTCGAGCAGGGCTCCCTGCGCAGCCTGTTCTACGACGCCCAGCATCCGTATACCTGGGGCCTGCTGGGATCGATCGCCCGGCTGGACCGGCCGCGGCCGCGGCGGCTGACCGCCATCCAGGGGATGCCGCCGTCCCTGATCAGTCTGCCCGAGGGCTGCGCGTTCGGGCCCCGGTGCGGGAACCGGTTCGACCGGTGCTCGGAGGTCCCGGCGCTGACCGACAAGCTCGGCGACGGCCACCTGGACGCCTGCCACCTGGACCCGGAGCAGAAGAAGCAGCGGAGGGAGCGTGTCATCCGCCCGGACCTGAACGCCCAGCAGGACCTGGCCGTTCCGCAGGACCTCACGGCCCAGACCGAGGAGCCATGGCGAGCAGGGGGCACGGCGTGACCACGAACTCGCATGGTGAGGCGCTCCTGCGGGCGGAGCACATCAAGAAGTACTTCCCGATCAGGAAGGGCATCCTGCAGCGCGAGGTGGCCCGGGTGCACGCCGTGGACGACGTCAGCCTGGAGGTGTTCGGCGGGGAGACGCTGGGGCTGGTCGGCGAGTCCGGGTGCGGCAAGTCCACGCTGGCCCGGTGCATCGCGCGGCTGTACGACCTCACCGCAGGCTCGGTCACCTTCGAGGGCCGCGACATCACCCGGCTGTCGCGGCGCCAGTTGCGGCCGGTCCGGCGCGACATGCAGATGGTGTTCCAGGACCCGTACGCCTCGCTCAACCCCCGTAAGCGCGTGGGAGCGATCATCGCTGACCCGCTGCGCATCCACAACTACGGCGACCGGGAGAAGATCAGGGGCCGGGTGCGGGAACTGCTCGAGCTCGTGGGCCTGTCGCCGGAGCACGTCAACCGCTACCCGCACGAGTTCTCCGGCGGCCAGCGTCAGCGCATCGGCGTGGCCAGGGCGGTGGCGCTGCGCCCCAAGCTGATCATCGCCGACGAGCCCGTGTCCGCCCTGGACGTCTCGATCCGCGCGCAGGTGATCAACCTGCTGGACGACCTGCAGGACGAGATGTCGCTGACGTACGTGTTCATCGCGCACGACCTCGGGGTGGTGCGGCACGTCTCCGACCGGATCGCGGTCATGTACCTGGGCAAGATCGTGGAGATCTCGCCCGCCGAGGAGCTGTACCGGGAGCCGGTCCATCCCTACACCGAGGCGCTGCTGTCAGCGGTCCCGGTGCCCGATCCCGACCTTTCCGCCCGGCGGGAGCAGATCGTGCTGGAGGGCGACGTGCCGAGCCCGGTAGCCCCGCCGTCGGGATGCCGGTTCCACCCGCGCTGCCGCTACGCCACCGAGATCTGCACCCAGCAGGAACCGCCCCTAGTCCCGCACGGCAACGCCCAGGGCCACCTGGCCGCCTGCCATCACCCCCTGACCCTAACCGAGCCCCCAGCCATCTCCGCCGCCGCCGCCACCCCCTGAGGGAACCCCTACCCCACGCCCACGACTAGCTGCTGGGGGCCGCGGAGGTTGAAGTTGGGCTTGTAGACCAGGCCGGCCGGGTCGAGTTCGGGCTCGGTCACCCGGGTCGCGAACGCCTGCAACGCGATCGTCGCCTCCAGCCGGGCCAGCGGCGCGCCCAGGCAGAAGTGCGGCCCGGCGGCGAAAGCCAGGTGACTGGCCGCGCCCCGGCGGATGTCGAACCGGTCCGGGTCGGGGAAGACCTCGGGATCGCGCCCGGTCGCCGCGAGCAGCAGCAGCATGACCGCGCCGTCGCGTGGGCTCACCGGGCCGACCTGGATGCCGTCGCGCGCGACGCGGCCGGTGAGCTGCACCGGGGCGTCGTAGCGCAGTGTTTCCTCGACCGCTCCGGGGGCCAGTTCCGGGTCGGCGCGCAGCGCGGCGAGCTGATCCGGGTGGCGCAGCAGGGCCAGGATCGCGTTCGAGATCAGGCCCACCGTGGTCTCGTGCCCGGCCACGAGCAGCAGCACGCAGGTGGCGATCAGCTCGTCCTCGGACAGGCGCTGGCCATCATCCTCGGCCCGGATGAGCTCGGACAGCAGATCGTTCCCGCGGCGGCCGCGGCGGGCGGCGATCAGTTCCCTGAAGTAGTCGGCGAACTCCAGCCTGGCCTGCTGCACCGCCGCGCCCGAAGCGGGATCGGGCTCGCCGAACTGGGGCTGCAGCGAGTGGGCCAGGCTGGCCGACCAGCCGGCGAACCTGGCGTAGTCCTCGGCCGGGACTCCGAGCAGTTCGGAGATGATCCGGACCGGCAGCGGGTAGGCGAGCTGGCTCACGACCTCGAGCTGCCCGCCGCCGTCACCGTCGGAGGCGGCGGAGAGGAGGTCGTCGGTGAGTTCCCGGATCCGGGGCTCGAGCCTGGCGATGACCCGCGGCGCGAACGCCTTGGAGACCAGCCGGCGCAGCCTGGTGTGGTCGGGCGGGTCCATGGACAGGAACGAAGGGTTGCGCTGCTGCTGCAGTTCCGGCGTGGACAGCAGGGATTGGCTCCGCTCGCTGCTGGCCCGCGGATCGCGCAGGATCGCCGAGCAGTCCTGGTAACGGCCGACCACCACCAGCGCGCCGTCCAGCTCGGCGAACGGCGACGCTTCCCGGAGCCCGGCCAGGACCGGATAGGGATCCGTCACCACGGCGGGATCGCCGAGCGCGGCGATCCCGCGCATGCCCGGGGCGGGATCGCCCGGGGCGTCGGCCAGCGGGTCGGCCAGGCCGGCGCCGGGGCGTTGCGTGATGGATGGATCTTTATCGGGCATCTCGCTCATGGCTGACCGTCCTGCGTGGCGCGGGCGGGGCCCGCGTTCGGTGCTGGCACGCCGACCAGGTTGGGGAACGGCAGGACCACCGCGCACGCGCGGGCGACCGGGGCCAGCAGGCTCGCCAGCTCCTCGGTGGCCGTCGGCCCCAGCCGGGCCCACGGCCGCGCCGCCGCCCGGTCGGTGGCGTCCTCCACGGCCTGCCGGGCGGCCATGCCTTCCTTAGTGGCCCGGCCGCCGGGGTCCAGCCAGCCCCGGCGCGCCAGCCGGGCCGCGGCCCGCGCCCAGTCCTCGTCGGTCCAGCCGCGGGCCGGCTGCAGCTGCTCGCGGTTGGCGTCGGCTCCCGCCCGCAGCACCACTACCTCGCAGCCGTCGATGTCCGCGGCCACCAGGGCGGCAAAGTGCCCGTCCCCGCGGTGCTCCCGCAGCACGGTGGCCGCATGCCACAGCCGCGCCACCGGCTCGTCGGGCGCTGGCAGCGCCGCGTTCGCGGCGGCCAGTACCCGGCCGGAGCAGTCCAGGCCGTCGGCGGCGCTCAGCAGCCGGTCGGCCAGCGCGGTGACGCCTGCCGCTGACTCGCCGAGCAGGCGCCGCAGCGCCGCGACCGCGCCCGCCTCCCGCGCGGCCAGCGCGCCCGCCGGGGTAATCAGGTCCCACACGCCCGGCAGGGCCCGGGCCACCATCGGGGGAGCGAAGTTGAAGAACGAGGCGGTGACCGGCTCCGCGCGGACCGGGCCCAGCGGTGCGGCGCGCCCGGCGAAGTAGCCGCGCCAGAACCCGCGCAGGCCCGCGTCCTGGAACGCGGCGCGGGCCTCGGGCGCAAAGTACGTGACCGCGTGGACCGGCTCGAACAAGGTCCACATCTGCCGGGCCGCGGCTGCCGCGTCGTTCATGGCTGTCTCACCCCGGGATGCGGACATGTCACTGCCTGAGGTCATTCGGCAAGTTTGTCAGCTCGCCGGGCTCCGCCCGCGCCCCTGGATGCGGACGGTCCTTTAAACCATTGAACCATCCCGGGGAAGCGGCCGTCGTATGGTCATGTGTCACCAAACTTCGGGTGATGCTCCGGTACGCCGATTCTGACCCGGTTAGGCCGCCGCGCGGCGCGGGTGGCGAGCCGGTTTGCGGTCGCGGAAGTATTTACGGCACAATGATGTTGTGAAAAACGTGGGACTGGACGGTGCTGGACTGCACGGCGCGGTGCCTGGCCTGTCGGCCAGCGCCG
The DNA here is from genome assembly GCA_035511035.1 of Streptosporangiaceae bacterium. Taxonomy (GTDB): domain Bacteria; phylum Actinomycetota; class Actinomycetes; order Streptosporangiales; family Streptosporangiaceae; genus Chersky-822. The sequence continues at coordinate 5,543 of DATKFV010000017.1, forward strand.
GGCTTGGTGCTGCGCCTGTTCAGCCTACGACCGGGCCGTCAGGCACCGAGCGGGGTACCCGGGCCCGGATCGCCCGGCTGATCCTGGAGCACGGCCCGGCCACGGCGGCCGCGCTGAGCGCCAGGCTGGGCGTGACCCCGGCCGCGATCCGCCGCCACCTGGACAACCTGCTGGCCGACGGGATGATCGAGGCCAGGGAAGCGCGCTGTTACGGCAGCCGCGGACGCGGGCGCCCGGCCCGGCTGTTCGCCATCACCGACGCGGGCCGGAGCGCTTTCGAGCACGCCTACGACGACCTGGCCACCAGCGCGCTGCGCTTCCTGGCCGAGACGGCCGGGGCGGACGCGGTGACCGAGTTCGCCCGCAGGAAGATCGCCGACCTGGAGAGCAGGTACCGCCCCGTGGTCGACGCCGCTCCCGCCGCGGGCCGCGTGCAGGCCCTGGCCGAGGCGCTGTCCGCAGACGGCTACGCCGCCTCCGCGAGCGTGGCCCCGGCCGCGTTGCGGGGGGATGGCGAGGTGGGCGGGGGCGAGCAGCTCTGCCAGCACCACTGCCCGGTCGCGCACGTGGCGGCCCAGTTCCCGCAGCTGTGCGAGGCGGAGACCGAGGCCTTCGGCCGCCTGCTCGGCACCCCGGTACAGCGGCTGGCTACGATCTCCCGCGGCGACGGGGTCTGTACCACGCACATCACGGCACCATCGCTCGTGCACGCTTCTCCGCGCACCACCACCGATCTACCTGGTCATACACCCACCGACATACCAACAAGGTCCGGAGGCATCTCCGCATGACGACAATCGCACGCCCCGAGCTCGAAGGGCTGGAGCGCTACAAGTTCGGCTGGGCCGACTCTGACGTAGCCGGCGAGTCCGCGCGCCGGGGACTGTCCGAGGAGGTCGTCCGGGATATCTCGGCCAAGAAGGACGAGCCGCCGTGGATGCTGGACCTGCGGCTCAAGGGCCTGAAGCTGTTCCGGCGCAAGCCCATGCCCACCTGGGGCTCGGACCTGTCCGGTATCGACTTCGAGAACATCAAGTACTTCGTCCGCTCCACCGAGAAGCAGGCCGCCAACTGGGACGAGCTCCCGGCCGACATCAAGAACACCTACGACAGGCTCGGCATCCCCGAGGCTGAGAAGCAGCGCCTCATCGCCGGCGTCGCCGCGCAGTACGAGTCGGAGGTCGTCTACCACAAGATCCGCGAGGACCTTGAGGAGAAGGGCGTCATCTTCGAGGACACCGACACCGCGCTCCGGCAGCACCCCGAGCTGTTCCAGGAGTACTTCGCCACGGTGATCCCGGTCGGCGACAACAAGTTCGCCTCGCTCAACACCGCGGTCTGGAGCGGCGGCTCGTTCATCTACGTGCCCAAGGGCGTGCACGTGGACATCCCGCTGCAGGCTTACTTCCGGATCAACACCGAGAACATGGGCCAGTTCGAGCGGACCCTGATCATCGTCGACGAGGACGCCTACGTGCACTACGTCGAGGGCTGCACGGCGCCGATCTACTCGTCGGACTCGCTGCACTCGGCGGTCGTCGAGATCATCGTGAAGAAGGGCGCCCGCTGCCGCTACACGACGATCCAGAACTGGTCGAACAACGTCTACAACCTGGTCACCAAGCGCGCGGTCGCGCAGGCCGGCGCCACCATGGAGTGGATCGACGGGAACATCGGATCCAAGGTCACGATGAAGTACCCGGCCGTCTACCTGATGGGCGAGTACGCCAAGGGCGAGACCCTGTCGGTCGCGTTCGCTGGCAAGGGCCAGCACCAGGACGCTGGCGCCAAGATGGTGCACATGGCTCCGCACACGTCGTCGACGATCGTGTCGAAGTCGGTGGCGCGGGCCGGCGGGCGGACGTCGTACCGGGGCCTGGTCCAGGTGCAGGAAGGCGCCGAGCACTCCAAGTCGACCGTGAAGTGCGACGCACTGCTCGTCGATGCGGTCAGCCGGAGCGACACCTACCCGTACGTGGACGTGCGCGAGGACGACGTCGAGATGGGGCACGAGGCGACCGTCTCGAAGATCTCGGACGATCAGCTGTTCTACCTGATGAGCCGAGGCATGACCGAGGACGAGGCGATGGCTACGATCGTGCGAGGCTTCGTCGAGCCGATCGCGCGGGAACTGCCGATGGAATACGCGCTGGAGCTCAACCGGCTGATCGAGCTCCAAATGGAAGGAGCGGTCGGCTAATGAGCTCGCTCGCAGGGGTCGTCGAATCGACCGGCCCCGTGTCTAGGTTGCACGGTGTTAGGTCGTACTCGCCTGACGATTTCGCTGTGCCGTCTGGGCGCGAGGAGGAGTGGCGTTTCACGCCACTTCGTCGGCTTCGAGGGCTGCACACCGATGCTCCGATGGATCTCGGCACGATAGAGGTCGAGGGCAGTGCCGAATCCGGTGTCGCCATTGTGCATACGCAACATGGCGACAGTCGGATTGGCACCGCCCTCGTGCCAACTGACCGGGTGAGCGCCCGGGCATTCGCCGCGTTCCGCGAGGCGACGATCGTGACTGTGCCTCCCGGGGTAGTCGCTACGCGACCTACCGTTTTGCGGATTCACGGCGAGTCCGCAGAGCAGGCGGCGGCTGGGCATGTCGTCGTCGAGGTGGGGGCGAACGCATCAGCTTTGGTGGTGCTGGAGTATTCCGGGTCGGCGACCTATGCCGATAACGTCGAGTTTCTCGTCGGCGAGGGGGGCTCGCTGAGCGTGGTGTCGTTCCAGAACTGGGATGAGGATGCGGTGCATTTGTCGCATCATGCTGCTCTCGTTGGGAAGGATGCTTCGTTCGCGCATACGGCGGTTTCCCTGGGCGGGTCGGTCGTGCGGATCGCGCCTTCGGTGCGGTATTCGGGTACCGGGGGGAATGCGGACCTGCGCGGGGTGTACTTCGCGGATGCGGGGCAGCATCTGGAGCATCGGCTGCTGGTTGACCATAACCAGGCCAACTGTCGTAGCAGGGTCACCTATAAGGGGGCGCTGCAGGGGGATGGGGCGCATGCGGTGTGGATCGGGGATGTGCTCATCCGGGCGGAGGCTGTCGGAACAGACAGTTATGAGGCAAATAGGAACCTGGTACTCACGGACGGGACGCGGGTCGACTCCGTGCCTAACCTCGAGATCCTGACCGGGGAAGTAGTCAGGGCCGGACACGCAAGTACCAGCGGCCGGCTCGAGGACGAGCACTTGTTCTATCTCACCTCCCGCGGCATCACTGAAGCGGAGGCGCGGCGGCTGGTGATCAGGGGGTTCTTCGCCGAGCTGATCGGGCAGATCGAGGTGCCTGAGCTGGCGGACCGGATCATGAGCGCCATCGAGGTCGAGCTCGAGAGGGGCCGGTAATTTCCGATGAGCGAGCCGGAGTTGGTGCGGGCGTGCGCCGTGGCCGATGTGCCTGACCAGGGGACGTTCGCCGTGGAGCTCAACGGCAAGCCGCTCGTGATCATCAAAAGCGAGGGCGAGGTCTACGCGCTCGACGAGTTCTGCACCCACGAGGACGTGTCGCTGGCCGACGGCGAGATCTACGACCAGACCGTCGAGTGTTGGCTGCACGGCTCGTGCTTCGACCTGTGCACAGGAAAGCCGACCGGACCTCCGGCGACCAAGGCGCTGAATACCTACCCAGTGCGGATCGACGGCGGCGACGTGCTCGTCGCCGTGCCGTCCGCATAGCAGACCAGGAGAGAAGAAGAAGATGTCCACCCTTGAGATCCGTGACCTGCACGTGTCGGTAGCCGGGCAGGCAAATGCGGGCGCGCACGGTGAGAGCCAGGAGATCCTGCGCGGGGTCGACCTGACCGTAGCCGCCGGGCAGACCCACGCGATCATGGGACCGAACGGATCTGGCAAGTCCACGCTGGCCTACTCGATCGCCGGTCACCCCAAGTACCACGTGACCCAGGGGAGCGTGACGCTGGACGGCGAGGACGTGCTCGCGATGAGCGTCGACGCCCGCGCTCGGGCCGGCCTGTTCCTCGCCATGCAGTACCCGGTCGAGGTGCCAGGCGTGACCGTCGCCAACTTCCTGCGCACCGCGGTCACCGCGGTCCGGGGCGAGGCGCCCAAGCTGCGCGAGTTCGTGAAGGAAATGAACGGCGCGATGAAGGCCCTGTCCATCGACCCGGTGTTCGCCCAGCGCAACCTCAATGAGGGGTTCTCTGGCGGGGAGAAGAAGCGGCACGAGATCCTGCAGCTCCAGCTGCTCAACCCGAAGATCGCGATCTTGGACGAGACCGACTCTGGCCTCGACATCGACGCGCTCAAGGTCGTGTCCGAGGGCATCAACGCATATCGCGAAGGCGCCGACCACGGGGTGCTGCTGATCACCCACTACACCAGGATCCTGCGCTACGTCCAGCCTGACTTCGTGCACGTGTTCGTCGGCGGCCGGATCGTCGAAGAGGGCGGCCCTGAGCTCGCCAACGAGCTTGAAGCCAATGGCTACGAGCGCTTCCTGACGACCGCAGGGGTAGTGTCGTGAGCTTCGACGTCGGCCGGGTCAGGAAGGACTTCCCGATCCTGGACCGTACCGTCAGGGACGGCAAGCCGCTCGTCTACCTGGACAGCGCCAACACCTCGCAGAAGCCGCGCCAGGTCATCGACGCGATGACCGACTTCTACGAGCGGCACAACGCGAACATCCACCGCGCCACGCACGAGCTGGGCGAGGAGGCGACGGAGGCCTACGAGGGCGCCAGGATCAAGGTGGCCGGCTTCATCGGCACGCCCGACGAGACCGAGGTCGTCTTCACCAAGAACGTCTCCGAGGCCATCAACTTGGTGGCTTGCTCGATTGGCAACGCCCATAGGCTGGGCGAGGGCGACGAGATCGTCATCAGCGAGATGGAGCACCACTCCAACATCGTGCCTTGGCAACTACTCTGCCAGCGGACCGGCGCCCGGCTGCGCTGGTTCGGGGTCACTCCCGACGGGCGGCTCGACCTAAGCGAGGCCGATGAGCTGATCAACGAGCGGACCAAGATCGTGGCGGTCACGCACCAGTCGAACGTGCTCGGCACGATCAACCCGGTCAGCGAGATCGCCGCCCGCGCGCACGCCGTCGGCGCGCTGGTGCTCGTGGACGCGGCCCAGTCGGTGCCGCACGGACTGATGGACGTGAGCTCGATCGGAGCCGACTTCGTCGGCTTCACCGGCCACAAGATGTGCGGCCCGACCGGCATCGGCGTGCTCTGGGCGCGCCGGGAGTTGCTCGACGAGCTGCCGCCGTTCCTCGGTGGCGGCGAGATGATCGAGACCGTCTGGATGGATCACTCGACCTACGCGGCCCCGCCGCACAAGTTCGAGGCGGGCACGATGCCGATCGCCGAGGCGGTCGGGCTGGGCGCGGCCATCGACTACCTGACCGACGTGGACCTCGCGGCCGCCCACGCGCACGAGCAGGTCCTGCTAAGCCACGCCTTGCAGTCGCTCGCCGAGATTGACGGGCTGCGGATACTGGGCCCGGCCGAGCCGGTCAACCGCGGCAGCGCTATCTCGTTCACGATCGAGGGAGTTCACCCGCACGATGTCAGCCAGGTGCTCGATGATCGCGGGGTGGCGGTGCGGGCCGGGCATCACTGCGCGTGGCCGCTGCACCGGGCGCTGGGCGTCCAGTCGTCCACGCGGGCAAGCCTTTACCTGTACAACACCATCGACGAGGTGGACGCCCTGGCGCAGGGGATAAGAACAGCGCAGAAGTTCTTCGGCGTGGCCTAGCTTGCTTGCGGCCAGGCAGGAACAGTCCGGTATGCCCTGATGTTGAAGGCGGTGTGATGCAACTCGAGTCGATGTACCAGGAGATCATCCTGGATCATTACCGTCACCCGCACCACAGGGGCTTGCGGGAGCCGTTCGACGCCCAGGTTCATCACGTGAACCCGACCTGCGGTGACGAGATCACGCTGCGGGTCGCTGTGAAGGCAGTGCCGCAAACTGATCTGGGCGGCGAGCCGGAGATCGTCGACGTGTCGTACGACGCGCTCGGCTGTTCCATCAGCCAGGCCAGCGCCTCGGTGCTGACCGACCTGGTGATCGGCAAGCCGGTCAGCGAGGCGATGCAGATCAGTGACGCATTCCTCGAGCTGATGCGCTCCCGCGATTCCGATGCTGATGATGAGGTACTTGGCGACGCGGTGGTATTCGCCGGCGTCGCCAAGTACCCGGCACGGATCAAGTGCGCCTTGCTCGGCTGGATGGCGTGGAAGGATGCGACTGCACGCGCGGTCAGTACGCTGGACGCGGGATCGCTGAATGGAGAGCAGACATGACGGATGCTGAGCCCCCGACCGACGCTGTGCATGATGTGGACGTCCTGCCGGACAGCCTGAACCCTGACGCGCTTCCTGAAATCGACGACCTGCTCGAAGCCCTTCGGGACGTGGTCGACCCTGAGCTTGGCGTCAACGTCGTGGACCTTGGCCTGGTCTACGGCGTGACCGTCGACGACGACCGGGTCGCGACCGTGGACATGACGCTGACCAGCGCGGCTTGCCCGCTGACCGACGTGATCGAGGACCAGACCCAGGTCGCGCTCGACGGGCTGGTCAGCGACTTCCGCATCAACTGGGTCTGGCTGCCGCCGTGGGGTCCAGACAAGATCACCGAGGACGGCCGCGAGCAGTTGCGGGCCCTTGGCTTCAATGTCTGAGGCTCGTCGATGACATCAGGGACGGCGATTCAGCCGCGCAGGCTGGACGTAGCACCCCAGCGGTTTATTGGCTGGGTAAGGTCCTTCTCCGACCGCCACGGCGGCATCACCGCGTCGCTGGCGGACGACGGGGTCACGTACACCGGTCCTGACGGCGCCGTCGCCCGGTGCGTCGTGCCGTTCCCGCCGCTGCCGACCACGAGCCAGGCCGGAGCCGAGGAGCTCGCGGAGCTGGTCGCGGCTCATGCGGTGGCGGAGCGGACGGTCGGGGTGTTCCTGGTACGGCTTGGTGGCTACGCGGCCGGGGTGTTCACCGGGAGCGAGCCGGTACTGGCAGCGTCTAAGGTCGGCAGCCGGCTCGTGCACGGGCGCAGCGCCGCTGGCGGGCAGTCACAGCAGCGGTTCGCCCGGCGCCGCGAGAACCAGGCCCACCAGGCGCTGGCCGCCGCCGCCGACACCGCCGCGGCGGTGTTCGGGCCCTACCAGCTTGACGCCCTCGTGCTGGGCGGCGACAAGCGAGCCTTCGCCGCGATCAGGGACGACCCGAGGCTGGCCCCGTTCTTCGCGGTCGCCGTCGACGCGTTCCTGACCGTGCCCGATCCCCGGCTGACCGTGCTGAAGGACACGCCGCGGCTGTTCCGCGCGATCAAGATCACCCTGACCGATTCAGCCAGTCCGGCTACGGCTCCATCGCCATAGGGCCGCCGGCTCCGTAGCTGAGACACTCCGTTACCCAGGTTGGTTCACTCCCTTGGGACCAAGGGCGTCTCGGCCTGCGATCGTCGACTCAGGCTGACTCGACCAGCTCGCGGTCGTGGTCAGGTGCCGCCGGCGGACCGGCCGGGGCGAACCCGGCCTGGCGGGGGATGCGCAGGGCGAGCAGCAGGGCCAGCAGGATGAGGCCGATATTGACGCCGATCGCGAGCTGGAAGCTGTGGCTGAACGCCCCGGCGATCGACTCCGGGGTCGCGCTGGCCGGGTGCAGGGTGCCGAACAGGACGGCGCCGATGATCGCGATGCCGAACGCGCTGCCGACGCGCTGGGCCGTGTTGAGCACGCCGCTGGCTGCTCCGTTGTCGGCCGGCGGGACCGACTTGAGCACCAGGTCGATGTTCGGGGCGACGATGATGCCGTGACCGAGGCCGGCCAGGAACAGGGGACCAACGAGGTACCAGGCGCTGGGCTGGCCGGCCAGGTGGAACGCGAGCAGCACCGCCGCGAGCCCGACGGCGATCGCCGAGCAGCCGAGGAGGAGCACGCGCTTTCCGAGCCTGGCGGCGATCGCGTGGCTCTTGCGGGCCGAGATGACGGCGCCGCAGGCGAAGGGGCTGATGACCAGGCCGCTGGCAAGCGCGCTGTGGCCGAAGCCGTCCTGCCAGGTCACGGCGAGGATGAAAAAGATGCTGGTGAACGCCGCGAAGTAGACGAGCGCGAAGGTGCCGCCGGCGGCGAACGCGGGCCGCTTGATCACGCGCGGCGGGAACAGCGGGGTGCGGCCAACTCGCTCGACCCGGCGCTCCCAGGCCCAGAGCCCGATCAGCGTAGGAGCGGCGGCCACGAAGCAGCAGTAGGTCCAGATCGGCCAGTCCAGCCGCTGGCCTTCGATCAGCGGGACCAGGATGGTGACGAGCGCCAGGGTGAGCAAGGCGATGCCGGCCGCGTCCGCCTGCTCGCGCGGCTTGCGGACCGGGGTCGGCAGGAACTTCGCCGCCATGGGCACGGCGGCCAGGCCGATGACGAGGTTGACCAGGAAGATCCAGCGCCAGCCCGACTGCGGGCCGATCGCGGAGATCAGCAGGCCGCCGGCGAGCGGGCCGATCGCCGTGGAGACGCCGATCACCGCCGCGAGCAGGCCGAACGCGTGCGAGCGCTTGGTGCCCGCGTAGATGTCGACGATCGTGGCGCTGATCTGGGTGTAGTAGGTGCCGGCGGCCAGGCCCTGGATGATCCGGGCAAAGACGAGCTCGGTCGGGTTCTGCGCGAGGCCGGCGCCGAGGCTGGCCAGCAGGAACAGGACGAGACCGGCGAGGTAAAGGGGCTTGCGCCCGATGGAGTCGCCCAGGCGGCCTGCCGGGATGAGGACCAGGCCGAACGCGAGGGCGTAACCGGACACGACCCACTCAAGTGAGTCGTCGCTCGCCCCCAGGCTGTGCTGGATGGTCGGCAGCGCTACGTTGACGATCGTCGTGTCGAGCAACGACATGAACGCTCCCGCCATGACCGCGACCAGCGCCAGGCGGGCGAGCCGGTCGGACAGGGGAGTTGGCATCTCTGCCTCCGGAATGCTTCAAGTGAAACGGAACAGTGCTGTTCCGACAGTAACTGCCGAGCTTACGGAACGCAACAGCTCTGTTCCGTTATATAGTGAGAGTCATGGAGACTGCGGAGCGCGCGGCTGGCCGACACCGGGACGATCGAGCCGACGCCGCGATCATCGACGCGGTGCTCGACCAGATCAGCGCCGGCGGCACGCTGTCCGGGCTGTCGCTGGTCACGATCGCGAGGACGGCTGGGGTGTCCCGTAACTCGGTGTACCGCCGCTGGAAGACGAAGGACGACCTGTACCTGGACGTCCTCGCCTCGATCAACCGGCCGCTGCCCGACCTGGCTGGCCAGTCGGTGCGGGACGACCTCGTGGACCTGATGGCCGTGATCATCGAGCGCACCCTCGACCCTCGCGCGAGCCGGATCCTGCGCGCGCTCAACGCCGAGGCCGAGTTGTTCCCCGAACTGCACCGCCGCTACTTCAGCGAGGTGGTGACCCCGCGACGGCAGGCGACCAGGCGGGTGATCCAGCGGGGGATCGACACGGGGGAGTTGCGGCCCGACATCGACGTGAACCTCACCGCCGAGGTGCTCGTCGCCCCGATCCTGTCCCGCATGTCCCAGGGCGCGACCGCCGACCTCGACCCGGTCAAGACCAGCGAGCGCATCGTCGACCTGCTGTTCGCCGGCATCGAGTCGAGGTCCGCCGGTTAGCCAGGGAGGGATCTCGACGAGTTCTATCCCGTCTATAACCTCGTTACGGCGCAGCAGCGCTGGGCCAGGACAGCGGCTACGGCGACTGGATCGCTGGTGCTGAAGTCGACTAATCCGCGAGCAGCCGGTCCAGCTGTCCGGCTTGCCGGAGCCCGGCCAGGTCGCTGTCCCGGCTCGCGTTGACCCGCAGGTCAGGGTTGAGCCTGATGGCCTCGGCCAGCGATGCGATGGCGTCGGAGCTGGCTTCGGCCCTGGCCTGCGCGCAGGCCAGGCTGTAGCCGGCCATGCCCAGGGCTGGTCCGGGAACACCCAGGTAGCGTGCCGTGGCCAGGGCGTGCGAGTGGATCGCGACCGCCTGGCCGGCCTGGCCGCGGGCAACGTGATAGTCGCCGATGTGACCGGTGGGATGCCAGAACCCGCGCACCACGACCTGCAGCCAGAGTTGCCGTCCCCGCAGCCAGGGGTGGCGGGAGGGGTCGAGCAGATCGTCATCGGACAGCGCGCTCAGCCCGTCGATCAGGTTCGCTGCGGTCTGCCTGCTAGCCGTCCGCACCTTGGCTGCGCTTACGTCGCAGTACCGCTGGTACACCTGCGGGTCGCGATGGTCGACCTCCGTGAAGTCCGACGGTGCCGTGCCGTTCCGGATCGCGTCTAGGCGGGTCACTTGCTGCTGGCGGAACTCGGCATTGTGAGCGACCAGCGGCCTGGCGGCCCAGCGATCCGGACGGCCAGGCTCACTGTCAGACGTCGCCGTCAGCAGCGTCTCCTCCTCGGCCGCCGCCAGGGCGATCAGGCCGGTGATCGCGGCTCTCAGGCCAGTGGTGGTGATCATGGCGTCCTGGCCTAGTTGTCGTCGGAGCAGGCGTCGGCTTGGCCGGGCAGCGGCTTGCGGGCGGTGAACTTTAGTACGTCGTCGACGGTGACCGTGACGGCGCCGAAGCCGATCGTGCGCAGCCAGACCAGGAGGGTCGGCGGGTCGACCGGGTTGTAGGTGTCATCGTGGTGGAAGTGGTGCAGGGGGGTGCTGGCCAGGCTGTCGGAGCCGAGCAGCGTCCCGCCGGGCCGCAGCACCCGCCAGGCTTGCTCAAGTATGTGGAACTGCTCGACGAAGGTCGGCACGTGGTGCAGCATCGTGAACGAGACCACGGAGTCGAACGACTCGTCGTCGTAGGGCATAGCGGTCGCGTCGCCGGTCTCGATGGTGACGTTGCTGCCGGGGTAGCGAGCGGCCAGCAGGGCGGCGGCGGGCTCGTCCGCCTCTAGCGCGGTGAGGTTCACGACCCGGTCCCTGAGCCAGTCGGTAGCCGCGCCGGGGCCAGGACCGATCTCCAGCATGTCGGCCCCGAGGTCGACTCCGGCCGTGACGGCCGGGAGCACCTCGGCCTGAAGGTACTTCGCCCACTCCGGGCTACTGCACAGGTTTTCGTGGTCAAGGTTCATGGTCATCACGCTACGGACAAGGGGTGTTGACGCCAACGGCGTAGCATGACAACCGATGTCGCAGGACGGACAGTTGTCGCAGGACGAGCAGTGCACCGACTGGTGGGAGCACGCGTCGGGCTCGGTGATCGTCGCGACGTTCCCCATGCCGGTCGGCGTGGTCTTCAACTGGCATACCCACGATGACCATCAGCTGGCTTGGGCCGCGAGCGGCGTACTGACTGTCCGCACTGAAGAGGCGGACTGGGTGCTACCGCCGACTCGGGCGCTGTGGATACCGGCCGGGCTGAAGCACGAGACCCTGGCCTCGGGCGTGGCCACGATGCGCTCGCTCTACCTGCGACCGGACCGGTCACCGGCGAGCTGGCCGCGCCCGGTGCCAGTCATCGTGACCGGATTGCTGGCCGAGCTGATCGGCTACCTCGGCCATGAGTCGCTGACTGCCGCCGAGCGAGACCGAGCGGAAGCGCTGCTCGCCGACCTGCTGCGCCCGGTCCCGATGACGACGATCGAGATCCGGATGCCCGAGGACGAGCGAGCGGCCGACGTCGCGGCCGGGCTGCTCGCCGAGCCAGCCGATGAGCGAACGCTGGCCGAATGGGGATCGACAGTCGGGGCCAGTGCCCGGACGCTGGCCCGAGCGTTCGCGGCCGACACCGGCATGCCGTTCGGCCACTGGCGTCGCCGGGTGCGGCTCCAGGCCGCCCTGCCCATGCTCGCGACCGGGCAAGCGGTCGGCACCGTCGCCCGGCGGGTCGGCTACCAGACTCCGAGCGCCTTCGTCGCCGCCTTCCGCGCCGAGACCGGGCAGACCCCGGCGACCTACTTTAACCAGTCAGATGCTGGTCAGCCGGATCTCAACGACTGCTAGCCGCACGCTCGTTTGGTGCCTGTTCAGCCGGGCGTGGTGTACTTCTCGGCGCGTGCGGAGAGGCAGGAGATCTCGGCGGGTGTCTGGGCGAGTTCGCTGGCCCGCCGGTAGGCTTCGGCGGCGGCGGCGTGACGTCTGAGTCTTGCGAGTGCGTGGCCGCGGGCGGCGTGCCAGTGGTGCTGGCGGGTCAGGCCGGGTTGGTCGGCGAGGGCTTCGAGGTGGTCGAGGCCGGCCTGCGGGCCCTCGTGCCAGGAGATCGCGATCGCTCGGTTGAGGGCGACGACGGGGGTCGGGGTCAATGCGAACAACTCGTCGTAGAGCAGGCGCACCTGGTGCCAGTCGGTCTCCTGGAAAGACGGCGCCTCGTCGTGCAGTGCGGCGATCGCGGCCTGGACGGACCAGCTGTTGGGCGGATGATGGCTTAGGGCCTGTGTTGTCAGCCTGGCGCCCTCGTCGATCATCGAGGTATCCCAGAGGGCGCGGTCCTGGTCTTCCAGTGAGACGGCGATGCCATGGCCGTCGACCCTGGCCTGGCGCCTGGCGTCGGTGAGCAGCATGAGCGCGAGCAGGCCAGTGACCCGGGGATCGCCGGGCATCAGCCGGCGGAGGATCCGGGCGAGCCGGATGGCCTCGTCCACCAGGTCGCATCGGACCAGGTCGTGGTAGCTGGTGGCCGCGTAGCCCTCGGTGAAGATGAGGTAGACGACGTGCAGGACCAGGCTCAGGCGGCCGTCGATCTCGTCCGGGCCTGGCACGCGGAAGGGGATGCGGCTCTGCTGGATCTTGCGCTTGCCGCGGGTGAGGCGCTGGGCCATGGTCGCCGGCGGGACGAGGAAGGCCTGTGCGATCTCGGCGGTGCGCAGGCCCGCGAGGTAGCGCAGGGTGAGCCCAGTCTGCGTGTCCAGGTCGAGAGCGGGGTGACAGCACGCGAACATGAGCTGCAACCGGTCGTCGGGGATGTGCCCGTGCGCTGCGACCGGCTCTGCGCGGCGCGCCGGATCGGCGTCAGCGTGCAGAGTGGCGAGCTTGGTGGCCAGCGTGGCGTCCCGCCGGATCCGGTCGACGGCCTTGCGCCGGGCCGTGGTCGCCAGCCAGGCCAGCGGCTCGCGCGGAACCCCGGAGCGTGGCCAGGTCTCCACCGCGGCCAGAAGGGCCTCAGCGGTAACCTCCTCGGCGAGATCAAGGTCACCGAACCGGGCCGCGAGCAGGGCCAGCAGACGGCCGCGCTCCTCCCGGAACACTGCCTCGATCGCTGCCGGCCCCATCGCCCTGGCCCTCAGAACTCGGCGAGCGGACGCACCTCGACGCGCCCGTACTTCGCGCCCGGGCACCTGGCCGCCCAATCAAGCGCTGCGTCCAGGTCGGGGACGTCGATGATCTGATAGCCGCCCAGGTACTCGCGGGACTCGGCGAACGGCCCGTTGGTCACCAGCCGCTCGCCGGCATCGTTGACCTGCACCTGGGTGGCGTCCTCAAAGGACTGGAGCAGGCCGGAGTCGACGTGCACGCCGGACTGCCCGAGCTCCCGCTGGTAGGCCATGAACTCCTCCGCCGAGGGTGCTCCGCCGCTCGGCGGCTTGGGCATGCCCTCGCCCTCGCGGAAACCCATGATCAGCAGCATGTACTTCACGTTTGCCCTTCCCTTCGTCCGGTGGTGTGAGACACCTAGCAGACGGTTAGAGAACCGCGCCATCGACACCGGGAACGAACAAATTCCGGGAGCCCCGCTCAGTGAGTCACTCCCGCCCAGCAGCGTAGCCATGCCAGGACCGGGCCCGGCGGACAAGAGCGGAAGCTCTAGTGCTGTTCGGCGTCCCCCTCGGCCAGGATCGGCCGCGGCAGTGCCGCCTGGTACGCGCTCGACAAGGTCGCGGCGATGTCAGGAGGAGCGGCGAAGCCGGGAGTCGCGGCGAAGCCGGCCGCCTCCGGGGCGATCACCGCGCCCATCCGCACGGCCGCCCGCCAGGCTAGCGACCGGTTCGGGGTCGCCCGGCCGAGCGCTACGAGCTCGAACTCGCCCTTCTCCGCGTCCGACAGGCCCAGCGCCTGCGCCAGCAGCCGAGCCGTGTCCCGGCGAGCGGTCACGGTCACGCCGCGCTCAAGGTCGCTGACCGATCGCGCGCTCAGCCCGGCGACCGCGGCCAGCTCTTCCTGGGTCAGGCCAGCGTCCAGGCACAGCCGCCGCAACAGCTCAGCGAAGGTGACCGGGAATTGCTCAGTCACACCGGTCTCAGATTCCGTTAAATGGCCACCGACGTTGATCCGCCCTCGCCGTTATCGTAGCTTTTCACCCGGTGCTAGCGAGTTCGGGAGCGGCGGCCGCCAGCCGGCGAACGCCTAGTTCGAGGTCAGCCTCGGCCGACACCCCGCACATGGCCAGCCGCAGGTAAGGCCCGGGCGCTTCGGCCGGGAAGAATGGCCGGCCCGGCATCACGATCACGCCGTGACGGCGCGCCGCCTCGGCGATCTCGGTGTCGTCGAGGTCGCGGGGGAGCCGCGCCCACAAGTGCACGCCGCCGCCGGGAAGGCTGACCTCGGCCGCCGGCAGGTACCGGCTGATGGCGCCGGAAAGGGTGACGGCCCGCTGGTGCAGGGCGCGGCTCAGTTCCCTCTGGTGACGCTCCCACGCGGGCCTGCTCACGAGGTCAAGCGCCGTTTCCTGGAGCGGCCTGGACACGAACAGGTCATCGACGGCGCGCAATGCCCGCAGGCGGCTCGCCACTGGCCCCCGTGCGATCATCGCCCCGACTCGAAGGCTCGGCGAGGCGACCTTTGTCAGTGACGTCACCGTGATGACGCGGCCGTCCTGGTCGTCCGCGATGAGCGGCGCGGGCGGACGGCCGTGGTGCGACAGCGACCTGGCCACGTCGTCCTCGACCACGAACGCCCCCGCCTGCGCTGCGATGGCCAGGATGGCCCGCCGCCGGTCAGGGGCGAGCACGGCGCCGGTCGGATTGTGGTAGGCGGGCTGGCAGAAGAGTGCCTGGGCGCCGCTGCGGGCGAAGGCCTCGGCGAGGTACTCGGGGATGATGCCGCCAGCGTCGACCGGCACCGGCACGGGGCGCAGGCCGGCCGCCCGCGCGGCGGCCAAAGCGCCAGGATAGGTCGGCGACTCGACCAGCAGCGCGGCTCCTGGCGCGACGAGGGCGCGGAACGCGGCGGACAGCGCGCCTTGACCGCCGCTGGTGATGAGCACGTCCTGGGCGTCGACGCCTGGCCCGGCGGCTTGGGCGAACCAGGTCCGTAGCGAGTGCAGTCCGGCCGCCGGCGGGCGCTCCCAGGTGTCTGGCTGCCTCGCGGCCCTGGCCAGCGCCGAGCGGAGCGCGGCTAGTGGCATCAGCGACGAGTGCAGGTAGCCCGTGCCGAGCGAGATCACGTCATCGGCGTGCGGAGGATCGGCCAGCGGCGACAGGCCCGTCGTGTCGATAACCCGCCCGCCGAGGGCGACGGTCTGCCACGAGTAGCCGGCCGACCCGCCCGGCTGGCTGCCGCGCGTCTGGGCCACGAACGTCCCCGCACCGGGGCGGCTGACGACGATCCCTTCCCGGACCAGTTCGGCCAGGGCCCTGGACACGGTGAGCGGGCTGAGGTGATGGGCCTGGACGAGTGACCGGGTCGACGGGAGGCGGCCGCCAGGGCCTAGCCTGGCGGCCTCGGACCGCAGCCAGGCTTTGAGTCGCTCAGTACTGGTATCTTTGTTTATGAAAAATAAGAATATCGCTATCGTCAAAGCGGCGATAACGGTTGGCTGGCGGGGCGGGCGGGCCGGTCGCGGGGCCACGGCGTGATCCCCGTGGCCGACGAGGTTCTCGTCGCTGCCGCCGGAGTCCTGGCCGGCATCATCGGGACCGCGGGCGGCATCACCTCGCTCGTCTCCTACCCGGCCTTGCTGGCGGCCGGCGTCCCCGCCCTCGCGGCGAACGTGGCGAACATCGTCGCCCTCACCACGTGCTGGCCGGGCTCGGCGCTCGCGTCCCGCCCCGAACTCCAGGGCCGGGCCAACTGGCTCGGGCGCTGGACGCCGGTGGCCGCCGCCGGCGGCGCGATCGGGGTGGCGCTCCTGCTGATCACCGGATCGGCCGCGTTCGGCGCGGTCGTGCCGTTCCTCGTGCTGCTCGGATCGCTCGCCCTGCTGCTCCAGCCCAGATTGTCGGCGCTCAGGCCGGACGATGCCGCCGGCACCAGGCCCGTGCTGGTCGCCGGATTGCTGGCGGTGTCGGCGTACAGCGGTTACTTCGGGGCCGGTTCCGGCGTCATGACCCTCGGCCTGCTGATGTACACGGTCGAGGCGCACCTGGCCCGCGCCAACGCGCTCAAGAACATGCTCGTCGGCGCGGCGACCCTGGTGTCCGCGCTCAGCCTGGTCATCCTGGTGCCCGTCGACTGGGCCGCAGTCGTGCCGCTCGGCGCCGGCTTGCTGGCCGGCAGCATGATCGGGCCCAGAGTCGCCCGGCGTCTGCCCGCGAGCGTGATCCGCTGGCTCGCCGCCTTGCTGGGCATCGGCCTCGCGATCAAGCTCTGGATCGCCCCGGCCTAGTCGCCGTTCAGATTCGTCTTCATGGCACCTCGAACGGGATGCCGGCGAGCTCGCGGGCGGCCCGCAGGTATCTGTGGTTCATCCGCAGCTGCAAAGCCCGGCTGACGGGAGCGCCGAGCTTGGCGAGCGGATCGCGCGGCCTGGAGAAGGCGACGACGCGGAAGACCAGCCTGGAGCCGTCCTTTTCCACGTGGAAGGCCTCCTCGCCTTGCTCGGGATGAGCGGGCAGGGTGCCGTAGGCGAAGCCGCTCCGGCCTGGCTCGCTGGTCACGTAGACGATCCGCCCCGCCGCGATCACGTAGGCGACCCCAACCCGGAAGCTCAGCGCGAAGGTCAGGCCGGGGCGCACGGGCTCGGCCGGGAAGATCGCCAGGCCGCTGCTGTCCTGGATCCGCCAGTCGATCAGGGCTTGCGCCAGCCGGTCGAACCGTTCCTGTGTGAACTCGCCCAGGTCGACCTGCCACTGGTCATGGTGATAACCCGGCGGGCCCTCATCCGAGGTCGCGGTCGCGCCGTGCTCGGAGTGGGTCAGCTCGCGGCCGGCCTGGTCGGCGACCAGCCGCGCGAGCGCGTCCGTCGATGGCTTGCGTAGCGAGAACACACGGCCACGATAACCCTGTCGCCATTTATCGTGATCGACGCACTTCCTGCTGGTGGGTCAGCTCCAATGATGTCCGTTCCAGCGCGCTATCAGCGTGTTCTGGTAGTCGGTGGTGCCGACGGCCCAGGCGTTCCCTGCTGAAGTGACCGCGACCCCGAAGAGCGAGTTCAGGTAGCCGCTCGGCGGGTTCGGTGCCTGGACTACGCTCCACCGGTGGCCGTTCCAGTGCACGATCGCGTCCGCGCAGTTGGCAGGGGAGCAGCCGCCGTAGATCGTGGTCTGGCCCACGGCCCAGATGCTGCTTGGCGACGAGCCGCCGATGCCCAGCAGCGTCGCGCCGAGACCCGGCGTCGGGGAGTGGACCTTGATCCAGGCGCGGCCGTCCCAGTGCACGATGAAGACCAGCCGGTTGCGGTTCTGATGGCTGCCGCCGACCGCCCAGGCGTCTTGGGCGGACAGCGTCAGCACCGCGTTAAGGCCGGTCCGAACGCCCGGCACTCCGCTCGGGCTCGGCACCCGCCGCCAGGCACGGCCGTTCCAGCGCAAGATCAGCGTCCGGTACGTGCCGTTGTTGCCGGCCACGCCGGTCCAGCCCACCGCCCAGGCGTCCGTCGCCGAGATGCCAGAGACCCCGTCCAGGCCGCTCTCCGGGCTCGGGGCCGGGCTTCGCACCAGGCTCCAGGCCTGGCCGTTCCAGTGCTCGATCAGCGTGACGTTGTTCTTGCCGATCCCGTCGCCGGGGCCGCCACCGGTCAGGCCCACGGCCCAGACATCGTCAGCCGAGATCGCGGTGACACTGGTGAAGTGGCCGCCGAGACGCGGGTCGGGGACGGTCGCCTGGGTCCAGGATTGCCCGTTCCAGTGGTAGACCATCGGCTCAGTGGTGAACCAGCCGGTGCCGCCGACCGCCCAGGCGTTGGTGGCCGACGTCGCCGCGACGCTCTCGAAGAACCCGTCGCCGGCCAGCGCCTGGCTCCAAGAATGACCATTCCAGTGCACGATGAGTGATGAGTTCGGATGCAGCCCGACCGCCCACGCATTGGTCGCGGAGGTCGCGGTCACGCCATAGAGGCGGCCGCTGAAGGTGTGCGCCAGGGCCGGTCCAGCAGTTCGTGGCGGCGAAGCGGCCAGAGCGTTACTGCCGACGAGAGTCGCGCCCGCCAGCGCGATCCCCGCTGCCATCGCGATGCTCCTGGTGATATGCCTGCGCGTCACCGGCCATTCCCTTCCTGCGGTTCAGTGGGTACGTATAGTGACGCCTCATCGGGGCGAACGGTTTACCTGACCAGCCAAAGGGCAAGAAACCGGGTTGCCGGCGAGCGGCCCGGTGTCATGTACTTGCTGAATGCCATCTTCGCCGCCCGAGACCATCGAACTGCCAGCCGGCGTCTTGTCGCGTCTGCGCGAAACGGACGCTGAGAACGTCGCGGCGGCTGTGCTCGCGAGCCTTGAGCACTTGCGGCCCTGGATGCCCTGGGCCACCTTCGAGGCGACGCGGGCCGATGTGCAGCTTGAGCGCTGCCACGATGCCGCCACCAGCTGGCAGTCCGGCTCGGACTACCAGTACGTGCTCAAGCCAGATCGCGACGGACCAGTGATCGGAGCGTTCGGGCTGCATCGCCGGATCGGCCCCGAGTCGATCGAGATCGGCTACTGGATGCATGCCGATCATGCGGGCCACGGGTACGCGACCGCGGCCGCGCGAGCGCTTACCGAGGCCGCGCTCGGCCTGCCGGAAGTCGCCAGGGTCGAGATCCACACTGACGAGGCCAACGTGATCAGCGCGGCGATCCCGCGCCGGCTCGGCTACCGGCTCGATCGGGTGGATGGCAGGGAGCCCGAGGCCCCAGCCGAGACCGGCCGCCTCCAGATCTGGGTCATGGACCGCTCCTGACGGCCGTGAGCGGCGTCGATGACGGCCCGTGGAGCCATAACACGCACTATCACCGCGTCGTCCTCGGCGCGATCCCGCCAACCTGTGAACGAGCCATGGACGTGGGCTGCGGCCAGGGCAGGCTGACTAGGCAGTTGCGCCAGGTGGTTCCGCAGGTCATCGGCATCGACAGGGACCAGCGGAGCGTTGAGCTGGCCCGCGCCCACGCCGATGCGGCCGGGATCGGCTATGTCCTCGGGGACTTCGCCTCAGTTCCCCTGCGACCGGGATCGCTGGACTTCATCTCCTCGGTGGCGGCGCTGCATCACATGGACGCCGAGACGGCGCTGCGCCAGATGGCCGACCTGCTCCGTCCTGGTGGCGTCCTCGCGGTGATCGGCCTCGCCGGAGACAAGCTGCCGATGTGCCTGCGGTGGGACATTCCCGGCATCGTTGCCAGCCGAACTCACCAGGCCGTCGACGGATGGCAACGACGCCGCATCGCGCCGCCAGCCGACTCCTACCAGTCGCCTAACCTCTGGCCGCCGCCGCTCAGTTACCGGGAGATGGGCGAACTGGCCGACCGCGTCCTGCCTGGCTCCAGGTTTCGTCGGCGCTTGTACTGGCGGTACTCGCTGACCTGGACGAAGCCCCGCCCAGCCGCCATCCGTTGATCACGGAAACCAACGTGCGGATTCCAGGGTGCGATTTACCGCGATCATGGAGCGCAACAAGATCACGGAAACCAGACTGCGGCTGACGACTCGCCGGAGACGACCTCGGCCGAAACTGCCGCGCGGCCTGCACGCCGCTCTAGCTAGTTACACCCGGTTTGTCGGCATTGTCAATGAATCGCGGCCAGTTCCTGAGCGAGCGGAGCCAGCACGGCCGGGCTCAGTGGCGACCGCAGGTAGACGATGGCCAGCTGGAGCCCTTCCGCGCCCAGCGCGCTGATCTCGTCGATGGTCGCCCCGACGCCGTCTTCCTCGCTGAACCTGATGTGGCTGGACAGGGTGATCTCGGCCGGATCGCGGCCGACGGCGGCGCAGTGCGCGAAGAGCACGTCCCGCTTGTGCGCGAAGTCCGCCGGGCTGCCGCCGACGAAGTTCCAGTGCTGCGCGTACTTGGCCGTGGTCAGCAGCGTCCGGCGCTCGCCCCCGCCGCCGACGCAGATGGGGGGATGCGGCCGCTGCGGGCCCTTCGGCTCGTTCCTGGCCTCGGTGAGCTGGTAGTACGTGCCGTGAAAGGTCGTCGTCTCCTGCGACAAGAGCCCGATCAGCACCTGGCAGGCTTCCTCGAACCGGTCGCTGCGCTCCCGCCTGCCGCCAAGCTCGATGCCATAGGCCCCCGATTCTTCCTCGTTCCAGCCCGCGCCGATGCCGAGCTCAAGCCGACCGCCGGAGATGATGTCGATGGTCGCGGCCATGTTGGCGAGCACCGCCGGGTGCCGATAGTGGATTCCGGTCACCATGTTGCCGAGTCTCAGCCTGGTCGTCGCCGCGGCCAGTGCCGCCAGCACGCTCCAGCCGTCGAGGCACGGCCCGGCCGAGTCCCCGACGATCGGGTAGAAGTGATCGAACACCCAGCCGGACTCGAAGATGTCGATGTCATCGGCTTCTTTCCAGACGGCGAGCATGTCCGCCCAGGTGGTGTTCTGCTGCGCGGTCTTGAACGCAAAGCGCACGGTCAGTCCTTCCAGAGGTTGCGGAGCGTCTAGCGGGCGGGGACGAGTGGCTAGCGGGCAGAGCTAGGCGGGCACCTCGGAGCGGTCGCCGGCCCACAGCGTGTGGAACGTGCCTTCCCGATCGACCCGCCGGTAGGTATGCGCGCCGAAGTTGTCGCGCAAGCCCTGGATCAGCGCGGCTGGCAGCCGCTCCCGGCGCAGTCCGTCGTAGTAGGCCAGCGACGATGAGAACGCCGGGCTGGGCACGCCGGCCTTCGCCGCGTCGGCGACGACCCGGCGCCAGCTGTCCACTCCGGCCGACACGGCCTCGGCAAAGTACGGATCGACCAGCAGCGTCGGCAGCGAAGGATTCGTGTCGTACGCCTCGCGGATCCGGTTGAGGAACCTGGCCCTGATGATGCAACCGCCGCGCCAGATGGTGGCCATCGCGCCGCGATCGATGGCCCAGGCGTACTCGTCGCTCCCAGCCGCGATCTGGTCAAAGCCCTGCGCGTAAGCGACAACCTTTGAGGCATACAAAGCTTTGCGCACGTCCTCGATCAAGGCAGCAGGGTCGTCCACCTTCCACGGATTCAGGTCGGCGCCGTACGTGCGCCTGGCCGCGGCCCGCTGGTCGGAGTGCCCGGACAGGGACCGGGCGAAGGTGGCCTCCGCGATACCGGTGATCGGGATGCCGAGGTCGAGCGCGCTCTGCACCGTCCACCGGCCGGTGCCCTTCTGCTCGGCCTGGTCCGCCACGATGTCGACGAACGGCTTGCCGGTGCTGGCGTCGACGTGGCCGAGCACGTCGGCGGTGATCTCGATCAAGAATGACTCGAGGTCGCCTTCGTTCCAGGTGCGGAACGTTTCCGCGAGCTGAGCCGGGCTGGCGCCGGTGGCCGACCGCATCAGGTCGTAGGCCTCGGCGATCAGCTGCATGTCGGCGTACTCGATGCCGTTGTGCACCATCTTGACGAAGTGCCCGGCGCCGTCAGGGCCGACGTGCACGCAGCACGGGGTGCCGTCGACCTTGGCGGCGATGGACTCGAACATCGGGCCGAGCGTGCGGTAGGACTCCGCGGACCCGCCCGGCATGATGCTCGGGCCGTTCAGCGCGCCCTCCTCGCCACCCGACACGCCCGAGCCGACGAAATGCAGCCCGTGACCGCGCAGCTCGGACTCGCGGCGGCGGGTGTCGGTGTAGTGCGCGTTGCCGCAGTCGATGACGATGTCGCCATCGTCGAGCAACGGAACAAGCTCGCTGATCACGGCGTCGGTCGGCTCGCCCGCCTTGACCATGATGATGATCGCGCGCGGACGCCGCAGCGCCGCCACGAAGTCGGTCATGGACTCAGCCGCAACGAAGGTGCCCTCATGGCCGTGCTCGGCGACCAGGCTGGCCGTGCGCTCAGGCGAGCGGTTGTGCAGCGCGACCGCGTAGCCGTGCCTAGCCAGGTTGCGAGCGAGATTGCGGCCCATCACGGCCAGCCCGGTCACGCCGATCTGCGCGGTTGCCTCAGTCATACGCCCCATCATCTACCTGCCCGCCGCGTGCGCGGGAGCCGGTCCCAGGCGCGGCGGGCTCTACTCGGCACGAATTGCCAGAATTTTCAACGGCACTAAATGGCCTGGAACAATCGAGCGTTAGCCGAGCCGCATTTGGTAAAGTCCACTGTGCTGATTCGCGGGCACCGCGAAACTTTAGCTAACGGCCGACTTCCCAGACAACTTGTGCTGGTCGGATAAATTGCACGAAAGACGGTGGAGCGTGACCAGGTCGGCCATTAACCGGGTGGTGACCACGGCAATGGCACTCAAATCAGTGCTGGCCAGCCCTCCTTATGTGCCGCCCGGCCACTTCTATTCGCCGCAGACCGCGCGAACGGATCTGGTCCGGGCCCTGAGCAACGCGAACCTGGCGCCGCCAGGAGTCGATCTCGCCGAGGAGCGCCAGCTAGCGCTGGCGGCCTGCTTCGCGGACGTGCTGGCGCAGCCCGCTCCTGGACCACGTTACGTGGCCGCCAACTCCATGTTCGGTCCCGGCGATGCCGCCGTCTACCGGGCCATGCTCGGTAAGCTGCGGCCGGGCAAGGTACTTGAGGTCGGTTCGGGGTACTCGACGGCGGTCGCACTCGACGAGGCCGACGTCAACCCCGGCCTGCGCGAGCTGCGGATCACCTGCATCGAGCCGTTCCCCAAGCGGTTGCTCGGCCTCATGAAGGAAACGGACCGGGCCAGGCTCACCCTCGTCCCTCAGCCGGTCCAGGACGTGGATCCCGTGATCTTCGATCAGCTCGGAGCCGGTGACGTGCTCTTCATCGATTCCACCCACGTGGTGAAGGCCGGATCGGACGTTGTATGGCTGTTCCTGCATCGGCTGCCGAGGCTGGCAGCCGGGGTGGTCGTCCACGTCCATGACATCTTCTGGCCGTTCGAGTACCCCGCCGCCTGGCTGGCCGAGCGCAGGGACTGGACCGAGGCCTACCTCATGAATGCCTTTCTCACCGGGAACGAGAGCTGGGAGATCCTGTTCTTCGCATCGTGGTTCTGGCGGTACCAGCCCGCGCTCGTCCCGCCTGGACTGGCCGGCGAGCAGCCAGGCTCCATCTGGCTTCGCAAGGTGCAATGACCGGCAGACGTTCAGGCATCGGCCCGGGTGCCGGGCTGACGGCCGGCCGTCGGCCGGCTAGGCTAGCGCGATCATGATGTGGCGGCTGCTTCTTCGCGGCCGCGGCGAGGCCTGGTAACTGACCGGTCGGCCCCTCGTCGCGGGGGCTTTGCGCTGCCGACCGGCCCGTTCGAGCTGACACAGCCCGGTGCCCATCGCGAGGAGCAGCATCATGAGTACCTTTCAGCAAATCCCTTCTGGCATGCCCTGCCATCGGTACCGGCCGTTCCCGCCGGTAAGCCTGCCTGACCGCCAGTGGCCGTCGGCCGTGATCACCAAGGCGCCGAGATGGCTGTCCACCGACCTGCGGGACGGGAACCAGGCCCTGATCGACCCCATGAACGCGCCCCGCAAGCAGGCTATGTTCGACCTGCTTGTGCGGATGGGCTACAAGGAGATCGAGGTCGGGTTCCCCTCCGCCAGCCAGACCGACTTTGACTTCGTGCGCAGCCTGATCGAGTCAGGGTCGGTGCCAGCCGACGTCCGGATCTCGGTACTCACCCAGGCCCGCGAGGAGCTGATCGAGCGGACCGCCGAGTCGCTGGTCGGCGCGAAGCAGGCCACGATCCACATGTACAACGCCGCCGCCCCGATCTTCCGCGACGTGGTGTTCGGCTGGAAGGGCGACGGCCGGGAGGAGTGCAAGGCCGTCGCGGTGGCGGGCACCCAGGCGGTCATGAAGTACGCCGAGTACTTCCTGAACGACACCGACTTCGGCTACGAGTACTCGCCCGAGATCTTCATGGACACCGAGCTGGACTTCGCGCTCGACCTCTGCGAGGCCGTGATGGGCATCTGGCAGCCGGGGCCTGGCCGGGAGATCGTGCTCAACCTGCCCTGCACGGTCGAGCGGTCGACCCCGAACGTGTACGCGGACCAGATCGAGTGGATGAGCAGGAACCTGTCCAGGCGCGAGCACGTCGCGCTGTCCGTGCACACGCACAACGACCGGGGGACCGCGATCGCTGACGCCGAGCTGGCGATGCTGGCGGGGGCGCAGCGGGTCGAAGGCTGCCTGTTCGGTAACGGCGAGCGGTCAGGCAACGTGGACCTGGTCACTCTCGGCCTGAACCTGTACAGCCAGGGCATCGACCCGATGATCGACTTCAGCGACATCGACGAGATCCGCCGCACCGCCGAGTACTGCAACCGGATCTCGGTGCACGAGCGGCACCCCTACGCCGGCGACCTGGTGTACACGTCGTTCTCCGGCTCGCACCAGGACGCCATCAAGAAGGGCTTCGACCGGCTCGAGGCGATCGCGACGACGGCCGGGAAGCCAGTCAGCGAGCTGCCGTGGAACATGCCGTACCTGCCGATCGACCCAAAGGACGTCGGGCGCAGCTACGAGGCCGTGATCAGGGTCAACTCCCAGTCAGGCAAGGGCGGGGTCGCCTACATCATGAAGGCCGACCATCACCTGGACCTGCCCCGCCGCCTCCAGATCGAGTTCAGCCAGGTGATCCAGCGGCACACCGACACCGAGGGGGGCGAGGTCGACGCCGCCGCGATGTGGGCCGAGTTCGAGGCTGAGTACCTCGCGCCGGGCGCGTTCGAGCTGGTCAGCTTCACGTCGTTGAACGAGGAAGGCACCGAGCGGATCGGCACCACGGTACGGGCGTTCGGCCAGGACCACGAGCTGACCGGGGTCGGGAACGGCCCGATCGCGGCGTTCTGCCAGGCGCTGTCCGAGCTCGACATGGGACTGGGCGGGCTCGGCGTGCGCGTGCTCGACTACGCCGAGCACGCGCTGTCGGCCGGCCGGGACGCCGAGGCTGCCGCCTACCTGGAGATCGAGATCGGCGACCAGGTGTACTGGGGCGTCGGCATCAGCGAGTCGATCGTCACGGCGTCGCTGAACGCGGTCATCAGCGGCCTGAACCGGGCCGCCCGCCGCCTCAGCGTCGGCTGAACGCGCCAATTAAGGCCGGCCCGACTGCTCGGGCCGGCCTTCCACACTGTGTTCTCCTGCTGACCAGGGAGCGTCTTCGCCGTCTGCGGGGAGCCTTCTCAGTCCGGGGCCAGTCCGGGGAGCGTTCTCGGGCTGACCGCGGAGCGATCTCGCCGTCTGCGGGGAGCGTTCTCAGTCCGGGGACGCTTACCCCCGGTATATGACAAAACTGCTCCCCGGCACGAGAACGGTCCCGCGCAGCGCTGAGAACGCTCCCCGATGGCTCCGGCGTCCTAGCCGACGCGAGAATCCCGCGAGAATCCGTCGAGGCGGCGCCGGGCGCTCCGTGGCACCGGGGCACCGGGCAGCGAGGCACCGGGCACCGAGCACCGGGCACCGAGCACCGGGCACCGAGCACCGAGGCACCGGCAGCGAGGCACCGGGGTTAATGCCTCGCTGGCCTGCGGTGCGCTCAGGTACACTTCATGCATGCAATCGCTCTGCTCGTAGCTGAACGGGTAACGCCGTGTTGGTGTGCGGCGATAGGTGTCCCTTTTATGCCCGTTAGAGAAGTTCTGGAGCGAGTGGATTCCCGATGATCTCGGTTACCGACGTCGAGTTGCGCGCGGGCGCGCGGTTGCTGGTCGAAAGCGCCTCATTCCAGGTCGCCCCGGGCGACAAGATCGGCCTCGTCGGCCGGAACGGCGCGGGCAAGACCACCCTGCTCAGGGTGCTGGCCGGGGAGGGACAGCCCGCCGCCGGATCGGTGCGCAGTTCGGGCGCGATCGGCTACCTCCCGCAGGACACGAGGGTGGGCGACCTCGACGTCCTCGCCAGCGACCGGATCCTGCAAGCACGCGGGCTTGACGAGATCCTGGCCGGCATGCGGCGGGCTGAGGCCGGCATGGCCGACACCGACGCGGCCAGGCGGGATGCCGCCGTGCGCAGGTACGGCCTGCTCGAGGAACGGCTGACGGTGCTCGGCGGCTACGCGGCCGAGGCCGAGGCGGCATCGCTGGCCTCAAGCCTCGGGCTGCCCGGCAAGGTGCTCAAGCAGCCGATCGGCACGCTGTCAGGCGGCCAGCGGCGACGGGTCGAATTGGCCAGGATCATGTTCGGCGACTCCAAGACGCTGCTGCTCGACGAGCCGACCAACCACCTCGACGCCGACTCGGTCAACTGGCTCCGCGACCACCTCCGCGGCTTCCGGGGCGGCCTGATCGTGATCAGCCACGACACCGACCTGCTCGCCGCCCTCGTCAACAAGGTCTTCCACCTCGACGCCGACCGGGCCGTGATCGACATCTACAACGTGGGCTGGAAGGCCTACCTCGACCAGCGCGAGACCGATGCGCGGCGCCGGCGTCGGGAACGGCTGAACGCCGAGCGCCAGGCGGCCTCGCTGAACGCCCAGGCCGACAAGATGCGGGCCAAGGCGACGAAGGCCAAGGCGGCGCAGAACATGGCCAAGCGAGCCGAGAAGCTGCTGGCCGGGGTGAGCGCCGACCGCCAGCCCGACCGGGTCGCCCGGCTCAGGTTCCCTGAGCCCGCGCATTGCGGCAAGGTACCGCTGACCGCCGAGGGGCTCTCGAAGTCCTATGGCTCGGTCGAGGTGTTCACCGACGTCGACATGGCGGTCGACAAGGGCGCGCGGATCGTGGTGCTCGGCCTGAACGGGGCCGGCAAGACCACGCTGCTGAAGCTGCTCGCCGGAGTCGAGGCGGCGGACACCGGGCAGGTTCGGGCCGGCCACGGGCTCAGGCTGGGCTACTACGCGCAGGAGCACGAGACCTTGGACAACGAGCGCTCCGTGCTCGACAACATGCGCACGGCGGCCCCTGACCTTACTGAGGCCGACCAGCGCGGCATTCTCGGCTCCTTTCTTTTCTCCGGCGACGACGTTGCCAAGCCGGCCGGGGTGCTTTCCGGCGGCGAGAAGACGAGGCTGGCGCTCGCTTTGCTGGTCGTGTCGGGCGCCAATGTGCTCCTGCTAGACGAGCCCACCAACAACCTCGATCCTGGCAGCCGGGCTGAGATCCTTTCGGCCCTGCGCCGGTTCGCCGGGGCGATCGTGCTGGTGACGCACGACGAGGGAGCGGTCGAGGCGCTGGCGCCGCAGCGGGTATTGCTGCTGCCTGACGGCGTGGAAGACATCTGGAGCTCGGATCTCGCTGACCTTGTAGCTCTCGCCTGAATTGTCGGCCGACTGGTGAATATCCGCTGCTTGTCGCCCGGCTGGGCGGGATCTGATGCGATGGCCCGCAAATGTCCCGATCTTTTTGCCGCCGTGTGGGTAGCCGATCACGAGTTCATGCGTGATCATGGCGGGATACGGCGGCACTGCGCGCCCTGAGCTCACCGGAGGAAGGCGTGACCGAAACTCTGAAGAAGGGCACCAGAGTGACTGGTGCCGATCGCACCAAACTGGCGTCCGAACTGCAGAAGCGGTATGCCGGAGGCGAGAGCATCCGCGCCCTGGCGACTTCGACCGGCAGGTCGTACGGCTTCATCCACCGCATCCTGGCCGAGTCCGGCGTCACGCTGCGCAGCCGGGGCGGCGCGACGCGCGGGCGGGCCAAGGCGAAAGGCTGACCAGGGATCGTGGAGCTCAGATGACGGGCAGCCAGGTCGAGCTGGCGGCGGGAGCGGTCAGGCTCGCCATCGACGGTCAGGTCGCGACGGTCACGCTCGCACGGCCGCAGCGAAGGAACGCGCTGACGCCGGCCATCTGGCATGCTCTCGCGGCCATCGGCGCGGACCTGCCCGACCAGGTCCGCGTCGTCGTGGTGCGCGGGGAAGGCCCGTCCTTCTGCGCCGGGATCGACGTGAAGCTGCTCGCTGGGGATGGCGCCGCCGGCGAGCAGCCGGTCGCGCGGGCCAGCGATGCGGACTTCGAGCAGCAGGTAGCCGGATACCAGGCCGGCTACCTGTGGCTGCGGGATCCGGCGATCGTCTCGATCGCCGCCGTGCACGGGCACGCGATCGGCGCCGGCTTCCAGCTAGCGCTGTCCTGCGACCTGCGCATCCTCGCCGATGACGCGAAGCTCTGCATGAAGGAACCTGCGCTCGGCCTCGTTCCCGACCTGACCGGCACCAAGCCGCTCGTCGACATCGTCGGCCTGCCGAGGGCGATCGAGCTGTGCCTGACGGCGCGGACCGTGGCGGCCGCCGAGGCGATGCTGCTGCGCCTGGCCGAGCTCGTGGTACCCGCCGCCGAACTGGACGCCGCGGTCGATGACCTGGTCGCGGCGCTGCTGGCCACCGATGCGGCGGCCGCGAGGGCGACGAAGGCCCTGCTGGCGCAGGCCCCAGGAAACAGCCTCGCCGAGCAGGCAGCCGCCGAGCGGCGGGCCCAGCGCGAGCTGCTGCTGAGCCGGGTCACGTCCTGAGCCGGGTCACGTCACGTCCTGAGCCGGGTTACGCCCTGAGCTAACTAAGGAACGCGGCCGGCCAATCGCGGGTTGCTTACCGGCATGACATATGCCAACTGGCATTCGATGCGGTCGTTCTCGCGGGACAGGTCAGTCGCCCACCAGCGGCTGAAGCCAGGCACGGTCCGCCGGATCTTCTCCTACGCGCGGCCCTACCGCCGGAGCCTGATCCTGTTCCTGCTGATCGTCTCGCTCGACGCCGTGGTCACGGTCGCGGTCCCGCTGATGCTCCGCGGCCTGATCGACGACGGCATCCTGCCGCACCGCACCGGAGTGGTGCTCGCGATCGGATCGGTGGTGGCCGGGCTCGCCATCCTCGATGCCATGCTCACGCTCGGGCAGCGCTGGTATTCGGCGAAGATTGGCGAAGGGCTGATCTACGACCTCCGCACCGAGGTGTTCGCGCACGTCCAGCGGCAGCCGATCGCGTTCTTCACCAGGACCCAGACTGGCTCGCTGGTCAGCAGGCTGAACAGCGACGTGATCGGCGCGCAGCAGGCGCTGACCTCGACGCTGTCGTCGGTCGTCGCCAACGTGCTCTCGCTGGCGCTGGTGCTCGGCGCCATGATCCTGCTGTCCTGGCAGGTCACGCTCGTCGCCCTGGTCCTGATCCCGGCGTTCATCTTCCCGGCCAGGTTCGTCGGCCGTAAGCTCCAGCGCCTCACCAGGGAGTCGATGCAACTCGATGCCGCGATGGGCTCGACGATGACGGAGCGGTTCAACGTAGCGGGAGCGATGCTGGTCAAGCTGTTCGGCCGGCCGGGCGACGAGATCGACACGTTCAGCGGCCGGGCCAGCCGGGTCCGCGACATCGGCGTGACCACCGCGATGTATGGCTCGACGTTGTTCATCGCGCTCACGCTGCTCGCCTCGCTGGCGACCGCGGTGGTGTACGGCCTCGGCGGCGTCCTCGTGATCGACAACATATTCAAGATCGGCACCCTGGTCGCGCTCGCGGCCCTGATCGGGCGCCTGTACGGGCCGATCACCTCGCTATCCAATGTCCAGGTCGACGTCATGACGGCGCTGGTCAGCTTTGACCGGGTGTTCGAGGTGCTTGACCTGAAGCCGCTGATCACCGACGCGGAGGACGCGGTGCCGCTCGCGGTCGGCTCGGCCGCGCCCGCGATCGACTTCACCGGCGTCTGGTTCAGGTACCCGACCGCCGCCGAGATCTCGCTCGCCTCGCTGGAGTCGATCGCGCTTCCGGCCCCCGAGCACACCGACGCCAACGCGGACGTGCTGCGCGACGTCAGCTTCCACGCGCCCGCGGGTCAGCTGACGGCGCTGGTCGGTCCATCGGGCGCTGGCAAGACCACGATCACCCAACTCGTGGCCAGGCTCTACGACCCGGGCTCGGGTCGGGTCATGATCGAGGGCACCGACATCAGGGGCGTCACCCAGGACTCGCTGCACGACCTGGTCGGGGTGGTCACCCAGGACGCCCACATGTTCCACGACACGATCAGGGCCAACCTGACCTATGCGAAGCCGGACGCGACGCCGGGCGAGCTGATGCAGGCCTGCCAGGCCGCCCAGATCTGGTCGCTCATCTCCGGGCTGCCTGACGGCCTCGACACGGTCGTGGGCGACCGCGGCTACCGGCTGTCCGGCGGCGAGAAGCAGCGCATCGCGATCGCCAGGCTGCTGCTCAAGGCGCCGTCCGTGGTGGTGCTCGACGAGGCGACCGCGCATCTGGACTCAGAGTCAGAGGTCGCGGTCCAGCGGGCCCTCGCGACCGCGCTGTCCGGACGCACGTCGCTGGTCATCGCCCACCGGCTGTCCACCATCATCTCCGCTGACCAGATCCTGGTCATCGATGGCGGGCAGGTGGTCGAGCGCGGTACGCACGAGGAACTGCTCGCGGTCGACGGCTTGTACCGCGACCTCTACCTCACCCAGTTCGCCAGCCAGGAGGGGTTGGCTGGCGCCGGCCTGAGCACGGCCGACGCGGGACCGGTAGACGTGCACTCGGTAGACGTGGACTCGGTAGACGTGGACTCGGTAGGCGCGCGCTCGGTGAAGGGGCTCGCCCTGAGCTGAGCTCAGGCGCGCCGGCGGCCACCACGGTCCAGGCCGAGCATCCGCATGATCAGCAGCACGATGATCGCGCCAATGATCGAGCCGAGGATGCCGACGGTGTGGAAATGGGCGGGAGCGAGCCGGTGGTACTCGATCAGGTTCCACAAGAACCCGCCGACGAAGGATCCGACAATTCCCAGGACGATAGTGCTGAGACATCCCATCGCGTCGCGGCCAGGGACCAGGAGCCTCGCGACCGCTCCAGCGATAAGCCCGACGATGATAAGGATGACAATGTATGTGAGCATGGGCGATAGTTACCACGTTTTTGAGTAACTATTCCAGCCTGCCCGGTCGTGACCCGCATGGGCCGGGAGTGGTCCTCCGGCGAACGGCCGACGGCTCACTGAGTCGCGCGCAGTGCAAGACTTGAGCCAGCCATGCCAACTCGCTCTTACGTACTCGTCATCAACGGGCGAAAGGTCCGCCAGCCGGTCTTCGTCATCGGCGCCCCGCACTCAGGGGCGGACCTGCTTGCCCGCGCGCTCAAGCGCAGCCAGGGGTTCCACTTCACCGTCGGCCAGCCGAGCGTGGTCAACGTCGCCTACGCCTTCGCCAGGACGCCGTCGATCCAGACCGGGCGCGGTGAGGCGGCGGCGACCGTGCTCCGCGATGCGTTCGCCCAGGCCTGGCGGGTCACCGCCGAGGCGTGCCTGACGTGCAGCCCCGACTGCCAGCGGGCCAGGCCAGGCAGCGGGCCGGGCGGGGGAGCGCCAGCGGGGCTCTGCGTGGACGAGCGCGAGATCACCAGGTACGGCGACAGCACGCCCGCGCTGATGTACTGCGCTGAGGCGCTGGTCGACGCCTTCCCCGACGCGAAGATCGTGCAGATCATCAGGGACGGCCGGGATGTGGTCGCCGCCATGATGTCCGACCCGGCCGAGCTCGCCTGGTTCCGGCGCGGCGTCGCCAACGTCGAGACCGAGTTCCCTAACCCGTTCTTCGGCATAGAGACCGAGGAGGACAGGGACGGCTGGGGGACGCTGTCCGCCGCCGGGAAGTGCGCGATGCGCTGGCGCGGATCGGTGCACAAGATGGCGAGGCTGCGTAACTCGCTCACCGCCGGGCAGCTCACGACGTTCCGCTTCGAGCAGGTCGTCGCCCAGCCGGCTGCCGCCGCGAGCGCGCTGTCGGAGTTCATCGACGCCAAGGTCGGCCCCGTCGAGGTGCCGAGGAAGAAGGACTCGAGCAACTGGCGGCGGCTGCTGAGCCCGGCCCAGCTGGCCGAGGTCCAGCGGGTCGCCGGGCCGCAACTGGGCCGGGTCGGCTACGGCGCCTAGCCGCGCCCGTCCTCGCCGTCGGGCGCCGGCGCCGACCCCGGCAGCGCCCGCCGGTTGTACCCAGGCTCGTGGCCAGCCAGGTTGAGGGCCGCCTGGATCAGGGGAACGTGGCTGAAGGCCTGCGGGGTATTGCCGACCTGCCTGCGACCGACCGGGTCGTATTCCTCGCTCAGCAGCCCGACGTCGTTGCGGAGGCCGAGTAGCTTGTCGAATAGCTCCCGCGCCTCGTCGGGTTCGCCAATCAGGTGCAGCGCGTTGACCAGCCAGAAGCTGCAGGCAAGGAACGCGCCCTCGATCCCTGGCAGCCCGTCGACCGACCCGGCGGCCGAGCCAGCCTGGCCTGCCCCGCCGGTCGAGTAGCGCAGCACGAACCCGTCCCGCATCAGGTCGCGCTGGATCGCGCGCACCGTCGAGACCACGCGCTTGTCGTCCGGCGGCAGGAAGCCGACATCCGCGATGAGCAGGACCGCGGCATCAAGCGCGGTGCCGCCGTAGTACTGGGTGAAGGTTCCCAGGCCCTGGTCGTAGCCCTGGTCGCAGACCTGGGCGTGGATCGCGGCCCGCGCCTGCCGCCAGCGCCGCATGGCGTCATCGTCGCAGTCGGCGAGGCCGGCCTCGGCCAGCTTGATCCGGCGGTCGAACGCCACCCACGCCATGACCTTGGAGTGCACGAAGTGCCGGCGCGGGCCGCGCACCTCCCAGATGCCCTCGTCGGGCTCGTCCCAGTGCTGCTCACAGAACTCGACCAGGCCGTCGATGAGCGCGACGGTATGCCGGTCGAAGCGCAAGCCAGCCCGGCCGCCGAGCATGAAGGCGTCGATGACCTCGCCGTAGACGTCAAGCTGGCGCTGTCCCACCGCCCCGTTGCCGACCCTGACCGGGGCCGAGCCCTCGTAGCCTGGCAGCCAGTCGGCGGTCCACTCGGCCAGCCTGCGCTCTCCGGCCACGCCGTACATGATCTGGATGTCCTCGGCGTTGCCCGCGATCGCCCGGCCGAGCCAGCCACGCCAGGCCGCGGCCTCGTCGGTGTAGCCGGTGCGCAGCAGCGCCTCGAGCACGATCGTCGCGTCCCGCAACCAGCAGTACCGGTAGTCCCAGTTGCGCACGCCGCCGATCGCCTCGGGCAGCGAGGTCGTCGCGGCCGCGACGATGCCGCCAGTTGGCGCGAACGTGAGTGCCTTGATCGTGATCAAGGACCGGATGACCGCGCCGGCGTAAGGGCCGGCGTAGCTGCACCGCCCGGCCCAGTCGGTCCAGAACCCGGCCGTCTGGCGCAGCGCTTGCGCCGGGTCGATTCTGGCCGGCCGGCGCTCGATGTGCGACGGCAGCCAGGTCAGCGCGAACGGCACGCGCTGGCCCGCCCGCACCGTGAACGTCGCCCGGTGGCTGTGGTCGCTTCCTTCCAGCGGGATCGGCGACTCGAGCCACACCGAGTCGGGCCCGGCGATCGCGTGCACCGCGTCATCGACCTTGTGCACCCACGGCACGACCCGTCCGTAGCCGAAGCGGAGCCTGATCTCGGTTTCCATCAGGACCGCGCCGGAGACGCCCTCGACGATCCTGATCAGCGCCGGGGGTGTCTCGCCCGTGGCCGCCGCGTCGGCGCGCGGCGGCATGAAGTCGGTCACCACGACCTCGCCGTCCTCGGTGCGCCAGGTCGTCTCGAGGATCAGCGTGTCGCCCTGGTACCGCCACCGCGCCGCCTCGGTGTCCGCGGCGGCCGGCGCGAGCCGCCAGCAGCCGTGGGATGAGTCGCCGAGCAGGCAGGCGAAGACCGCGTCCGAGTCGAACCTGGGCAGGCACAGCCAGTCGACCGACCCGTAGCGGCTCACGAGTGCCGCCGTGTGCATGTCGCCGATCAGGGCGTAGTCCTCGATCAGTGGGTGCCCGGCATTTGCAACGGCCACGGTGGCTCCTTCCTCGCCGGCAACCTGCTCCCGGCACTCGCTGCTACTACCACGCAATCGCGGGCCTAAGCTATATTCGTGCTAACGCCCGCCACCCCGCTCAGGGTTGCCGTCGCCGCGCTCGTCGCCGTCACAGCCGCGGTCGGCCTCGGCGGCTGCTCGGAGTTCGACTCGGCCTTCGGCCAGCAGTGGATCCTGGTGACGTTCGCGCCCAACACCACGATCGCCACGGCCAAGCACGTCGTGGCGACGTGCGGGCACGTGCCGAACATGCCGCTCGAGGGCAAGGTCAAGCCGGACACCGGGCAGGCCGGCGTGGTCGATGACGTGCAGTTCGACGCCGCTAAGGCGACCCCGGCGCAGATGGCGCGGCTCGAGGAGTGCCTGAGCAAGTTCCCCACCATCGTGCAGGGCTTCACCGAGCAGGACCAGGGCGACAGCGGCTAGCCCGGCCCCAGCGGGTAACCGGCCCGCTGGCCCTTCATTACCGCCCGGCTGACTGCCGCGAGCCGACTTTCTCGCATCTGACCAGGTCAAACGCGGCGAACACGAGCGAGCACACGAAGCTCCGTATTATAGTTCCCTACTATAGATATTTGGATAGTATCCAGGTATTGAATTTAGGGAAAGACCTTCGGCATCGGGAGGAATTCATGAGGCGCGTACTTGTCGCAGTCGCGGCGACAGGGATCGCGGCCACCACAGCCCTGGCGGCTGCTGGCTGCTCTTCTTCATCGTCAGGGTCGAGTGACCCAGGCTCGAGCGCACCGGTCGTGCTGCGCCTCGGGTTCCTGACCAACATCACGCACGCCCCGGCCCTGATCGGCATCGAGAAGGGCTTCTTCGCCAAGGAGCTTGGCAAGAACGTCAAGCTCGACCCTGTGCCGTTCAGCACGGGCACCGAGGAAGCGACCGCGCTGCTGGCGGGCCAGCTTGACGCTGCCTACGTCGGCCCCAACCCGGCGATCAAGGCTTACCAGACCTCGGGCGGCAAGCTGATCAAGGTGATCTCGGGTGCCGCCTCGGGTGGCGCGGAACTGGTCGTGAAGAAGAGCATCACCACCCCGGCCCAGCTCAAGGGCCAGAAGCTCGCCACTCCGTCGCTCGGCAACACCCAGGATGTCGCGCTGCGCTTCTGGCTGAAGGAGCACGGCCTGACCTCGACCCAGACCGGCGGCGGCGACGTGCCGATCACGCCGGTCACGCCGAACTCGGCCGCCGTGCTCGAGTTCAAGTCGGGCCAGATCGCGGGCGGCTGGGAGCCGGTGCCTTACGACGCCGAGATGGTCGCCGACGGCGGGCACGTTCTCGTCAACGAGGCCAGCCTGTGGCCGAATGGCCAGTTCGTCACCACCAACCTGGTCGTCACGACGAAGTTCCTCAGTGCCCACGCGTCCACGGTGAGTGACCTGCTCAAGGGCCAGATCGAGGCGAATACCTACATCCACGACAACTCAGCCGCAGCGGAGGCGGCCGCCAACGCCGAGCTGACCAAGCTGCTCGGCAAGGGCCTGTCCGCCAGCGAGCTGGCCGCGTCCTTCCAGCAGGTGACGTTCACCAATGACCCGATCGAGTCCTCCCTGGCCACCGATGCGCAGCACGCGGTCGCCGTCGGGCTGCTCTCGCCGGTCAAGGACATCAACGGCCTGTATGACCTCAGCCCGCTGAACGCCTTGCTCAAGGCCGACGGCCAGCCGCAGGTTAGCTCGTGAGCCTGATCCAGCGGCAAGGCGCGCCCTCGGAGACCGCCCGGGCGGTTTCCGGGGGCGCGTCCGCCTTGCCGCAGCCAAGCAGCAACGGCAGCAGCGGCCAGGGACCAGCCGACGGACAGCAAGCCGCCGTCACGCTGACCGAGGTGTCGAAGGTCTACGGCCGGGGGCCGGCCGCCTTGCTGGCGGTTGACCGACTCTCACTGACGGTCAGCCCCGGCGAGTTCGTCTGCCTCATCGGCGCGTCTGGGTGCGGCAAGTCCACGCTGCTCTCGATGGTCGCCGGGCTTGACACTCCGACGTCAGGCACGGTCGAGGTGGCCGGCCACCGGGTCTCGATGATGTTCCAGGAACCCGCGCTGTTCCCCTGGCTGACCGCGCGCAAGAACATCGAGCTGGCCATGCGGGCGAGGGGAGTGCCTGCCGCTGACCGCAGGCGGCTGGCCGGCGAGTTGCTGCAGACCGTGCACTTGTCGGGCTTCGCTGACAAGCGCCCGCACGAGCTGTCCGGCGGCATGCGGCAGCGAGTCGCGCTGGCGAGGGCCTTGGCCCAGGACGCTGACCTGCTGCTGATGGACGAGCCGTTCGGCGCCCTCGACGCTATGACCCGTGACCTGCTGCACGACGAACTCGACCGGATCTGCGCCGACCGCTCGCTGACCATCTTGTTCGTCACCCACAACGTGCGCGAGGCGGTCAGGCTCGGCGACCGGGTCGTGCTGCTCAGCAGCCGCCCTGGCACCGTGATCGAGGAGTACCCGGTGCCCAGGTCAGGCCCGCGGCGGATCGACTCTGTCCAGGTCGCCGAGCTGGCCAGCCAGATCACCGACCGGCTGCGCGAGGAGATGAGCCGCCATGGCGGTTAGCACCCCGACCCAGAACTCGGCCATCAGCGGCCTGGACAGCCTGGAACTGGCACAACGCCAAGTGGGCAGCCGGTCGGCCAGGATCGCGCGTAAGGCGTGGGCCGCGATCTGGCCCAAGCTACTCGCGATCGTGATCGTGCTGGCCGCCTGGCAGTTGTTCTATGCCTCGAACTTCCGTGGTGACACAGCCGACCACCTGGTCAAGAGCCCTGGGTACACGCTGGGCGACCTTGGAGACCAGCTGGCCCACGGCCAGCTTTGGCAAGCCATCGAGGTCACCGTTCAGACGGCCGTTATCGGCTACGTTCTCGCGCTGCTGATCGGCTCGGTGATCGGTGCGGTGGTATCGCGCATCCCGCCGCTGCGAGCCGCCGTCGGGTCGATCATCAGCGGCCTTCAGACCATGCCCTCGATCGCCTGGTTCCCGTTCGCGATCATCCTGTTCGGCAGCACCGAGTCAGCCATCTTGTTCGTCATGGTGCTCGGAGCAGCGCCGTCGATCGCTAACGGCCTGATCACGGGCGTCGACTACACGCCGCCCTTGCTGTTGCGGGCTGGCAAGACGATGGGCCTGCGCGGCTTCGCCCTGTATCGCTACCTCATACTGCCCGCGTCCCTGCCCGCCTACGTAGCCGGGATGAAGCAAGGCTGGGCCTTTGCCTGGCGCAGCCTGATGGCCGGGGAACTGCTCGTGATCATCATTGGTCACCTGTCACTAGGGATCTTGCTGAACACCGCCCAGGACAACCAGGACCTGTCCGGCGCGATCTCGATCATGATCGTCATCCTGGTGATCGGCATCGTCGTCGACATGATCTTCTCCAAGGCCGACCTCGCGGTCAGGCGCCGCCGCGGCCTGCTCGACAGCGCCGCCGCGAGCTGAACCAGGGGCGTCGGGGCCGCCCGCGGCGCGCTAGCGTCATTTGGCCGCGTGCGAGACAGGGATGCAGGGCGGCGGCCCGGTTCACTTACCTGGCGGCGGAAGTCGTCCCGGCGAGCACCCGCTCGGGCGCGGTGTAGACGTTCATCGACCCGCCGCGCAGGAAGCCGACCAGCGTCAGCCCGTTCTGCTCGGCGAGGTCAGCGGCCAGCGACGACGGCGCCGAGACCGCGGCGAGGACAGGGAACCCGGCCAGCACCGCCTTGCTGACGAGCTCGAACGAGGCCCGGCCGCTGACCAGCAGCACGCAGCCGGCCAGCGGCAGCCGGCCCGCCCGCAACGCCCAGCCGATCACCTTGTCGACCGCGTTGTGCCTGCCTACGTCCTCCCGCACGCAGAGCAGGTCGCCGTCAGGCGCGAACGCTCCGGCCGCGTGCAATCCGCCTGTGCTCGCGAATACCCGCTGGGCGTCCCGCAACCGATCCGGCATGGCCGCGAGGAGGGCGGCCGAGATCGACTGGTTGTCTTTGCTGATGTCAAAAGTCTTTGCAACAAATAGCTCGGCGGCACTCGCCTTTCCGCAAACTCCGCAGGCGCTAGTGCTCAGGAAGTTGCGGCGCGGGGCCGGTCGAGTTGAGCGGCCAGCAAAGAGCCGCACGTCGGCGATGTTTCCTGTCCCATCGTGACCGGCGTGCCCGCACGCGGTGCCGTCGCAGATCCTGATCTCGGCGATGTCGGCCTGGGACGCGGCGATGCCCTCGGTGAACAGGAAGCCGGCGACCAGGTCAATGTCGTCGCCCGGCGTCCGCATGGTCAGGCTGACCGCCTCGCCGCCGATCCTGATCCCGAGCGGCTCCTCGGCCGCGAGCAGGTCAGCGCGCAGGGTGACGGCAGGCCCCGTGGTGGCAGGTACCGTGGTGGCAGGCACAGCCTCGGGTCCGGCCTGGTCCGGCAGCCTGATCTTGGTTACCAGCCTGCGCGCCGTCTTGCCGCTCATCCCCGCTCCCTTGCCGCCTGTCGCACTGCCGAGGTTACGTGCCCTTCTGCCCGCAGAAACCCGTTGAGCCCGTGATTAGATGGTTCCGTGGAACGACCGGGCTGGTTGGTCAACTGGCCCGTCTACCGGCAGCTGACCGGACCAGACGGGCTTGGCCGTGGTTATGCGGCCATGTCGCCGCACACCGAGCACGCCAGGCCGCGGACCGAGACCGCTGAGCGGGTCGTCGCGTCGATCTGCCCGTACTGCGCGGTCGGCTGCGGGCAGAAGGTCTACGTCTCGATCACCGACGGCGAGGAGCGGGTGACCCAGATCGAGGGTGACCCGGATTCGCCGGTCTCGCGCGGACGGCTCTGCCCGAAGGGCGCGGCGAGCAAGCAGCTAGTGACGCATCCAGGGCGGCGAACGACGGTGTTGTACCGACGGCCGTTCGGCACCGACTGGGAGCCGCTTGACCTGGACGAGGCGATGGACATGATCGCCGACCGGGTGCTGCGGACCAGGGCGCAGACCTGGCAGGATCAGCTGGACGGCCAGCCAGTCCAGCGCACGACCGGATTCGCCAGCCTGGGCGGCGCGACGCTGGACAACGAAGAGAACTACCTGATCAAGAAGCTCTGGACGGCGATGGGCGCGATCCAGATCGAGAACCAGGCGCGGATTTGACACTCTGCCACCGTCCCCGGTCTGGGGACTAGCTTCGGCCGCGGCGGCGCCACCACGTTCCCGCGCGACCTGACCAATTCCGACTGCATCGTGATCTGCGGCTCGAACATGGCCGAGTGCCATCCGGTCGCGTTCCAGTGGGTAGTCGAGGCGAAGAAGCGCGGCGCGACGATCATTCACGTCGACCCGCGGTTCACCAGGACCAGCGCGCTGGCCACCTTCCACGTGCCGAGCCGGGTCGGCGGTGACATCGTGCTGCTCGGCGCCCTGGTCAACCACGTGCTGTCCGGTCGCCACGAGTTCACCGAGTACGTCCGCGCCTACACCAACGCGGCCGACATCTTGCCGCTCGACTTCCACGACACCGAGGACAGCGACGGGCTCTTCTCCGGCTATGACCCGGTGAGCCGGACCTATGACAACTCAAGCTGGCAGCCGACCGGCGAGCGCGACCTTACCCTGACCGATCCGCGCTGCGTATTCCAGGTGCTCAAGCGGCATTTCGCCAGGTACACGCCGGAACTGGTCGAGCGCGTGTGCGGGATCAGCCAGGCCGACTTCGGCCGACTCGCTGACACGCTGGTGCGCTGCAGCGGCCGGGAGCAGACCACGGCCTGGGTGTACGCGGTCGGCTGGACCCAGCACACGACCGGCGTCCAGCACATCCGCACCGCCGCGATCCTGCAGCTCCTGCTCGGCAACATGGGCAGGCCTGGCGGCGGCATCCTGGCCTTGCGCGGCCACGCGAGCATCCAGGGCAGTACCGACATCCCGACGCTGTTCGACTTGCTGCCCGGCTACCTGCCGATGCCGCGGCGGGAGGACCAGTCGCTGGATGCTTACCTGGCCCGGCTGCCGAACACCGGGTTCTGGGGAAACAAGCTCTCCTACCTGGCCAGCTTGATGAAGGCGTGGTTCGGCGACGCGGCGACCGCGGCGAACGACTTCTGCCTTTCGTCGCTGCCGCGCCTGTCCGGCGACCACGGCACCTACCGGACCGTGCTCGACATGATCGAAGGCAAGGTCAAGGGTTACTTCCTGTGGGGCCAGAACCCGGCCGTCGGCTCGGCGGGCGGTCGGCTGCAGCGGCTGGCGCTGGCGAAACTTGACTGGCTGGTGGTGCGCGACCTGGCGCTGATCGAGAGCGCCACGTTCTGGCAGGACAGCCCTGAGGTCGCCACCGGTGAGCTGGCCACCGACCAGATCGGAACCGAGGTGTTCTTCCTGCCCGCGGCCGCGCACGTGGAGAAGGCCGGCAGCTTCACCAACACCCAGCGAATGCTGCAATGGCACTACAAGGCGCTGGAACCACCCGGCGACGCGCGCAGCGACCTGTGGTTCGCCTACCACCTGGGCAAGCGCATCCGCGCCGCGGTCGCCTCGTCGCCAGAGCCGCGCGATGCCCTGCTGCAGAACCTGACCTGGGACTACAACGAGAGCGGCGAGCTGGCCGAGCCCGACGCCGAGGCCGTGCTGCGCGAGGTGAACGGCCGCGGGCCTGATGGCTCGCTGCTCAGCGGCTTCGCCCAGCTCAAGCCGGACGGCTCGACCGCGTGCGGCAACTGGATCTACTCCGGCTGCTTCGCCGGCGGGGTGAACCAGACCGCGAGGCGCAAGCCGCAGAGCGAGCAGTCGTGGGTGGCACCGGAGTGGGGCTGGGCCTGGCCGGCGAACCGGCGCATCTTGTACAACCGCGCGTCGGCCGACCCGGAAGGAAGGCCGTGGAGCGAGGCGAAGGCCTATATCTGGTGGAACGAGGCGAAAGGCGAGTGGACCGGGCACGACGTGCCGGACATCGAGAAGAACAAGTCGCCCGACTACATCCCGCCCGATGGCGCGGTGGGCCCGGCGGCGCTGGCAGGCAGCGATCCGTTCATCATGCAGCGGGACGGCAAGGGCGCGCTGTTCGTCCCGAGCGGGCTCAAGGACGGGCCGCTGCCGACGCACTACGAGCCAGCCGAGTCGCTGGTCCGCAACGATGCCTACAAGCAGGACAAGAGCCCGGTCAGCATCCTGTACCCCAAGGCCGAGGCGACCTTCGAGCAACTGTCAGGCGACACGATCACGTTCCCCTATATCTTCACCACCTACCGGCTGACCGAGCACCACACGGCCGGCGGGATGAGCCGGACCCTGTCCCGGCTGGCCGAGCTGCAGCCTGAGCTGTTCTGCGAGGTGTCGCCCGCGCTGGCGGCTGAGCGCGGGCTGGAGAACGGCGGCTGGGCTACCATCGTCACGGCCCGCGCCGCGATCGAGGCGCGGGTGCTGGTCACCAGGCGGGTCCGGCCGCTGCGGCTCGCTGACGGCGCCGTCGTGCACCAGGTCGGGCTGCCTTACCACTGGGGCAGCCAGGGCCTGGTGACCGGTGACGTGGTGAACGACCTGCTGCCGTTCGCGCTTGACCCGAACGTGTTCATCCAGGAAAGCAAGGTGGCGACCTGCGATATCCAGCCAGGACGACGGCCGCGCGGCCCGGCCCTGACCGGGCTCGTGCGGAGCTACCGCGAACGGGCCGGGCTCGACGACGAGTGGCCAGGGGGTCGCGATGACGAGTAACCGGCTGTACGGGCCGCTCGACGACGTGTCCGGGGACGCCGGGTACGTCGCCGGGCATCCGCAGCGGGTCGGGTTCTTCACCGACACCAGCGTCTGCATCGGCTGCAAGGCCTGCGAGGTCGCCTGCAAGGAGTGGAACGGGCTGCCCGACCCCGAGGCCGACGCGCTGGTGCTGACCGGGATGTCGTACGACAACACCGCCGAGCTCGGGGCGAACAGCTGGCGGCACGTGGCGTTCATCGAGCAGGCCGTGCCGGCCGCGTCGGCCCCTGCATTGTCAGCACTGTCGCGGGACGCTGAGGGGGAGCTGATCATCTCGGCCTCGGTCGGCGATACCGACGATGGCGGGTCGGCGACCCGCTGGCTGATGGCCTCCGATGTCTGCAAGCACTGCACGCACGCGGCCTGCCTGGATGTCTGCCCGACGGGGGCGCTGGTCAGGACCGAGTTCGGCACCGTGATCGTGCAGCCCGATGTCTGCAACGGCTGCGCCTACTGCGTCTCGGCCTGCCCGTTCGGCGTGATCGACCGCCGCGAGGGCGACGGCCGGGCCTGGAAGTGCACGATGTGCTACGACCGGCTGCGCGGCGGGCTCGAGCCGGCCTGCGCCAAGGCCTGCCCGACCGACTCGATCCAGTTCGGCCCGCTGTCCGAGCTGAGGGAGACAGCGCAGGCCCGGCTGGCCGAGTTGCACGCCGCCGGGGTACCGGAGGCGAGGCTCTACGGCGACGACCCTGACGACGGGGTCGGCGGCACCGGGGCCTTCTTCCTGCTCCTCGACGAGCCGGCGGTGTACGGCCTGCCGCCCGATCCGGTCGTCACCACCAGGGACCTCCCGGCGATGTGGCGCTGGGCCGGGATCGCGGCCGGGGTGCTAGCCGCCGGGGTGGCGGTCGCGTTCACGGGCCGGGCGGGTAGGGCGGGCCGGCCATGAGCGAACAGCCGCAGGTGCCCCCGGCGGAGTTCTCGTCCTACTACGGGCGGCCGATCCTCAAGGTTACCCGCTGGCGGGAGCCGCACCTGCCCGCGTACTTGTTCCTCGGCGAGCTGTCGGGCGCGGCCGCCGTCCTCGGCGTCGCGGCGGGCCTGACCAGGCGTCCTGGCCTGGTCAGGGCCGGACGGCTCGTCGCGGCCGCCGCCGCCGCTGGCGGGGCGGCGTTCCTGACCGCCGAGCTTGGCCGGCCAGAGCGGTTCCTGCACATGCTGCGGGTCGCCAAGCCGACCTCCCCGATGAGCATGGGATCGTGGATCCTGGTCAGCCACAGCGGCCTGACCTCGGCCGCGGCCGCCAGCGACCTGACCGGCTTGCTCGGCCCGCTGGGGACCGCTGCCGCCGTGGCGTCCGCGATCACCGGCTCGCTGCTCGCCGCCTACCCTGGGGTGCTGCTGGCGGACACCGCCGTCCCTGCCTGGCACAGCTCCTACCGCGAGCTTCCGCTGCTGTTCGCCGGCGGCGCGCTGACCGCCGCCGCGGCGGCCGGCCTGGTCGCGGGCGCTCTGACCGGCGATCCCGCCTCGCTGGGTCCGGCGCAGCGGCTCGCCCTCGTCGGCGCCGCCCTTGAAGGCGGAGCCGAGCTGGCGCTGGAACGCCGGTCCGACATCGCCGCCGAGCCCTACCAGGAAGGCGATGGCGCGCGGCTGCTCCGCTACGCGCGGATCGCCACCATCTCGGGCGCGGTCACCGCCCTGGCGGCGCGGCGAAGCCGCCCCGCCGCCCTCGCCGCCGCCGCCCTCCTAGCCGGCGGCGGCATCTGCGCCAAGTTCGCCGTCCACCGCGCCGGCATCGCCTCCGCCAAAGACCCCAAGTACGTAGTAGCCACCCAGCAATCCCACTCACCACCGACTCGCAGATAGTCCGATTTCGGATTATCTGAAATCGGACTATTAGGCGTCCCGCCCGCCGCGCCGCGCCGCCCCGTCACCCGCGCACGGCCAGCCCCGTCACCCGCCCACGACCAGCCCCGTCAGGGCACCCCTTCCCGCAATCGATTGCAGCTTGGGGATTCCATGATCTTGTTATTTATACTGGGCTATCTTCCGGAGAAATAACAAGATCATGGTGTCGGTGTGGAAGAGTCGCCAAGATCTTCGGGGGTCGTGATCAACTCGGTGCGGCTG
This sequence comes from Streptosporangiaceae bacterium, assembly GCA_035511035.1. Lineage (GTDB taxonomy): Bacteria > Actinomycetota > Actinomycetes > Streptosporangiales > Streptosporangiaceae > Chersky-822. Next base: position 49,210 of record DATKFV010000017.1, read on the forward strand.
GGGCTGGTGGGGCCAGAGTGGGTTGGCCGAGGTACTCATCGGCTGCCGATCCGCCGCCGAGGCCGGTGACCAAGGGGGAGCGGGCGAGCACGGCGATGCCCGAGCACAGGATCGCGATCGCGATCACGTCGAGGACCACGAACAGCGGGCCAGAACGGAGGTGCTCGCCGAAAGCGGTCACGCCGATGACGATGCTGACCAGGGGGTTCACGACCACATTGGCAGTGCGGGACGCGGTCACCGGGCCTGAGTGCAGCGAGCCTTGCAGGACGAACAGGCCGCTGGCGCCTGACAGGGCGATCAGGTACGGGTCGGGCGTCGCGAACAGGTGGGGGACGCCGCCGTGGCCGAGCAGCCAGGTCATCGTCTTGGCCAGCGCCGCGTTGTAGGCGAACAAGGTCGCGGCGCCGGCGCCCAGGGCCGCTGCCCGCCACCAGCGCGGGCCGGCCCGGCCCGCTGCCACCAGCGCCAGCGCCCCCGCTACGACGCAGGCCGTGACCGCGATCCAGGCGTCGGCTCCTGGCTGGCCGGTGCCGACAGCAGGCGACGCCGAGGCGAAGAAGCACGCGAGCCCGGCGACGATCGCCGCGATGCCAGCGATCTCGCGCCAGCCGATGGTCCGGTGGAATCCGACCACGAGGATCGCGACCAGGAAGACGAGCTCAGTGGTCAGGACCGGCTGTACGAGGCTGAGCTGGCCGAAGTGCAGGGCCGAGGCTTGCAGCGCGAACGTGCCGAGCATGAGGGCGAAGCCGACCAGCCAGCCGCGCTTGCTCAGCGCGTGGATGATCAGGCGGGGGCTCAGGCTGCCCGTCGCTGGCGCGGACTCGAGCGCCACCCGCTGGAAGACGATCGCGAGGGCCGACAGGAAGGCCGCTCCGGCCGCGAGCACGACGGCGACAGCCATGGCCGAGTCCCTTTCGCCGTGCTTTCGCCGACAGCGCCCTGACGGCCCTATTTGATGCACACCATAACCCCGCGGCCGGCCCCGCGATAGCGGTCGGGCGGAGTGGTCAACGTTGTCAAGGCGATGTTTGTGCAGCACTATGACTGGATGACGTCGACAGTCGGCAGGGGCGGTCAGCCTGGCGAGCACCGCAGCCAGCAGCGGACCACCTACCACCACGGTGACCTGCCGAACGCCCTGACGGACGCGGCGACCGAGATGGCCAGGGAGGGCGGCCCTGACGCGGTCGTCCTGCGCGCCGTCGCCAGGGCCACCGGGGTGTCAGCGGCCGCGGCCTACCGGCACTTCGCCGATCACGGCGAACTGCTGCACGCGGTGCGGCAGCGGGCGCTGGCAGCGCTCGCCGACGCGATGCGAGCGAGCCTGGAATCTGGCGAGCAGCTCGCCGATCCGGCCGCCGAGTCGATCCGCCGGGTGCGCGCGCTCGGCCGCGCCTACATCAACTTCGCGATGACCGACCCTGGACTGTTCCGCACCGCGTTCTGCCGGCCGGACCGTCCGCTGCCCGACGTGCGGACCAGGCTCGCCGAACAGGGGCCGTTCGCGATCGTCAGCGGGGTGCTCGACGAACTGGTCGAGAACGGCGTGCTCGATCCTGGGCGGCGGCCCGGCGCGGAGATCGCCGCCTGGGCGACCGTGCACGGCCTGGCCACCTTGCTGCTCGACGGGCCGCTGGCCATGCTGAGCGAGGAGGAGCGCGCTAGCGCCATCACCAAGACCGCCGAGTTCGTGCTCATCGGCATCACCGGCCACGAGCCTGAAGATCTGGCCGCGCCTCAGTAGCGGTAGTCCTTGCCCGAACTGGTGCCGCCTGCCGCCGAGACGGTGACCTTGACCGTCCCGGAACCCGACGGCGCGGTCACCGTGACCTTCGTCGGCGACACCACGGTCACGTGCGTGGCCTTCTTCGAGCCGAAGTGCACCGTGACGCTGCCGTAGAAGCCCGAGCCGTGAATGGTCACCGTATTGCCGCCGCGGGCCCGGCCGCCAGGCGGCGAGAGCGAGCCGATCGTCGGTGCCGCCACCCGCCGGTACTGGTCGGCCAGCGTTATGTTGCTGGGGCCCAGGTCCTCGGCGTTGATCCTGATGTTGACGGTACCGAGCGGGCCCTTCGGGACGCTGAACGTGCACTGCGTAGTGCTGGCGCAGGTCGCGGCCACGTAGGTCGTATCGACCTCCGCAAAGTCCGCTCCCGCTATCGGAACGAAACCGGTACCTGTGACGGTGACCTCCTGGCCGGCATCGCGCGGGCCGTATCGCGGCGAGATGGCGGTGACCTGCGCGGAGCCCGCGGGCGGGTTCGCGTAGGCCAGGCACATTAGCGCGGCCAAGCCGGGATAGAACGTGCTCGCCTTGCTCTTGTTGATGCCGCTCACCAGCGGTGTGCCCAAGCCCGTCGCCATGTCATACCCGGTGGTCGTCGGGTAGCGGCCACCGGTGTAGCCGGACACCGTGTAGTCGTCGTTGCCCCTGGTCACGTCGGCCAGGCCCTCGGGCTGGGTGCCGTAGATGTAGCTGGTGAAGTACGCCGCGATGAAGTACAAGCCTTGGAGCAGCGCGCCTGGCGATCCCGAGTTCCACACCCTCGCCGAGCAGAACGGCGACGAGTCGACCAGCGCGGCCGCCGACGCCCACAACGGAGCGGCGCCGCTGGTGCCCCAGACCTTTTTCCAGGCCCCCTTGAAATAGATGAGGTAGGACGACATGGAACTGGCAGCCGCCGACACGTCAGGCACCTGGCGCAGATCCTCGTCGGCGGTTGTCGCTGGCGCGGTCTGGCAGGTCTCCTGCTGCGAGTCACCGCTGATCATCCCCGGGATGCCGGCTTGGCCCGGATAGCCTTGCATGCACCAAACCGACGACAGCCCGCCGCCCCCGGCGCCGTTGCCCGACTTGGAGTCGTTCCAGGCCCACTGGACGCCTGACTTCTCGATGGTGGTGCCGCCGACGCCGACCACATCGGGCTGGCTAGCGGGGTCTTGCACGCTCAGCGCGCCGTCGGACTTGTCCGACTGGTAGCACGCGGTCGAGCCGCTGTCGCCGGCGGCGGCCACGACGGTCTGCCCCTGCGCGGCGGCCATCTCGAATACCGCGTACTCATCGTTGATCTCAGCCTCGGTGACGAACTGCTCGCAGACGCCCCACGAGGTGGAGACCACCTGGTCCTGATCGGCCGAGACGATCGCGTTGTAGATGTCGTACGGATCGGTGTCGCTGTTGTTAGGGCCCTGGTAGACATCTACGGTCACGTTAGGGCTCAGTCCGATGATGTTCTCGATGTCGAGCGCGGCCTCGCCGCTGCCCGCGCCGGTGCCCGCGCCGCCGTCCACCTTCAGGTAGTTCACGGCCGTGCGCAGGCCGTAGCACTTCTCGTAGGCGCCGATGTCGCTGGCGAGGTCGGGTTCCTGCTCAAAGACAGCGACGTGCACGCCGCCGCCCTTGTCGTCCATCCGGTACAGGGGCGACAGCCAGTAGCGGGCGGCGAAGTCGTTGATCGTGTGCCCGGCACCGGCCTTCGACGCCGCCGCGCACGGCTGCGGTCCGGCCGTGTCCGGCGCCACGGAGCCTCGGGCCCGACCTGGTACCGCGCTCGCTGGCGACGGCCGTCCTGGCCGGGCCTGGCGGCCGAGGTCGTCCTCGTTGAGGTACTCATCGCTCAGCCCGAGCACTCCCGACACGTACGGCGCGACCGAGGCAGGCAGCCTTGGCGCCGCCCCGTTCGCGTAGGCGAGCCGTCCGCCGGGAAGCCGGTAACGGATGAGCGAGACGCCGAACTCGCGCTCGATCGCCGACGCCGGCGCCGTGACCGGGATCGACAGCCGGTCCGGCGCTGTCGGCCCGAGCCGTAGGCCCTCGCTCGCCAAGGCTGCTCGCACCGCGGCGACCTGGGCCAGCGTCGGGCCGAACCTAGGGCCGAACTGGCCGCGGCGCAGGAACTCACCGTGCCGGGGCGACCGGGGGTTCGTGACCGCTGCGACGAAGGCAGCGAGCGCGGCCGGATGCGGCAGCCGCAGGGTCACATCGACCCTGAGCCTGGTGCCGGGGGCCAGGTCGCCGAGCCGGACCGATCCGGCCGGAGCCGGCACAGCCGCGCTGGCCATGACCCGAACCGAGCCAGCGGCGTTCTTGGCCGGCTCTGCCTGCTGGGCTGCTGAGGGGGACGCCGCGACAATTAGCCCAGTGATGCCGAGGGCTCCGGCAACGCCTGTCGCGATTATCTGCTGACGTATGCGCACGATGCGAGCATGTCAGAAACAGCCGACAGAATTACCCGCAGCCACATGTTGACAACGTTTACTTCATAGGGCATCCTAGAGATGTAAACAACGTACACATCGGTCCGAAGAGGGACCGGGAGCTCAAGTAGGTGGACGAGATGGTGGACACTCACCTGATCAACGTGGCATTGGCCGGCCTTGGCATCAGCGCGGGCATCGCGGTCCTGATCGCCTTCGCGATCATCGGGATCAGCGCGATCGTGCTGCACGCCAGGACCCCGCGCAGCGGCAAGCTCACCCTCGCGCACGCGACTGTCGCCGAGCATCGCGCGCCAGCCGCCGCTACCGCGGGGCACGGGCGCCGGGCCGCCTGAGCAGGCCCGCAGGAACTTCACCGGCCGACGGCTAGGGGCCGTCGGCCGGTTCTGCTGTCGGGGCGGGCGCAGGCCGCCCAAGCACGTAGGAACTGATCTGCGAGTTCGTGGAGCGCAGTACCGCGTCGGCCCGAGCGAGCAGCGCGTCGATCGGGCTGCTCACCGGCGCGGGCGGGATCGGCGGGGCGGGTTCGGACGGCGGCTTGCGCCAGGCGAGCACCGAGGCCGCCAGCATGATCAGGTAGATGACCAGCCCGGTGAGCACGAACAGGTTGTAGCTCAGGAGCTGCCAGCCGTGCAGCGCGATCACCCGGTAGCTGATCGGCGGCCGCACGAACCAGCCGAGCAGCCCGCGCTGGGGCACGAACGCGAGTGGCCCGCTGTACGCCCATGGCCACGCTCCGAAGATGGCGATGATGCCAAGCCCCGCGGTCAGGTAAAGCCAGCGCAGCACCCTGCCGCTGGTCATGACCAGGCTGGCGATCATCGCCAGGATCGCGATGATCCAGACCCAGTGATGGTCCCAGCTGATCGGCGAGACGAGCACGCTGGTCAGGCCGATCAGCACCCAGCTCACGGCCTGGTGGCCGGCCCGGCTGAGCAAGGAGGCACCGGCGATGCCGCCGAGCGCGACGGCGATCGCTATCGGCAGCCAGACCGGCTGGGCGGCCACGCCGCTGCCGGCATGCCGGGCCAGCATGCCGAGAAGCGACTGGTTGACCAGCGCGTCCACTCCGCCGGTGCGGCCCGGCCTGATGAAGTAGCCGGTCAGCCAGTACGACTGCGACGGGCCCGGCAGCACGACGAAGCCAATGATCACGGTCACCGCGAACGTGCCCGTCGCGACGAGCGCTTGCCTGAACTTTCCGGCTACCAGCAGGTAAGGGATGAACAGCAGCGGGATGAGCTTGATCCCGGCGGCGACGCCGATCCCGATGCCCTTCCAGCGCCTGTCATCGCTGCGGGTGAGATCCCAGACCACGAGCAGCAGCAGGATCGGCTCGATCTGGCCGAGGAACAGTCCCTTGGTCAGCGGCTCGGTCCACAGCGAGAGGCCCGCGACAATGAGCGCCGCGACTGCTCGCGGTATGCCACGCCGGCCCATCGCTCCGAGCGTCAGCCAGGCGGTGACCGGGATCGAAGCCAGGCTCGCCGCCGTCATCAGCCAACGGAGCACCGGCCAGCTGATGAACGAGAAGCCGGCGAAGACGACGCCGGCGAACGGGGTGTAGGTGAACTTGACCGTCGAGGAGACCTGCCACACGTACAGATAGGCCGGCAATTGCCTGGTGATGAGGCCAGCGTCGTTGTAGACATTCAGGTCATACCAGTTCAGCAATAGCCCTGGATGCACGAGGGCATCGGTGAGGTACGCGATCAGCGCCGCCATGAAGAACAACGCCGCCACGATGAGGCCGGCGAAGCCAAGTGCCTTATGCCATGGCATTGACCAGCGTCCGGGCGAGCTAGGGACGCGGGCCAGTTCCGCCTCTGCCTGCAATTGGGGTGTCCTCCGGGACGACTGCGCTTTGAGTAATGACTACCCTGGGTAGTGATTACCTGACTTTAAGTACTGTATTCGATCGCGGTACGAGCTCGCCAATCACTACGCCGCCAGGAAGCTCTCCTGCGACGAGCAGACCGCCGGATGTCTGCGCGTCAGCAAGCAGCAGCAACTCCTCGTCAGACAGCCCGGAAAAGTCCGCGTGCGGTGCGACCCACGCCAGGTTACGCCTGCTGCCTCCCGGTATGTGACCGTTTTCGGCGGCCTTCCGTGCCCCTTCGATAAAGGGCACGGCCTGGTGATCGATGATGGCCGTGACACCGCTTGACCGCGCCAGCTTGAAGGCGTGACCGAGCAGGCCGAAGCCGGTGACGTCGGTCGCGCACCGGGCGCCGGCCTGCAAGGCGGCCTTGCTCGCGGCCGCGTTGAGCGTGGTCATGACCTCGACGGCCGCCTCGCTCACCTCGCCGGTGGCCTTGTGCATGGCATTCAGCACGCCGGTGCCCAGCGGCTTGGTCAGGGACAACGGCAGCCCGGGCTGGCCCGCGTCGATCCGCAGCAGCCGGTCAGGGTCGGCGAGCCCGGTGACGGCCATGCCGTACTTGGGCTCGGGGTCATCGATGCTGTGACCGCCAGCGACATGGCAGCCCGCCTCGCTGGCGACCTCAAGGCCACCGGCGAGCACCTGCGCCGCTAGGTCGTAGCTGAGCTTGTCCCTGGGCCAGCCGAGCAGGTTGAGCGCCACCAGCGGCTCCCCGCCGACGGCGTACACGTCCGAGAGCGCGTTAGCCGCGGCGATCCGGCCGAACGTGCGGGCGTCGTCGACGACCGGCGTGAAGAAGTCAGCCGTCGCCACGATCGCCCGCGTCGGGCTGATCCGCACCACGGCGGCGTCGTCTCCGTGCTCGATGCCGATCAGCAGGTCGGGGGAGCGGTGCTCTGGAATGAGCCGCGCGACCGCCTCCTCAAGCTCGCCCGGCGGGATCTTGCAAGCGCAGCCGCCGCCGTGCGCATACTGAGTGAGCCGGACGCGCGCGTCCTGCCTTGCTGGTGAACTGTCCATTGGTGAACCATAGCCAAGCCGGCTTGCGTGCTTAGCTATGCCGTGGTGGCATATCCGGCAGGCGCAGCGACATTCGGAGCCTTAACGGCAGGCATGAGATAGAGCGCTCCATACGGACACGGAGGCGGGCACGTGAGCGAATCAGTCTTGGAAGAACGAGCGGCGATCGAGGCTGAGGTCAGCGGTCGCACGCTCTGCGACGTGCTCGCCACGACCGTAGCCGAGTACGGCGACCTGCCGGCCTACTCAGACCGGGACGGCGCGGACCCCTGGCAGACGATGACCTGGCGCGAGTTCAGCGACGCCGCCCACCGGCTGGCGGCCGGCCTGGTCAAGCTCGGCCTGCAGCCGGGGGAGCGGGTCGCGATGATGCTGCCGAACCGGGTCGAGCACCTGCTCGCCGATCAGGCGATCGTGCACGCCGGAGGGGTGCCAGTCACTTTCTATGCGACGCTGGCCGCCGATCAGATCAAGTACGTGGCCGGGGACTGCGACGTGCGGATCGCCTTCATCGACGGCGACAGCGAACTGGCCAGGTGGCAGCCGCTGCTCGATGACGTGCCCGGCCTGGCGAAGGTCATCGTCCGCGACGCCGCCGCCTGCCCGGCCGACGACCGGTTCCTGAGCTGGGCCGCCTTCACCGAGCTGAGCGGGCAGGCGGCAACGGGCGACGCGGCCGCCGAGGTGACCAGGCGGATCGCGGCGATCACGCCGTCTGACCCGGTGACGCTGCTCTACACCTCGGGCACGACCGGTAACCCGAAGGGCGTCATCATCACTCACCTGGGCGTCCTGTACGAATGCGTGACCGCGACCAGGTCGGGCAGCGCTACTTTGCATACCCGGTGGGTGTCTTACCTCCCGCTCGCGCACATCGCCGAGCGAATGTTCTCTGTCTACCTGGCCGTGTTCAACGCCGGGCACAGCTACTTCTGCCATAACGCGACGACCGACCTGATCAGGACCGTCGGCGAGGTCAAGCCGACCGCCTTCTTCGGCGTGCCGAGGGTGTGGGAGAAGATCCAGGCCGGGATCCAGGCGCTGCTCACGGCCGAGCAGGACGAGTCGAGGAAGGCCGCCGTCGCCGCCGCGATGGACGTCGGCCGTCGTTACGTGGAGAGCCGGCAGTACGGTCACGCCACCTCCGACGAGCTGGCCGCCGAGTTCGCCGAGGCCGACGCGGGCGTGCTCAACCTGATCAAGAGCCTGCTCGGGCTGGGCGAGGCGACGGTCGTGGTCAGCGCCGCCGCTCCGCTGCCGCCTGAGGTCGGCGCCTTCTTCGCCGGCCTGGGCATGGCGATGCTCGACGTCTACGGGATGACGGAGACCACTGGCGCGTTCACCACGAATACCCCGGCCGAGTTCAAGCTGGGCACCGTCGGCCGGGCGGTCGCCGGCATCGAGGTCAAGATCGCCGATGACGGCGAGATCCTGGCCAGGGGCCCGCTCAACACTCCCGGCTACTGGAACCTCCCCGCGCAGACGGAGCAGTTGCTCGAGCCGGACGGCTGGCTGCACACCGGGGACATCGGCTCGATCGACGAGGACGGCTTCGTCTCCGTGGTCGACCGCAAGAAGGAGCTGATCATCACCTCAGGCGGCGAGAACGTCTCGCCCGCCGCGGTCGAGAACGTGCTCGTCGCGCACCACCTCGTCGGCCAGGCCCTAGTGTTTGGCGACCGGCGCAAGTACATCGTCGCGCTGCTCACCCTGGATGGCGAGGTTGCCCCGGCGTGGGCCAAGGCCCGCGGCATCGACGCCGGCTCGCTCGCCGAACTGGCCGAGCACCCCGAGGTGCTCGCCGCCGTGGCCGAGGCGGTCACCGAGGCGAACGAGCACCTCGCGCGCGTTCAGCAGGTCAAGCGCTGGCGGCTGCTCCCGGTCGAGTGGACGCCAGAGGGCGAGGAGCTCACCCCGACGTTCAAGCTCAAGCGCCGCATCATCCACCACAAGTACGCCGACGTCATCGACTCCCTGTACGCGCAGGACGGCGACTGACGTCAGCGTGAGCAGTCACCGGCCAGCTCGCGACCACGCTCTCATCAGGCGGTTAGGCCTCGTCCTGGTCCCCGTGGTGTTGCTCGGCTCCGTGCTGCCGGCCGTAGCGGCCGCACCAGGCCAGGTTCCACGGGGCCAGGTGACACGGGGCCAGGTCGCGGCAGCCGCTTCCGCTCGATCGGTGCGCGGGCTGCTTGAGCAGGCGGCGTGGTCGATGATCCGGCACCACATCAGGGGCCCGCGCACGGGCGTCGGCTGGGCGTGGCCGAGCTCCATCCAGGCACCGCAGGTCAACACGGACCGTGACGTGGGCGCCGCCAGCGTCGGCATGGGCTTCATCGCCGCCTACCAGACGACTCATCAGGCCGCCTTCCTCCAGGCCGCGCAGGAGGCGGCCGACTGGCTGCTGTCGATCGCCGAGAAGAGCCACGGCGGCCTGCACTGGCCGAACAGCGTCTCGCCCACGGTCACCGACCCGACCAGCTACACCTCGTTTGACGATGGCGTGATGGGGATCGCCGACTTCCTGTACCGCGTCTACGAACTCGACCATCAGGTCCGCGACCTGCGGGCCGCGATCGCCGGCCTGCGGTGGGAGGAAGCCGTCGCCCGCGGCGCCGACGGCCATCGCTGCCCGGCCATGTGCTACTGGCAGTGGGACCAGTACCGGGGCAGCGGCGTCTATACCGGCATGGGGATGGGCTCATCGGGCATCGCCTACACCTTTGACCTGTTCGCCCAGCGGCTGCACAGCGCCACCCTCGAGCGCTACGCCGTCGGCGCGGCGAGGTACGTGCAGCACCTGATCAGCCGCCGCTACAACGCCGTTCCCGAGCAGCCAGGCCAGCCAGGCTGGGATACCGGCTACCTGTCAGGATCGGCGGGCGACGCCTTCATGTTCCTGCGCCTGTATCACCACACGGGCGCCAAGCGGTGGCTGCGGGACGCGACCAGGCTGCTCGGCTTCGTCACGAAGAGGGGCCATGTCGCTCATGGCGGCGAGTCCTGGCCGATCGAGTACGACCCGACGGGCCAGCAGGATAACAACGCGATCGCGCTCGGCACCGAGGAGGGCAATGCGGGCATCGGCTGGGCCATGCTGAATGCCTACGAGGTGACCCACCGGGCCGCTTACCTGACCGTGGCCCGCCGGGCCGGCAACTACTTGCTCGCGCACCTTGCCCGCCTGCGGGGCGGCCTCGCCTGCGTCGAGGACATCGGCAGCCAGAACACCGCGCTCTTCCACACCAGCCTGGACAACGGGGCGGCCGGCTGCGGTTTCTTCCTGCACGACCTGTCGATCGTCACCGATGACCGCAGGTACGACGATGCGGCAGCCAAGATGGTGGTCTGGCTCAGGGCCGTCGCCCGCACCGACCAGCGCGGGATCTGGTGGTACGACGCCACGAACATCAAAAAGGGGCGATGGTTCAATCCCCGTGAGATGAGCTGGCACTGGGGTCAGGCGGGCATCATCGCGTTCTTGTGCCGGCTGTCAGGATGGGATGTGTCGATGCCGGTCGAGGAGCAGTCGATCGTGCCGTTCCGCCGAGCCAGGCTGAGCTAGCGGCGCACCACCGCCAGATGGTCAGGAACCTGGGATGTCCAGCTGCCACAGGTAGGTCTTGCCGTCGTTGTCACCCGCGGCCAGGGTCGAGCCGCCGGGGCTGAAGGCGATGGCGTTCACCCCCTGGCGGCCAGGATCAGGCAGAGATGCGACGATGGCGCGAGTCGTGAGATCCCATACGTAGGTGCTGCCGTTGGCGTCACCGGCGGCCAGCAAGCCCCCAGTCGGGCTGAAGGCGATCGTGTCCGCGCCCTCGGAGTTCGGGTCACGAAGCCGCGCGACGACCTTGCCGGTGGCGAGATCCCAAAGGAAGATCCACCCGGTGTCGTCACTGGCCACGAGCGTCATCCCGTCCGGGCTGAACGCGACGGCGTCCACATCGGGGCCGGCGACCGGATCGGTCAGGGTCGCGACCGTCTTCCTGGTGGTCAGATCCCACAGGTAGGTGTTGCCGTTGTTGTCGCCGACGGCGAGCATCGTGCCGGCCGGGTTGAACGCGACCGAGTCGATCTGGTTGCGTGGGCCGCCCTCGGGCAGCGTCGCGATCAGCTTGCTGGCAGCGACATCCCATAGGTAGGTGCTGCCGTTGTAGTCACCGGCGGCGAGAACTATGCCATCCGGGCTGTAAGCGACCGACTCGACGCCCTCGCCACGCGGGTCGGCGAGCCTCGCGACGACGGAGCGAGTCGTCAGGTTCCACAGGTAAGTCGTGCCGTTGCCGTCGCCGACCGCGAGGGTGCCTCCGTCCGGGCTGAACTGGATCGAGTTCGCGCTGGCGCCATGGGGGTCGCGCAGGATGACGGCCTTGGCCCGGCCGGCCATGTTCCACAGGTAGCTGCGCCCTGGGCCGTTGCCGCCTTTCTGGGCGCCGATCGCCAGTAGCTTCCCGTCCGGGCTGAATGCCACGGACAGCGGGGTATAAGGAGCGCTACCGAAGGTGACGAAGGTCGTGGGGTGCAAGTGCGAGCGGACGGCCGGGGTCGGCCGGAAGCTGAACGCGGCAGCGACTCCGCCCGCGACCAGCAGGGCGGCAACGACGCCAACCGCCAGGGCGCCCCGGCGGCGGAACCGCCTCGGTCCCTGCGCCTGGCCATCGGGCCCGTTAACTGCGGGCGCCTCGGCGGCCGTCACGCCGACGACGGGACCAGGCGCTGACGGCGGGCTGGAGCTAGCTGGGCCGGCACCGGCCGGGCCAGCCGCTGCCGTGGCCGCTGCCGGCTGTGCTCGCCCGATGCTGCGGTCAAGCTCCGTCAGCAGGCGGCTGATGTCTGAGCTCAAGTGGCCAGGGCTGAGCTCGAAGGCCTGCCGGTAAGCCAGCTGCACCAGGCTCGGCGGCAGGCTGGCCGCGCCCGGCATCGGCGCCCCGACGAGGACGGGGATCACCCGCACGCCTTGCGTCAGCGCGGCCTCGATCTCAAGCCTGACCAGGTCGGCGGGGTTCTCAAGCCGGGGTTCGCCCCGGTCGTCCGTGGCGGTTAGCCACCGGTCGCCGATCAGGGCCAGCAGTATCGCGCAGGCGCCGACCGCCTCGGCGATCGCCTCGACGAACTCATCGCCGGCCGCGATGGAGTCGACGTCCATGAATACCCGGCCAGGACCGAAGTGCTCGGTGAGCCGATCGAATAGCCAGCTCGCCGCGACGGCCGCATCCCTGCGCCGGTAGCTGATGAAGATCCGGCTGGTTGCGGTCGGCACCTGGTCGGTCATGACCCGCTGGCCTGTCGGCCCCTGGCCGTGCGGGTACGACGCCAGACGCCAGACGTACCTGCCATCCCTGACCTCAGGACCGATTTCCGCCCGCCCGCGGCGAACGCCGCGCGATCAACGCCGACAGCATAACCCGGACCGGGCCGAAAAGAACTAGCCCGGCAGCCCCTTCCAATCAGCTCGCCAATGTCTGTTCTGAATCACCGCCAAAGGCCGGCTAAAAGCAACCTGAGGGCGTTCAGGTTTCCGGCCGAACCCGAGCCGGCGCGGGTTAGCCCGGCATCGATAGGGTTCGCGGTGGAGGCGTCTGGGCACCTGGTGGGCCCCCCGGTCTTCAAAACCGGCGGACGGCGCACAGCGTCGTCGGCGGGTTCGATTCCCGTCCGCCTCCGCTCACCTGCCTAAACTCGGTCTCGATCGCGCCGACTCGCCAAGTAGCGGAGCGGGTGACCGGGCGAGCCGAACCCCTGCGATGGCCCATCGCCGGGCCTGGCGCGCCGCGACGAACCCCTTCGATGTCCCATAGCAGGTGCCAGGAGCCCTTGGATGGCCCATCGCAGGGGTTCGAACCTGGCGTCCAGCCCCTTCGATGACCCATCGCAGGGGCTGGCGAGCACATCCCGGCTCGCGATGGCACAAAACAAGCGTTTCCGCTGAACCCGAGCCAGCCAGGTTGCGGTTAGCGCTGCTGGGGCGGGAACTGCTGCTCGGCCGTTGGCGCGGTCAGCGAGTTCGTCTGCTCCTGGGTGGGCGGGTACTGGGTCTGACCGGGGGAGTACGTGATCGCGCCGCCGGGGGAGTACGTGTTGGTGCTCGCTCCGTACTGATCGAACGGGTCGGGGGAGCCGGCGCCACCGGGCGGGAACTGCTGGTCGTTGGCGAACGGGTCATGGCCGGCCGGGTACTGGTTAGGGAACTGCGCGCCGCCGCCCACGACCGGCTGCTGGTTGGTCGTGGTCGGGTAGGACTCGCCGCCGCCGATGGTGCCCTGGCCCGCGGGCGGGTCATAGCTCGGCGGCTGATAAGCGGTCGGCTCGTACGAGGTCGGCTGGTACGAGTCGTAGCCGGGAGCGGGCGGCGTCAGGCCGACGCTCGCGAGCCCGCCCGCGCCAACCGCGCCGACCGCGCCAGCGATGACCGCCGCGTCGCCGAACTTGAGGTGGTCCTTGTGCGCGGCGATGGACTGCCGGCCGAGCGCGAGCGCGGCGAAGAACACGATCAGCGTGCCGACCCCGGCGAAGCAAGCGAGATCGCCAAGCAGGATCCGGCTGGTCGTGGTGGCGACCGGGGCTCCGTCGGAGTAACTGGTGCCCGTGATGATCTGCAAGACGGCCTGCCCGACGATGAACCACGCGCCGCCGAGCGCGGCCAGCAAGGCACAGAAGCCCCCGAACCCCCTGCTCTTGGTGAACAGCACCACCAGGCCGGTCAGCAACACCACGCCACCAGGAACAAGCGACAGGTACAGCCTGCCTGTGCTGTAGTGCCACGCCTGGTCAGGTGCGAAGCCGAAGTTGAAATAGGGCCCGATCAGCGGCGCCAGGCCGCCCCAACCGCCGAGCAAGACGAGCGCGAGCCCGGACAGGCTGCCTCTGCTCCTCGCCATCGGTACCGCAATAGCCATGGCCAGCTCCCACCTTTATCCATCAACTTCGTCAAGCGTGACACACCTGCACCGATGCCGCGTGAATTGGGATAACGATGCGATCCGTGTCGCATGCTGCGCCGCCTGGGTCACGGCGGCGGTATGTTCGCGGTCGTGAACGATGCCCGCAGGCTGGTGCCGAAGACCGACGTGGTGCTGGCCGATCCCCGGCTCGCGGCGGCCGAGCGTCGGCTGGGCCGGGAACTGGTCAAAGACGCCGTGCACCGCGCCCAGCGCCGGGCCAGGGAAGGTCAGCTCGACCCGGCCGAGGTCGCCGACGCGGCCGTCGCCGAGCTCCCTGTGCTCGCGGCGAGTCTGCATCCCGTGCTGAACGCCACCGGCGTCCTGCTGCACACCAACCTCGGCCGCGCCCCGCTGTCAGCGGCCGCCAGCGCGGCGGTGACGGCGGCGGCCGGCGTGACCGACCTGGAATTCGACCTGGCCACCGGATCCCGCGGCAAGCGCGGGGCCGCGATGCTGGCCGCCCTGCACCGGGCCGTGCCGGACGCTGAAGCCGTGCACGTGGTCAACAACAACGCCGCCGCCCTCGTCCTGGCCGCCACCGCCCTCGCCAGCGGCCGCGAGATCGTGCTGAGCCGGGGCGAGCTGATCGAGATCGGCGACCGGTTCCGGCTGCCCGAGCTGCTGACCAGCACCGGGGCCAGCATCAGGGAGGTCGGCAGCACCAACAAGACCACCGTCGCCGACTATGCCGCCGCGATCGGCCCGCATACCGGCTTCATACTCAAGGTGCACCCGTCGAACTACCGGATCGAGGGCTTCACCGCCAGCGCCGGCATCGCCGAACTGGCCGGCCTCGGCGTCCCTGTGGTCGGCGACATCGGCTCGGGCCTGCTCGCGCCCCATCCCCGGCTGCCCGACGAGCCCGACGCGGCGACCTGGCTGCGGGCCGGGGCCGCGCTGGTCACCGCGAGTGGTGACAAGCTGCTCGGGGGCCCGCAAGCCGGCCTGCTACTCGGCCGCGCTGACCTGGTCGCCAGGCTCGCCCGGCATCCGCTGGCCCGCGCCCTCCGGGTCGACAAGCTCACCGTGGCCGCGCTCGAGGCAACCCTGGCCGGCCCGCTGCCGCCCGTGCTGCAAGCACTTTCCGCCGATCACGAGGTCCTGAAAAACCGGCTGCAAAAACTCGCGCGCCTGCTGTCGAAGGCAGGGCTCGACGCCGTGCCAGTGACTTCGGCGGCCGCCGTCGGGGGCGGCGGTGCGCCAGGAGTCACGCTCGCCAGCGCCGCGCTCAGCCTGCCGGCCGCGTTGGCTGAGCCGCTGCGCAACGGCGAGCCGGTCCGCTCAGGGCGGCAGCCGGCCGTGATCGGCCGGGTAACCGAAGGCCGCTTGCTGCTCGACCTCTTCGCGATCGACCCCGCCGACGACCCCGTCCTCACCCGCGCCGTCCTCGCGGCCGCCGGACTCGACCCGACGACCTCCAAGGCCGCTCGACCCGCTGCACCACCCGCGACACCCGAGCCGGGCGCGGCAGCGTCCGGCTCGGACCTGGACTGACCGCGATGCAGGTCATCGCGACCGCGGGGCACGTGGACCATGGCAAGTCGGCGCTGCTGCGGGCGCTGACCGGGATGGAGCCCGACCGCTGGGCCGAAGAGCAGCGCCGGGGGATGACGATCGATCTCGGCTACGTCTGGATGGACCTGCCGTCGGGGGAGCGGCTCGCGTTCGTCGACGTGCCCGGGCACGCCAGGTTCGTGCCGAACATGCTGGCCGGGGTCGGCCCGGTGCCGGCGGTGCTGTTCGTCGTGGCAGCTGATGGCGGCTGGATGCCGCAGTCGGCCGAGCACCTGGCCGCGATCGACGCGCTCGGCATCAGCCACGGGCTGCTGGCGGTCACCAGGGCCGACCTCGCCGACCCGGCTCCGGCGCTGGCGCAGGCGAGGAAGATGATCGGCGCGACCAGCCTCAGCGACGTGGCGGCGGTCGCGGTCAGCGCCATGACCGGCCTCGGACTAGCTGAACTGCGCACCGCCCTGGACCGCCTGGCCCGGCGGCTGCCCAGGCCCGACCCGGCCGCACCGGTCAGGATCTGGGTCGACCGCGCGTTCAGCATCACCGGCGCCGGGACCGTGCTGACTGGCACACTGCCCGCCGGGACGGTGCGCCGGGGCGACGAACTGCTGCTGACGCCGAGGCTGCGGCCGGTCCGGGTCCGCGGCTTGCAGTCACTGGGCGACGATGCCGACCAAGTCGCGGGAGTGGCCCGGGTAGCGCTGAACGTGCGCGGAACCGACGCGGGCGACGCCGGCCGCGGCATGGCGCTCATCAGGCCAGGCCAGTGGACCCTCACAAACGTGATCGACGCCCGGCTTACGGGAGTTGCCCCGGCCGAGACTGCCCCCGCCGAGATTGCACTGCCGAGGCTGGTGACGCTGCACTTGGGGTCGGCGCGTACCAGGACGCGGGTGCGGATGCTCGGGCATGACCTGGTCAGGCTGACGCTCGGCGAGAAGCTGCCGCTGCACGTAGGCGAGCGGGTACTGCTGCGCGATCCTGGGGCCGCGCCGGATTCGTCCGGGCTCATAGGCGCGATCGTGCTCGACGTCGCCCCGCCGCCGATCGACGGGCGCGGCGCGGCGGTGGCCGCGGCCAGGCAATTGTCGGCGTGGCCTGGTCGGCCCGGCGCCAGCGAACTGCTCAGCCGGCACAAGCTCATGAGAACCGCCGACCTCGCCGCGATGGGGCTCAAGGACGTCCCGCCGCCAGTCGCGCCCGGCTGGGTCGCCGATCCGGCCTACCTGGCCGGGCTCAAGGCCGCGATCCGCGACCTGGTCAGCGCGCACTCCGCGAGCGACCCGCTGGCCGCCGGGATGCCGCTCGATGCCGCTCGGGCGGCGCTCGGCCTGCCGGATCGAGAGATCGTCCGGGCAATTTTGGCTGATTCGATGCTTGTCAAAGACGGGCTGATCGTGCCGGCGGCCGGCTGCGGGCCGGCACCGGCGGCGTTGCCAGGTCCGCTGGCCGGGCCGGTCGCAACCGTGCTCGCTGACCTCGCGGAGCACCCGTTCAGCGCGCCCGAGGCGGGCAGGCTAGCGGAGCTTGGGCTCGACGCCCGGGCGCTGGCGGCGGCGGCCAGGCACGGGGCGTTGCTGCGGATCGCCGACCAGCTCGTGCTCGCGCCGGGAGCTGACGTCGCCGCGGGCCAGGTGCTGGCCGCGCTACCCCAGCCTTTCACGGCGGCGCAGGCACGGGCGGCGCTGGGGACGACGAGGCGGACCCTGATCCCGCTGCTCGAGTACCTCGACCGGCGGCGGATCACCAGGCGGCTGCCCGATGACCGTCGCGAGGTTCGCTAGACGGCGTGGGGGGCGAACCTGGTGGCGCTCCAGGCGCCGGTCTCTGGCGGCGGCTTGTCGGCCGAGATCCAGCGGGCAAGCGCCATGCCGGTAGCCGGGGCATTGAGGATGCCGGTGCGGAAGTGACCCGAGGTCAGCCAGGCGTTGGAGAGCCCTGGCACCCGGTCGATCACCGGCCTGCCGTCGGGGTGGCGGGGGCGGAAGCAGCACCACTTGTGTGACACCTTGACGCCGCGCAGCCCAGGCAGCGCCGCCCGCAGGCCGGCGACGATCGCGTCGACCACCTCATCGCGCACGGCCGGGCTCTCGTCGCCGTAGTCAAGCGTGCCGCCCGCCAGCAGCCTGCCGTCCTCGAGCGGGGTCGCGACCGGGACGATCGTGCATGGCAGGTGGACGTTGGCCGGCTCGGTCACGACCAGGTGGCCTTTCACCCGGTCGGCGGGGATGTCGAGGTCGAGCCCGTCGATGACCGGTGGCTGGCCGGTGGCGAACACGACAGAGCCTGGGCTGATCTCGCCCGCCGAGGTGACGACCTTCTCGATCTTGTCGCCCCTGACGGTGACGGCGGTCGCTGCGACCCCGGTGCCAACCGCGGGCAAGCCGTCCGCGAGGCCGACGAGCGCTCGCAGCGGGTTGATCCTGGCCTGGTGCCTGATCAGCGCGCCGCCGAGGTGCCAGGCCAGCCCTGGCACCAGGGCCGCGATCTTGGCGGCGTCCAGCCACTCGACGTTCTTCGGCTGGTGGGCGGCGAGGCCGCCAGGATCGGGAGCGAGCCCGATCCAGTCAAGCTCGACCAGGCCGAGCCCGCCTGGAGTGACCTGGTCGAGGTACCGCCACCGCTCCAGGCTGGCTCGTTCCAGGTCGACGAAGGTCTCAGGGTCGCTCCACTGATGCGGCTCTGGCACCAGCAGGCCAGTCGCGCCGCCGGTCGCGCCCGAGCCGAGCCGTCCCGCCTCGATCAGCTGCACCGACCCGAGCTCGGCGGAGTCGATGGCCGCCGCGGTGGCCACGCCGAGCATGCCACCGCCGACGACCAGCACGTCGGGCCGCGAGTTAGCGATCACCCCCGCATCCCGGCCGAGCAGCGCCCGTTGTTCATTGGAGAGCTGATCGCGCCAGATCGCGCCCGTGACCGTCACGGGACACACAATAAGCCGTCAGGGAAGGAATCGGCCGCTGGGACGCTTGTTACTACTGCATGGTCCCTCGACTGATCAAGGCCGGGGGCTTCGAAGGTGGGGGATACGACCCGCGCTACACCGTTTGCCAGGCAGTGCCGGGGTAGTTGCCCGCCGGTAGCAAGATCGCGAAGTAGGCTAGCGTGACCACGCTGGCCAACGAGGAGGGTGGCTTGATGCTCACCGACTCCTATGGCCGGGTTGCCACCGATCTGCGAGTCTCCCTGACCGATAGGTGCAACCTGCGGTGCACGTATTGCATGCCGCCGGAAGGGCTCGACTGGCTGCCGCGCGAGGACCAGCTCACCGACGACGAGCTGATCAGGCTGCTCAGAATCGGCGTCGGCGAGCTCGGCATCACCGAGGTCCGGTTCACCGGCGGGGAGCCGCTGCTGCGGCGCGGGCTTGTCGACATCGTGGCCAGGACGGCCGCGCTGGCGCCGAGGCCGGAAATCTCGCTGACCACGAACGGGATCGGGCTCGCCCGGCTGGCTGGACCGCTGGCCGGCGCCGGCCTTGACCGGATCAACGTCTCGCTTGACACCGTGGACCCGGCGACGTTCGTGAAGCTAGCCCGCCGGGACCGGCTCGCCGACGTGCTGGCGGGGCTGACGGCCGCCGCCGCAGCCGGGCTGACCCCGGTCAAGGTCAACAGCGTGCTCATGCGGGACATCAACGACCACGAGGCCGTTGGCCTGCTGCAGTACTGCCTGGACCACGGCTACCAGTTGCGGTTCATCGAGCAGATGCCGCTAGACGCGCAGCATGGCTGGCGCCGCGAGAACATGATCACCGCCGACGAGATCCTGGCGTCGCTGTCGGTCAAGTTCGAGCTGACCCCTGACGACCCGGCTGGACGCGGGTCCACTCCGGCCGAGGCGTTCCTGGTCGACGGCGGCCCGGCCAGGGTCGGCGTGATCGGCTCGGTCACCAGGCCGTTCTGCGGCGCCTGCGACCGGGTCAGGCTGACCGCGGACGGCCAGGTGCGGAACTGCTTGTTCGCCAGGGAAGAGAGCGACCTGCGCGCCCTGCTCCGCGCTGGCGCGCAGGACCATGAGCTGGCCGCCCGCTGGCGGCAGGCGGTCGCGACGAAGCTGCCTGGTCACGGCATCAACGATCCTGGGTTCTTGCAGCCGGCGCGACCGATGTCGGCCATTGGCGGCTGAATCGCGGTTCGCCGCGGTCGTCCTGGCAGGCGGCCGGGCTCGGCGGCTCGGCGGCGCCGACAAGCCGTCGATCCTGATCGGCGGGCGCTCCTTGCTTGCCAGCGTGGCCGGCGCGGCGACGGCGGCGGGCGCCGCCCGCGTGATCGTGGTCGGCCCGCCCCGGCCGCGGCTACTCACCGGCCTAGCCGGGCGGGTGCCGGTCGAGTTCACTCAGGAAGCGCAGGCTGGCGGGGGGCCGGTGCCGGCCCTGCGGGCCGGGCTCGACCTGGTGGGCGAGCCCTGGGTGCTGTTGCTGGCCGCTGACCTGCCATTCCTCTCCGAGCCTGTACTGCGAGCCCTGCGAGCCGCCGCCGATCCTGCCGCTGCCGCAGGTGCCGTCCTGGTCGACAGCGGCGGTCGCCCGCAGTGGCTCACGAGCTTCTGGCGCTCCGCCGACCTGCGAGCGGCTCTGGGCCGCTACGACGGAACCTCGTTGCATGGGCTGTTCACCGCGCTCGACCCGGTGCTAACCGCCCTAGAGCCCGTCCCCGGCGACCCGCCCTGCTTGCTGGACTGTGACACCCCCGAGGACATCGTCACCGCCACCAACTGGGCAACCCACCCGCCGCAAAGCCACCCCAGCTAGCCCGCCACCCCGCCCCGAACACCCCGACAGCGGGGGCACCTTAGTGTCGCGTGAGCAGCACCTAAGTCCCCCCGCTGCGCGACCCATGCGGCGAGTCGGCTCGAGGGCGGCAGGCTACGATCTGGCTGGGCCTGGTAGCGGCTCGGCTGGGCGCCGGTCGGCTGGGCGCCGCTCGGCTCGGGCCGGTCGCTGGCGCCGGGCGGAGATGCGCGAACCGAGGAAGGCCAACATGAGCGTGCTCGATGACTGGATCAACGCGGTGTGCACTGACCTGGGCATCGACCGGGCCGAGGTCGACGAGAGGGTGATACTCGACCTGGCTCGCGACGCGGCCCACAACGTGGACCGCCCGGCTGCCCCGGTCACGGCCTTCTTGCTCGGGCTAGCCGTCGGCCGCGGTGAGCCACTCGCGCCCACGGCCGAGCACTTGGCCGGCCTCGCCACGACCTGGCCGTCCGCTCCGACCGCCGGCTAGTCCCCCCGCCTAGCGCATCAGCCCGGCCAGCACGTCGCCTGCGGGAGCGTTCTCACCTGGGGGACGGTTCCCCGGGCCGTTCGGGGAGCGTTCTCAGCGCCTGCGGGGAGCACTCCCTGTCCGGGGAAAATTACTTCCGCTATCTGACAAAAGGGCTCCCGCCTGCGAGAACGGTCCCCGGCAACGCTGAGAACGCTCCCTCGACAGGCTCGGCTCCCTCCGGACTGCCGCGCGGAGCCCTTGAGCCAGACCGGAGTCGCTGAGCCAGCACTGGGCTGCTGAGCCGACGAACCCTCTGGAGAGCCAGATTCTGACAGCCCGCGATCTGGGGCTTGCCTTCGCGAAGTTAACGATATATCGTTGAACTATCGCGACAGTCAAAAGAAGGAGATAGCGATGGAACAGCAAGACATGGACGAGCGGGGCCACGGCCATCCGCATCGTCACGGAGGCAAGAGGTTCAGGTCGCCCCAACGGTTCGACGGGATGCGGGGCTTTCCTGGCCCACGCGGATTCGAGACCGAGGACGACTCCGAGTTTGGTGGCCCCGGCTTCGGTCGGATGGGCTTCCCAGGCGGACCCGGGCCAGGTGGCCGCGGCATGCCAGGACCGCACGGGCCGGGGGAGTTCGGGCCCTGGGCGCGGGATCGGCGGCGCGGCGGCAGGGCTAAGCGCGGGAACGTCCGCGCGGCGGCGCTCGCGTTGCTGGTGCAGGAGCCGATGAACGGGTACCAGATCATCCAGCAGATCAGCGAGCGGAGCGGCGGCCTGTGGCAGCCGAGTCCTGGGTCGGTGTACCCGG
Organism: Streptosporangiaceae bacterium; assembly: GCA_035511035.1. GTDB lineage: Bacteria > Actinomycetota > Actinomycetes > Streptosporangiales > Streptosporangiaceae > Chersky-822. Next base: position 70,819 of record DATKFV010000017.1, read on the forward strand.
CGCTGGCCCAGCTTGAGGACGAGGGCCTGATCACGCCCGAGGGTAGCGAGGGGGCCCGCCGGGCCTACGCGCTCACCGACGAAGGTCGCGCGTACGTGGCCGCGCACCCGGAGGAGCTGAACGAGCCGTGGTCGGCGATGGCCGGCGGCGCGGCGAGCGCGGCCATGGACATGCGCAGGCTCATCCGCCAGGTGCACCTGGCCGCGTTCCAGGTGATCAGCGCCGGCACCGAGGACCAGGTCAAGCAGGCAAGCGCGGTGCTCACCCAGGCCCGGCGGTCGCTGTACCGCATCCTGGCCGAGGATGACTCGGCTAACGAGCCTGAGGCTGGCACGGTGACCGATGCGGAGCCGACCAGCTGACGCCGCTGTAGCCAGTTAAATGGAAGAGTAAGTCGGCGCCAGCCGGATGCAAGGTCCGGCCGGCGCCGGCGCGTGTCCAAGGAGGTGGCAGTGACTCTGCCTGGAAGTGTCAGCGAGGCCCGTGCCGACCGCGACACCGCCGGCCACGGTGGATCCGAACAGCCGGTGATCCGCGTCAGCGGCCTGGTGAAGAACTACGGCGACGTGCAGGCGGTACGCGGGATCGACTTCATGGTGGCGCGGGGCGAGACCTTCGGGTTCCTCGGCCCGAACGGCGCCGGTAAATCCACGACCATCAAGATCCTCTGCACGCTGGCCAACGCGACCAGCGGCACGGCGCAGGTAGCCGGCTATGACTCGGCCACCGAGCGCGACTCGGTCCGCCGGAACATCGGCCTGGTGTTCCAGGATCCGACGCTGGACACCTACCTGACCGCGGCCCAGAACCTGCGGTTCCACGCCGAGCTCTACGGCGTGCCCAACGCCGCGGTCGGGCCGCGCATGCGGCAGGTGCTCGACATGGTCGGCCTCACCGATCGCAAGGACGACAAGGTCAGCACGTTCTCCGGCGGCATGCAACGCAGGCTCGAGATCGCCAGGGGACTGCTGCACGCACCGCATGTCCTGTTCCTGGACGAGCCGACCGTGGGGCTCGACCCGCAGACCAGGTCGTCGATCTGGGCCTACATCAACGACCTCAAGCGGCGCGAGGACGTCACCATCTTCCTCACCACCCACTACATGGACGAGGCCGAGCACTGCGACCGGATCGCGATCATCGACCACGGGAAGATCGTCGCCCTCGACACGCCCGAGGCGCTCAAGGCGAGCGTCGGCAAGGACAGGGTCCAGATCCAGACCGCCGACGACCAGGCCGCGATCGCGGCGCTTGAGTCGCTCTTCGGCCTGCCCGCCACCATGTCCGAGGGCGCGGTCACCTTCGCCGTGGCCAGCGGCGAGCAGTTCGTGCCCAGGCTGTTCGCCGAGCTCGGGGTGCCGATCAGGTCGGTGAGCGTGTCCCGCCCCAGCCTCGACGACGTCTTCATGAGCTACACGGGCAAGACGATCAGGGACGCTGAGGCCTCGGCGACCGACGGCAACCGGCGCATGATGATGATCAGGGGAAGGCGGTAACCATGGCGGCTCCGACGATGCGGCCCGTTTCCCCGGCAGCGCCTGCGGCCGGGCAGAGCGGGCTAGTCGACAGCATCAGGGTCGCGGTACCACAGCGCGGCCTTCGGCACGACGCGCGCGCGGTCGGCGTGGTCTGGCGGCGCGAGCTGATCAGGTTCAGGACCGACCGGCTGCGCGCGATCACCGCGCTGGTCCAGCCCGTGCTCTTCCTGTTCGTACTCGGCACCGGGCTGTCCAGGCTGGCCAGCAGCGGCATGCCACCCGGGCTGAGCTTCAAGACCTTCATCTATCCCGGCGTGCTCGCCATGTCGGTGTTGTTCACGGCGATCTTCTCGGCTGGCTCGATCGTTTGGGACCGCGAGTTCGGGTTCCTGCGCGAGATCTTGGTCGCTCCGGTGAGCCGGGGTTCGATCGTTATCGGCAAGTGTCTAGGCGGAGCCACAATCGCAACCTTCCAGGGCGTGATATTCCTCGCCTTGGCCGGCTTCGCACATGTCCCCTACAACCCGCAGCTCCTGCTGACTCTGGTCGGCGAACTGCTGCTGCTGTCGTTCACGCTGACCGCCTTCGGGGTGATGATGGCGGCGAGGATCCGGCAATTCCAGGCATTCATGGCCCTCACCCAGATGCTCGTGATGCCATTGTTCTTCCTGTCCGGTGCCCTTTATCCGCTCAGCGGCCTGCCGGCCTGGCTGACGGCGCTGACGAGGATCGACCCGATTACCTACGTCGTGAGCCCGATGCGGCACGCGGTCTTCGCCCATCTCGCCATCCCCGGCATCGAGAAGCACCTGCTGGCACCAGCGATCACCTGGGCGGGCTGGCCGGTTCCCGACTGGCTCGCCCTCGGCATAGTGGCCGTCATGGGCCTGGCGATGATGGGCGTGGGGATCGCCGAATTCCGCAAGACCGAGTAACGGCGGGATCGAATTCGCTAGGCCCCGGCTACCCCGGTTACCGTTAAGAAAGTAGCCAGTAAGAGCCAATAAAAAGGGCGACGCCGGGTGGCTACGGGGGCAAACCACCCGGCGTCGCGTTCATCGGCGCTCCGACGGGGGCCCGGAACGCCGGCAACGGTGCCCCAGCGGGGGACCAGAGCACCGGTAAGCATGTTACACCGAACCTCCCCCATGTGCGTCAAGAGCGGATTAGAAGCGAATCTGCGGATCGAGGCTAGCTAGTACCGGCCCGCTTCGCCGTTTTGCCACCGACATTGGTACCTAGCTGCTCCGTTACGAACAAACACGCCGCCGCTGCCCGGAGTGCGGCAAGGGCCGGGCAGCGGCCAGCGAACACAAGAGGAAGCAGCGACGCAGGAAGAAGCGCAAACGCCGAAGACGCCAGCGTGCAGCAAAGCGACCAGGAGAAAGAGGGCTAGCTCGCGTCACCAGGACGCGGGTCGTCCGTCCCAGGGGCCGCCTGACCTGGCGTCGCCTGACCTGACGTCGCCTGACCTGACGTCGCCTGACCTGACGTCGCCTGGCCTGGCGACCACTCCTGGCCAGGCTGGCCAGCCTCCTCGCCGTTGCCCCCCGCGTAGCGCTCGGGCAAGTTCGGCTCGTAGGGCTTGAACCCCGAAGAGCTCCTCGGGTCGCGAGTATTGGCGACGACCACGGCGAAGTACGGCATCGTGATCGCCCCGACCGCGGGGATGAGGCTAAACCAGCCCAGGTGAGAAAGGAACATCACCACCGTGACCACGAAGCAGACCACGCGGATGCCCATCATCAGCAGGTACCGGCGCTGTCGCTGGTTTATCTCAGCCGCGCGGGACTGCGGCGCCTCGGTGACCAGATATGCCTGGTCACGCCGGGCACTCGGATGGCTTCGCACCCCTTCACGTTAGGCCTACCCGCGCCAGCGCGCGAATCCGCACCCCCAACGGTCCCTCTAGCGAGCCTGCCCAACCGCAACGTAGTCCCGCAGCTGTCGTCCCAACAGCAACTCCGGGACTACGTTGCGGTCCGGGCGGAGGCGGAGGCGGAGGCGGAGGCCGGGGCCACGATTGCCGTCCCGGGGGAGGCGGGGCGGAGGCCGGGGCCACGTTGCGATCCCGGGGGGAGCCGGGGGACTACGTTGTGGGCGCCGGGTAGGTCTGTTCGTTCTGCGGAGGACAAGATGACTGATCGTACGTACCGGGTCACCGAGATAGTCGGTACCTCGCCCGACAGCGTCGACGCGGCCGTGCGGAACGGCCTGCGCCGGGCGGCGCAGACGCTGC
>DATKFV010000018.1:0-87893 GCA_035511035.1 Streptosporangiaceae bacterium
GGGGAGGAGGGGCCGCGCATATGCGCATAGGTCGCGAGCGATCGCGGCGCGGCGATCTATAAACTGTTTGGGGTGTAAAAATCCCTGCTCGGCGATGATCGGCCCGCTCGTGCGGTACAGTGGGCTGGTCACCGCAGGTCCAAGACGCGCGCAGCGGAGAGTTGACTCGTGATACCTAACCTCCCAGCCGCTGTTTACCTTGTATTCTTCGGTGCAGTGCTGGTCGGAAGCTTGTCGTACCTGGCTCTTGGAGCAATGAACCCCAGGTTCCGGCAGCGGGCGGCTCGTTTCACCGCGGCCTCGGCGCTTGCCTTCTCGATCGGTGCCCTGCTCTTTGTCATGGTGTACGAGGTGGATGGCGCCGGGATTAGCGAGAGTGCCAAGGACTGGCTGTTCGTGCCGGTATTCGCCTTGCTCGCGATATCGATTGTGCTGGGCTGGAAGGCTCAGCAGACTATTCGGGCTCGCTACGGGGCTGACGCCCCTGACTCCCTGCACGGCAAGCACGAGATCAAGACCGGCCACCAGTGAGGATCAGCCGGTCGCTTCGGGCAGGCCGGCGAACGAGGACCGGCGTACTTCGTTCAGCCTGTCGGCCATTTTGTCGGCGTAAGAGGAGGGCTCGCTGAAACTTGAGCCAACGCAGTAAAGCGGTGAGCCGCTGACCCTGAGCACGGCGACTGCGACTGGCGTCCTGGTAAACATGTTGATGAACCGCGGCGCGGCTATCACGTCGAACCCGGTGACTTCTGGCCATGACACGAACTGTCTCCGGTGCACAGCGTGCCTGATCAGCACCCCATCCGGTGAGACAACTATTCCGGACCTGAAGACCCTGACCGCTAGTGCCCAGGCAATGAGCCCGGCCGCGAGAACGCCGGCGGCCGTGCCATAGCGCACGTCAACGGCATTTCGATAGTGCGGCAGATGAGTCACATAGAGGACCATCGAGATAATGATCGTCCCGCCGAGCGCGAACAGCAGGCCGCCGCGACCAAGCAGAGCTAGCAAGTTCCGGTAAGCACGACGCTGTTCCGGTTCCATCCCACTCATTGTCACTGCGCCACTACCTTCCGGCTATGACTCAGGCGGCTTCGGCTCGCCCGCCGCGAACGATGCAAATCTATTCCACGCTATCTTTCCGCTTCAACATCAGCCCGATTACGATCGCGGGCCGGCTCGGGAGCTCGCTGAGCGGCCTTGGCTGGATCGCAGGGCTTGGTCGCGCCGGGTCAGGCGGGGAGGTAGGTGTCGAGGAAGGGGTTGCGGAATTTGGCGGATGGGTCGTAGCTGCGTAGCAGCTCGGCGAAATCGGGCAAGCGCTGGTACTCGCTCGCGATCCTTTCCGGTGGCACCGAGAACAGTTTGCCCCTGTGGGGCGGGGGGCGAAGGTTCCATGCGCTGTATGACAAGGTCAGCCGCAGTGACGTCCTGTGGTGCGCGTGGGTTGCGGCGCGCAGCAATAATGGCGCGCCGGGCATTGACAAGGTCACCCTGGCCGGAGTCGAGGAGTACGGGGTTGCCCGGGTGCTCGGTGAGCTGGCCAGCGAGGTGAGGGAAGGCCGGCATCGTCCGCTGCCTGCCCGGCGGGCGCTGATACCCAAGCCGGGAGCGACAGAGCAGAGGCCGTTGTCGATTCCTCCGGTTCGTGACCGGATCGTGTACTATACTGAGTATGCTACTTAGCATGATACGAAGTGTGAGCCGGTCATGAGCGTCCGGCATGCGCTCCTTGCCCTGCTGAGCGAGGGGCCAAAGTACGGCCTGCAGCTAAGGGAAGAGTTCGAGGCCCGCACCGGCGAGGTCTGGCCGCTGAACGTCGGCCAGGTCTACACGACCTTGCAGCGACTGGAGCGGGACGGGCTCGTCGAGTCCGATGGCGCCGACGAGGGGCCGCAGAAGGCGTTCCAGATCACCGAGAACGGCGCGGCCGAACTGGCCGACTGGCTGCGCACGCCACCTGACCTGAGCTCGCCGCCACGGGACGAGCTCGTGATGAAGGTCCTGGTGGCGATCCGGCTGCCGGGCGTGGACGTGCCCGACCTGATCCAGGAGCACCGGCGTTACCTCGTGCAGCTCATGCAGGAGTGGACGCGGATCAAGGAAGGCGGGGCCGAGGGTGACCTGAACCTCGCCCTGGCGGTGGACGCCGAGCTGTTCCGGCTGGACTCGGTGGTCCGCTGGCTCGACTCGGTCGATGCCCGGCTCAAGCGGGCGGTCGCCGATGGCCAGGTCAAGCCGGCGAGAGCACCGCTGCCGAAACAGCGACGGCACATAGGAGCGCGGAGATGAGCATGCTGGAGTTTCGGGGCGTGTCCAAGGTCTACGGCCAGGGCGCGGCGCAGGTGCACGCGCTTGACCGAGTCACCCTGTCGGTCGACGAGGGCGCCATGGTCGCGGTGATGGGGCCGAGCGGATCGGGGAAGAGCACGCTGCTGACGATCGCGGGCAGCCTGGAAGAGCCGACCGAGGGCGAGGTGCGGGTGCGCGGGGCCGACCTGGCGGGCCTGTCCCGCAATGACAAGGCCAGGCTGCGGCGGCGCACGATCGGCTACGTGTTCCAGGACTACAACCTGCTGCCCGGCCTCACCGCGGCGGAGAACGTGAGCCTGCCGCTCGAGCTCGACGGGCGGCCCGCGCGGAAGGCCAGGGCCGCGGGGCTGGCCGCGCTGGAGGAACTGGGGCTGGCCGAGCGGGCCGACCGCTACCCGGACGAGTTGTCGGGCGGCGAGCGGCAGCGGGTGGCGATCGCCCGCGCCGTGGTCGGCGAGCGGCGGCTGCTGCTGGCCGACGAGCCATCCGGCGCGCTCGACTCGGGCAACGCCGAGGCGGTCATGCGGCTGCTGCACGACGCCTGCAAGAACGGGGGGATGGCCGCGGTCGTGGTCACCCACGATGCCCAGCTCGCTGCCTGGGCCGACCGGGTGGTGTTCCTGCGCGACGGCCGGATCGCCGACCAGACGGCCCCGGCACCGGGGCCTGAGTCCCTGCTCACGCCCGGAGGGCCGCAATGAGCGTCGCGGTGCGCGAGCGGCCCGCGCGGGCGCCGGCCCCGAACGGCGGCGGGCCGGCGCGGCGCGCGGTCATTCGCTGGGCCTGGCGGCTGCTGCGCCGCGAGTGGCGCCAGCAGTTGCTGATCCTCGCGCTGATCACCGTCGCGGTCGCGGCAACCTTCGTCGGATCGGCGGTGGCCGTCAACACGCCGACCCCGGCGGGGGCCGGCTTCGGCACCGCGACCGACATGGCCACGTTCTCCTCGCTAAGCCCGCACGTCGCCGCCGAGATCGCGGCGCTGGCCCGCCGGTCGGGCCCCATCGACGTGATCGAGAACGAGACGTTCCCTGAGCCCGGCTCGATCGCCACCTACAGCCTGCGCGCGCAGAACCCGAGCGGCCCCTTCGGCCGGCCGCTGCTCTCGCTGGTGAGCGGGCACTATCCGCACGGGCCTGACCAGGTGGACCTGACCAGCGGGCTCGCGGCGTACCTGCACCTGCGGGCGGGTGACCTCTGGCGCGCTGGCGGCCAGGCCAGGCGCGTGACCGGCATCGTCGCTAACCCGCAGGACCTGCTCGATGAGTTCGCGCTGGTAGCGCCCGGCCAGGTCAGGGCGCCCACCGAGGTCACCGTGCTGTTTGACGCCCGCGGCGTGATTCCCCGTTCGCTTCGCCCTGACGTGACGTCGCGGACGACGGCGGCGAATGCCAACGTCATCAACCCGATGACCATCTCGCTCGCGGCGGCCGTGCTCGGGATGCTGCTCATCGCCCTGGTCAGCGTGGCCGGGTTCACGGTGCTGGCGCAGCGTCGGCTGCGGTCGATCGGCATGCTCGGCGCGCAGGGAGCCACGGACGCCAGCGTCCGGCTCGTGGTGAGCGCCAACGGATTCGCGACCGGGGTCGTCGGCGCGGTGGCTGGGTTCGTGCTCGGCCTGGCGGCCTGGCTGGCGTACCGCCCGGCGGCGGAAGCCAGCGCTCACCACGTCATCGGAACCTTCCAGCTGCCCTGGCTGGTGATCTTCGTGTCGATGGCGCTCGCGGTGCTGGCGGCGTACCTGGCGGCCGTCCGGCCGGCCTGGGCGATCGCCCGAGTGCCGATCGTCGCCGCGCTCGCCGGGCGGCCTCCGGCTCCCCGGCAGGCTCGCCGCTTGGCCGGGCCGGTCGGCGCCGGACTGCTCGTGCTCGCGTTCTTCCTGATCGGGCTGGCGAGTGCGCAGGCGACGTCGACGGCCGCCCAGCCGGGGAACAAGTCGACGCTCCTTCTCGCCCTGGTCGTGGGCCTGATCGTGCTGTGCGTCGGGGTCGTGCTGGTCGCCCCGACGTGCCTGGCATTGCTCGCCAGGGTGGCGCGGCGGGCCCCGGTGGTCGTGCGGCTAGCCGTGCGCGACCTGGCCAGGTACCGGGTGCGCTCAGGAGCGGCGCTCGGGGCCATCAGCCTCAGCGTGCTCGTCGCCGTCATCATCTGCGTGGTCGCCGCCGCGCGGTTCGGCAACCCGCTCGACTGGGCCGGGCCGAACCTGGCTCCGAATCAGCTCGTCGTCTACCCGCAGGCGGCCTACACCACGCCGGGCGCGCCCTGCGTGGATACGCCGGGCGGGTGCCCGACCTTGACCGGCGCCCAGCTGGCCGGGATGGCGGACGAGACCAGGGGAATCGCGGCCTCGCTCGGATCCCGTGACATCGTCCGGCTCGAGACGACTGACTCCGTGCTGCAGCGCGCCGCGGCCGGGCGAGACTGGGACGGAGCCATCTACGTGGCCACTCCGCAGCTGCTGCGCGCCTACGGCATCACCGCCGCGCAGGCCAGCCAGGACGCCGACTTCCTCACCATGCGGCCTGGCCTCGCGAGCCTGACGAAGATGCAGTTCCTGTACGGCGCTCGCAAGTTCGGGCCAGGTCGCGGCGACTCGTGGCCATGCCCGCCGAGCTCCTGCCTGGCGAATCCGAGGATCGAAGAGGTCAGCGTGCTGCCGTCGGGCACGTCGGCGCCGAACACCGTCATCACCGAGCACGCCGTGCGCCAGTTCCACCTGAAGACCACTACGGCCGGCTGGCTCATCCAGACGCCGGCCTCGCTGACGGCGGGCCAGATCAGCGCGGCCCAGCACGCCGCGGCGGCGGCCGGCCTCACCGTGGAGACGCGCAACAGCATCCCGTCAGTCACCGAGATCCTCGACGTCGCCACCGTCTTCGGCATGCTGCTGGCCCTCGGCATCCTCGCCATGAGCGTGGGACTGGTGCGCAGCGAGACCGCCAGCAGCCTCCGCACGCTCACCGCGACCGGCGCGAGCGGCACGGCCCGCCGGGCCATCAGCGCCGCCACGGCAGGCGCGCTCGCCCTGACCGGCGCGGTCGTCGGCACGGTCGGCGGGTACGTCGCAGCGATCGGCTTCTTCAGGACCAGCCAGCTCGACACCTTGTCGTCACTGGCCAGCGTCCCGGTAGCCAACCTGCTGCTCATTCTCGTCGGCCTGCCGCTCATCGCGGTGACCGGTGGCTGGCTGCTCGCCGGCCGGGAGCCGAGCGCGCTCGGGCGTCGTCCCCTCGAGTAGCCGGGCGGATGGCCGTCATACTCGGGAATGATGCGGTAACTGGGCCTGGCGGCTACCGTCGGTTACGTGTCGACCGATTCTTCGGCCGCGTGGCGGTCGCGGCTACTTGCCTTCACCGAGCGGCAGCGAGTCGGGTTCACTCTCACCGTGACGGCGCTCGCCGTCGCGATCGCGATCGCGGTCGCCCTCGCGATCCTCGCGCTGGGGCACGGGCCCGCGCCGAGGTTCGACCTGGCCGTCTTCGTGTGCATCCCGGTGTTCTCATTCGGCCGGCGATGGCCACTGGCGGTCCTCGCGCTGGCCAGCGCTGCCGCGGCCGCGCAGGTCGCGCTGGGCGCCGCGTCGCTGATGGTGAGCCTGGTGCTGGGGGTGGCCGGATACTCAGTGGCGGTCGGCGTGCCGCGGCGGTCGTCGATCCGCGCGGTGCTCGCCGCGGCGGCGGTCTTCAGCGCGGCGCTGCTGTACGCCTTGCTGATGAAGGGGTACTCCCCGTTCGCGGTCGCCGCCGTCGAGGGCTTCCTGCCGCTGGCAGCGGGCTGGTTCATCGGCGATAGCGTGGCGGCCCGCCGGCGTTACCTGGCCGGGCTGGCCGAGCAGGCGGAGCGCGAGCGAGCCGCCGAGGCCGATCGGGCCCGGCAGGAGGTCAGGGAGGAGCGGGTACGCATCGCCCGCGAGCTGCACGATGTCGTCGCCCACACGCTCGCGGTGATGACCGTCCAGGCCGGGGTGGGCAGGCGCCTGATGGCGAAGCGCCCGCAGGAGGCGGGCGCCGCGCTCGAGTCGATCGAGCTGATCGGGCGGACGGCCCAGGACGAGCTGCGGGTGGTGCTCGGCCTGCTTCGCGATGAGCAGGCCGGCGCCGCCGCGCTCGTGCCCGCGCCCAGGCTCGCCGACCTCAAGGAGCTCGCGGACACCGTGCGAGCCTCGGGGATTCCCGTCGAGCTGCGCACCTGGGGCGCCGATCGTCAGCTTTCCCCGGCGCTTGAGCTCACGCTCTACCGAGTCGTCCAGGAGGCGCTCACCAACGTCGTCAGGCATGCGCCGCAAGCCAGGGCAACCGTCGACCTCACGATCTGCGCCGCGCGGGTCCGTCTCGAGGTCGCCGACGACGGAGGAACAGCCCAGCGGGTCGCGGCCGGGCAGGACCGGCGCGACCTTCCTGGCCCTGGCCACGGGATCGTCGGGATGCGGGAGCGGATCGGCGCCTTCGGCGGCTGGCTCGTGGCCGAACCGCTTGCCGCCGGCTTCCGCGTGCTCGCCGAGGTCCCGATCGAGGGCGCAGCGTGAGAAGCGAACCAGGAGACACCGTGAGCGACGCGCGCGCAGCGGGCGGAGAAGCGAACCAGGAGACACCGTGACCAGCGTCCTCGTCGTTGACGACGAGGCGCTGCTGCGCACCGCGTTCTCCGCGCTGATCGACGCCGAGGACGACCTGGAGGTCGTGGGCGAGGCGCCCGACGGCAGGCAGGCGGTCCAGCTAGTGGCGAGCCTTGGGCCGGACGTCGTCGTGATGGACGTCCGGATGCCGGTGATGGACGGGATCGAGGCCACTCGGCAGATCACGTCAGGCCGGGGGCCGAGCCGGACGCGGGTGCTCATCCTCACGACCTTCGACTTCGACGAGTACGTCTTCGACGCGCTGCGGGCGGGAGCCAGCGGCTTCGCGCTCAAGAGTCGGCCGCTCGACGAGCTGCTCAACGCCATCCGCACCGTCGCCGCCGGGGAGGCGCTGCTGGCTCCGAGCGTGACCCGCCGCCTCATCGCGCGCTTCGCCGATGAGGCGAGAACGCCAGCCAGAACCCCTCCGGGCCTGGCTGAGCTCACCGAGCGCGAGCGTGAGGTGCTGGCGCTAGTCGCCGACGGGCTGTCGAACTCCGAGATCGCCCAGACGCTGCACGTGAGCCTCCCGACGGCGAAGACGCACGTGAGCCGGATCCTGACCAAGCTCGGTGCCCGCGACCGGACTCAGCTGGTCATCCTCGCCTACCAGTCGGGGCTCGCCACCTGGGCCTGACCGGTCCGCTGGGTCTTTGACGTCGTTCGCAGGAATGACGCGCCAATGGGCCGCACGCCTGACGACAGCGCGCCGGCGATCGCCGACCATTGCTGACCATGAACGTCTCAAGCGCTCTGGGCGCGCACTACGTCGCCGTGGCGGCGGTTGGCACCAATATTGGGCCCGGCCTCCTCGTGCTAGTGGTCCTGCTAATCGCCGCTGGCGGGTACGGCGTCACCCGCCTTCGGCGCGGGCGGCGCGAGGGCCGGATAGCGGATTCGACCTGGCGGCCCGAACGCCCAGGGCCTGCTCCGACCGGCGCGCAGGCTCAGCCGGCTCACTTCGCCGAGCCTGCCTCCCTCGGGCAAGCGCAGGCCGTGGCACCGCGCCCGGCCAGCTCCGTCGGCCTCCTCGAGGCGCCGGCCGCCGGGTGGGCGGTCGAGACCCACGGCCTGACGAAGCGGTTCGGCGCGAACGTCGCGGTCGACAACGTCGAGCTGCTCGTCCCGCGCGGGTCCGCATTCGGCTACCTCGGGCCTAACGGCGCCGGCAAGACGACGCTGATCCGCACCTTGCTTGGCCTGACGCGGGCCGACGCCGGCACTATGTCGCTGCTCGGGATCGGCGTCCCGGCGCAGCGCAGCCGGGCGCTGGCCAGGGTCGGCGCGATCGTCGATGAGCCTCGCTTCCACCACCACCTGACCGGCCGGGAGAACCTCCGCCTGCTCAGCGCGGCGCGAGGCGGCGATGCGGCGACGCGAATTCCTGACTCCCTGGCTCGGGTCGGCCTCACCGAGCGGGCCGACGACAAGGTCGCCTCGTACTCGATGGGCATGCGCCAGCGCCTGGGGGTCGCGGCGTGTTTGCTGGGCGACCCTGAGCTGCTGATCCTGGACGAGCCGATGAACGGGCTCGACCCGGCCGGAATGCACGAGATGCGAGCCATGGTCCGCTCCCTGGTCGACGAGGGGCGCACCGTGGTGCTCTCCTCGCACCTGCTCGACGAAGTCGAGCGCACCTGCGACGCGGTAGCGATCGTCGACCGCGGCCGGATCATCCGGCAGGGCCCGATCGATGAGCTCGTCCGCAGCGCCGGTGCCCGGGTCGTGCAGCTGGACTGCTCCGATCCCGCTGAGGCGGCCCGCCTGCTCGAGCAGTCAGGGATCACGACGGGCGTTGCCCCCGGCGGGTTGACGCTGACCGTGACGCTTCCTTCCGGCGCCTCGCGCGAGACGGTGGCTGAGGTCAACCGCCGGGTCGTCGAGCGCGGGATCTCGGTGTACGGCCTCCAGGAGGTTCACGCGACCTTGGAGGACTGGTTCTTGTCGGTGACTAGCCGCCTAGGAGAGCACTCATGACGAAGGACACGTCTATCGCTCCCGCTGGACCGTCGCTGGCCGCCGCCGTCACGGTGACGGGTGGTGCCGGACCGGATCGCGCCGCCGTCCCCGGCCGGTACTTGTCGTGGCTTCCGAGCTGGGGCCTGATCACCACCAGGCACCTTGAGCTGCGGAAGCGGCGCGGCCTCATGGTGGTCGCCGTGCTGCTGACCGTCGGCCTGCCGGTCCTCGTCCTCGGCCTCCGGCTGCTGTTCCACGCGTTCGATCCGAAGAGCTACGGGCCGGCCGGCAGTCCTGGCGTGTTCCAGGCGCTGTGCGGGCCGATGGCCAGTTTTGGGTTCATCATCGCCGCTACCCTCGGGGCCACGGCGGGAACCACGGACTTGACCGACGGAATGTTCCGGCACCTGGTGATCACCGGCCGCTCGCGCCTGGCGCTCTACCTGGCCAGGATCCCGGCTGGCCTGTCCATCATCGTGCCGCTTGTCGCCGTCGCGTTCGCCATCGTGTGCCTGGTGACCGGCTACGCGGGTACCCCGCAGCCTGCCTCGGTCGGCGTCAACGGGGTCTCCGTCCCTGCCCACCTCAGCCAGCCGCAGTTGAAGAGCTGGATCCTGCAGCACCCGCAGCAGTACGACCAGTCCTTCGCTGGTCCAGGCCCCCAGCCCGGCCCGGCCCCCGCCCGGATACCGGTGGTGCCTTCGCCGAGCTCACGGTCCGTGATCGACCGCGACCTTGGCACCATCTATGGTGATTACGCCGCCCAGGAGGCGAGTCAGCTCAACCCTCCGATCAACGAGATGGTCAAGATCGGGCTGTGGCTCGAACTCGACATCGGCATCGGGTTCCTCGTCGGCCTTGGCCTCGGTTCCCTGATCGGCCAGCGCACCGTGCCGATCGTGCTGATGATCGTGCTCCAGATCATCGTGACCCCGATCCTCGCTGGCCACGTCATCCCCTACTTCATCAACGGCCAGCGCCTCGTCGTGGGCATCGCCATGGACCAGCTCAGGCCCGCTGGCCTGGCCGGCATCGGCGGCGGCGGCCCTGGCCGGGTGCTGTTCGGCGGTCCAGGGGCGCTCGCGATACCGCCGATGCCCACCTGGGCGATGATCACCGTGATCGCGGGCTGGATCGTCGGCTGGTCGGCCATCGGCGCCTGGCGGATGGCCACCCGCGACGCCTGACCGGCCCGGCCGGTCAGGATTGCACGAAGGCCAGCAGGTCGGCGTTGATCGTCGGCGCCTGGGTGGTCGGCATGCCGTGCGGGAAACCGTGGTAGGTCTTGAGCGTCCCGTGCTGTACGAGCTTCGCCGATAGCGGTCCGGAGTCGGCGTAGGGAACGATCTGGTCGTCGTCGCCGTGCATCACCAGCACCGGCACGCTGATTTTCTTGAGGTCCTCGGTGAAGTCGGTCTGGGAGAAGGCGACGACGCCGTCGTAGTGGGCCTTCGCGCCGCCCATCATGCCCTGGCGCCACCAGTTCTCGATGATCGCCTCGGAGGGTTCGACGCCAGGCCGGTTGAAGCCGTAGAACGGGCCCGACGGCAGGGCCCGGTAGAACTCGGAGCGGTTGGCGGCCAGCTGGGCCTGGAGGTCGTCGAAGACGCTCTTCGGCAGGCCGCCAGGGTTGGCGTCGGTCTGCACCATGAGCGGCGGCACCGAGCTGATCAGCACCGCTTTCGCCACCCGGGTCTCGCCGTGCCTGGCGATGTAGCGCACGACCTCGCCGCCACCGGTGGAGTGCCCGACATGGATGGCGTCATGCAGATCGAGATGAGCCGTCACCGCAGCCAGGTCATCGGCGTAGTGGTCCATGTCGTGACCGTCGCTGGTCTGCGTGGAGCGTCCGTGCCCGCGCCGGTCATGGGCGATGACGCGGTAGCCATGCCGGAGGAAGAACAGCATCTGGGTGTCCCAGTCGTCGGCCGAGAGCGGCCAGCCGTGGCTGAAGACGATCGGCTGGCCCGAGCCCCAGTCCTTGTAGAAGATCTCCGTGCCATCGGTCGTCGTGATCGTGCCCATGCGCTGCCTCCGCTGGTCTGGGCGTCGGCACCTGAGCACCGCCGCCGCCCGGCCGCCACCTTCCTGATAGCACTCCAGGTACCCCCGCTACCGTCGCGGTGAACTCAGGGGCCGGCATCTCCGGCATCGAACCTGGTCAGTCACGAGGGCTCAGGCGTCCCTGGTCATCATTCGCCAGGCCCCGAGTATGGTCCAGGCCGCCAGCCAGGCGATGATGACGCCGACGGCCACGATGGCCGACTCGGCCGGCACTGATTGCGCGGCGCCTGGCCCGCCGACGCCTCCGGCTATCCCTGGCACCCCGGTTGCGATCGGCAGCCCGGACGGTTCCAGGCGCGTCATCGCCAGCCCGACGACCGAGCGTCGAAGATCCTGCAGGGCAGGGATGGTAATGGCGGACATGATAGGCGTCACGATCAGCTGGAACACCAGGAGCAGGATGACCGGCCCGGTTCTTTGCCCCATCACGGACGCGAGGCCGAGTCCGATCATGAACCAGACGGCCGTTTGAAGCTCGAGCCACAGCCCGGCTCTGGTCATGACAGAGATCGAGGGGCTGCGTCGGATCTGGGCGTAGCCCCGGTAGTGCCGACGGGCGATCTGGACGGCCAGGGCTTCCATCCGGGGGGATGCGGGCTGGGCAGGGGTGAGCGCTGACTTCGACCCGCTCGGCGGGCCGCCGCAGTCGGCGCTGGGCGGAACGTACCCGCCGGCGAGCGAGCAGATGACAGGCTTGGCGTGATCGCGGGCCCAGTTCTGGAAACCGACGCTGGTGAGGCCAGGAGGAATGTTCACGTTCCAGTCGTCGACGAAGGCCGGCGCGGCGAAGGCGCTGACCGCGCAGACGATCGTGTAGCTGATCGCGACCACGGACACGAGAATGGCCAGTCCAGCCGGGATCCTGGCCAGGTAGAGCGCCAGCCGGGACCGGCCGGTCACCACCAGGAGCCGGAACATGCCCTCGGTCAGGTCGCGTGACCCCGCCGTGCAGCCCACCATGATGGCGGTGATGAAGCCGAGGGTGGGCAAGAAGCCGGCGGTGGTGACAACGAAGATCATGTCGCCGCCGGCGGGCGGGCTGGTGCGCGGCGCGAACACGTGCAGGATCAGCCGGATGAGCAGGAACAGCGCCGGGAGCCCGACGTTCACCACGACGACGGCGATCATGAGGCCGCGCCGCCGGCGCAGCTCCATGATCCTGGTCGCGATCATGCCGAAGGTGGGAACCGGGGAGTCCCGCCGGTCGCGGGCGTGGCCGGCGGGTGCGGCCCGCGCCGGCGGGTCCTGGGTTGATGCGCCATTGGCGGGCATGGTTGTCATTCCGGGTCTTCCAGTCTGCTTGTGACCTGCAGGAACCATGACTCGAGCGAGGTCTGGACCGGCTCGAGCCGGTAGACCGTGACCCCGCCCGCGACGAGAACCCGGTTGACTTCGGCGACGGCCTGGCGTCCGGTGCCCCCGGGCAGCGTGATCTCCAGGCCCAGCGCCGTCGCATCGACGCGGGCACCGAGAGCGGTGCCCGCGAGCAGGGCCCTGGCCCGGTCCGGCTCAGAGCATTCGACGACCAGCGCGGCCGGCGCCCCCGCCAGCAGTTCGGAGATCGGCCCCTGGGCGATGACGCTGCCGCGATCAACGATGGCGACGGCGTCACACGTCCGCTCGACCTCGTCAAGAAGGTGGGAGGATAGCACGACCGTGCGGCCCTCGGCCACCAGCGACTCGATCAGGTCGCGCATCCCGGCCATCCCGGCGGGGTCGAGCCCGTTCATCGGCTCGTCAAGGATGAGCAGCTGCGGGTCTGCGAGCAGGCAGGCGGCGACGCCCAGGCGCTGGCGCATGCCCATCGAGTACGCCCGGACCCGGTCGTCGGCCCGGCGAGCCAGGCCGGTGCGCTCAAGGACTGGTCCGATGCGGTCCCGAGCGGCTGGCTCGCGAGCCGCGGCGAGAAGCCGCAGGTTCTGTCGGCCGCTCAGATGGCCGTAGAACCTGGGCTCGTCGACGATGGCGCCGATGCTGGCCAGGGCCGCGCCGCGATGCCGGGGAACCGGGTACCCGAGCAGCGACATCGTGCCGGCATCAGCCCGCGTCAGGCCAAGCAGCACCCGGATGAGCGTGGTCTTGCCGGCGCCGTTGGGGCCGAGGTAGCCGAACGCGGATCCCCTGGGGACGAGAAGCTCGACCGCGTTCACGGCCGTATTCGCTCCGAAGCGCTTGGTGAGCCCGTGGGTCTCCACGGCCCAGCCGCTCTGGGCAGCCACACGGTTGCGGGTAGCAGGCATCACGAGTCCTTGGCGTTGCGGGGCCGAGGTGCAAGTGTGCGATGCGGGAGCTGGCCATGTCTTCGGCGCAGGGTTGCAGATTGCCGTCCGCTCCGCTGTAACCCAGGGTGGAGGGCGCATCCAACTGGCGATAGACCAGGCCAGGCAACGCGGAATTCGGGGCCGCCCTGGTCGGCGCGCCCGTAATGTTCGTCAGGTGAGCACGGAATTCATGGGCAGGCCGGCCCTCGCCACGCTGCGCCGGGCGCGGACGCAGCAGGAAGGCGCCATCCGGTGGCTGCGCCGGATCGGTCCGCCGCTGTTCGTGGTAGTCGTGGTGATCACGTTCACCCCCGGCCGGAACCTCGGGCTGGCCATCCGCGAAGTGGCTGTCGTTCTCGGCGTGGGCGCGGTCGCGCTCGGGGCGCTGGTCGCGCTAACGGCCCGTTACCGGCGCTCGGCCGTGCGCGTTGTCTTCGCCGTCGTGCTGCTAGCCAGTTCGGCTCTGCTCATGGGACTGCAACCCGACGGTCCTGGCCTGGCCGGGCTCCTGGCTGGGCTGGTGCTGCTCGCCCCCCGGGTGCCTGATCGGTTCCCGATCGCCTGGTCGATCGTGGGCATCACTGGCCTGGCCGCGGTGACGGTGGTCGTCAGCCACGCCTCGCCGACCCTGGCCCTGCTCAGCGCCATCGCGATTGTCGGCTTTCCTGGCATGACCCTGCTGGCCCGACGGCTAGGGCAGGCCAACGCCCAAGCCGAGCGGCTCCTGATCGAGCTTGAGGGCACCAGGGCGGCGCAGGCACGGGCGGCTGGACTGGCCGAACGCCAGCGGCTCGCCAGGGAGATGCACGACGTACTCGCCCATTCCCTGTCCGGGCTCATGCTCCAACTCGAAGGCGCCGAGATGCTCGTGGCTGACGATCCCAGCGATCCTCGGCTGCCGGAAGTCATCGAGCGTGCTCGCCGCCTGGGCAAGTCCGGGCTCGACGAAGCCCGCCTGGCGATCGGGATGCTCCGGGACGACGACCTGCCAGGGCCCGAACGCCTGGCTGGCCTCGCCGCGCAGTTCCATGCCGTCAGTGGCGTCCCGTGCCAGTTGACGGTGTCCGGCCAGGCCTACGAACTCACCGCCGAGGCTGGCCTCGCGGTGTACCGGGTCGCGCAAGAAGCGCTCACGAACATCACCAAGCACGCCTGCCCGGAACGGGTCGAGGTGCACCTGGGGTACGAGCCTCGCGGCATCCGCCTGACGGTCGAGAACTTCGCGATGAACGCCGGGCGGCCCAGCGGGGCCAGCGACGGCCCCGGCTACGGCCTGACCGGGATGCGCGAGCGGGCCGAACTGCTCGGCGGCGAACTCAGCACGGCGGTAACGCGCGGAGGCTTCCTGGTGGAGTTGCAGGTGCCGGCATGAGCCCGCCGATGCGTGTTCTCATCGCTGACGACCAGCGAGTGGTCCGTGAAGGACTTGAGCTGGTGCTCGGTCTCTTGCCTGACGTCGAAGTGGTGGGCTCTGCCTGCGACGGCGACGAGGCCGTCGCCATGGCCGCGGACCTACTGCCCGATATCGTCCTCATGGACCTGCGAATGCCCCGCTGTGACGGCGTTGAGGCCACCCGCCTGCTACTCGAGCGGGTGCCGGAGGCCAAGGTCGTGGTGCTCACCACCTACGCCGATGACCGGTCCGTGATCACCGCCCTGCGGGCTGGCGCGCGCGGGTACCTGACCAAGGACGCAGGCCGGGCCGAGATCCGCCACGCCCTCAGGCAGGTTCTCGACAACCGCGCGGTCATCGACCCCGCCGTCCAGCACCATGTGGTCGACGCCATCGCCACCGGATCGCAGGCCAAGGACGGACCACTGCTGCCAGCGCTTCCCGCGGGCCTCACTCCCAGGGAAGCGGAGGTGCTGTCGCTCATCGCCGCGGGCATGTCAAACAGCGAGATCGCTGAGCAACTCGACGTCAGCGAGGGCACCGTGAAAAGCCACATCAACCACCTGCTTGCCAAGATTGACGCCCGCGACCGCGCCCAGGCGGTCACCTTCGCCTACAAGCACGGGCTCACGCCCGCCACCGGACTGCCGGGCCGCTGATCCGCGAGCTTCCTGTGGGGCTCACCTGATCTTGCGCAAGACCGGGACAGCCAGTTCTCAGGACTTGCCGGATTCGTAGGTCTCGGTGAACAGGTCACCTTGGGCCGCGTCGAGGGCCGATTTGCTGCTGCTGGTGCCGCGCAGGACGACCGCGATGCCGACAGCGATGACGGCCCCGGCGATGGGCCCGGCGATGTAGACCCAGTAGCTGGTGAAGGTCTGGCTGATCAGGTCGGGTCCGAAGGTGCGGGCGGGGTTCATGGAGGCGCCGGAGATCGGGCTGCCCCACAGGCCGGCCAGGGCAATGTAGCCGCCGACGCCGAAGGCGCCGATGATGCCGACGTTCTGGGCGCCTGATGCGGTGCCGAGGATGACGCTGACCAGGCCAGTGGTCAAGATCAGCTCCATCCAGAACGCGGCCAGGCCGGAGTAGCCCGGGGCCGGGTAGCTGCTGCCGTACCTGGCGGAGACGTTGATGACGGCGTGCAGGAACCAGGCGGCGAGGGTGGCGCCGGCCAGCTGCACGATGATGTAGCCGGGCACCCGCCACCACGGGAAGTCGCGGCGCAGGGCGAACGCGATGCTGACGGCCGGGTTCAGGTGCGCGCCTGAGACCTTGCCCATGAACAAGATGATGGCCATGACCGTCAGCGCCGGAGCCACGACGGCGGCGCCGTGGCTGATCACGCCGGGGAAGGCGCGGCTCATCATGCCGCCGCCAGCGGCCGCCAGCACCAGGAAGAAGGTGCCGAGCAGCTCGGAGAACAGGCGCCGCCACTCCTGGCGCGGGTCGTTGAAGTTGTCGATGCGCTCGATGACGCTGCGCTCGTAGCGAGCGAGCGGCCCGCCAGAGCCCGGCGCTGGTGCTTGCTGCTTCGCGGTCACAGCTGCCTCACACCGGGTATATAGCCAGCCCGCCCCGTAGTGAACCACCCGGCCCGGGTGACGGGGAAGGTCTGGGCCAGGGCCAGCAGCGCCGGCGCGGCCCGGCGCTCAAAGCCCGCGCGTCAGATGTCGCGTATCGCCCGGTCGGGCAGGGCCCAGATAAGATAGGCCGGGAGATGAGCAAGAGAACGCCATGGATATTCGTCGACTGTGAGGCACGGGGCATTAGCCCGGTTAACGGCGTGCTCACCGAGTTCGGCGCGGTGCACTACGACACTCGTGACACGTTTCACGGCCGCCTCTTCGAGGCGACCCCCGACCCTGCCAACCCGGCGATCAGCATCGTGGGCGAGCGGCTGGCGGGCGACGAGGAAGTGGCGCAGGCGTTCGCGGCCTGGCTCGGCGAGCACGTGGACGGTCGCCAGCCGGTCTTCGTGAGCGACAACCCGGCCTACGACTGGCAGTGGATAGCTGGCATGTTCGACCGGGCCGGGATGGCTAACCCGTTCGGGCACTCTGGCCGCCGCATCAGCGACTTCTGGGCCGGCCTGAACCGGGACTGGGGCAACACGCAGGGCTGGAAGCGGTACCGGAGGACGGCCCATGACCACAACCCGGTGAACGACGCCATGGGGAACGTGGAAGCGTTCGACGAGATCATGCGCATCATGACAAGCGGCCCGGCTCAGCCAGGTGCGGCGGGGAGATAGGCGTCC
This sequence comes from Streptosporangiaceae bacterium, assembly GCA_035511035.1. GTDB lineage: Bacteria > Actinomycetota > Actinomycetes > Streptosporangiales > Streptosporangiaceae > Chersky-822. The sequence goes on from DATKFV010000018.1 coordinate 16,863, forward strand.
AGGAAGGCGTTGCGGAACTTTCCTGACGGGTCGTGGCTAAGTAGCAGGCCGGCGAAGTCGGGCAGGCGCTGGTATTCGCTGGCGAGCACGTCCGGTGCCATCGTGAAGAGCTTGCCCCAGTGCGGACGGGGGGCGAGCGGCGCGAGCTGGTCTTCGATGACGGCTAGCACGGGCAGCACGGCGGCGGGGTCGTCGATCCAGGTGAAGTGGAACGCGGTCGTGTCGCGCTGGTAGCAGGGGCTTAGCCAGAGGTCGTCGGCGGCCACCGTCCTGATCTCGGCGACCTGGAGGACGGGCGCGATGCGGTCACCGATCGGCTCGATCGCGTGGATGGCCTCGAGCGCGCGGTGCCTGGGGATGAGGTACTCGGACTGGAGTTCCTGGCCGGCGCTGGGCGTGAAATCCAGCCTGAAGTGCGGCAGGCGCTCATGCCAGGGGCCGGGAACCCCGAGCTGAGGCGTGCACCAGGCCGGGTCAAGGCCAAGCGGGTGCCTCGGGCCGTCGGCTTGCCGGGCGCCGAGCCACCGTTGCGGCGGCCTGGCGAGGCCTTGGCCAGCTCGCAGCTTGAGCCAGGCCTGGGTGATGACGGGCGCGCGCCAGTCGGTGAACAGGCTCACGCTGTACGCGCTGGCGAACACCTCGTCGAGGTGGTCGTCGAGCGCGGCGAGCGGGAGATTCTCGTAGACGTACTGGCGGACCTGGTAGGTCGGCTCGATGTCAAGGGTCACGGTGACCGCGATCCCCAGCGCCCCGAGGCTGACGACGGCGCCGGCGAACTGGGCGCCGGAGTGGTCCCGGCTCAAGGTGACCAAGTCGCCTGAAGCGGTGATCAGGTCGATCGCGGCGACGGCGGTAGCGAGGCTGCCAAGGGAGTTGCCCGAGCCGTGAGTTCCGGTCGCGACGGCGCCGGCCACGGAGATATGCGGCAGCGAGGCGAGGTTGGCCAGGGCGTAGCCGGCCTGATCGAGCCGCGCCGCGAGCTCCCCGTACGTGACTCCCGCTCCGACCGTGACCCGGCGGAGGGCGGCGTCGATGGTGACCGGCTTGGGCAGCCGGGCGAGGGAGACGAGGTCGCCGGTCGTGTCCGCGATCGGGTTGAAGGAGTGGCCAAGGCCGAGGGCCTTGACCCTGGGGCTGGCGGCCACCAGGCGCTGGAGCTCGGGAACCGAGGCCGGCTGGTGGAACGCGGCCGCGCGGAAGGAGACATTGCCAGCCCAGTTGGTGACCACCATGACCGTCCTTCGTTGGCCGGCGGCCGAGTAGCTCGGCCGCCGGCCGGGCTCGCGGGCTTAGCCTTCGGCGACCAGGGCGCTCGTCAGCACGTTGATCGCGGCGAGGTTGGCCGCGAGATCCTGGCTCAGGCCGTACCGGGCGGCGAGAGCGTCGGGGGAGGTGTAGGTGACCTTGGTCTGGCCGCCGTCGTCCCAGATCAGCACCTTCAGCGGCAGGTCAAGCGCTGACAGCGGCGCCGCCGCCATGACCGGCGTGCCGGCCTTCGGGCTGCCGAAGATCACCAGCATCGTCTCGCGCAGCTCGAGCCCGACGTTCTCGGCTTCGGCCTTCTGGTCAATGACCGCGAACACCTTGACTCCCTTGGCGCCGAGCAAGTCGGTGAAGCGAGTCACCGTCGCTGGCACGGAGTGAGCACTGCTCTTTGTGATAAATGGATCTTGATCTTCCGGCACTGCGGCTGTCATCACCAGTCTCCTCGGTTCGTAGGCTAGCTTGCCGCTATGGCAGCACAGGTGGAGCTTGAGGTCGGCGAGCGGACCATTCGCGTCACGAACCCCGACCGGGTCTATTTTCCCGCCCGGGGCGAGACGAAGCTGGACCTGGCCAGGTACTACATCGCCGTCGGCGAAGGGATCGTCCGCGCTGTGCGGGAAAGGCCCTGCATGATGCACAGGTTCCCGGCCGGCGTGGCCGGCGAGAAGGTGCACCAGAAGCGGGTTCCCGCCGGCGCGCCGCCGTGGCTGCAGACCGTGCGGGTCAGCTTCCCCCGGTACGGCCGCACTGCTGACGAGCTCTGCGTCACCGAGCTGGCCAGCGTGATCTGGGCGGTGCAGATGTCGACGGTGGAGTTTCACCCGTGGAACTCGCGGCGGGCCGACACCGAGCGGCCCGACGAGTGGCGGATCGACCTGGACCCGATGCCGCAGTGCGGCTTCGACACGGTCCGGCGGGTCGCCGGGGTCGCGCGTGAAGTGCTTGACGAGCTCGGGGCGGTGGGCTGGCCGAAGACTTCGGGTGGCCGGGGGCTGCACGTGTACGTCCGGATCGAGCCGCGCTGGGGCTTCGCTGACCTGCGCCGGGCCGCGCACGCGTTCGCCTGCGAGGTGGAGCGGCGGGCTCCGGCGGACGTGACTACCACCTGGTGGCGCAAGGACCGCGATCCCCGGTCGTTGTTCATCGACTACAACCAGAACACCAGGGACCACACGATCGCGAGCGCCTACTCGGTGCGGGGCGTGCCGGAGGCGACGGTGTCGACCCCGATCAGCTGGGACGAGGTCGACGACGTGGACCCGCGCGAGTTCACCATCGCCACGGTGCCTGACCGGTTCATCAGGCTTGGCGACCTGCACGCGGGCATCGACGATCACCCGTACTCGATCGAGCCGCTCCTAGACTGGGCCGACCGGGACGGCCTCACCTGACCGCTGGCTCAACCGCAACGTAGTCCCGCCGTTGTCGTGGGAACGACAGCTCCGGGACTACGTTGCGGTTCTCCTGGGGAGGCCGGCCGGGATCTTCCGGGCGACTTGGCTACTGCTTGGGCGGCAGCACCTGGGTGGTCCAGTAGGCGGTCTTGCCGTGCCGGGTCAGCAGGGCGACCACGTCAAGCCGCCTGGCCTGCGCGTTGATGTAGACCTTGGTGATGGCGGCGGTGCCGTTAGGCACCGGCACCTTCTCGGCCTGCCCGAAGTCGCTGGCTCCGGCCTTTGCCCGCCGGACGAAGAGCACCGGCTGGTTGTCGATGACGCGGAACCAGGCCACCCACAGCCGCCCGGACGGGTCAGCCGCCAGCGTCGAGCCGCCGATGTCGTCGGTGAGGGTGAAGCTGGCCAGGCTGACCGCGGAGCGGGCGCCGAGCCGGTACAAGTCCAGGTGGTGCGCGAGCCCGTTGCCGCCCGTGCGGTAGACGACGTAGCCGCCCGGCCGGTGGCCGGGCAGGCCGGTCGCGGTCACCCGCTGCTCGGTGGCCAGGGGAGATCCGGCGATGCCGGAGCCTGGCAGCAGGACCGGAGAGCCCGAGCGCTTGCCCGCCGCGGTGAGCCGCTGGGCGAACAGGCCGCTGTGCTTGGGCATCTCCGACAGGTACGTCGCCCAGGTGGTCCCGGTCGCCGAGTCGGTCCCGATGCCCTCGTCGATCACGCAGCAAGCCGAGAAGCTGAGCTGGGCGACGCCGAAGCCCGCGTGGTGCACGGCGATGCCGGCGCTGTCCTCGTAGTCCACCCACGGGGCGCCGTTGGTGCCTGGCGCGGCCGCGACCGAGGACAGCCAGTCGAAGGGGGTCGTGGTCACGCCCGCGAGGTGCCAGGTGCCGCCCCGGCTCGGCCGCGTCGCCTCGAAGATGCCGATGGGGCTCGATGGCGCGCTGGTCTTCACCTCGTCCCAGAACGCGGCGAGGCCGGCCGAGGTCACGGTGGCGTCGGGGTCGGTGGCGCTTGACACGTTGGACGCGATGGTGACGGGGTGGCCGACGACGCCGCTCGCGCTGACCGGGGTGTCGGCGACCCGGATGTGGCCGGTGCTGCCGGTGGTCCAGAGCACGTGCAGGACGCCGTCGGCGCCGCGCGCCAGGCCGACGTCAGCGATGTTGGTCAGCGGGGTGGTGACCTGGGTCCACTGTCCGGGACGCGGCCCGCGCCATGGCGGCGAAGGCGGGCGCGGCGAAGGCGGGCGCGGCGAAGGCGGGCGGCGCGAAGGCGGGCGCGGCGAAGGCGGGCGGGGCGAAGGAAGCAGTCGGGATGGTAAGCAGCCCTGCGGCTAGTCCGCAGGCGGTCGCGATGAGCAGGGACGTCCGAGCCGGTGCGCGCATGTCGCCTCCGCGTGCTTGGTTCGCGATCTGGAGTTGTGCGGTAGCTGAGAGCACGGGTGGCGGAGGTGCGCGGTTCACGGGTGCTTTCAGGAGGGCCGCGAAGTCCTAGCCCGGGGTCAGCGTCCTTTCAGCAGCCTTCCAGGAAGATGGCCCAGTATGGGAGAGCAGGGGTAAACGATCGAAGAATATCGAGGGAGCCGATCGCGATGAGCAGTAGCGACGAGACGCCTACGTGGCCGAGGCCGGGGGAGCCGCAGGTACCGCCACCGCCACCGACCCCGCCGTCTCCGCCTCCGCCGTCAGGCTGGTCGGGTTACCCAGGCTACCCGGGTTACCCCGGCTACCCGTGGTCACAGGGCTACCACCCGTCCGCCAGCCAAGGACAGCCGTACGGTGCCTGGCCAGGCAGCATCCCGCCGCCGCCAGGGGCACCGCCGGGGTGGCCCCACTTCCCTGGCCCGCCGCCAGGCCGGCGCGGCCAGGGGCCGAACAGCCAGCGGAACCAGCGGCTGCGGCGCGGCCTCATCGTCGCGGTCGTGGCGGCCGCGGTCGGGGCGGGATCCACGTTCCTCGGACTGCAGCACTCGGGGGTCGACACGGCCAGCACGGTGCTCACCACCGCGCAGGTGGCCGGCAAGATCGACCCGGCGCTGGTCGACATCGACACCGTGCTCGGCTACGCGCAGGAGGAAGCGGCAGGCACAGGGATGGTGCTGAACTCCGACGGGCTCGTGCTCACCAACAACCACGTGATCGAGGGCTCCACCCAGATCGAGGCGACCGACATCGGCAATGGCCAGACCTACAAGGCCAAGGTCGTCGGCTACGACCGCAGCCACGACGTGGCGCTGATCCAGCTCGAGAACGCTTCCGGGCTGCCGACGATCCAGCTGGGCTCGTCGTCGACGGCCACGGCCGGGCAAAAGGTCGTGGCGATCGGCAACGCGGAGGGCCGCGGCGGCACCCCGTCGGTCGTGACCGGCCAGATCCTGTCCCTGAACAACTCCATCACGGCCTCAGACGCCTCGGCGGGCACCAGCGAGAAGCTGACCGGCCTGATCAAGCACGACGCGCCGATCCAGCCAGGTGACTCGGGCGGGCCGCTGGTGAACACGGCCGGCCAGGTGATCGGCATCGATACCGCCGCCTCGACCAGCGACTTCGAGTTCCAGGGCGGCACGAGCGAGACCCAGGGCTTCGCGATCCCGATCAACGAGGCGCTGTCGATCGCCAGGCAGATCGAGGCCAGCGACGCGTCAGCGCAGGTGCACATCGGCGCCACCGGCTTCGTCGGGGTGGAGATCGCGCCCGCCCAGCAGTACGAGGAGCAAGGCGTCCCGCAGAACGCCGGGGCGCTGGTCGCCGGCACCATCAACGGATCGCCCGGCCAGAGGTCAGGGCTGGCCCAGGGTGACGTGATCACGTCGGTGAACGGCCAGAAGGTCACCTCGGCGCTGACGCTCCAGCTTCAGCTTCAGCAGCACCACCCTGGCGACAAGGTGGTGCTCGGCTGGACCGAGGCGAGCGGCAAGAAGCAGACGGCGACCGTCACGCTGACCACCGGCCCCGCGGGGTGACGCAAAGATAAGCGGGGTACCGGGGAACGGGCCGCGCGAGTCAGATCCTGGCTCGCGCGGCCCGTATTCTGTCCAGCGTCCGCTCGCGGCCAAGTACCTCGAGGGACTCGAACAGCGGCAGCCCGGTCGTCCGGCCGGTGACCGCTACCCGCACCGGCGCCTGCGCCTTCCCGAGCTTGAGGCCGAAGGCCGCGCCCGCCTCCTCCACGCAGCCCCGGATCGCCTCGGCGCCCCAGTCGATCGAAGCGAAGCTGTCGGTCACGGCGTCGAGGATGCCGGCCGCCGTCTCAGCCGCCGTGCCGGTCATCGTCTTGGCCCACGACGGCTCGTCGAAGGGCGGCTCGGCGAGGAACAGGAAGTCCACGTTCGCGGTGATCTCCGACATCACCCCGACCCTCGTCTGCACCAGCGGCGCCACCCGAGCGTAGACCTCGGCGCTGAACGCGTCCTGCGGCCACGGCGCGACCGGTGGCTCAAGCCAGGGCGCGCCGCGGGCGATGAACTCATCGACTGGCAGTGCCCTGATGTAGTCGCCGTTGATGGCCCGCAGCTTCTTCTCGTCGAAGAACGCAGGCGAGAGGTTGACCTCGTCGAGCCTGAACTCGTCGACCAGCACCGGCCACGGCAGGATCTCGCGGTTGCCTGACGGCGCCCAGCCGAGCAGCATCAGGTAGTTGCGCATGGCCTCGGCGAGGTAGCCCTCGTCCCGGTACGCCTCAAGCGAGACCTTGTCCCTGCGCTTGGACAGCTTCTGCCGCTTCTCATTGACCAGCACGGGCAGGTGCGCCCAGACCGGCGGCTCGTGCCCGAGGGCGTCCCAGATCAGCTGCTGCTTCGGCGTGTTCGGCAGGTGCTCCTCGCCCCTGATCACGTGGCTGATCCGCATGTCGATGTCATCGACCGCGTTGGCCAGCAGGAACAGCACGGAGCCGTCGGCCCGCGCGAGCGTGAAGTCGTCGATCGCCGCGTTGTCGAACTCGATCCGGCCGCGAATCACGTCATCGACGACGGTGCTGCCCTCGTCCGGGGTGCGGAACCGCAGCGCCCGCCCGGGGCCAGGCAGCAGGCCAAGGTCGCGGCAGAACCCGTCGTAGCCCCGGTGCTCCGCACCGGTCCTGGCGACGATCTGCTCCCTGGTGCAGGCGCAGTAGTAGGCGTGGCCCTTGGCGACCAACTGCTCGGCGGCGGCGAGGTGCTTGTCGGTGTTCGCCGACTGCAGCACCGGCCCTTCGTACCCGCTGGAGTCCATGCCGAGCCAGGCCATCGCGCTGACTATCCCGTCGGTCCATTCCGGCCGGTTGCGGGAGGTGTCGGTGTCCTCGATGCGCAGCACGAACGCCCCGCCCCGCTGCTTGGCGAAGGCCCAGTTGAATAGGCTTGAGCGCGCCGAGCCGACGTGGAACATGCCGGTCGGGGACGGGGCGAACCTGACCCTGACGTCAAGGGCTGGTGCTGGCGAGGTGGTCACGTCGCCGAGGTTACCGTGCCTGCCCGCGGGAACCAGCACCATATTGATCGCCCAACGATTGCCTAACGTTCTGATAGCGAATAACGCTGGAGACCTTTATCTCCCCTAATCTACCAGATATCGGATGAACCTAAGTGGCGGCCGTCAGGGGGGCGCCATGCGGCCGCTCGCACGCACGTTCGGACCTGACCGGGCACCGGCGGGGCTGGCCTGGGCGCCGCTGACAATAGACGAGGTCCACCAGTGCTGAGGGCGCGCAGCTCGATCCTGTGGCCGAGGATGTGGTCGGTCTGGCCGCTGCTGCTCAGCGTGCTGCTCAGCACGCTGATCGCGGCGTCGCTGGTCGCCGCCTTCGCCGGGTTCTCGGCCGCCGCCCTGCCGCAGGCGGTCAGCGCCGAGCTGGCCGGCTCGGCGCACCGCTTCGTCGCCGTCAGCGGGGCCATCAACGCCCAGCAGGAGCGCTCCGACGCCGTCGCCGTCCGCGCCAGCGTCGCGCGCGCCTTCGGAACGGTCCCCTACGCCAGCGCGGACGCGACCTGGTCGGACCCGATCGGGCTGCCCGCGCGCGGCAGCAAGACGGTGCCGCTGGTCCAGGCCGCCGCGATGACCGGCATCAGGGCGCAGGTCAAGCTGACCGAGGGCAGCTGGCCGGCGAGCCCGGCCACCCCCGGTGACCGTCCCATCGAGGCCGCCGTTCCCGCGACCGCCGCCGCCACCCTCCACCTGTCCGTCGGCCAGGAGCTGACGCTACGGGACCGGGTGACCGGCACTAAGGTCAGCTTCCGGGTCACCGGCGTGTACCGGCCGGTCAACCAGGCCGCCGCCTACTGGAGCCTTGACCTGATCCCGCCGTCCGGGGTCAGCGTGCAGCCAGGCTTCATCACCTACGGCCCGTTCCTTGTCAGCGGCAGCGCGTTCAGCGCCAGCGGCGCAGGCGGCCGCCTTGCCGTCGGCGGGGCGAGCTGGCTCTACCAGCTCGGCACCACCAGGGTCGCGGCCAGCCAGCTCACGCCGCTGTCGGCGCGGATCAACGCCGCCGGTCATTACCTCACCGCGACCCAGAGCCTGGGCGGGCTCGCCGTCACGACCGGCCTGCCCGCCCTGCTGGCCACGGTCGCCACCAAGCTGGTCGTGGCCAGGTCGCTGCTGCTGGTCGGCGAGCTCGAGCTGCTGCTGCTGTCAGGCGCCGCGCTCACGCTGACCGCCCGCACGCTGGCCAGCCAGCGCGAGGAGGAGGCGGCGACGTTCAGCGCCAGGGGCGCGGGCCGCAGGCAGCTGCTGAGGCTGGCGCTGGCCGAGTCGCTGCTGGTCACCGTCGTCGCCGCGGCCGCAGGGGCGGTGCTCGGCAGTCGGCTGGCGGCGGTGCTCGCGACCACGGGCCCGCTCCGCCGCGCGGGCCTGGTGATCAGCGGCATCCCGGCCGACGACTGGCTGACGGTCGCGGCGGTGCTCGTCCTGTGCACGGCCGTGATGATCTGGCCAGCCCTGCGCCCGGCCAGCCCCAGCCAGGCGCGGGCGCGCCGGGGCCGCCGGGCCGCGATCGCCACCGCCGCGACCGCGGGCGCGGACGTCGGCCTGCTCGTGCTGGCGGTGCTGGCCGGCTGGCAGCTGCGGGAGTACTCGGTGCTCGGCCGGACGTCAGCGGGCCTCGGCGTCGACCCGGTGCTCGCGCTGGCCCCGGCGGTCGCGCTCGCCGCGGGCACCGTGCTGCCGCTGCGGCTGCTGCCGCTGCTGGCGCGGGCCGGTGACCGGCTGGCGGCGCGGACCAGGCGACTTGGCGGCGCGCTCACCAGCTGGGAACTGGCCAGGCGGGCCACCAGGCAGAGCGCTCCGATGCTGCTCGTGGTGCTCGCGGTCGGCACCAGCACGCTCGCCTTGGCCCAGCACGACAGCTGGCGCCAGTCAGCCCTTGACCAGTCCGCGTTCCTGGCCGGCGCCGACGTGCGCGCCAGCACGCTGCAGCCCGCGACGCCCAGGGTCGCCGGGGAGATCGCGCACGCACCGGGGGTAACCGCGGCGATGGCCGTTGCCACGGCGCTCAACCCGCCAAGCGGCGGCGAGGTGCTCGCGGTCGACGCCAGGCAAGGACCGGCCGCGGTCCTCGCGACCGCAGGCGGGGTATCGCCGGCCGCCTGGCGGCAGATCGCCCCGCCGGGCCCGCGGCAGCTGATCACGCTGCCAGGGCATCCGGTCAGGATCCAGCTCACCGCCAGCATGGCCGAAGGGCAGGGACCGGCCATCGGCCCGGTGCTAGTCGTGCTCACCGTGCAGGACGCCGCCGGCGTCACTTACACCATCGCCGCGGGCGACCTGCGCGCCGACGGCCGCCCGCACTCGCTGGTGGCGACGCTGGCCTCGTCCAGGCAGGCGATCTACCCGCTCAGGCTGCTCGCCATCACCGCCAGCTACGCGATTCCGCCGCAGCCCGCCCAGGCGCAGGTTGCGGCCCAGACCCACCGGATCGCGACCTTCACGGTCAGCGGCCTGGCCACCGCGCAGGCGCTTGGCGGCCCGTTCACCGCCAGGCTCGACGCCGCGGCGCTGCTCGGCTCCTGGCTGCCGTCGGCGACCCCGCCCCAGTTCGCCGACTCCGTGGCCGGCCAGGCCCCCGAGGTGGTCACCCCCATGCCGGCCGGCACCGTGCGGTTCCACCCAGGATTCGGGGTCGAGCTCGGCGGCTTCATCGTCGTCTCGTCGGTCACGCCGGTCGAAGGCCAGGTGTCGTTCCGCGCGCCCGTCACCAGCGTGATCCCTGGCATCGCGACGACCGCCTTCCTGCGCGCCAACCACCTGAACGTCGGCTCGGTCATCGGCGTGACCGCCGGGGAGGACCTGGCGCCGGTCAACGTGCGGATCGTCGCCGCCGTCGCCTCGTTCCCGACCGTGACCAGCCCAGGCGGCGCCCTGATCGTGGACCAGGCGGCGGCCCAGGACGTGGTCGCCGCCCAGGGCCTGCCGCCTGTCCCAGTGACCCAGTGGTGGCTGGCCACCCGGTCAGGCGCGCCGCCGCCTGGGCTGCCGCGCGGCACGACGGTCACGACCAAGGCGGGGCTGGCCGCCGCCCTGCTCGGCGACCCGATGGCGGTCATCCCGCAGCAGGCCATCCAGGCGACCGCGCTCGCCGCGGCGCTCCTGGCCGTCCTCGGCTTCTCCGTCAGCATCGCGGGCAGCGTGCGGGAGCGGCGATCACAGTCAGCGCTGCTGGCGGCGCTGGGCGTGACCGCCCGTACCCAGGCCCGCCTGCTCAGCTTCGAGGCGCTCGCCCTGACCCTCCCGGCCGCCGCGACCGGGCTCCTGCTCGGCACCGTGCTCGCGCACCTGCTGGTCCCGGCCGTGACGCTGACCGCCACCGCCGCCGCGCCGGCGGTGCCCGTTCTTGTCCGGGTTCCGCTGGCCCCCGCGATCGCGATCGCACTGGTCGTGACCGCCCTCCCGGTGCTGGCGGCCACGGCGAGCGCGATCCGGCGCCCTGACCCGGCCGCGCAACTGCGGGCCTCGGAGGCGGTATGAGGACGTGGGCCAGGCGGACAAGGGAAGCCTTCGTCGCCATCACGGGAACCGGGGCGGGGGCGAGCGCCGTGCTCGCGCTGCTCGTACTCGCCACCGTGTTCGTCTGCGTCGCGACGCCGCGGGCGAGCCTGTCGTACCGGACGACGGCGCTGCGGCAGCTCATCGCGGCCACGCCAGCTAACGGCCAGGCCGTCGTCGGCTCGGTCGCCATGCCGACCCTCGGCGGCGCCCTCGGCCCGCTCGGCCAGCCCGACTTCAGCAGTATTACCGGCCTTCAGTTCGGGCCGATCGGCGCGGAACTGGCCAGGCACCTGCGGGCCGACGGGCTGCCGCTGACCCCAGGCGCGAGCTGGTGGGGCGCCGCGGTGAACTACGTCACCGCTCCCGGCATCCCCAAGAGCGCCTACAACGGCAGCACCCCGCCGCAGCTTGAGGTGCTCGACCGTTCGAGCTTGGGCAAGTACAGCAAGCTCGCGGCCGGCCAGTTGCCGTCCACCGGCAGCATCAATCCGAACGGGTCATCGGCCAGCTTCCAGGTTGCGGTCACCACGCTGACGGCCGCCAAGTTCAGCCTGCGTCCAGGCTCGGTCATCAGGCTGGCCGACAGCCAGGCCGGCTCGATCAGCACCATCTACCTCCACGTGACCGGCATCCTGGCGCCGGTCAGCCAGTCGTCGTCCTTCTGGACCGCTGACCCTGACGCGCTGCGCCCGAGCTTCAACAAGACCAATGCTGGCGGCTACTGGCTCGGCGCCATCTTCGTCGCGGACAGCGAGGTAAGTGACCTCGAGTCCGCCGTCTTCACCCAGAACATGACCGTGACCTGGGATTTCCCGCTGTCGCTCAAGGGCGTCACCGCCAACGAGGCAGCTGCGCTCAATAACGAGCTCACCAGCGGCCTGACCGGCGCGGGCGTGGTCACCCATACCGTCGTGACCCCGCTGACCATCGGTCTCGCCGCCGCGATCAGCGGCGCCGTGACCGAGTTCGTGCAGGTCCAGAGCGAGCTCGGCAGCCTGCTCGCGCTGCTCTACGTCAGCCTGACCGTGGTCGGCCTGGTCGTGCTGCTGCTCGGGGCCAGGCTGCTGGCCGAGCGCTGGGCGGGCGAGCTCGCCCTGATCAGGGCCAGGGGCGGGGCCAGGGCCCAGCTCGCGATCCTCACCGCGAGGGCGGGCGCGCTCGTGGTGATCCCGGCGACCGTCGCCGGCGTGCTGCTCGGCGTGGCGGTGACGCCAGGGCAGGACGAGTCGCTCGCCTGGTGGCTGGCCGGCATCACCGCGGTCGTGGCGCTCGCGGCCGTGCCCTGGCTCGCCATCCGGCGGGCCTGGACCACCGGGCCGGCCGGCGACCGCGCCGATAGCGCCCCGCCCAGGGAGTCGAGGCTGCGCCGGGTCGTCTACGACATCGTGGCGGTCGCGGTAGCGGTCGCCGGCCTGGTCGTGCTGCGGCTGCAAGGACCGCCGCCGCCAGGGTCAGTCAACTGGTACACCAGCGCCGCCCCCGTCCTCGTCGCTGTCCCGGTCGCGGTCATCGTGGTCAGGGCCTGCCCGGTGCTGCTCCGCTGGCTGGTCCGGCTGGCCGGCCGCCGCCGGGGAGTCACCAGCTTCGTCGGCTTCGCCCGCGCTACCCGGGCCTCGGCGACGATCGTGCTGCCCGCGTTCGCGCTCGTGCTGGCGCTCGGCGTGATCGCGTTCGGCGCCATGCTGCGGACCGCGGTGGTCACCGGGGACGTGGCCCAGTCCTGGCGGCAGGTCGGCGCCGACGCGGTCATCGACGCCTCCGGGTCCAACGCGCCGCTGACGCCCGCCGTGCTGCGTGACATCGAGGCGGTGCCTGGCGTGCGCCAGGCGGCCGCCGTCACGGTCACGGCCGGCGCCACGGCAGGCGGCAGCACGGTCGGAGTCCTCGTCATTAACCCCGTGAGCTACGCAAAATTGGTGGCCGCGACGCCGGCCAGGCGCTTTCGCGCCGGGCCGCTTTCCGAGCCCGCAAGCGGCCAGGTCGCCGGGCCGATCCCCGCGCTGGCCTCGCCGGGGGCTGCGGGCGTCATCGGCGGCCAGAAGCTGCTCGTCGGCACGACCCTGATCCCGATCAGGATCGCCGCCACGGTCAGGTCGACCCCCGGCGTCCCGGAGACCGGGCCGTTCATCGTGCTGCCCGCGTGGGCAGCTGACCGGGCGCTCCCTCCCGGCAGCCTCGTGCCGAACCAGGTCCTGGTCACCGGCCCGGTGCAGGCGGCCAGGCTGGGCGCGGTAGTGGCCAGGCAACTCCCTGGAGCGACGACGATCACCTACCGCTCGGCGGTTCTCGCCGCGCTCACCGGGGCGACGTTGCCGCGCGGCGCCTACACCACGTTCGCTGAGGCGGCGGTGGCCGCCGCCGGGTTCGGGGCGATCATCTTGCTGATCATGCTGGCGCTCGGGGCGCGGCCGAGGGAGCTGACCCTGGCCCGGCTGTTCACCATGGGCCTGTCCAGGTGGCAGGCGCGCGCCCTGGTCGTCGCCGAGGCGCTGCCCGCGATCGCGGCCGCGGCGATCGGCGGCGCCGTCTGCGCGTACGCGCTGGTGCCGCTGGTCGGGCCTAGCATCGACCTGTCGCCGTTCACCGGCTCGGGCGTGACGGTCCCGCTCAGGGCCGACTTCGCGATCATCGGCTACCTGGCCGGCTGCCTGGTCGTGCTCGCCCTGGCCACCCTGTTCGCCCAGGCAGCGGCGACGAGGCTGCGGGGCGTGTCCCGCGCGCTGCGGGTGGGCGAATGAGGCCGGCGAGCGATAACGCGAGGGAGATGGCGAGTGGAGGCGGCATGACCACGTCCGAGCAGCAGGTGGCCGCGGCGTCGGGGATCAGCGAGCTCGCCGCCGAGGCGGCCAGCGCCCGCAGGTCCTACGGCGACGACGCGCTCGTCGTGTGCGACCGGCTGGTGCGGATCTACGCCGCCGAGGGCATCGAGGTCCAGGCGCTGCAAGGCCTGGACCTGCTGATCAACGAGGGCGAGCTGACCGCGATGGTCGGGGCGTCCGGCAGCGGCAAGTCGACCCTGATGAACATACTCGCCGGGCTCGACAGCCCGACCGCTGGCAACGTCAAGGTCGCCGGGCACGACCTCGCGACCATGTCGGCGGGGGAGCGGCTGCGCTACCGGCGCGGCGTCGTCGGCTTCATCTGGCAGCAGACCTCACGCAACCTGCTCCCTTACCTGACCGCGAGCCAGAACGTGGCGCTGCCGATGCGGCTGGCCGGGGCCGGCCGCCGGGCCAGGATCAGCCGGGCGGCCGAGCTGCTCGGCGCGCTCGGCGTCGCCCACTGCGCCGACCGGCGGCCCGACCAGATGTCCGGCGGCGAGCAGCAGCGGACCGCGATCGCGACCGCGCTGGCCAACGATCCCGCGCTGCTGCTCGCGGACGAGCCGACCGGCGAGCTCGACAGCGCCACGGCGATGGACGTGTTCGGCGCGCTCCAGACCGCGAACTCCGAGCTCGGCGCGACCGTGCTGGTCGTCACCCACGACCCGGCCGTCTCCAGCCAGGTGCACAGGACCGTCGCGATCGCCGACGGCCGGACGAGCACGGAGACGCTGCGGCACTCGGCCGCCGACCACGCGGTCGAGTACGCGGTGCTTGACCGGGCGGGGCGGCTGCAGCTGCCGCTTGAGATGATCGAGCCGCTCGGAATGCGGGACCGGGTCAGGCTCGAGGCCGAGCCCGACCACATCGGCGTCTGGCCGGATACCGGCGGCCAGCGGGGAAGCAGGCGACCGGCAGGGAGCGCGGATGAGTGAGGCAGCCGCGGCGGCGACCAGCCGGGCAGCGGAGCCGCTGGTCGAGGTGCGCGGGGTCAGCCGCACCTTCGGCGGCGGCCATACGGCGGTCACGGCGCTGCGCGACGTCTCCGCGTCGATCGCGCCTGGCCAGCTCACCGCCCTGGTCGGCCGGTCGGGCTCGGGCAAGACGACGCTGCTCAACGTGATCGGCGGCCTGGACCGCCCGACCGAGGGGATCGTGCGCGTCGCCGGCCACGACGTGACCGCGATGACCGACAGGGAGCGGACGGCGTTCCGCCGCAGCACGGTGGCCTTCATCTTCCAGTCGTTCGGCCTGATCCCGATCCTGTCGGCGGCCGAGAACGCCGGGGTGCCGCTGCGCATCGCCGGCGCGCCGGTCCGCGAGCGCGAGGAGCGGGTGAGCCTCATGCTGTCCCTCGTGGGCCTGGCCGACCACGCCAGGCAGCGGCCGAACGAGCTGTCCGGCGGCCAGCAGCAGCGGGTCGCGATCGCCAGGGCGCTGGCCGGGCGGCCTAAGCTGCTCATCGCCGACGAGCCGACCGGGCAGCTGGACAGCCAGACCGGCCGGCAGATCATGCGGCTGCTGCGCACCGTGGTGCGCTCGGAGGGCATCACCGCGCTGGTCGCGACCCACGACCCGGTGCTCATCGACCTGGCCGACCGGACGCTCCGCCTCGACGACGGCGTGCTCACGGAGAGTTAGCTCTAGATACACTGTCCGCACCCGATCATCGGCTAGCCTGCATGCAGGTGCAACATGCGGGTTAGTCGTCCGGCGGTCATTGCGGGAGTCAGCTCAGCGGTCGCGTTGATTCTCCTGGCCGCTGGCATCTTCGTGCTGACTCGGGACCACCAGGTCGCGCTGAAGCGGCTGGCGCCCAAGCTGACCCGTGCGGCGGCCGCGCCCGTGCTGCGCTCGCCGTTCACCGGCGAGCCGGTCCGCAAGCTCGGGCCCGAGCTGATCTACAAGATCGACAATGTCCAGCAAGCACGGCCGCCGACCGGCCTGAAGCGGGCCGACATCGTCTACATCCTGCCCGTCGAGGGCGGCCTGTCCCGGATCTTCGCCGTGTTCTCCTCGCACTTCCCGCCCGTGATCGGACCGGTGCGCAGCGCCAGGGCCGAGGACCTGGAACTGCTTCGCCAGTTCGGCCATCCGGCGTTCGTCTACTCAGGCGCCCAGCCCGAGCTGCTGCCGGTCGTGGAGCACGACCCGCACATCGTGGACCTGTACGCGGGGATCGTGGGCGGATTCTGGCGCGACGAGAACCGGATCGCGCCTTACAACCTCTACTCGACCACGAAGGTGCTGCTGGCGGAGGCGAAGGGCGCGAGCAAGGCCAGGGGCATCGGCTTCACCTTCGGGCCGGCCCCGGTCGGCGGCCGGCCGGCCGCGTCGTACAGCGTGTCGTACCCGGCGGCCGCGTTCACGTTCCGGTGGTCGGCGTCGCAGCGAAGGTGGCTGTCGTGGATGGACGGCCGCCCGGCCTACGACGCTGACGGCGGCCAGCTCGGCGGCCCGACCGTCGTGATCCAGTCGGTCGTCGTCGGCGCCTCGCACTTCAGGGAGCTGGGCATCAAGCCGCCGTACGCGAACACGGTCGGCGGCGGAACCGCGATCGTGCTACGGAACGGCCGCGCCTACCCGGCGCGCTGGTCCAGGCCGAACGCAAGCGCCGGAACGACCTTCACCCAGCCCGACGGGCGCCCGATGCCGTTCGCGCGGGGCCAGGTGTGGATCGTCTACGCCTACCGCCCGGGCTCGACTGGGCAGCAGGGCTAGGCCGGCCGAAGGCGGTGGCACATCGCTGTCGCAGAAACAGCAGCGGGGTGTCCCAGCGGCTTCTGGGGCCGCTCGGGCCGCCGGTAACAGTGACGTCGCGGCGGCTGCGCGGGCCCGCCGCGCCGATGTATCCGGCCGTCTTGTCGGTTTCCGTGGCGCATGCGACACTCTCAGTGTTTATCGATGCGGGCCGCCAAACGCCGGACGAAGTACCAACCGCAATGCGGCCTGGATCGGTACGATCTGGACATCTATCCGTGCACGACTTCCTGGGGCGGGAATGACCAATACCCCTACTGAGCTACCCGGCTCGATGGATCCATCGATGCCGGCCACGATCATGCGCGAGCGGCCCGCGGCGCTAGCCCCTGACCAGGGCGCTCCGGCTGGCTCCGGTGACCTGACCGACGAACTGCTGAACACTGACCAGTGGACCGACGCGATGCTGCAGAACGCGGGCATCCCGGTCGCTGATATTCCGTTTGTCAGTATTGGTGGCGGGATCGGGTCTTTCGTTACGGTTGACTACCTGAGGGTGGCCGGCGTGCCGACGAGCCGCATGGTGGTGCTCTCCAACCTTGACTTCCCTTGGCAAACGTACGA
The DNA here is from genome assembly GCA_035511035.1 of Streptosporangiaceae bacterium. Taxonomy (GTDB): domain Bacteria; phylum Actinomycetota; class Actinomycetes; order Streptosporangiales; family Streptosporangiaceae; genus Chersky-822. The sequence goes on from DATKFV010000018.1 coordinate 33,627, forward strand.
GTACCTCACCAGGGTTTCCCAGATCCCCAGGCCCGAGCGGATCAGGTCAGACTCCGCGTCCCGGCCTGACAACCTGTGGGGCTTCCCCTCCTACGCCGTGACGGAGGCCTTCCAGGAGGGCAAGTGGGGCGAACTCTGGCACGTGTTCACCGAGCCGATGTGGGCCGACTACTACACCCCTAAGGCCGGCCGGGTCTTCCAGGGCCTCGAGCGCGAGTCCAAGCGCATCAACTGGAACCAGATGCTGGTCAAGGGCCAGGTGCGGATGGTGCGCAAGCGCCAGGGCGGCGGCTACTTCGTCATCTTGACGCCCAAGGCGGGCGCGACCCCGACCAAGCGGGTCGCCTACCGGGCCGAGTTCGTGCACCTCGCGGTCGGCTACCCCGGCCTGCGCTACCTGAAGGAACTCCAGGACTTCCGCACCGAGCACAAGGACTACTACCACGTAGTCAGCGCGTACGAGGAGCACGAGCACATCTACGAGGCCGCGCGGGGCAAGCAGATCACGGTCCTGCTGCGCGGCGGCGGCATCGTGGCGTCCCGCGTGCTCCAGCGGATCATGGACGACCGCGAGAAGTACGGCAACCAGACCCAGATCGTGCACTTGTTCCGCACGTTCATCGACGGCCCGCACAGTCCCAACGAGAAGACACTGCGCGCCTGGAACAAGCGCAAGGGCGGCAACGGCTTCGCCTACCAGGGCTTCAACTACCCCAAGTCGGTCTGGGGCGGCCAGCTCAAGTCGGAGATGCGCAGGCTCGAAGGCGACGCGCGGGCGAAGCGGTACAAGGAGATGGGCGGCACCAACACGCCGTGGCGTCGGCGCTGGCAGGCCCAGATGAACCAGGGCCGCCGCGAGGGCTGGTACCGCATCATGCAGGGCACCGTCGATGACATGAGGATCGAGGGCGACAAGATCATCAGCGCCGCCAAGACCCCGAACGGCAACCTCGAGATCGCGGCTGACTACATCATCGACTGCACCGGGCTCGAGGCCGACATCTCCGAGCACCGCGTGCTCAAGGACCTGCTCGACCACTCGGGCATCGGGCGCAACCCGGTCGGCCGGATGGACGTCGAGCGGACCTTCGAGCTCCGGGGCACCGCGAGCGGGCCCGGCGTGATCTACGCCTCGGGCGCGACCACGCTCGGTGGTTACTTCCCCGGCGTGGACACCTTCCTCGGCTTGCAGGTCGCGGCCCAGGAGATCTGCGACGACCTGGCCAGGCGCGGGTTCTGCAAGAAGATCGGCACGTTCCGCTCGATCTCGCAGTGGATCAAGTGGGCCCAGAACAAGCAGCCCTAGCCGAGGTGGCCGTCAGGGCCCGCGCGGCCGCGCCGAGCCCGCTGGCGGCTTCCGTCGCCGCGCTGAGTCCCCGCTGGCGCGGCCCGGCGCCGTGGCAGCCACGTGGCGGCCGTGCCGTTGAACTTTTGCATACTTTTTAGGAGGGACAGCAAGTGCTACCCACGCTGGGCGGCCGGATCCAGAGCCGGATCGTTTTCCTCGCCGTCATCGGCGGCATCATTACCCTGATCCTCACCCCGATACTGCCGCTCGGGAGTGCGCCCCTGGGCACCAAGTACCGGGACACGTTCATCATCCTGGTGACCGTGATCGTGCTCGGGGTCCTCTGGGAATGTCTTTACCAGTTCATCATGCAGTGGCGCTGGGAGAAGGACTGGCCTACTTTCTTCGGTTTCATCACCGGGATTCCTGAAGGATTGCTGGTCTGGGGGCTGCTCAAGGCTGGCGTGGTTCCCGGCATCGTCGGTACCGTTCCGACAAGCGCGTTCATCATCGACTTCGCAGTCATCTGGATCTGCGTCTGGCTGTGGGTCAACGGTCCGATGCGCGTGGTCAACATCAGGTGGCGGTTCCACGGCGGGAGGCTGGTGTGAGCGATCCGGGATCAGCAGGCAGCGGGCATCCGCCAGGCCTGTGGCCGGTGCCAGGCGAGGGCGTCCTAGCCAGGCACGGCAACCTGATCCTGCTCAGCAGCCTGGAACAGGGCCAGTTCGTCGACGTGCTGCTCGACCTGCTTGAGCAGGTCGCGGCGGCGGGCGGCGACGGGCGGGAGTTCGCCGACCAGGTCGCGGCCGCCATGGAGTCCGACGACGCGGGCGGCGGCGCTGATGGCGGTCCTTCCGTGCTGGCCTTCGGCGCGGCCGGGTCCGGCCTCGCCGTGACCGTCGGCGGCGGGGCCTGGGCTGACGTGACGACCGTGCACGGCACCCAGCGGATCGAGGCCGGGCAGCCCGGCATGTTGCTGCGGTGCCTGCTGCGATCGCCGGTCAGCTCGGTGCAAGGCGGGCTTGGTCCTTCCGCTAACGGCCCGGCCGCGACCGACCGGTTCTCCCGGCTCGACGCCGGCACGGTCCGCGCGAACGGCCTCAGCTTCTTCGCCGGCGGTCCTTCGACGCTCGGCTACGTCGCGTCCCGCCCGGCCGCTGCGTCCGCCCCGGCTGTCGGCCAGCCGACCCAGGCGGTGCCGGAGGCGGCGGTGGCCGAGCCGGTGCCGCTGCAGCCCGCGGCCCCTCCGCCGCCGCCCGCGCCGGTCCCTCCGCCGGCGCCGGTCATTGCTGAGCCTGAGCCGGCGCCTGTGGCGGAGGTCGCGGAGGCGCCCTCGCCCGAGCCGGTCCAGCCCGCGCCGGTCCAGCCCGCGCCGGTCCAGCCCCTCCAGCCGGTGCCTTTGGCCGAGCCCGCTCCGGCAGCCGGGCCGGTCGGGCCGGTCGGGACCGAGGTCTGGCAGCCGCCGCCAGGGGTTGAGCCGGAGCGCGAGGTCACGATCCCGCCCCAGGTTCAGTACGGTGGTCAGCCGCAGTTCGGCGGCCAGCCCCAGTTCGGCGGCCAGCCCCAGGTGGCTCCGGCCGGGCCGCCGGTCGGCTCGCCCGCGTTCGCGGCCGCGCCGTTCGAGTCCGTGCTGTTGCTTGACGCCGCGGCCGGCGGCCCGGCCGCGGCCGACCTCGGCGTGCCCCAGCGGGAGCCGCTGGCGCGGGTGCGGGACGTCCCCCCTGGCACCAGCAGCTACGTCGCCGACGCCCCGATCATTCAGGGCGTCTACTGCAAGAACGGCCACTTCGATGACCCCGAGGCGCTGTTCTGCGCGGTTTGCGGCATCTCCATGAACCAGCAGACGCTGATCAACCGGCCCGGCACCCGGCCGCCGCTTGGCGTCTTGCTGCTCGATGATGGCTCGGTCTTCCAGCTTGACCGCGACTACATCGTGGGCCGCGAGCCCGGCCTGGACGCGACCGTCGCGTCAGGACGGTCGCGGGCGCTGCGCATCGCCGACGACTCGGGGATCGTGTCCCGCGTGCACGCCAAGGTGACGCTGGACGGCTGGCGGGTGCTGGTCACCGACCTCGGATCGGCCAACGGCACCAAGATCAGGCTGCCCAAGGACGGTGGCGAGCAGCCATTGCAGCCGCACATCCCGCTGGTGCTGACGACCGGCAGCACCGTCGACCTCGGCGGGCGCAACTTCAGGTACGAGTCGCACCGCGGTCGCTGACTAAGTATCCCGACAATTAGATAAGCCCCTTTGAATGCCAGGACGTTGCGATGACTGATCAAGAAGTCCAGATCCTCCTCTTCGATCTCGCTCTGATCATGGTCCTGGCTCGCCTGTTTGGCATCGCGGCGAAGCGCATCGGCCAGCCGCCGGTGATCGGCGAGATCATCGCCGGCATCCTGCTCGGGCCCACGCTGTTCAGCGGCTGGATACCTAATCACTTGTTCCCGACGACAACTACTATTCCGGCCACTACGGCGAACATCATTCCGCCGCTGACCGCTCTCGCGGACATCGGACTTGTCCTGTTCATGTTCGTGGTTGGCTACGAAGTCGATCTCGCCTTGGTCAGGGGCAGGGAAAAGGTGGCCGGCGGGGTAGCGCTCGGCTCCATTATCTTGCCGCTCGCTCTGGGTCTCGGGCTAGGCGTCTGGTTCTATACCCAGCCAGCCGCGCTGGGTGCTGGCGTTGATGGCCACGTCCCCAGCCGGCTCACCTTCGTGTTGTTCTTCGGCGTCTCGATGTCGATCACAGCGTTCCCGGTGCTCGCGCGCATCCTGACCGACCGCGGCCTGCACCGGACCAGGATCGGCGGGCTCGCGCTCGCCGCCGCCTCGGTCGACGACCAGCTCGCCTGGATCCTGCTCGCGATCGTGGTCGCGATCGCGAGCTCGAGCAGCGGCCACGCGATCCGGCTGGCCTACGCGCCGCTCTACGCCGCGCTGCTGATCTTCGTGGTGCGACCGCTACTCCGCCGGCTCGCCGACGCTTATGTCAAGCAGGGCAAGCTCACTGCGAACATCCTCGCCCCGATCCTGATTCTGCTGCTGCTGTCCGGCTGGGCTACCGACTACATGGGCGTGAAGTACATTTTCGGCGCGTTCATCTTCGGCATCATCATGCCGAGGAACGTGCCCGCCCTCCGCCTGGCTATCCTCGACCGGCTCGAGCAGGTCACGGTGCTGCTGTTCCTGCCGGTGTTCTTCGTGATCGCCGGCATCGGCGTGAACCTGTCTCATTTCAGCGTCTCCGAGCTCGGCTACCTCGGCCTGATCATGGTCGTCGCCGTCGCGGGCAAGTTCGGTGGCGCGTACTACGGCGCCAGGTTCACCGGAGTCAGGCGCAGGCAGGCCGGCGCGCTCGCCGCGCTGATGAACACGCGGGGCCTCACAGAGCTGGTGATCCTGACCATCGGGCTGCAGCTTGGCATCCTCAGCACTGAGCTTTACTCGCTGATGGTGGTGATGGCGATCGTCACCACCGCGATGGCCGGGCCGCTGCTGCGCTACATCTACCCGAACCAGATCATGGAGCGGGACATTACCGAGGCTGACCGGGCCTTGATGGGACGAGCGGACGCGCACCGGGTCGTGGTGCTGGTCGACGACCCGGCCACGGCCGGGCCGCTGGTCGACCTGGCCACCCAGCTCGGCGCGAGCCGGGCCAACAGCGAGGTGGTTCTCTGCCACCTGGTCGCTCAAGAGCGCGGCGGCCGGCTTGAAGTAGGCGGTGGCCTCGGTGGCGAGCTCGTGCAGATGACCGAGACCATGGACACGCTGCACCAGCTGGCGACCAGGGCCGCCCCGCGCGGCGTGCCGGTCACGGTCCAGTCCAGGTTCAGCGAGAACGTCGAGGCGGACCTGCCCGGTTACCTCGCGGCTGCCGACCCCGACACGATCGTGCTCCGACGGGGGGCCGCGCCGCTGGCCGATCTCAGCCCTGGCTCGAAGGCGCAGCTGGTGGTCTTGAACAAGCCACTGCCGGAGAACCCGTCTGCTGCCGTGGCCTACTGCACCAGGGGTGCCGACTCGGACGCCGCGACCCAGGTCGCGGCCAAGCTCTCGGCCACCGACGGCATCCCGCTCGTGCTGACGCCGCCGGGAAGGCCGGCGACGAGCCGGGCGTCTGACCTTACTAAGCGCGGCGTGGCGGCTAGCGCTGGAACTCCGCCCGCTGGCAGCGTCGTTGTAGGACCAGTCGACCTGCTGCTGGCGCACAGCGGGGCGTCGGCGCTGGCTGGAGCGGCGGCCGCCGACGGGTCAGGAGGTACCGGCGGAGCCGCTGCCAACGGTCATCTCGCGGCCGCCGGCGAGGTCGAGGTGCACATTGCCGTGGTCGCGGGCACCAACGAGGCCAGCGACGACATGGACCAGTGGATTGAGGCGCTGGACGGACACAAGCAGCTGGAGGGCAGGCAGCAGTGAGCAGTACTGAAGCACGCCTCGCGGTGGACAGGCCCGGCATCGCCGATTACCAGTTCATCCGGGTGCTCGGCACCGGCAACCACGGGGTCTTCTACCTCGCCAACCGCCCCGAGCGGCTGCGGATCGACGCCGACCTGGTCGCGGTCAAGGTGCTGACCGGCTCGAACAGCCAGGACACGTTCCGCCGGGCCACCCGTGAGCTGGCCGCGTTCGCCGCGGTCCGCTCGCCCTACCTGGTGACCTTGTACGACGCCGGGCAGCAGGGCGATGACCTGTACTACTCGATGGAGTACCTGCCGGCCGGGTCGCTCGCCGACGCCGCCGAGTCGGTCAGGCCCAAGCAGGCGCTGTCGGCCGTCGCTGACGCCGCCCGGGCCGCGGACGCGCTGCACGACGCTGGCATCGCCCACAACGACATCAAGCCTGGCAACATCATGCTGCACGACTCCGGGGCCAAGCTCAGCGACCTCGGCCTCAGCCAGCTGCTGACCCCTGGCCTGACGATCACCGGGCTCGGCTCGGCCGGGTCGGTCGAGTACCTCGACCCGGCGATCATCCGCGGCGAGATGCCCTCGCGGGCCACCGACATCTTCGCCCTCGGCGCGACCTTGCACCGGGTCCTGGCCGGGGTCGGCCTGTACGGCGACTTGCCGTCGGACAACACGATGGTGGCAATGCGGCGCGTGCTCGGCCATCCGCCGGTGGTCTCGGAGAACCTGCCCGGCGATGTCAGGGACGTCATCGCCTCGGCCATCGACCCGAATCCGGCCGCCCGGCCCAACACCGCCGGTGAACTGGCCGATCGGATCGACGCGATCGCGGCGTCCGCGAGCTAAGCGGACCTGGGCTCGCTCAGGCCGGCGCGGCCTGCCTGGCGGCGGGATTGCGGGTCAGCGCGAACGCCGCCAGGTAGACGAACGTCGCCACGGCGAGGATGCCGAAGCTGGGCGGTGTTTGCGGCGCCCAGTAGGCGATCAGCAGGCCCAGCCACAATGATCCGACCGCGATCCCGGCCGACAGCCACAGGCCAGTGAACGGCCGGGTCGTCAGCCGCTGCGCGGCCCCCGCGGGCGCGGCGATCAGGCCGAGCAGCAGCAGGGCGCCGACGGCCTGGGCCGCGGCGGCGGCGGTGACCCCGACGAGGCCGAGGAAGAGGAAGCCAAGGAGGCGGACCGGCACCCGGCTGGCGCTGGCCACGGCCGCGTCGAGGCTGGCGAACAAGAGCGGACGGCCGATGACGACCATCGCCAGGCAGATGCCGAGGCTGACGGCCGTGTCGATGACCGCCTGCCCGCCAGAGAGCCCGAAGAGGGTGCCGAAGAGCACGTTGACGCCTGACGTCGCGTTGGTGCCGGATGACGAGGTGGTGTAGATCGACAGGAACAGCGCGCCCAGCCCGAGGATCCAGGCGAACACGCTGCCGATGACCGTGTCGTCGGCCTGTCCGCGCGGGCCGAGCGCGGCCATCGCCAGCCCCACCAGGATGCACGCCCCGTACAGCCCGATCAGCAGGTCAGCCCCGGCCGCCAGCGCCGCCAGCGCCCCGGTGAAGGCCACGTGACTGAGCGCGTCTCCGGTGAAGACCTGGGAGCGCAGCACCACGAAGTAACCGACCAGCCCGGCCGCGGCCGCGATCGCCCCGCCCGCGATGAACGCGTACCGCAGGAACGCCTGGGCGAAGATATGCTCAAGCCCCCCGACCGGGCTCGCGAGCGCGAGATAGTGCATCATGCCGGGGTCGTCTGCAGCTGGTTTCGGTGGAGGCGGCCGGTGAGGGCGCGGCTCCCGGCCGCGAGCAGGTAAGCCGCGAAGCCGAAGGTCGTGATGTAGAAGCCGACCGGATAGACCGAGAAGTAGGCGACCGCGAGGCCGAGCCACACGATCAGCAAGCCGGCCACGATCGTCAGGGCCAGGCTCAGCGCCGGCCGCGCGGTCAGCTGCTGGGCGGTGGCGGCCGGCATCACGAGCAGCGCGAACACGAGCAGGGCGCCCGTGATCTGGCTGACCTCGGCCGCGGCGCAGCCGAGCAGGATCAAGAAGACAGTGCCGAGCGCCCGCACCGGCACGCCACGGGCGGCAGCGACATCCGGGTCGACGGTCGCGAAGAACAGGGGCCGCCCGATCACCGCGAGCACCGCGAGCGCGACGACCGCGACCGCGAGCAGGGTCAGCACCTGGCTGGGCGAGATCCCGAGGAAGGATCCGAACAGCAGGTTGGTGAGGCCGTCCAGGAAGCCGCCGTACAGGCTGACAAACAGCGCGCCGCAGGCGAGCGCGAACGCCTGCACGGTTCCGATCACGGCGGACTCGCTGCTCCTGGCCCGGCCGCCGAGCGAGCGCGGCACGGCGGCGATCACGATCGCCGCGATGATCGCGGCGGCGAAGTACCCGCTCGTGGCGCTGATGCCCAGCAGGATGGCGGCCGCGGCGCCGGGGAACGACACGATCGCCAGCGTGTGCCCGGCGAACGACTGCCGGCGCAGCACCATGTACCAGCCGAGCGCGCCCGCGAGGACGGCGACGATGGTGCCGGCCCGCAGCGCGTTGACCATGAAGGGGTACTGCAGCAGCTGCCGGAAGTCGCTGCCGAGACTCCAGGTCAGGCCGCTCGCCAGCGGGCCGGTCGTCACCACTGCTGGGCGGGCACGGCCGCGGTCTCGCCATGCCGGTCGGTGTGGCGGGCGGGTGCCTCGGGCTCGCCGACCACGACGAGCCTGCCGTCGGATGCCCGCAGCACCTCGACCGGCGTGTGGTACAGCTCGGTCAGGATCTCTGACCTGATCACCTCGTCCGGCGTGCCGCAGACCGCGCCGCCACGGGCCACGTAGGCGACCCGGTCCAGGTACGGCAGGATCGGGTTCACGTCGTGCGCCACCAGCATCACGGTGACCTGGTGCTCGCGGCAGATCCGCGAGATCAGCGCGGCCACGGACGCCTGGCTGGGCAGGTCGAGGCTGTCGAGCGGCTCGTCGAGAACGAGCAGCCTCGGCCGCTTGACCAGTGCCTGGGCGATCAGCAGCCGCTGCTGCTCACCGCCGGACACCTGGCCGATGGGCCGGCCAGCGAACGCGGTCGCTCCCACCAGCTCGATGACCTCTCGGACCCGGAGCGCGGCCGCGCGGCGAGATGGCAGGAACGCAGCGCCGAAGGGCAGCGGCAGCCCCCAGCGCTCGCCGTCGCTGCCGAGGGCGACGATGTCGGTGCCGCGGACCCGCAGCCCGGCGTCGAAGTTACGTCGCTGAGGCAGGTACCCGATCTGCCGGCCGGCCTGCCCGGCGGGCAGGCCGAGCACGGTCACCGAGCCCGCGGCCAATCCCACGAGCCCGAGTGCCGCCTTGACCAGCGTGGACTTGCCGACACCATTCGGCCCGAGCACCGCGAGGAACTCACCCTGCGCTACTCGCAGGCTGACATCGGACCAGATCGTCCGGCCGCCCATCTGCACCGCCGCGTGGTCGAACACCACCGCGTCCTGAACTCCCGCCATGGGCTAATGTCCCGTCGCCATCGCGAGCGCTGCCGCGATCCCTCGTAGCTGTCGTACCTGCCAGGCCTGATAGGTGTCCCACGGCGGCGCCAGCGTCTCGGTGATCGTGGCCACCGGGATGTGCGCCGCCTTGGCGGCGCTTACTTGCGCCTGGACATCTGGCGTGACGTTCTGGCTGTTATACACGTAGATCTTTATCAGATGGTGCTCAATCTGGTTGTCGATGGTGAGTTTGTCGGCGGCCGACACCTCGGTGCCCTCGCTGATCGCCTTGAGGAAGGAGTACGGAGTGATCAGCTTGAGCCCGAGCGAGGGAGCGAGCATCGCGAAGATCGACTCCGATGCTCCGACCGGCGTGCCGGCATATTTGGCTTTAATGGAATTGATCTCCGAGTCGTACTGGCGCAGTCCGGACGCGACGAACCGGGTTCGCTGCCTGGCGAAGTAGGCCTTGTCCGCCGGGTCGAGCTTGCCGTAGTCGGCGACGATCTGCCGGATGACTTCCTGCACGTCAGCTGGGTTGTACCAGCGGTGCGGGTTGGCCCCGTCGCTCACGCCGACGACGTCGCCCACGTTGAGCACGGTCTGCTGGCTGCCGTCGGCGCCGAGCAGCCGGGCGACCCACGGGTCGTAGCCGATCCCGTTCTCGATCACGAACTGGGCCCCCGCGATGGTCTTGGCGTCGCTGGCGGTCGGCTCGTAGCTGTGCGGGTCGGTGTTCGGATTCGTGATGATGCTCACGACGTGCGCGTGCTTGCCGCCGATCTGGCTGGCGATGCTGCCCCAGAAGTTCTCGGCCGCGACGACCTGGACGACCCGGCTGTCGTGCGAGGTGGTGGCGCCGGTCGCGGTGCTGCAGGCCGCCAGCGAGCCACCGGCGAGCACCGCGAGTGCGGCCGCGATCGTGACCAGGGAGGCGGACCGCTGGACTGCTGGCCTTGTCGCTCGCATGCGTGCTCCAGTGAGGCGGATCGGAGGTGCGGGTCGGCCGCCCGCGTCGACGAACCTACTATGAAAACGGTTTTCATTCCACGTTGGCTTCGCGTAGTCATGCCGAGTGTCCCGGCAAACCCGCTCTATCACAATGTGCATGCTGACAGTTACAATCAGTTACGAGTGGCAGCTGATGTCCGATGCGGCCCACCGCGAGCAGCCGCCGCGATACGGGCTGAGCCAACACGGGGGGAAATCATGACGATGCACGCTGACCAGCTCTTGGGTGCACCGGTGATCGATTCGGACGGTCAGGCGGTCGGCACCATTGAGCAGGTGTTCCGCGACGACGTCGACGGCACGCCGAGTTGGGCGCGGATTCGCTCAGGCAAAGGGCTGCACTTCGTGCCGCTGGCCGGAAGCAGCCTGACGAACGGCGGAGGGCTCACCATCCCGTTCGACTCGCAGAAGATCATGAAGGAACCCGAGCTCAGCGTGGACCGGCACATGTCGGTCGCTCAGGAGGAAGAGCTCCGCGACTACTTCGGTCTCAGCGTGCCCGCGCAAGCCCCGCCCAGCGAGGCGGGGGGACAGCCAGGCGACCGCGCTGGCCAGGCCGGCGGCCAGGCGGGTCAGGTGGGCCAGTCAGGCGCCGCGACCAAGCCGGACCTGGCTCAGCCGGGAGCCCCGGCACCTGGCCAGGCCACGGCACCTGGCGAGGCCGCGGCAAAAGGCATGACCCAGCCAGGATCGGCCCGTCCAGGGTCCGCTCAGCCTAGCCAGCCGGCGCGAGCCCAGGCACCCATGGCTGGCGGCGATCAGGAGTGGCTGGTCAGGTCCGAAGAGCGGCTCGCGGTCGACATCGAGACGCGTGAGTCGGGCCGGGTCAAGCTGCACAAGCACGTCGATACCGAACCTGTGCAGCAGACCGTGCACGTGTCCCACGAGGAGTACGAGATCGAGCGCGTGCCGATCAGCGGCGACGACCAGATCAAGGGCGAGCTGGCTGACCGCGAGCAGGAAGTCGTGCTGCACGAGACGCGAGCGGTCATCAACAAGCAGACCGTCCCGGTCGAGCGGGTGCGGCTCTCGGTCAAGAAGGTCGAAGAGGACAAGACCATCAATGACCAGCTCCGCAAGGAGCGGATCGAGATCGACAGCAGCGCCGGCCAGCCGGCCTCTGGCTCCGGCGGCAATGCCGCCGGCGGCCGGGATCCTGCGTCCGGCCGGGATTCCGGGAAGCTTCGCTAACACGAGCCGAGCTAGCAAGCCGCTACATCGCGATCGGCGCGGGGCCGGCAGTTCCTGACGGCGCCGCGCCGGCCCTACTCACTACAAACGTTTGTGAGTAGGTGCCCCCACTGCTTTCCGTCCCCACGCTGACCGCAGCGGGGGCTTTTGGCGGGTTCCAGCAACGGCGGGGGGACTTTGGTGCTGCTGTAGCGACAGCTAAGTGCCCCCGCTGTTGCGCGTGCACCTGCGCTCGGCCTGCGTCGGCCCTGACAGTCGACGACCGGCAACTCGAAGCGATGCTCTTTGATGTGAGCAGTGCTCTTGACTTGTCTGCGGACATCGTGGCACACTGATCTATATCGAGAGCACCGCTCACAGAGTGGTGCCGCCTAGGGAGGCGCTAGATGTCAGCTCATGAGACGCCGCGGTACGTGGTGCCAACCTCGCCCATGGGACGTCGGCTGAACGGAGCGTTCAACTCCGCCGTGGCAGGTCTGACCAGGCAAGGGCTGAGCGTTTGGGGCAGCCGGGTGCTCTACGTGCGCGGTCGTAAGTCGGGCGAGTGGCGATCGAACCCCGTGAACGTGCTGACCGTCGACCAGCACAGGTACCTGGTGGCGCCGAGGGGCCAGACCCAGTGGGTGCGCAACCTCCGGGTCGCCGGCGGCGGGGAACTGCGCGTCGGCAAGAGGGTGGAGCGGTTCACCGTGACCGAGCTGGCGGACGAGCAGAAGCCCGGGATCCTCCGGGCTTACCTCAAGCGGTGGAAGATGGAGGTCGGCGTGTTCTTCGATGGCGTCGACGCGAACGCGCCGGACTCGAAGCTGCTGCAGATCGCGCCTGGCTATCCCGTGTTCTTGATCAGTGAGTCCGCTGCGAGCGAGTCCGCGGCCTAGGCCGGCCCCGTGTCCTCGGCCAGCCCCGTGTCCTCGGCCAGCCCCGTGTCGGCTGAGTTGAGCTTGAAGTGCTCGAATATTTGTTCGATAATAAGCCCATGGGAGCGACGGTCAGTTCGCGACCGGCCAGCCTGGGCGAGCCTGGTGGCCGGGTGCGACCTGACGGGCTGGTCGCCCTGCTCGAGGACGGGGCGGTCCGGCCGGGGCGGGAGCTGGGCCCAGGCGGCGGGGTTCTTCCTGACGCTGGCCTGCTGCCCGTGCTGCCGGTACTGCGGGATCTCCTGCCGATGGGGGCGCTCCAGCGTGGCTCGGTCGTAGCGGCGAGCGGCTGGAACCTGCTGTGCCTCGCGCTGGCAGCGGGTCCGGTCGCGGCCGGCGCTTGGTGCGCGGTGGGCGGGGTCGCCGAGTTCGGGGTGGTCGCTGCCGCTGACGCCGGACTCGATCTCGGCCGGCTGCTGCTCGTGCCTGAGCTGGGACCGAACTGGCCGCAGGTCGTCGCCTCCCTGCTCGACGGCTGTGACCTGGTGCTGTTGCGGCCCCCTGACCGGCCGTCGGCCCAGGCTCGCCGTCGGCTCGAGGCGGCGGTACGCCGGCATGGCGCCGTGTTGCTCGTCGCTGATGCCTGGGAGGGCGCCCAGGTCAGGCTGCGGATCACGAGCCAGGCCTGGGCCGGGATCGGTCTTGGGCATGGCCGCCTGCGCGGACGCAAGGTGAAGGTCGTAGCGGATGGTCGTGGCAGCTGGTCCCGCCCGCAGGAGCGCTGGCTCTGGTTGCCTGGGCCCGACGGCGCGGTGACCGCCGTGGCCGACGATGACGACGATGACGCCGTGGCGCCGCGAGAGTTCTACCTGGCCAGGGCGGCGCTGGCTGGGCATGAGGTGCTGGTCGGCTCGGGGGCGGGCGCTGGATGAATCACCGCGCTCGCGTGATTGTCGTGCGCTGCCCGGCCTGGCCGCCGCCTCAGGCCCCTGGCGACGCGGATGCTGCCGGGCCCGACGCGCGCGCCTTCGAGCCGGTCGCGCGGGCCGTTCAGGAGTTCTGTCCGCGGATCGAGGTGCTCAGGCCGGGCATCTGCGCCTTCGGCGTCCGCGGGCCTAGCCGGTATTTCGGCGGCGAGGCAGAACTCGCGAGGAAAGTGGCCGAGAGCGTCATCCGGCTGGGACACGATTGCGGGATCGGGGTCGCTGACGGGATGTTCGCTGCCCTGCTGGCCGCACGGGACGCGTTCGGCCCGGCTGGGCGGTCCGGCCCGGCGGGGCGGTCCGGGTCGGCTGAGCGGTCCGGGCAGTCTGGGGCACAGCCTGAGCCGGTGGTGATCGTGCCCGCCGGGTCGACGCCAGCGTTCCTCGCGCCGCGCTCGGTCACCGTTCTCGGTGCGCCCGAGCTCACCGAGCTACTCGTCCGGCTCGGCGTCAGGACACTGGGCGAGTTCGCCGCGCTGGCGGCCGCCGAGGTGGAGACGAGGTTCGGCCCGCCGGGACTGCTCGCGCACCGGTTGGCCCGCGGGCTCGACCCCCGGCCGCTGGCGGTCCGGCCGCCGCTGGCTGATGTGAGCGTGCAGGCCGAGTTCGACCCTCCGGCGGAGCAGTCCGAACAGGTCGTGTTCGCGGCCAAGGCGCTCGCCGAGCAGATGCACGCCAAGCTCGCCGCGAGCGGGCTGGCCTGCGTCCGGGTGCAGATCCACGTGCTCTGCGCTAACGGGCAGGAGATCACCAGGCTGTGGCGACACGACGGGCTGCTCTCCGAGCTGGCCGTGGCCGACCGGGTGCGCTGGCAGCTAGACGCGTGGCGGACCGGACGGGACGCGGATGGGGGCGTTCCCGGTGACGGGGGAGTGCCGCCGGAGGAGGTCATGGACGGGGGGATCTGCCTGCTGAGGCTGGACCCAGATCAGGTCGTCAGGGATCTCGGGCGGCAACTCGGGTTGTGGGGCGACGCGGTGGTCAGCGACCGGGTCGCCAGGGCGGCCATCCGGATCCAGGCGATGCTCGGTCACGACGCGGTGCGGCAGCTAGTGCTGACGGGCGGTCGCGGTCCCGCCGACCGGGCGATGCTCGTGCCTTTCGGCGAGGCGGCGCCCCCGGCCAGGCCCGCCGATCAGCCGTGGCCGGGGCAGATCCCGTCGCCCGCGCCCGCCACGGTCTACCCGGCACCACGGCCGGCCCAGGTGACCGACAGCGCGGGCGTGCCGGTGATAGTGACCGGGCGGGGGGACGTGTCCGCTGATCCGGCCCGGTTGTCGGTGGGGGACGGGCCACCGCTCGCGATCACTGCCTGGACCGGGCCCTGGCCGGTGACCGAGCGATGGTGGGATGCGGTCCAGGCGTGCAGGAAGGCGAGGTTCCAGCTCGTCACCGTGGAGGGGAGTGCCTGGCTGGCGGTGGTCAGGGATGGTGGCTGGTTCATCGAGGCTCGTTACGACTGAGCCGGGCCCGGCGGCTGGCCCGGGCCTGGCGGTGGCTCGCGGCCGGATCTCTGCTGAACGGGCTTCGGTGACTGGCCGGTACCGGGGTGGCTTGCGGCCGGATCTCTGCTGAACGGCCCGCGGAAAGATCTTGGGGACTTGTCGCCGGAGAGGTCAAGATCTTGTCATTCTTCCGTGCTATGGACCGGTGGGGATGACAAGATCTTGCTATCGGGGTACGAAAGTCTCCAAGATCTTGTGTGCAATCGATTGCCTTGGTGAACGTGTGAACGTGTGAACGTGTGAACGTGTGACCGGGTGGCCGCAGGGGCGCGGGCGGGGCTGGTGACTGGCCGGTGCCGGGGGTGGTTCGCTGCGGATTCTGCTGAGCGAGGCCGAGGACCGGCCCGCGCCGGGAGGAAGCGCGTGCCGGGATTGCCGCTGCGAGTTATTTGCTGCGGATTTTAGGGTTTTAGATTTTCGGAGAGTGCCCGTGGCGTCGTGAGCGTCGTGCCCGGCGGATGGGGCTGGCGGGGGCCGTCGGCGAGTACCCACACCTGCTGGCGGCCGTGGACCTGCCAGGTGCGCCCGGTGCCGGCCAGGTCCACGAGGGCGGTCTCCTCGTCGATGCCGAGCACCATGGTGCCGGTCGGCGCGTGCAGGAGCGCACGGGTGAGCAGGTCGGGTACCCAGCCGAGCATCTTGTCGAAATGCGGCAGGACGCGCAGGCCGGGCAGCAGGCCAAGGCCGGGGTCGGGCTCGCGGTGCAGCGCCCGCATGGCGGGCACCCAGCCGGTCAGCGCCATCGCCCCGGCTGAGCAGCCTGCCAGCGCCGCTCCGGACTGCCAGGCCGTGACGATCGCGGCCCACACCCGAGTGCCGCGCAGGGTCTGCGCCAGGTACGTCGGGCTGCCGCCCGACAGGTAGATCAGGCCAGCGCCTTCGATCTTCCCTGCGAGTTCCGCTGAGTCCGCTTCGTTGCGGTCGCGTACCAGGACCGGCACCTGCGCGACGCCGAGGCGGTCGGCCTGGGCGGCACCGAGGTCCAGCCAGTGCTTGAGGCTTTGCTCGCCTTCGGGGGCGGCAGCGGTCGGGAGCTGCACGTAGCGGGGCGGGCGTCCTTGGATCAGCATGTCCTCGACGTCTGACATCACGGGCAGGTACTCGCCGCTGCCGACGAGCGCGATCGGGCCCGGGGTCACGCGCTGCTCCCTGTCGCTCGCTGGTGTGCTCGGTGCGCTTGATCGGTGGGGTACTTGGCGGGGCGTCGGGGCTTCGGGTTGGGACTGTACCAGACAATCATGGCCGGTCGTGCGTCCGTCAACGCTAGGCGCCAACGTCCCCGAGCCCGCCTCACGGCACTGGGCGACTCATATCGCCGTCGGATGGAAGAAGTCGCCAACGAAGCTGAGGTCACCCAAATCACTCAACGGTAGGTTTTTGGCTATGTCGATGAATGATATAAGCCCCACCAGCTTGCCCGACTGCAGGACTGGCATACGGCGGACGTGATGTTCGCGCATCGTTGTTAGGACGTCTTGGAGGCCCTGCTCTGCGAGCGCCACCACGGGTATACGGGAAACCTCACAAACCGACGTAGTCACCGGGTCCTTCCCTGCCGCCACAACTTTTATTGCGATGTCTCGGTCGGTGATCATGCCGACAACCTGACCATCCGCAGTGCAAATCGGGAGAGCTCCCTGGCCATGGCGCTCAAGCAATTGTGCTGCCTGCGTGATGGAGGAATTCTCTGAAACGAATCCAGGAGCTTGTCGCATTACGTCTTTGGCGGTGAGGATCATAATGTAACCCCGTCCAGGTAGGATTTCTGACTAGTGGAGGCGATCCTAGGAGCCGGCGGATTCTCTAGGCGAGCAGCATCGAGACGACCTGCTCTATGTCACCTGGCTCCTCCTGGGTCCACCCGACTCGCGTCACCCCGCCATTATCCTCCACTGTGCCCGCAGCAGAGCCAAGCGCCGGGCACTACGGCGACCGCCCCTTCGGACAGCGCCCGGTCCAGAGCAGATCCCAGATCGCAAGCTTGACGCGCGAGGACCGTGCCAATCGAGCCTGACTGTGGTGACGGTATAGAATCACTTTTCATTGATCTGCCCAGACTGGAGTAATCGGCGATGTAACGGGAGTGGGTGGCTGAGGATGAACGAGTACGAGCCCTGGGAGTGGCGGACTGAGCAGGAAATGCAGAGCGCACTAGCTGGGTCGATGTTACGGACGGACTACCTCAAGGATCGCCTACTCCTTGCGTCGCGATTGCTACTCCTGCTCGACATTCGCGCGCATCACGATGGCCTGGAGGTCGGCCCAGGCGAGGGGATCGTTGCCGCGTCGATTGCTCCACGATGCCGGTCGCTTCTATGCGCCGACATCAGCCGCTCGTTCCTGAACAAGACCGCACAGACTTGTGTAGGGCAGCGGAACGTGTTGTATTCGGTGATCGGTGACGACTTCCTTGATTCGCTTCCGTCAGCCGCATTCGACTTCGGTTATGCGGCGAATGTCTTCGTGCACCTGGATGCCTATGGCATCTTTCACTATCTGCGTGGCGTTGCCAGAGTGCTCAGGCCAGGCGGGCGCTTCTGGTTTAACGCGTGTACTGTCGGCGTCAACACGATCGATCTATTCCGGACTTTTGCAGCGGCGTATCGAGCTGCCCCGAAAGATCGGAACCCCGGCTACCTACGGTGGAATGACATTTGCACAATCCGCCAACTGATCCGCGAGGCTGGCCTGCACGAATGCGAGGACGGTCTCATTGACGACGGAGGCGGCATCCAGGCGCTTGTGACCCGGCCGGGCTAGGGGCTAGCGCAGACCGCGGCACCGGGGACGATCCCGACGGCTATGCAGGCCCGCCGGGCCGACGCGGTCCGGTTCGGCCCGGCCGCGTGCAGCACCCTGTGGTCGTGCACACTGCCGCTGCCCCGCCGGGCCGGCACGTTAACGGCGGTGACCGCGTCGACACCGACGGCTTCCATCCCCGCGGCGCGCGGGTCAGTCCCGACGGGCTGGTGCCGCAGGACCGGCCACTGGTGGGATCCGGGAATGAACCGCAGGCACCCGTTGTCCGCGGTGGCGTCGTCCAGGGCCAGCCAGACCGAGCAGCCTCGCCGCCGCAGGACGGGATCGTAGGCCACGTCCTGGTGCCAGGCGGTAGACGCGCCGCCGCTGGCCGGCTTGACAATGAAGTGGGTGAACCAGTCGAGGTCATCGCGTCCCATGAGCTGTGCGCCCATGCTGGTTGCCCGGTCAAAGAAGCTGGTCTCCAGCACCTTCGGCTCGCGCCGCTCCGGGTAGAGCAGCTGCGGCAGGGTCGCTGGGCCGGGGCCGGCCAGGTCGCGCCGGCCAGCCTCGCTCGCCAGCAGCGCCGAGCAGAGATGCGCCAGCCACTCCACATCAGGGTCGTCGGCCAGTCTGGTCACCGCCAGGTAGCCATCGCGGTGGTAGCCCTCGACGTCAGCTTCGCTCAGCAGCGCCATGGCGGAACCATCCCTCCGGCATATCGTCCCAAGCGAGTTAACCGCACCGCTCATATCATCACACGCGGCAGTGACGATGGCTCCTGGCCATTTGCTAGCCTTGGCTACTCAGGAGTAAGCGCCGTCCCCGGTGACCCACGGGGAGGAACTTCGCCGACTGGTCGGCTGAAGGAGCACTCGATGAGCGGTGCCCGCGCGCGTATCCGGCCGACTGTGACTGCCCGGGAAACGCCGGAGGCGAGCTGCGGGCGGGAGACGATCTCGATTGACTTCGACGGCGTGCTGATGCCCGACCCTGACAGCCCGTGGCGCTACGAACCGGAGGCGCTCGACGTGGCGGTCATCCGCGAGTGCCAAGCACGCGGGTACGCGGTCGCGATCAGCACGTGCGCGGATGTTGATCAAGTGGCCGGCGTGCTGGAGGCGCGCGGCATCAGGTGCAGCGTTGACCGGACGCTATCCCGATGCACCTGGCATGACGGCGAGGTGGTGCTGGTCACCGGCCGCAAGGTACACGCGCTGGTCATGCTCGATGATCACGCCATGCTGTGGCGCTACGGCGATGATCTGGTGAGGTTGTGGCGCGAGATCGAGCGGCGGTCCGGCTATGCGTGGTGTCCCGGTCCCGCGCGGCGCCACTGGGGACCGGACGGGGCGGCTGGCATCCTGCCGTGGACGATCAGACGCGGCGAGCTGCATGTGGCGCTGGCCGAGCGATCCGCTGCCGTACACGGTGGCCGGTGCTACTCGACCGTGGGCGGCGCGATTGATCCCGGTGAGAGTGCCCTGGAGGCGGCGCTGCGCGAGGCGCACGAGGAAATCAGCGGGCTGGATCTCAGCGTTACGGACTCGCCCTACGTCGCAGCGTGCGAGTCGTGCACCTGGTCTTACACGACGTTCCCCGCGCGGGTCGCGGGTGAGGGCGGAAGGCTGCCGAGGATCGGCGTCAGGAAGGGTCCGCACCAGTGGGAGACGCTCAGTTGCAGGTGGTATCCGGTGGGCGCGCTGCCGGGCGGGCTCCACCCTGCGCTCGCCTCTGCATGGCCTGAGCTACTGCAGCGCATAGACGCTTCCGCGCGAGCCTGAAGCGACAAGTCCGGAGCGCGCCGAGCGCGGAGCGAGCTACTACGCTCAAACGCTGGCCCAGCACCCTTGAAGGAGCGGCATGCGGACAGAGCAGCGGGGTGTCATCACCGTGGCGAACGACGCCGTGCTGGACTGGTTCATCGCACTTGTGTCCAGCCTGCGCAGCACGAACCCTGGCCTCCCGGTTACCGTCCTTCCCTTCGATGGCCAGGTGGCCCGTATACGCGATATCTGCGCGCGCATGGAGGTCAACTTCTGGGAGCCGACGGCATTGCTTGAACAGTGTGATGCGATTGGTCACCGCGTGTTTCCCCGACGTTATCATGGAACCATTTTCGGCCGGACCGGCAACTTTCACAGACTATGCGCATTCGACGGGCCCTACGATAACTTTCTCTATCTCGACGCGGACACGGTGGTCCTGTCCGGGCTGGATAAGACCTTCGAGGCCTGCCAGAAAGACCAGGCGGACATCGTTTTTGTGGACCGATCCGATGGGTGGTCATTCCTGCCGTCTCCGAGGAAGGCTCAACTCCTGGCGGAAGGGGCACAGGAATGGTGCTCGGGGGCTTTTCTGTCACGGCGCGGCGTCGCCAGCGTGCGGGATTTCTCTCGGGCAAGCCGGGAGCGTCTTCAGCAGGATCTGCCGGTACTCCGCGTCAAGGTTGGCGAGCAGCCGTTCATAAGCTGGTACGTGGCTACTGCTCCGGTCTCCGCCGCACACCTGCCAGATGTGATGAATGCGGCACCAGCTTGGGCCTTCCAACCCACCCTGGCCAGAGCCGGCGGGCTTGTCGCCGCGGACAAAACGAAGCCCTATGACAGCTATGAGCTGAAGATTCTGCACTGGGCTGGCCTGCCGCAGCCGAACATATTAATGCCCCATCTGGACAGATGGCTGGCGGCCAGGGAACTTTATATGGACGACCTGCCAGTCAGGTGGTCTTCGCGCTGGCTGCCCATCGTGATACCCCCAGACGAGCCATACGAGTTATGAGGGCGCATTATCGACTTCATGGTGATTGATCTTCGAGACGAGATCGAACGAGGACTCAGCTGGCATAGGCTGCATCGTAGACGTTCACGAGACTGAAGTGGCGCCAGGCGTCGACGTGCGACAGCGTAGGCACGTGTGCCTGGGGAGAGGCGCAGGCTGCCGTGGGGCTGACCGTTCTGGGAATCAGCGGTGGTCACGACGCGAACTGGTGCGTGTGGCAAGACGGCAAGATATTAGGCGCGTTCGAGAAGGAACGGTTCACTCGCCGTCGCCATGACACCGGCGCCGTCGAGTCGCTGATCGGGCCCAGCCTGCGGTACCTCGGCCTTGAGGCGGCCGACATCGACGTCCTCGCCACGTCCGAGCCAGTCGCGCTCGGACAAACGCCCGGTCACACGGTGATCGCCGGGCGGCGCTACGAGCGCCTCAACGACTGGCAATGGCAGGTCGCCCGGTGCCTTGGCCGGGTGATCCCCTGCCTCAGCGTGCCGCATCACGTCGCGCACGCCGCCTACGCCCGTTACACCAGCCCGTTCGCCGAGACAGCTGTGCTCACGCTGGACGGCGGCGGAGATTGGTACACCGTTGACGCGAAGGCATCCACGACGGTCTCGTCGTGGGCAGGGTCCAAGCTCGAGTGGATTGAGCGGATCGACAACTCGGACTTCGGGTCGCTCTGGTTCGGCTACTCCGACGCGATCTTCCGTGACTCCAATGCCGCGGGGAAACTGATGGGCCTTGCCGCATTCGGCACCGACCGCCTCGTCGAGGCAATGCGCGATCGGATGCTCGCTCCCGTCCGGTCGGTGCTCAGCGGGGCCATCACCGTCAAGGATTGCTGGCCCGACTTCGATCGGCCGCCGTTCCTCCCCGCCGACAGTGACTGGCAGCGCCAGGAGGCCAAGGACGCAGCCTTCGCAGTCCAGCAGGTCACCACTGAGGCTGGCCTGAGCCTGGCCGCTGCGGTTCGGGCGGTAACTGGCCGCGACCGGCTGGCCCTAGCCGGTGGCGTCGCGCTGAATGGCTACCTGACCACCGCCATTGCCCGCAAGGCCGGCTTCGCGAGCACGTTCGTTCCGCCAGCCGTGAACGACGGCGGGATCGCGGTCGGCGCCGCCTTGTTCGCCGCTTATCACGAGCTTGGCTGGGAATTCGACTCGCAGGCGAGTAGCGACCTGGCGTTTCTCGGCATGGAATACCCTCCCGAGCAGGCTTGCTCCGCGCTAAGGGAGGCAGGATTCGACGGCAAGCCGACCGATGTCGGCGAAGCCGCCGCCGCGGCCGCCGAGGTACTTTCCCGCGGTGGAATCGTCGCGTGGTACGAAGGCCGGTCAGAGCACGGGCCCAGGGCGCTCGGCAATCGTTCGATCCTGTCGTCGCCACTTGATGACGCTTTCCGCCAGCGCCTTAACAGCACGGTCAAGTTCCGTGAGTCATTCAGGCCGGTGGCACCGGCGGTACTCGCCGGCGAGGCAAGCCGCTACTTCGACCTTGACTGGCCATCGCCTTTCATGATGCACATTGTGAATGCCCGTGCCAGCACCCGCGACTCGGCCCCGGCCGTGGTGCATTGCGACGGGACGGCGCGCGTGCAGACCGTCGCCGTCGGCTCCAGCCTCGGCCAGATCATCACCGCGTTCGCGCGCCTGACCGGGATGCCCATCGTGGTCAACACCTCCCTCAACGTGCGAACCCCGATCGTCGAGACGCCCGCGCAGGCGGTCGAGGTGTTCTGCCGGGTGCCCATCGACATGGCCTACGTGTCCGGGTACCTGGTGGCCAGATGACCGCACAGGCTGAGATGCAGGCCTTGCGCCCGCGCAAGGCGTCAGCGCTGGCACCAGCCGCGCACCGCGTTCGCGATGCCCTCGGCCGTCAGGCCTGCCGCGGTGAGGGCCTGCTCGTGCGTGCCGTACCCCGCCACGAACTCATCCGGCAGGCCAAGCCGCATGACGGCGGGCATCTCCGATCGCGCGTCGGCGAGCATCTCGAGGATCGCGGTCCCGAGGCCGCCTGACCTGAGGTGCTCCTCGATGGTCACTACCAGCCGGACACCCGCAATGAGCGGCAGGAGGGACGCGGGACTGAGCGGCTTGACCGTATGCACGTGCACGACGCCCGCGTCGATGCTGTCGATCGCAAGTCGCGCGGCCGCCGCACCAGCCTCGCCGGCCAGGCCTCCGGTGCAGATGATGACGGCGTCACTTCCCTGGCGCAGAGTGATCGGGACGCCGATGGCCGCCGACCCGCTCCCGGCAGGCAATGACGCTTCGTTTCCGCGCGGCACCCTCAGGTACGCCAGGTACCGTCGGGCCAGGCTCTCCTCAAGTAGCAGGTTCGCCTCCCCCATGCAGGACGGGGACAAGACGTGCATGCCCGGCACCGCCCGCATGAGGGCGAAGTCATCGACTGAGCAGTGCGTCGGCCCGAGCGCGGCGTAGGCCAGGCCCGGCCCCGTCCCGAGCAAGGTGATCGGCAGCCGGTGCAGCCCGGCGTCAATGAGCACCTGCTCGAAGCAACGACGGGTGAGGAACGTCGCTATGGTCGAGACGACGGGACGGAGCCCTTCGAGCGCCAGCCCAGCGGCCATGCCGATTAGGTGCTGCTCTTGTATGCCCTCCATGAAGAACTGATCAGGCAGCTCGCGCTTCATGTCGCTGAGCAGGCCGGGCGCGATATCCGAGCCTATGAAGACGACCGCTGGGTCGCTCCTGGCGGCTCGGTGCACCACGTCGAACACGCTCCCGCCGGACGAGCTGCTCATTCCGGCAATCTCCCGCCGCCAAGCAGATCAAGCGAGCGCCGCATCTCGGCTATCTCAGAGTCGGAGAACGATCCGCGGTAATGCCATGCGGCCTCATTCTCCGCGAGCCCGACGCCACGGCCCTTCGTGGTCACGCAGATGATCGCGCTCGGGCGGCTGCCGTCGAAGGGGATGAGCCCGAGCTGGGCCGAGAGTAGCCGGGTGTCGTGGCCGTCGGCCGAGCGGACCGCGCAGCCGAACGCCCTGAGCTTGTCCGCGAGTGGCTCGACGTCAAGCACCTCCGCCGTCGGCCCTGACGACTGCAGGCCGTTGCGGTCGATCAGCACGCAGAGATTAGCGAGGTGATGGTGCGCGGCCGACATGATCGCCTCCCAGACCGAGCCCTCACCGAGCTCGCCATCCCCGAGAATTACGAAGACCCGGCTCTGCGAGCCGCGGCGGCGAAGGGCAAGGGCCATTCCGACGCCGACCGACAAGCCGTGCCCGAGGGAGCCCGTCGAGAACTCCACTCCCGGCACCAGGTGGCGCTCCGGATGGCCGCCAAGGAGCGAGTCGCGCGCGCACAGCGTGCTGAGCGCTTCCAGGCCGAAGTACCCGTGCTCGGCGAGTACGGCGTACAGCGCGGCACATCCGTGCCCCTTGCTCAAGATGATCCGGTCCCTGTCCGGCCAGTCCGGCTCATCGGGCCGGTGCCTGGCAGCGCCGTCGTAGAGCGAGCTCAGAATCTCCACGCAGGACAGGCTTGGTCCGACGTGACCGCCGCCGGCTGTAACCAGGGCGTCCACGACAAGCCGCCGAAGCGCGATCGATCGGTCGCTAGGCTGCCAATCAATGCTCACCCGGCTATTCTGCCGTCAAAGCCAGCACTGTTCGGTCCTTTCCGGCCACGAGATAATCAGGAACGATATGAGCTTTGGGCGATTGGTGAGCGACGTCAAGCGTCGGATTGAACTCGCGTCAGCGAACGGCCGGGTCCCGGTCGTAGATCTCTCGCGGCGCTCCCTTGACGTGACCGACCTGGCGGCGTTTCAGCGCGATGGCGTGATCGTCATCCGCGGCGCGCTCTGCGCCGCCGAGCGGCAGGGCGCTGACGAGGCGAGCCGCCGGCTGATCGAGCGGGCGTGGCAGAATCCGGGCGAGCGCGACTTCGTATCCGCGGTCTTCAGCGGGCAGCCCGAGCCTGTTCCCTACAAGATCGACTACCTCCTCGACAAAGACTCGGCCTTCCGAATACTTGCCGCGAACCCTTCGTTGCTCACGGTTGTCGGCGCCATAGTAGGCCCCAGCTTCATCCCGACCTGGGAGACCCTGGTCTTCAAGGACAAGGTGGCCGGGCCGCGCCTGCCCTGGCACAGGGACTGCGCCGCGTACGAGTCGCCCGTCGCAGTGGGCGGGTCGGGCCGCCAGGTCGATGCCGGGATCTATCTGGACCCCTCGCGTCCTGGAAACTGCGTGCGCTGCCTGCCGGGCTCGTGCTACTGGCCCGCCGATGTGGCTGCGGAGGCAGTCAGTGCTCTCAACGCCCATTGGGACGACTATCCAGGAGTGCCTGTGCTCGCCGAGGCCGGGGATGTGGTGCTGCACAACATTCTGACCTTGCACAGCGCCCCTGAAGTCAGGGGCGATGAACGCCGAGTCGTGTACTACGAGTACCGGCCAGCGGAGGTGGAGATAGGTCTCGGCCCGCACAACGCCAGGTACGTCGCGCAGAAGCAGCGAGTGCTCAGGGAGTGCATCGCCGAGCGGGCAGCATCCGACCTTGGTCGCGCTGAGCGCGGCTTTCGGTACGAGCCGCCGGACGAGCTCAGTTTGGGTGACGCGGCCGGGGCCGCAGGCGGTTTTAGGATCGCGCACGCTGACTACTGGACATGGACGCATGTGGAACCAGAGCCGAAGTAGCCGGCGCACGCAGGAGACGCATTTCGACTCAGATGAAGCCCGAGTCCACCGGCTTCGCGAGCGGCTCGCCCCGGTCAGGGGCGACCCTTTCTATGCCCACCTGGCTGACCTTAGGGATGCGCTCAGCGAGGCTCTGGCGGGCGCCTCCGGACTGTGGCTCGATTACGGTGCTGACGTCTCGCCGTACCGGGAACTGCTTGGCGGGTGCGAGCTCAGGTCGGCTGACCTGCCACGAGCGGGACGCCAGGCGGACTATTTGATCGACGAGTCTGGCCAGCTCAAGGACGTGACTCCGGGCACGTTCGACGGCGTTCTCTCGACTCAGGTGCTCGAACATGTGCCTGACGCGACAAGCTACCTGCGCGAAGCCCACCGCGTCCTGCGACCGGGCGGCACCCTGGTGCTCAGCACACACGGCATCTGGGAGGACCATCCCGGCCCGCTAGACCTGCGCCGCTGGACGATCCAGGGACTGGAACGCGAGGTCGCCGCCCAGGGATTCGCGGTGCGAAGCTGCCACGGGCTCACCTGCCGTCGGCGCGCCGCGATCTTCATACTCGAGCAGCAGTGCCTCGGCTCGCCCAGGCTCGCTGGCCTCCGCGCCCTGCTCGATCGCGCATCGGATGCGCTGCTGGCGGGCGAACGTCGCGCGCGGGCGCCTGACGCCCGGCTCTACCTCGGCATACTGCTGGCGGCCGAGCGCCTCCAGTAAGGCCGAGCGTCTCTAGTAATCAGGTCGGCAGCCATTGGAGTATCCGCCCAGGTAGTACCGCAGCGTCACCTTGCGCGAAGGCGCGAATCGCAGGCCCATGGCGAGGGCGTCGATGCAGAATGCCCGGTCCTCGCACAGCCCAGCGGCCATCTCTTGCTGTGTATAGCTGGTCCTGAATGCCAGCCTGGCGTGCACAGCGGCGGGAACTAGCAGCTCGCTCGAGTCGATGTGGAAGCGATCATCTCCGTCGAGACCTACCGGGATGTCGCGCATGACGCCGCTGGCGTCCGAGACGATCCTGAAGCTTTGCTGCGCAAGGAAGAATTGCCGGCTGACCACTTCGTCCTGCAGCCAAGGGTTGAGCCCGCGAAACTCTAGTTCAGACCCCGACGGGGTCAGCAGCCTGCGCCAACTGTAGGCGATCGACGCGCTCGGGTCCTTGCGCAGGGCATCGAGGAGCGACGTGAGGTGATCAGGCTCGTATTCGTTGTCGTCATCGAGATGCGCGATGAACTGCCCGCTCGCCAGGCCGATTCCGATGTTCCTGGCAAATGACGTGCGGGCCGGCCGATAGGACACGCCCGGTGCGCATCCGGACCTGACCACGACGATCGTGCGCGGGTAGTCCCGCACCAGCCGCGCGGCGACACCCGGCTGCGCCAGAGCCGGGCAGTCATCCCCCACGATGACGTGCTGGACCCGGAGGTCCTCCTGGGCCTGCACCGAAGCCATCGCGCGTTCGAGAAGGGCGATCCGATTGACCGTCGGGGTTACAACCGAAACGTCGACGTCGGCGAGATGCTGGCCATGCACCACGACGGGCGCTGTCATGGCCAGGGACGTGAGCAGCGGTCGCTCATCGTTGTCCCGTCACCGTCCTTGACAATCCAGACAATGATATCGGACGTTGGTGTCATAGCGGCGGCGGCGCTGACGCCTTCGCCGGCGCGAGAAAGGGAGCGGCACACAGTGAGCGTCACTGATAGCAACGTCTTCTGCGTCCTGCCATGGTCTCACCTGTGCGCTTCGGTCGACGGCGTCTGGGGACGTTGCTGCGTCGACGCTTCGATGTATCACGAGAAGTATTACAGCGAGCGTGCCGAGCCAGCGTTCGCGTTGAACGGCGACGCTCTCGGCTGCGCTGCCGGATCGCGATACGCGACGGCCAACCCTGGCCGGACGATGAGCCTGATCGATGCTTACAACAGCGACAACATGCGCAGGACGAGGCTGGCCATGCTCGCCGGCGAGCCGGTCAGTGCGTGTTCGTATTGCTACGAGCGAGAAGCCGGCGGCGGTGAGTCCTACCGGCAGAAGGCGTCCAGGATCCTTGCCGATGAGATCGACGTCACCGAGCTCGTGGCAGCGACGCGGGCTGATGGATCGGTCGCTGGCTTCCCGATCTACCTCGATTTCAGGTTCGGCAACTCCTGCAATCTCAAGTGCATCATGTGCGGCTACCCGGTGAGCTCGCGCTGGGGCCTAGACAAGCACCCGTCGTGGGCGCCTGCTCATATCGATCCATACCGTGACGACGAAACGCTATGGTCGGTGCTCCGCGAGCATGCATCGGTGCTGCGCAGGGTCTACTTCGCCGGCGGCGAGCCGTTTATGCAGCCCGGTCACTTCAGGCTGCTCGACATCCTCCATGAGGAGCAGGCAGCCGGCCACGTCAGGCTC
The DNA here is from genome assembly GCA_035511035.1 of Streptosporangiaceae bacterium. Taxonomy (GTDB): domain Bacteria; phylum Actinomycetota; class Actinomycetes; order Streptosporangiales; family Streptosporangiaceae; genus Chersky-822. The sequence goes on from DATKFV010000018.1 coordinate 60,934, forward strand.
GCGTACAACTCGAATCTGACCATCTTGCCGACCGGGGTGCTGCAGAAGCTCGCTCCGTTCCGGAGCGTGGAGATCGGCGCTTCCTGTGACGGCACGACGGACCTGTTCGAGCGGATAAGGACGGGAGCGAAGTGGGATGACTTCGTGCGCAATCTCCGTCTGGTGAAGCAGCATGCGACCGTGTGGCTGGCCGTGGCGCCGCAACGCGACAACGTACTTTCGCTTGGCGACATCATCGACTTCGCTGCGGCCGAGGGCGTCGCCGTCGACCTGACCAACTTCGTGCACTGGCCGCGTCGGCTGTGCGTGCGGAGCCTCCCAGAACAGGACAAGCAGCGTGCCTGCGAGTACCTCGGCCGACTCATCTCCGGACAGCTCGCGGCCGGGCAGCACGAAGTCGCCGCGCAGTTGACGGCGCTGCGGACCTTCATGCTGGACCAGGCCCGGGTCGACGATCAGCCCGCTCCGGCGAACGGGTAGATTCCCGAATCGCCAATCGTCTCTGACAGGAACCACAGGCCAGGGTAGAACGGGTTCACCTGGTAATGGCACACGATGTTGCTCCGCTCGCTGAGCGGGTCGGTCTTCAGCCCGCGATGCGGAATATGACTGTAGAAGAGCACGCAGTCGCCCGCCCGCGGATAGATGACCGTCCGCGGTTGCGATTCGCACCACTGGGTGAATTCATTTTGCCCCGTGCCGATGACTGCGCCGCGATTAACGCCGACCGGGCGCTCGAGATGACCACTGGTCACGAACTCGAGCTGCGAGCTATCCGGGCCGCCGTCCTGGAAGTAGAACGTGGTGTTCAGCGCCAGACCCTGGGCCGCCAGCTGACCCTGGCCCCGCTGATCCCAGTAGCCATAGAAGTCCATGTGCCAATGCTGGCGATACTGGCCAGGGTAATAATGCCCGCGCAGGCTCCTAAGCTGCAGCTGATTGCCGGCGAGCGCCTGCAGTTCCTGCCGCACCGAAGGGTGCGCGATGAGGCTTCTGAACAGATCGGGATCCACGGAGAGAACGTCATCGAACCAGATCGTGCCGACGTCGTTCGCGCCGTGGTCGTGACCAGCGTGATAAAGCGCCTTGATCCGGTCCGCGAATGCATGATATTCCGAAGGGCTCAGCGCGCCTTCGATAACCACGTATCCGTGCTGTGAGAGGTGATTCAGCCGATCATTGAGATCATTACCCATAAGTGGACTCTAAGCACACAGAGGTACTGGCGTCCAGGCTTGCCGTCAGGCGGCCTGGCCGAACGCCCGGCGCCGCGCCGCGCTCACTAACTAAAGGCTAAGCTCAGAGAGTGACGCTCTCGGGCCCGGCGGGTGCGGACCGCCGCGAGGCCATCATCGCCAGGTCTGTGCACGGTCTTGAGTGGGTCTGTGCGTGGGAGGCTTGCGCAGCTGTAGGGGTCCACGGCGGCGTCGAGCTTAGTCGCCGCCAGGTCGGCTTCGAGGTCGAGTCAGTCGGCCCCAGCCTGCTCGCGCTCCGCACGGCCGACGATGTTTTCCTCAAGCTCGCCGATATCGGCGGCGTGGGCGCCGCGAAGGGCGATTTGCCGGCACTCGGGCGGGTAGCCGCCGGGCTCGACTGGGAGCGGGCCCTGCGGAACCTGCGGGCGGTAAGGAACGTGCCCGAGCAAGGCAGCTTCGATGTGGTTGCCAGCCTGGAGGGGCGCCGCAGCTATAACCGGTTCGCGGTGGAGAAGACGATCGGGCTGGCCCTGGCCCCAGTGCTCGGGGCGAAGTTCCTCGAGCGCGAAGGCGGGACAAGGCTCGGCATCGACACCGACGTCACGGTGCGCGTCTTCGTCCGGGGCGAACAGGCCACGATCGCCATGCGGCTAGGCAGTCGGCCGCTGCACCGTCGGGCATACAAGGTCTCAACCGGCCCTGGCACCCTGCACCCCCCGGTGGCCGCCGCTCTCGTGGTGATCGGCGCGCCAACTGCGGGCGTGATTCTCGACCCGTTCTGCGGAGACGGGACGATCGCGATCGAAGCGGCGCTTGCCCGTCGCGGGTTGACCATCGTGGCGAGCGACATCGACCTGGCCCGCGTGCGGAACGCGAGGCAGAATGCCCGGCGCGCGGACGTTGAAATCGACGTGCAGGAGGCGGACGCCGCTGCCGTGGCGGAGAAGTTCTCCGACATGGACGCGATCATTACCAATCCGCCCTGGAATCAGGCGGTGGCTGCGAGCGGTCGGCTGGAGGCGTCTGGCCGGAGATTCTGGGACTCGCTGAGCCGGGTACTCGGGCCCGACGGCGTCCTTTGCCTTCTCACCGACGTCGGCCTTGACGTGCCTGAGCTGATAGCGCGGCGCGGCTGGCAGCTGGGAATGAAGCAGCGAATCAGGCTGGCTGGCCGCGTCGCCGACGTTTCCCTAGCGGCACCGCCAGGTCGGCCGACCCCGGCAATCCCCGCAGGCCTGGCGGAGTGGCGCGAGGAAGCCCTGGCCCGAGGGGTCGTCACCGAGACTGGTTTCTGACCCCCGGTCGAGTGCATCATTGGACCGGTGGGCCATTTGCGTGCGGCGCGCCGCCCACGTCGGGAGGCATGACCGGCGGTGCTAACGGAGAGCCAGCTTCGCACAGACATCATGGTCAAGGGGTTCGCAGTGCGGCGGGCGGCGGTGAGCGCCGAGCTACTCGATGCGGTCAGGGCCGAGGCCATCGGCCTAGTGGACGGCTTCTACGCCGGCGACCGATCCGGGCCCGACTACTGGTCGTATCCGATCGCAGGCAGGGGTTCCCCCGTCCTTTACCGCATCCATAACCTGGAACGGCAATCAGGCATCACCGCGATATCCGGCCTCTTCGCCCGCGGCCCGCTGCACGGCATCGCGGCCGAGGCCCTGGGCGAGCCGGCTTTCCCGACGGTGTGTGCTGGCGTGGTCAAGGTGCCGGGTGTCGGCGCCTCCGTTCCCTGGCATCGGGACCGTGCGCAGGCGGAGGTGGCGCCGGGGCGGGCGGTCAATCTGAGCCTCTACCTGCATCGGTCCACGCCAGCGAGCGGGTGCCTTGAGGTGGTGTCGGCCTCGCAGACCCTGGAGCCAGGCATCGACGTGGAGTCATGGCGGCTGGGGATGCCGACCACGCCGGTACCGGCCGAGGCAGGAGACGTCACCGTGCACGACGTGAGGCTCGTCCACGGATCTGGCCCCAATCCCGGTACGGATCTGTGCATCAGGATTGTCATCGAGTTCAGGGCCGAGACGCTCCCAGCGGCGCTGCTGCTTGCGAATGCCCAGGGCACGCAGTGAACCTCCCCGAGCGCATCTGCCTGATAGCGCCGCCGTTCAAGACGGCACATGGCTGGGTCAGGGTGCCGCCAGACGGCTACGGCGGCATCCAGTGGTCGATGGCCAACCTGATGGACGGGCTGCTCGTGCTCGGATTCCGGCTCACTCTGCTCGGCGCCCCCGGCAGTACCTGGCCGGCTGATCAGGTCGAGGTGCCGCCGGTCGCGGAAGCGGAGGAGATCGCGGGTTGGCTAGCGGACAACCGACCCCCGCTCGTGCACGACTTCGCCAACTTCTCCGATTTTCACGACGACGTGCCGTCCGGCACCGCCTACTGCCGGACCTGGCAGCTGACCTCGGTCCCGCCTGGATGCGCCAATACCGTCTACGTCTCGCGCGCTCAGCTCAGGTCCATGGCGGTGCCGGAGGCTCCGGTCATCCCGCTCCCAGTTAACCCGAACCGATACCGCCTGCGTCCCGACAAGGAGGACTACCTGCTGTTCCTCGGCCGTATCTCGGCCTGGAAGGGGACGTATGAGGCCGCTGCGCTCGCTGAGCACCTCGGCACTCGGCTGGTCGTCGCCGGGCCGTCCTGGGAGCCGGACTACAGGCAGCGGATCGTCACGGACTTCGGTGGTGTAGTCACGTTCGCAGGCGAGGTCGCCGATCCTGCCCGGGCGCAACTGATCGAGCGAGCTAGGGCCATCGCGGTCTTGTCGCAGCCCGTGGCCGGGCCCTGGGGCCAGACGTGGTGCGAGCCGGGCGCGGCTGTGGTCGCCGAAGCGGCCGCATGCGGCACTCCCGCGATCGCCACCGACAACGGGTGCCTGCCCTCGCTGATTCCTGGCATTGGCGTCCTCGTGCCGACCGGCTCGCGCTTCACCCGGCTCGACACCCTCACCGTCGAGAGACTGCCAAATCCGGCCCAGGTGCGGGCGGTGGCGGTGGAGCGCTGGGGTTATGTCGGCATTGCCAGCCGGTACCTCGCCGTATACCAGGATTGCGTGGCAGGGCGGCGGTGGAAGTGATCGGCCCGCGATCGCCGCTTTCGGTCGCGATCTGCACGAACCGGCCATGGAACATCCGCTACATGCTGAGTGCCGCCGCGAGCCTGTCGGCGGGGGACGAACTGCTCGTGGTGCTCGATGTCGCCGACGCCGACTGCGCCGATCTGGCCGACGAGCTTGGCAGACGCGGAGCCAGGCTGCTGCGCAACGGCAGCAACCGCGGCCTGTCCTACAGCCGCAACCAGGCGCTCGCGGAATGTGCTCACCGCATCCTGGTATACCTCGACGACGACATCACGATCGGCTCTGAGACGCTTGATGCGATCGGGCGCGCGGCAGCCGCCGGCGCAGGCATCATCGGAGTCCTGCTCGTGCCGGTCTTTCCGACGGCATGCCCGTGGTGGCTGACCGGCGGGCAGTACCACTACCTCGGCGTCCACCACGGCATCGACGGGGCGCGGACCTGGGGCGCGTGCATGGCGGTAGACGCCGTGCTCGCGAGACGGCATGGCCTGAACTTCAGGCAGGATCTTGGCCGCCGCGGCCGGGCGCTGCAGTCGGGCGACGACACCTCGTTTCTGGCCGAGTTGCGAGCGCTCGGCGCGACCGAGCGCTTCCTCACCGATGTCCAGGCCATCCATCACGTAAGCGCAGACCGCCAGCGACTCAGCTACCTGATCCGCCGGGCCTGGTGGCAGGGCCGGTCGGAGCGCCGACGGCGCTGCCTGACCTCGGCGATCGGCAAGGAGTGGAACCGGAATTCCGGTCCTGGCCCCTCGTCCGCTCGCCGGCCGCGCCGCACTGGGCTTGCGATCGGCTACCTGTCCGCCGTCGTGGCCGGGGGCTGCTACGAGGCCGCGTCCCGGATGTGGTGCAGGCTCGCGCCGTGAGGATCCTGGTGGCCACGGACGTGACCGTGCGCGGCGGAGTCGACCGGTACGTCACGGATCTGGCCGCCGCGCTCACCAGGTCCGGGCACGAGGTGGTCGTCGCGCTCGAGCGGACGACCGCCAGCGCGCTGCCGGAGATGATCAGCGACCTGGGCGTGCCTGTGCACCTGGTCGCGCAGTACCATCGTCGGCATTCCGCGCAGCTCATCAAGAGCGCCTCAGCCCAGCTCCTTGCCGAGCTCACGCCCGACGGCCTGCACGCCGCCTGCGGATCGCCATTCTCGTGCATCGGCCTCCGGGAGGCGGCAGCGGAGCGCGGCGTCTCGTGCATAGTCACCGAGCAGTTCGTCGATGACGCGCTCGCGCTGACGGCCAGTCAGCGCGAGCGGATCAAGTTGAGCTACCTCCGTGCGCGGCACGTCATCTTTGTCAGCGAAGGTAACCGCGCGACGATGCAGCGACTAATCGGCCTTCAGGAAGTCGCACACTCAGTCGTTCCGAACGGCGTGGATGTCGACGCGATCAGGCGGCGCCTGGACCGGATCCCCGGCCGCGCGAGTCGGCCCGGCAGCGGTGCCGCACGCCTGATGACCGCGAGCCGCCTGGCACCAGCCAAGGGCCTGGATGTCCTCGTCCGCGCGGTCGCGGAACTCCCGTCGTCGACCGTCGCGCGCCTCGACCTGTACGGCGAGGGACCTGAACGGGATCCACTCGAACAGCTGATCAACGACCTGGGCTTGGCTGATCGGGCCTTCCTCCACCCGTGGCTGACCGACGTGATCGAGCAGATGGCCGTGCATGACCTGTTCGTCCTGCCGAGCCGGGCCGAGGGCATGCCCTACGTCGTGCTGGAGGCCATGGCGGCGGGGATCCCGATCGTGGCGACCGCCGTCGCCGGCACGGCGGAGGCGCTGGCGCACGGCCTGGTCGGCGCGCTGATCGCTGACCCCAATGTCGCGGCACTGGCCGCCGCCATCCGGAGGTCACTGGCGCAGCCTGACGACACCGCGCAGCGCGCGCTGGCGGCCGCCAGCCGGGCAGCGGCGAGATACGACGTAAAGCTTCAGATGCGCAGAACTGTCGCGCTGTGGACGCAACACCACTGACTTAGGGCAAATGGCGGTGTCACCTGGGCAGATGCCGCGCGGCGGAGGTGAGCGGTGGGTCGCCCCAGGCAGGCATGGATACCTAAAGTCCCTGGTGTTGCGCTGTGGACGGCACAGCGGCGGCCCCGCTAGCCGGCCAATCCAAGGTCACGAAAATCTTGGCTGATATGTCCTCGACAAGCCTTGCCTCATGGGGTAGATAGGTATATAGCTACTTCATGTCCCTTCCGGTGTGTTAGGAGCCGTCAGTGGCTAAGACTTTCATAACGGGGATAGCCGGGTTTCTTGGAAGTCACGTGGCGGAGCATTTCCGTGACCTCGGATGGGATGTATCAGGCATCGACAACTTGCGCGGCGGCAGTATCGAGAACGTCCCCGACGGCGTGGATTTCAAGGTGATCGACTGCCTCGACCGTGAGGAGTACCTGCCATTCCTGGCCGGAGCCGACCTCGTCTATCACTGCGCCTGCACCGCGTATGACGGGCTTAGCGTTTTCTCGCCTGCATTCGTCTACCGTAATACTGCCCAGGCTAGCGTCGAAGTCGCGAGCGCGGCTGTAGCCTCAGGCGTTTCGCGCTTCGTCTACTGCTCGTCGATGGCTCGGTATGGCGAGATCAAGGCGCCGTTCACGGAAGACATGACCCCGGCGCCCGCTAATCCATACGGGCTGGCGAAGCACTCCGCTGAGCTTGTCGTGAGGAATTTGTTCGAGACGCACGGAGGCGAATACGCTATCGCGGTGCCGCACAACATAATCGGGCCTCGGCAGCGATTCAACGATCCATATAGAAACGTGGCGTCCATTATGATCAACAGGATGTTGCGGGGGCTCCAGCCCGTAATCTACGGCGATGGTAGCAACATGCGCTGCTTCAGCTTCGTCCAAGACGTCATCAGCTGCCTCGAAGCGATGGGTACGTCGGCTACGGCCGCAGGTGAAATCATCAACATTGGCCCGGACGAAGGCAAGGTGTCGATACTCGATCTTGCCGAGGTAATCGCCGACTTGCTCGGCTTCGATCATCTGGACCCGATCTTCGTCCCGCCGAGGCCGCTTGAAGTCAAGGTGGCCCTGTGCAGTTCCGACAAGGCACGCAGGCTGCTCGGATACGAGACCAAGACGTCCCTGGCTGAAGGTCTCAGCTCGATGATCGACTGGATCGACCGGCACGGACCGGTCGAGTTCAGCTACGGCCTTGACATAGAGATCCTGACGGCCGCGACGCCGTCAACCTGGGTCGAGAAGCTAATCTGACGCCGCCCGACGGCCCGCGTGCCGCGGGCACACTCACGGCGGCGGCTCGCCTGGACTCCTCAGGCGCTGTCGTGGTCGATATCACAGATCCATCCGGCGGCGGTCAGGTGATGCTCGCTGGCCTCGGCGAATCGATGAGCGACGCGGATTTCCTGGTGCCGCTCACGCTCGTGCCAGCGATGGCGCAACGGACCGACCTGGCACTGCCGGGCGTCACGTCCCGGCTGCTCAGGTCCAGGATCCCCGTGTTGCAGGGCACCTTCGCCCGGTGGTATCCGGCGATGCGCGTCGCGGCCGTCGGGGCAGCCGGCAGCGCGCCCGAACCCGCGGAGCGGTCACGGGGCCGGGGCAGCGCGGCGTTCTTCTCGGGCGGCGTGGACTCTTTCTATACTGCCCTGGCTCTTCGCGATCGCCTGGATGCCCTTGTCTTTGTCACGGGATTCGATTTCGGGATCGGGCGAAGCGAGGAGCCTGACTCCGGGCGGATTGCCAAGCTCGCTCACTCGGCAGCGGCCCGACTCGGGCTGCCACTTATCCACGTGCGCACGTCGCTGCGGTCTTACTCGGATCGCCGGGTGCTCTGGGGCGACCACTACGTAGGGTCCGCGCTCGCTGCGGTCGCGCTGCTGCTCGCGCCGAGTTTCAGGTCGCTGGCCGTGCCCGCGACGCACCAGGCGCGCTACGACTTTCCCTACGGCACGCACCCGCGAACCGACCCGCTGTGGAGCACGGAGCACATGCGGATCACACACCACGGATCAGGGGTGTCGAGGCCGTACAAGGTTTCCAAGATCAGTCGCTGCGCCGTTGCCATGGACACTCTACGGGTTTGCTGGGAGAATCGAGGCGGTGCTTACAACTGCGGAGCCTGTGAGAAATGCCTGCGCACCATGGTCGAGTTGTACCTGGCCGGAGGGCTTGAGCGCTGTAGTACGTTGCCCGATCAGATCGACCTGGCCGCCCTTTCCGAACTGCCGGTCCCTGACTCGAGCCGCCGCAGCTTCGCGATATCCCTGCTCAATTCGGCCCGTGCCTCGGATCGTCCGCTGGCCGACCGGATCGCCGACGCGCTGCGACACGCTCTGCGCGCAGGATCCGGATCCTGATGGCGAGTACTGATGCCGCGACCGCAGGCCGCCCGCTCGTGACAGTGATCACTCCGACTAGGGGACGCCCGGAAGCGGTCCGGGCGGCGATCATATCCGTGTGCTCGCAGACGGTTCCCGATGTCGAGCACCTCGTCTTCGGCGACGACTGCCCGAGCCTAGCGCAGCCGGACGTGATCGCCGTCCTCCGGCGCGACTTCCCGTTTGTGCGGATCGCGAACGTGCCGTCCGGGCCGCCCACGCTGAGCTACCGCCCGGCCCGGACGGCACGAATAAGAAACCTCGGCATTCGCCGCGCCCGCGGGACCTTCATCGCCCATCTCGACGACGACAACACGCTTGAGCCTGACCATCTCGCGACCCTGGTTGCCTGCCTGCGGGCCAACCCTGGCGCGATTGCCGCGCATAGCTGGCGCCAGCTCTTGACCAGAAAAGGGGGGCCTTTCATACCTGGACCGCTCAACCCGTGGATCGCCGATCCAACCGAGTCTGCCGCCAACTACGCGGACCTCGCGGACTCGGGCGTGTTCCGGCCGGGATCAAACATCATGCGGGATCGCCTGACCGGACGGGCCGGCCAGGAATTCTTCCTCGTCGATGTCAGCGAACTCCTCGTGCGGGCCGATTTCCACCGGGCCCACCTGTTTCCCACCGAGTTTTCGGCCGCGGAGATCAGCAGCGGCCTGTGCGAGGACAGGGCATGGTGCATCGGCGTAGCGCGGGCGGGTTACCAGATCGCCCGGTCGGAGCGGGCAACGTTGCGGTACTTCATGGGCGGTTACTCCAACGGGCAGGCAGCGCGGGAGGATACGCCATGATCAGGACCATCGGGGTGATAGGCGCCGGTGACCATATGCGGCAGGTCCTTCTTCCGGCTATGGTTGCCGCTGGCCTACGGCCCAGTGTGGTGGCCGCGCGGACACCAGCCTCGGCCCTCGCGGCCGCGTGTCCGTACGGGGCAGAGGTCGTTTCGGGCGCGATGGAGGTGGCGTCGGCGGACGTCGACGCGATCGTCGTCGCCGTTCCTGTAGACCGGGTCGCTTCGGTTCTGCGGGATGTGATTCCGGCCGGCAAGCCCGTCTACGTCGAGAAGCCGGGCGCCGCGACGAGTGCGCAGGCCAGCGAACTGGCGGCATTGGCCGACCGCAGCGGCACCCGGCTGCAGGTCGGGTACATGAAGCGTTATGCGCCCGCCTACCAGAGGCTGCGCATGGCCATAGCCGATGGCGACCTCGGGCCGCTCACGCTCGCGAGCATCAAGTGGGCGATGGGACCATTCGGCGGCCGACGCGGGCTGACCGACTGGCTCGTCGAGAACGCCGTCCACGCTTTCGACCTGGCCGGCTATCTGGTAGGCCCGCTGCGGATCGTCGGCGTAATCGTGCGCGAGATCCGCGGGGAGCACGTCGTGCTCGTCCAGGGCGAGTGCGGAGAAAATGCCTGCTTCACGATGCACGCCTGCACGACCGGGCCTTGGTGGCACGACAACGAGACCGTGGAGGTCTTTGGCGTTGGCGCCGCGATGAGGGCAAGCAACGTCACCGAACTCGAGTTGCGCCGCGGCGACGAACCCGAGCAGGTATGGAGCCCGAATTTCAGCATCCCTGTCGCCCGGAACCTGACCGGCACGCTGCTCGGATTCGTCCCGGCCATCGCCGCGTTCGCCGACCCGGACGACCACGAGACTCCTGGTCCGGACATGCACCATGCGGCAGCCGTGCTTCGCCTGGTCGAGGAAGTCGCCGCGGTGGCAGGTGCCGCGTGACCAGCATGCTGCTCATCGCCGACGTGGGTGGTCTGGGGAGCGACTGTCGCTGGCACGTCGGGGACGAAGCGATGCTCGCCGCCGACTTGGCGTGGCTGCGCGGGGAGATTCCTGGTATCGACCTCGTGGTCACGTCGACAGCTCCGGCCTGGACCCGTTGCTTGTACGGCGTGCGTGCGACCGATTTCCTTGATTTCGGCGACGAAACGGCGGCCGACGCGGCGAGGGAAATGTGCCATTCGATCGGGATGGGCGAGGCCTTCGGATCCTCTGACGGGGATGCCCTGGCAAAGGCGGCCGGCCGTCTGCGGGAGACCCTCGCCACCGTTGACAGCGTCCTGTTCTGCGGTGCCGGCAATCTGTCCTCCGCCTTCCCGAACCGGCTCTACGAGCGGATCGCCGCCGGCCGGCTGGCCGCGGCCATGGCCAAGCCCTACGCTTTCAGCGGCCAGACCGTTGGGCCGCTTACCGACGAGGACGCCGCGCAACTGCGGGATGTGCTGGTCGGCGCGGTATTCGTGGGCACCAGGGACCAGGCGTCGGCTGAACTGCTCGGCGCGCTGGGCGTGCGGGCCGTGCCCATGCAGGACGACGCGATGCACGCCCCCCTGGCGGCCGAGGGCGCGGGCGCCTCAGTCGTGGCGGACGGCACGCGGCGAATAGGCGTGACGCTGCATCACTCCTCCCAGGCGCAGCACAAGCTCCACATCGCGAGTATCGCCGACGCGATCGGTCGCGTCGCCATGGGCACCGACGCGATTGTCCGTTTCATCCCCCACTTCCGTGGCCCGGCCGACCGATGGTCCGACCTCGAACTCGGCGCCGAACTGGAGTCTCGTCTCCCGGTGCCGGTGGAGTTTATGCCGTGGGAGCCCGCCGATCGGGTGCGGGCCAATACGGCGGCGTGCTCCCTCGTCATCAGCACCAGGTATCACCCGCTGGTGTTCGCGGCCTGCGCCGGTATCCCCGCGATCGGCCTTTACCAGGACACCTACCATCGGGCAAAATTCAGCGGCGTCCTGAACGGACGGGAGGCTTGCCATCAGATGTTCCCCGCCAACGCTGAAGGCTCCAGCAAGGCCGCCGCGGCCGGCCTTGCCCTCGCTGGCAGCAGTCCGACCGGCGAGGTCATCGAGCGGCATCGCCTGATGATCGTGCAGGACGCCGAGATCAGACGAAACTGCCTGACTACGCTCGGGCGCGTGCGATGAGGGCCATACTCGTGGGCTGCGGCCATATGTCGACGATATGGACGCCACTGCTGCAGGCCAGGAATGTGGATTTGGTGGCGTTCGTCGACACCGAGCCAGGGCGTGCCGCTGCCGCAGCCATGCGCGCCGACGCCAGACGCGCGACCCCGGGTGAGCCGGCCGCGGGGGCGTTCGACGATCTCGACGCGGCTCTGCATGCTTTCCGGCCGCCCGGTACGCGCCTGCTCATCAACCTGACTCCGGCAGATGCTCACGCCGGGGTGATCAGGTTGGCCATCGAGGCCGGCTTCGACGTCTTCACGGAGAAGCCGCTGGCGAACGAAGCCGCGGACGCCGCCGTCCTGGCCGACCTGGCCAAGAGGGCAGGCAGGTCGCTGTCGGTCATGCAGAACCGCAGGCATGAGCCGGAGTTCGGGCCGCTCAGAGAGTTCTCGGCCGCGCTCGCCGGGCCAATGCACGTCTCCTGTGACCTGTTCGTTCCGTGGATCTACGGCGGCTATCGGGATGCGATGGCGCATCCGCTGCTCGATGACATGCTGATCCACACTGTCGACCAGGCCCGGTGCTTGATCAAGGCCGACCCTGACTGGGCGTTCTGCACCGAGTCGGCGATCGATGGCTCGTGGATGGCGGGCGCCGCCACGATTACTGCCACCTTCGGATTCCGCGACGGCACCGTCCTGAGCTACCGCGCGTCCTGGTGCGCGGCCGGCCGGCAGACTTCCTGGAATGGCGAGTGGGCTATCAGGGCCCGGGCCTGTTCGGTGCACTGGGATGGCAGCAGCCCTGCCCTGGTGGAGTGGTCAGAATTGGACGAGTCAGGCCGTCCGGTGGCGCCAGGGCAGCGTGAAGTCCTGGCGGTCAGTGAGTCCGGGGACGGACACGCCCTCGCGCTTGACGAGATGCTCGCAGCGCTGAAGTCAGGCCGTCCGTCGCAGACCTGCGCGTCGTCCAACCTACCGAGCGTGGGGATGGTATCGGCAGCACGGGCAAGCTCTCGGCAAGGTCGGGTGGTAGCCATCAGCGAAGTTCTGGCCGGTTCGGAGCATGTGCCATGACCTTGGTGTGCGGCATCAAGCTCACCCACGACGGCGGGCTGACCGTCATCGATTCACCTGCGGCCGGCCCGTCGCGGCTGCTGGCAGCCGTCGAGGCAGAGAAGCGCGCCAACGGGGCGCGGCACGCCGAGTTCGCGGACGCCGATCTGATCCTTGCGGTCCTGAACGACCTCGGCCTGACCCCGGCCGACATTGATACCTTCGTCGTTGACGGGTGGGGACGTGCTGCGGTGGTTGAGGGGCTGCCGGTCAGTGGCAGCCAAGGCAGGCAATTCGTGCGGACCGCCCCATACCGGCAGAGCGATGATTCCGCACCGCCACTGCACCGGTACCTGCCGCCGACCACCCTGAAACTCGGTAAGGCCGTGCTGCGCTACGCGAGTTACCGCCACGTGGACGGGCACCTGGCGAGCGCCTACCTGACCAGGCCCAGGCAGGACTCCGGCAATCCGTGTCTCGTGCTGGTCTGGGACGGGGGTGTCTTCCCTGAGCTCTACCTCGCGGAGCCGGATCCGGGCCGGGTGCGTCACCTCGGACCCATCTTCCGGATACCGGGCAGCATCTACTCGGGATTCAGCTGCAACGTGCCGCCGTTCCTGCCCGACCCGGCCTGGAACGAGCGCGAGCACCGGGATTTTCATCTCACGATGCCGGGCAAGGTTATGGCATACGCCGGCCTCGGCGAACTCAGCGAGGAGTTCATCGCCGACGTCACAAGTCAGCTTGTTGCGCTCGACGGATGCTGGGACGCGCCGGGCAGGCTCTACCCGGCCGTTGAGCCGACGGCTCGGCGCCTCGGGCTCTCCGGTCCGGATATCCTGGCCGGGTTCCAGGAGGCCGTCGCGAGGATGCTCGTGACCGGCCTCGCTCGCGCCCAGCAGACGCTGCCAGTGCCGGTCGACACGCTCTGCTTCGCCGGCGGCAGTGCGCTCAACATCAAATGGAACAGCGCGATCAGGGCTAGTGGCCTGTTCGCCTCCGTCTGGGTGCCGCCGTTCCCTAACGACAGCGGCAGTGCCACAGGGACCGCCTGCGCAGAACTGATGGCCGCGGGTGAGTTCGCTATGCTCGACTGGTCGGTATACGCCGGGCCAGCGCTCACCGGGTCGACGGCGGGCGACGGCTGGCAGGCGGAGTCGTGCGATGCTGATCAGCTCGGTGTGGTTCTCTACGAGACCGGCGAACCGGTCGTCGTCCTGGCCGGGCGAGCTGAGCTTGGCCCGCGAGCGCTCGGGCACCGTAGCATCCTGGCGTCTCCAGTCGCCGCCGCGACCAAGTTGCTACTGAACCAGGTGAAGGGCCGCGAGCAGTATCGGCCGGTCGCGCCAATGTGCCTGGAGGAGTTCTCCGCGAAGATATTCGATCCCGGCGGACCCGACCCTTACATGCTGTTCGACCACCGACTGCGGCCCGCATGGTATGGCCGCATACCTGCTGTCATGCACGTGGACGGCACAGCCCGCCTGCAGACGGTGAATGACACCGACGCCCCGGTGGCAGCCGCCATAGTGCGCGCGTTTTTCAAGCGATCCGGCATTCCGGTATTGTGTAATACCAGCGCCAACCTTGCCGGACGGGGGTTCTTTCCAGACGCGGCGTCGGCGATGGAGTGGGGCCGCGTGGACCGCGTCTGGGTAGACGGGACTCTCTTCACCAGAGTGCCCACGCACTGCGGGGCAGGGCCGAACTCTGTCACCACGCTCAGCGCCCATGGCCGATGACCTGATCCCGATGCGGCCCGCAGCCGGTTCTCCCGGCTCCGGCGGCCGTCCACGCCCTATCGGCACCGCCTCTGGGATCGTGGTCGCCATCGATGTGATCAGGGCCTTCACCACCGCGGCGATACTGCTGGCCCGCGGCGCGAAGGAGATTATCTGCGTGCGGGACTTCCACGAGGTCGAAGAAGTGGCTGCGGAAATCCCGTCTGCCCTCATAGTCGGCGAGCAGCGTGACCCGCCGTACCCGGACGTCGACCTCCCCAATTCGCCGGTCGCAGCCGCATCGGCGGACGTGGCCGGGCGCGTGGTCGTGTTCTGCACGGTCAATGGCACCAGGGTGCTGGCAGCGACGCCCCTGGGAGCCACGGCCATAGGGTGCGCCGCCGTGAACGTCGGGGCTTCGGCAAGCTGGATCCTCGCCAGTCGCGGTTCCGGGCCGGTGCACCTGGTGTGCACCGATCCGGGCGCCGACGAGGACGTGGCCTGCGCGGGGCATCTGGCCGCGATGCTGCGCGGCGAGGTACCGGACTCGGCAGCAACACGGCGCGCGATCGTCGCTGCGGCGCGAGTGCACGAGCGTCGGTGGCGGGCCAATGTTCCCGCGGACATGTGGCGTGGCTTCGTCGCTGACGTGGATGTCTGTGCCCGGATCGACGCTGTCCCCGTAGTGCTGGCATGCACGCGGGACGAGCGGGGTCTGATCGTTATGCGCAAGGGGTTCAGGCCGTGACGCCAGTCTCGGCGGGCGCGCCGACAGTCAGTGTGGCGGCGATCGTGGTCGGCACCAACGAGCGTGCCTGGCTTCCCGAGTGCCTGACGACGTTGTGCACCGCCAGTAGCGAGCCATCGGTCTCCCTGCGCGTCTACTACGTCGATAACGCCTCAGCAGACGGCAGCCTCGAATATGTTCGGCAGCATCACGCGGACGTTGTCACCATTCGCAACAGCACGAATATCGGCTTTGCCGCGGCGAACAACGTCGGAATCCGCGCGGCCCTGGAAGCAGGTGCCGACCATGTCTTCCTGGTGAACCCCGATACGAGCACGCCGCCTGACCTAGTCCGGAGGCTGGCACGGTTCATGCTCGACCATCCGGGCTACGCCATCGTGGGCCCCATGCAGTGGGTCTTCAACCTGGGCGAGCCCGTACAGCCGGAGCTGAACGAATGGTCGAAGGCAGCGATCGCGGACGGTGAGCAGCACGTGCTGGTCAGGGATTTGCCGACGTTGCGACCGCATCGCGAACCCGATGTCCAGCGCGCTTCGGGCACTCTGGAGTTCGCTTACGTGCAGGGCGCGGCCTTCTACGCTCGGTCAGCGGCGCTGCGCCAGATCGGGCTGTTCGACGACGCATACCACACCTTCTACGAGGAGGTCGACCTCTGCCGCCGAGCGCGGCTCGCCGGCTGGCGCGTGGCCCTCGTCACCGGCCTTGGCATCGGGCATCACGGTGGCGGCGGCACCGCAGGCACCGTCTACCGCCGCAGGCAGATGGCGCGGAACAAGTACTACTTCCTGGCCACCGACGTGGAGATTCCGCTGGGGGCGGGTGCCCGCATCGCGCTGCGATGGCTCGGTCGCGATATCCGCGGCCGGGGGATCGGCGGCCAGTCCAGCGTGCCAGTCGCGGTTGCTGAGACCGCAGCCACCGGGTGGTGGCTGCTCGGTCGGGCCAGGGCGATCGCGGGTCGTCGCGCTGGCGATCGCGCGCTGCTTGCCACCGGGAGCGACCGGGTCACTCCCGCCTGACGGCAGCTGCCATGGGTGCAGCAGTCACCGGGGGGCCTGCTCCCGGCTCCGCATCGCTTCGTAGAACATGATCGACCCCGCCGTCGCCGCATTGAGCGACGTGGCCGAGCCGACCATCGGTATCTTGATCAGCAGGTCACAGCTCTCCCGCCAGGCGGCGGTCATGCCGACTGTCTCGTTGCCCACGACGAGCACCGTCGGACGGGTGAAGTCCAGGTCACGGATGTCCACGTCGCCGTGTTCATCGGTGCCGGCCACCACGACCGGCAGGCCGCCGGATCGCTGCTGTCCCACCCATGCGAGTACCTCGCGATGAGATTGAGCCCTCACCACCGGCACGCTGAAAAACGAGCCGGTGCTCGCTCGGACGCACTTAGGGTCATAAGGATCAGCGGCATGTCCGGTTACGATCAGGGACGACCCGCCAAAGGCGTCAGCCGACCGGATCAGGGTGCCGATGTTGCCTGGACTGACCGGCCGGTCGAAAACCATCACCGGGAGACCGGGGGCCACCGGAATCCTGGCAAAGTCGTCAGGTCGCATCTCGGCGACCGCGAGCAACTCGGGGCTACCTTCCGACTTCTCGCCAAGCAGGCGCATGAGCTCGGGTGCGACCAGGTACCTGGCCGTGTCTAGAGAGTTCCAGAGCTCAGCCGCCCACTGCGACGGTGCGGCGCGGCCGTCATGGAGCAAGGCCCGGATCATCCATCCATGGGTGACAGCCTGGGTGATCGACCGGACACCCTGGACAAGGAACTCGCCTGAGCGCAGCCGCTTCGTTCGGTTCGTCAGCAACGACTGCCACTGCTGGAAGGTGGCGTTCTGGCTTGACACTCGCCTCGCGTCGTGGCGGCTGAGTTGCCGCTCAGGCTGAGGCCCGTCGGCCAAGGATGCACGGCTCACGAGGTCAGGTTAGACGCTCGTCGGCGGTCCAGTAACCACGCCGACCGCACCGCCAACTCGCGGACCTCGACCCACACGTACCACTCACCCGGCCCGCGCTGTTCTACGATGGAACCTGGAGGCCACGGCCATGCCGCCAGGTGACGGGGGACCGCGATGGGCTGGGAAAACCCGCCGATACCTTGGGAAGAACTCGAACGACGCCTTTCGTGGCGCCAGGGAAACCGGTCCCCGGCATTCACTGGCGCGCCAGCGCCGGTCACTCAACTCAGCGAGCGCCGGGCTCGGAAGCAAGGTGCGGAGAGCAATGAGGACAGCGAAGCCCAGGCGGCCATTCCGTGGGCCGAGCTGCACTGCCACTCGTCCTCCAGCTTTCTCGATGGTGCATCTGCTCCTGAGTCCCTGATCAGGGCGGCCGCGAAGCTGGGCCTGGCCGCGATCGCCATTACCGATCACGACGGCATGTACGGGGTACCGCAGTTCGCGCAGGAGGCCGCTCGCCTTCGCGGCATCGATGCCTGGGCCAGCGTCCGCGGGGAAGCAGACGAAGCGAACGAAACGGACGAAGCGGATGCCGACGCGAGGGGCGTGGCCACCGTCTTCGGTGCTGAGCTCAGCTTGACCCGGGGGACTGGCCGTACCGGGATCCCGGATCCGGCTGGCGGCCATCTTCTCGTGCTTGCTCGTGATGTCATCGGATACCGGCGGCTTTGCCAGGTGATCAGCGATGCTCACCTGGCGGGGGGCGAGAAGGGCAGGCCACGGTACGACGTTGCGGAGCTGGCCCGCGCGCACGACGGGCACTGGCTCATCCTCACTGGTTGCCGGAAGGGCGCGGTTCCCGCCGCGCTGACCAGCGGGCTTCCCGGTGACTTGGACGTGGCCGCGGCGGAGGCAGAACTACGCGCGCTCATCGAGATGTTCGGTCGCGGCAACGTCGTCGCCGAGTTGATCAGCCACGACCTGCCAACTGACGACGAGCGGAACGACGCGTTGTTCGAACTGGCCGCGGAGGCCGGCGTCGACGTGATCGCGACGAACAACGTGCACTACGCCACCCCCGGCGACGCCGAGCTGGCCCAGGCGCTCGCCGCGATCAGGACCCGGACGAGCCTCGATGAGATGGACGGCTGGCTGGCGGCTGCCGGTACCGCCTACCTGCGGTCAGGCAAGGAGATGGCGAGAAGGCTCCGCCGCTACCCTGGAGTACGTGAGCGCACCGTCGAACTGGCGCTGAGCTGCGCGTTCGACTTCAGCGTGATCACCCCGAAGCTGCCCGACTTCCCCGTGCCGCCTCGCTACACCGAGATCACCTGGCTCCGCGAAGTCGTCACCCGCGAGGCGCCCAAGAGATACGGCGACCCGGCGGCCGAGCGCGTCGCCGGTGCCTATCGCCAGATCAGTCACGAGCTGAACGTCATCGACAAGCTCGGGTTCGCCGGTTACTTCCTGATCGTGTACGAGATCGTCAAGTTCTGCGCGGATCGGGGCATTGCCTGCCAGGGCCGCGGTTCGGCCGCCAATTCAGCGGTCTGCTACGCGATCGGCATCACTAACGTCGATCCCGTTCACCATGGGCTCCTATTCGAGCGCTTTCTCTCCGCTGGCCGGGACGGGCCGCCTGACATCGACCTTGATATCGAGCACCATCAGCGCGAGGACGTCATCCAGCACGTCTATGACACCTATGGCCGGCAGAACGCCGCGCAGGTCGCCAACGTGATCGCCTACCGGCCGCGGATGGCGATCCGCGACGCGGGCCGGGCGCTCGGCTACTCGCCTGAGCAGCAGAACATCTGGTCCAAGCAGGTCGGCCCCCGGCAGTACGCGGCCGGCCAGCCAGTGCCACCGGACGCTGGGGTTCCGCCGCAGGTCGTCGCGCTGGCGGAGCGCATGCAGCGCCTTCCCCGCCATCTCGGCATCCACTCAGGCGGCATGGTGATCTGCGACCGGCCGGTAGCGCAGGTCTGCCCGGTCGAATGGGCGCGGATGCCAAACCGGAGCGTGCTGCAGTGGGACAAGGATGACTGCGCGTACGCAGGGCTAGTCAAGTTCGACCTGCTCGGGCTGGGGATGCTGACCGCGCTGCGGGACTGCCTCGAACTCGTGGCTGCCCATCATGGTGTCCGCTGGGACCTGCACTCGATACCCCAGAATGACTCCGGGGTCTACGACATGCTGTGCGCGGCCGACACCGTCGGGGTGTTCCAGGTGGAGTCGCGGGCCCAGATGGCGACGCTGCCGAGGCTGCAGCCCAGGCAGTTCTATGACCTCGTCGTCGAGGTCGCACTGATCAGGCCCGGCCCGATCCAGGGCGGCTCGGTTCATCCCTACATGCGCCGCCGCCACGGTGACGAGCCGGCGACCCTGCCGCACGAGTCCATGAGCCAGGCCCTCGGGAAGACGCTCGGCGTGCCGCTGTTCCAGGAACAGATGATGCAGATCGCGATGGACTGCGCCGGGTTCACCCCGAGCGAGGCCGACCGCCTCCGGCAGGCAATGAGCTCGAAGCGCGCCCCCGAGCGCATCGAGGAGCTGCGTTCGCGATTGCTCGGCGGGATGGCGGAGCGGGGGATTCCGGTGGACGTGGCCGAGGATATCTACGAGAAGATCCTCGCCTTCTCCAACTACGGCTTCCCCGAATCGCACGCGATCAGCTTCGCCTACCTGGTCTACGCCAGCGCGTGGCTCAAATGCTATTACCCGGCTGCCTTCACGGCCGCGTTGCTGCGGGCCCAGCCCATGGGGTTTTACTCGCCCGCTAGCTTGATCAGCGATGTGCGCAGGCACGGGATAGAGGTACGCGGGGTCGATGTCAACGTGAGCGGCGAGCTCGCCACGCTCGAGTCCGGAGACGCCGTCGTACCCATGCTGAACCTGTCCATAGAGGAACTGCTGGCCATCGCGCCCACCGGGGGAGTACCCGCTCCGGGCCAGCCAGCGATCCGCGTCGGCCTGTCCGGCGTCCGTAACCTCGGCAAGGGCGCGGCGGCCGCGATCGCTAATGGACAGCCCTACGCCGATCTTGAGGACTTCGCCCGGCGTACCGCGTTGCCCCGGCAGGCGCTGGAGGCGCTGGCGATGGCCGGGGCGTTCGGGTGCTTCGGGCTGTCGCGCCGTGAGGCGCTGTGGGCGGCTGGAGCCGCGGCGACGATCAGGCCCGGTCAGTTGCCTGGCACCGCGCTCGGCCTGGTCGCGCCCGCGTTGAAGGAGATGACGGCGGCCGAGGTCACCTTCGCCGATATGTGGGCGACCGGGGTTTACGGCGACGTCCATCCGATCGAGCACATCCGCAGCCTCCTCGACGAGCGGGACGTGCTGCTCGCGTCCGCCCTGCCGCAGGCGGACAACGGCGCGCTGGTGACGGTCGGGGGACTGGTCACGCACCGGCAGCAGCCAGGGACGGCGCGCGGGGTCGTGTTCCTCAGCCTGGAGGACGAGACCGGGATGGCCAACGTAATCTGCCCGCCGAAGGTGTGGCAGCGGCACCGGAAGATGGGCGTGACCGCGCAGGCACTGCTGGTGACCGGACGGGTGGAGCGGCTCGACGGCGCGGTCAGCCTGCTCGCGACGAGCCTGCGCAAGCTCCGGGTGGTGGCGGCCGCGCAGAGCCGCGACTTCAGGTGATGGGCCGGGACTGACATGATGATCCGGTGGAAGCACAGTCGTTCGGGGACGTCGGCGTGGCCGCCGGGACTGATCACGTGGCGACCGTTGAGATTCGCAGGCCGCCGGACAACTTCTTCGACGCGGACCTGATCGCCTCGCTGGCCGACGCGTACGAGTGGGCCGCCGCCACCGGGGCCCGTGCGATCATGCTGTGCTCGGAGGGCAAGCACTTCTGCGCCGGCGCCGACTTCACCGGCCGGTCAAGCGCGGGCCGGATCGCCGACGGCGGCGCGAAGGTGCTGTACGAGGAGGCGCTCAAGCTCTTCGCCGGGCCGCTGCCGGTCGTGGCGGCCGTGCAGGGCGCCGCCGTCGGCGGTGGTCTCGGGCTGGCCTGCTCGGCCGACTTCAGGGTCGCGAGCCCGCAGTCCAGGTTCAGCGCCAACTTCGCCAGGATCGGCCTGCACCAGGGCTTCGCGCTCAGCGCCACCCTGTCCGCGATCGTCGGCCAGCAGCACGCCTGGGACATGCTCTACACCGGCCGCCGGGTAAGCGGCACCGAGGCGGCGGCGATGGGACTGGCCGACCGGCTCGCCGACGACCCGGCCGCGCTCCGCGGCGTCGCCCGCGAGCTCGCGGCCCAGGTCGCCGAGTCAGGTCCGCTGGCGGTCCGGGCGATCCGGGCGACGATGCGGGCGGGCCTGGCTAAGCGGGCGAAGGAGGCGATGGATCACGAGTTCGCCGAGCAGGGCAAGCTGTGGCCGACGGCCGACTTCGCCGAGGGCGTCAGGGCAGCGGCCGAGCGCAGGACGCCCAGGTTCGAGGGACGGTGACGCCGGTGGATGAGATCGCCGCGGTCAGGGCCGAGATCACGGCGTGGATCGCCGAGCACTGGGTTCGCGAGCTGAGCCTGATCCAGTGGCGCACATTGCTGGCCGATAGCGGCTGGGCCTGCCCGGCCTGGCCGGACTCGCTCTGCGGGCGAGCGCTGCGGGCCGATCTCGCGGCCGCCGCGACCACCGAGCTAGCCGCCGCCGGAGTGCCCGGCCTGCCCGATGGCGTCGGCATGTGGCTGGTCGCTCCGGTCCTCATCGAGCACGGCAGCGAGGACCTGAAGCAGCGGTTCATCCGCCCCACGGTGACCGGCGAGATCACCTGGTGCCAGCTCTTCAGCGAGCCAGGCGCGGGCTCGGATCTCGCCGGGCTCGCGACCAGGGCAGTCGCTGACGGCGAGAGCTGGGTCGTCACCGGCCAGAAGGTCTGGTCGACCGGGGCCGCGACGGCGGACTACGGGCTGCTGCTGGCCCGGACCGATCCCGATGTCCCTAAGCACCGGGGGATCACCGCGTTCGTGCTGCCAATGCGCCAGCCCGGCGTCCTCGTGCGGCCGTTGCGGCAGATGAACGGGCACAGCTCCTTTAACGAGGTGTTCCTCGACTCCGCCAGGACCGAGCACGTGATCGGCGGGCCGGGCGCTGGCTGGGCGGTCGCGCTCACGACCCTCACCCACGAGCGCAGGCTCGCGGCGTCGAAGCCAGCGCCGGCACCGGCCGGGGCCGCGGGACGCGCCTGGCGGGAGGCGATGCAGGAGCGCACCGCCGTCACCGAGCCGCACAAGTGGTACCCGCAGCGCGCGGGCCGGCCTGACCTCGTCATTCCGCAGGCCCGTGCCGAGGGCAAGGACACCGACCCGATCACCCGCCAGGAGATCGCGCGGCTCCAGGAGACGACCAGGTCGGCCCGCTGGACCGCCGAGCGCGCGGCGGCCGAGCGGGCGGCGGGCCGCAGGCCAGGTCCAGAGGGCTCGATCGGCAAGCTCGCCAGCAGCGACATCGCGAGGCAATCGGCTCGGGTGCACGGCTCGATCGCCGGCGCCTCCGGCATGCTGGCCGGGCCGCAGGCCCCGCGAGCCGGGACGATCGCGGAGATCCTCGTCTCCGTGCCCGGCATCTCGATCGCGGGCGGCACCGACGAGATCCAGCACACGATCATCGGCGAGCGGATCCTCGGCCTTCCCCGCGAGCCTGATGTCAGCAGGGAAATACCGTTCCGCGAGATACCTCGCTGATTCCTTGGAGTCCGATGTCATTCATTGACCGCGGCGGCGTCCGCATCTTCTATGAGGTCACGGGCTCGGGCGACGGCCCGCCGGTGCTGCTCAGCCACGGTTTCGGCAGCTCGAGCCTGATGTGGTCGCCGAACGTCGGCGCGCTGGCCGCCGGAAGGCCCGTGGTCACCTGGGACATGCGCGGCCACGGCCGCTCGGACTCACCCGCTGACCAGGCCGATTACTCAGCGGCCGCGTGCGTGGCCGACATGGTCGCGTTGCTTGACGTGGCCGGCGCCGACCGGGCCGTGCTCTGCGGCCTGTCCCTCGGCGGCTACCTGTCCCTGGCCTTCCGCCTGGTCCACCCGGAGCGGGTCGCGGCCCTCATCCTCTGCGACACAGGCCCCGGATACCGCAACGACCAGGCCAGGCAGGAGTGGAACGACCGGGCACTGGCGCAGGCCGACCGGCTCGAGCATGACGGGCTCACCGCCCTCGGCCCGGACAGCAGCCACCACTCCTCCGCCGGGGGAGTAGCCCGAGCGGCACGCGGGATGCTGACGCAATGGGACGCGAGCGTGATCGAGTCGCTGCCCGATATCGCCGTGCCCACGCTGGTGCTCGTCGGCTCCAGGGACAAGCCCTTCATCGGCGCGGCGAACTACATGACCTCGAAGATCCCCGGTGCGGAGCAGGTCGTCATCGACGACGCCGGCCATGTGGCCAACGTCGACGCCCCGGCCGCGTTCAACGACGCCGTGCTCGCTTTTCTCGCCCAGCTTCAGCCCCAGCTTTAGCGAGCCGCGCGATCAGCTCGCCAGCACAGGGATCGGATCGGCACGTCGACCTCCGTCGTGCCTGGGAATCGCTGCTCGATCGTGGCCCTGACCCGCCCGAGCGCGGTCGCGCGTTCCTCGTCAGTGGCGACGATGACCCGGCTATACGTGCCGATGCTCTCGACTAGGTCATCGACCGTCATTGTCTTGGCGTAGGTAAAGCTCGCCCATTCGACGTTGACGAATGGATGCCCATCGGGCAAGTTGATCTCCCGGTTGCGCCGTCGCGCCGCCTCCCCGTACTGGTGGTCGGGGTTACGGTCTGGCTCACGAAGCCGGTCGAGCTCGCGTACCCAGTCGACCTCGCGATCCCGGCTCGTCCAGATCAGCCCGAACCGGCCGCCGTCGTGCAGCACTCGCGCGATCTCCGGTACCGCCCGCACCGGGTCCATCCAGTGCCAGGCCGAGGAGATGAACAGCCCGTCCGCGCAGTCCGCTGGCAGCGGGATCGCCTCGCCCACGCCAGCCAGCACCTGGATATCGGGGGCGGACGCCCGCAGCACGGCCGCCATCCGCCCGTCTGGCTCCACCGCCATGACCCGGGCCGATGGCGCCGCCGCGGCGATCGCCCGCGTCAGCTTGCCGGTCCCGGCGGCGAGGTCGACGAGCAGGTCACGCCGCGCTGGCAGCAGCCACTCCAGTGCCTGCGGCGCCGGATCGGGCCGCAACCGGTCGTAGGAGTCAGCAACCGAACCGAATGACATCGCCCGCGCAGTCGTCACGGCAACACGGTAGCTCAGCGCAGGATCCCGGCCGCCTCGAGGTCGTCGATCTCCTCCTCGCTGAGCCCGGCCTCGGCGAGCAGCTCCCGGTTGTGCTGGCCGGGCAGCGGCGCCGGGCGGCGCAACGTCGCCGGGCTCGCGGAGAACCTCGCCGGCGGCGGAATGTGCTTGTAGCTCCCGGCCGGATGCGAGGCGTCAGGCAGGGCCTCGATGATCTCGTCAAGGCCCGCCGCCGGCGCCGCCGGGATCCCGTGCTCCGCGCAGAACGCCAGCCATTCCGAGGTCGTCCGCCCGGCCATCACCCGGCCGAGCACCTGGTACCCGAACCCGGGCTCGCGCCATAGCCCCCGGTTGGTGAGCCGGCTGTCGCCGTAGAGATCATCGAGCCCGGCGGCCTGCACCAGCGCCACCCAGTGCTCGTCCCGGTGCGGCTGCACCGCGATCCACCCGTCCGCCGTCCGCACCGGCGCCCGCAACGGGGTCAGGATCCGCGGGTACCCCGCCGGGCCGCGGTCGCAGATCGCCGCCCCGCCGTGCTCGGCCAGCAGGAACGCCCGCAACGCGTCGGTCATCGGCACCTCGACCTGCTGGCCCTGCCCGGTCCGCTCCCGGTGGAACAGCGCCGCGATGATCGCGTAGGCGACGACGAGGCCGGACACCTTGTCAGCGAGCAGCGTCGGCATCATCCCCGCCGGCAGGCCGGCGAGCCGCATCACGTCAGGCACGCCACTCGCCGCCTGGATGATGTCGTCGAACGCCGGCGCGTTGGCCTGCGGGCTGTCGGAGGGGAAGCCATTCGCCTGGCAGTAGACGACGTCAGGGCGGACCTCAGCGACGTCGGCGTACCGCAGCGCAAGCCGCTCAAGCGAGGCCGGCCGCAGGTTCGTGACGAACACATCGCAGTCAGCCGCGATCCGCAGCAACGCCGCCCGCCCGGCCGGAGCGGCGATGTCCAGGGCGATGTTCCGCTTGTTGCGCAAGAGGTTCAGCGAGACGCCGGACAGGCCGCGCGCCAGGCCTCTGGTCATCGTCCGGTTGATGTCGCCATCGCGGCTCTCCACGCTGATCACGTCGGCCCCGAGGTCGCCGAGGATGGCGGTCGCCAGCGGCCCCATGACCACGGCGGTGAGGTCGAGCACCCGAACGCCATCCAGCGGTCCAGCCATGGGTCCGTCCAAGGCGCAACCTCCTCCGCACCGTGCTTATCGATAGCACCGTGCTAACCGATAGGTTAGTCCGGACGGAGGGGGCATTAATGATCACTGATGACGGCGCTCAGCGCATGTGGAACCCGTTCGCGAACATGGCGACCCTCGCCGGGCACGCGATCACGATGGTGGGCGGCAGCGGCAGCACCGTCATCGACGACCACGGCCGGTCCTACCTCGACGCGCTGGCGAGTCTGTGGTACTGCAACGTCGGCTATGGCCGGACCGAGCTAGCCGAGGCCGCAAGCGCGCAGATGCACGAGCTGGCCGCCTTTCAGACCTTTGAATTCTATGCAAATAAACCAGCCGAGGCGCTCTGCCGCCGGGTCGCCGCTCTGGCGCCGATGGCAGATGCCAAGGTCATCCTGACTCCCGGCGGCGGGTCCGACGCGATCGACACGGCCGGCAAGCTGGCCCGCGCCTACTGGCGGGCGGTCGGCGAGCCGACCCGGCAGGTCATCATCTCCCGGTCGCACGCCTACCACGGGATGAACGCGTACGGCACGTCGCTCGGCGGCATCCCGCTCCTCACCGAGCCGTTCGCCCCGCTGGTCGGGCAGGTCGAGCAGGTGCCGTGGGACGATCCCACGGCGCTGGAGAAGACGATCGAGATGCTCGGCGACAGCCGGGTCGCGGCCTTCTTCTGCGAGCCCGTGATCGGCGCGGGCGGCGTGTACCCCCCGCCACCCGGCTACCTGGAGCAGGTGCGCGAGATCTGCCGGCGGCACGACGTGCTGTTCGTCGCCGACGAGGTGATCACCGGGTTCGGACGGGTCGGCGAGTGGTTCGCGAGCGCCAGGTTCGACCTGGATCCCGACCTGATCACGACCGCCAAGGGCCTCAGCTCCGGCTACCTGCCGATCGGCGCCGTGATCTGCTCAGCCAGGGTCGCCGAGCCGTTCTGGCGCAACGGCTCGACCGACGTGTTCCGGCACGGATACACCTACTCAGGGCACCCGACCGCAGCCGCGGTCGCCCTGGCCAACCTGGACCTCATCGAGCGCGAGCAGCTCGTCGCCCGCGTCGCCGCCCTGGAGCCGGTCCTCGCCGCCGCCGTCGCGCCCCTCGCCCGCCACGAGCTGGTCGGCGCCGTCAGGGCCGGTACCGGGCTGCTCGCGGCCGTGGAGATCGCCGAGGACGCCAGGGCCGCTGACCCGGGCCTTGGCCAGCGGCTCGTGCTCGCGATCCGTGACCGCGGCGTCATCACCCGCCTGCTGCGCGGCATCGCCCTGCAGATCTCGCCCCCGTTCGTGATCACCGAGTCCGAGATCGCCCGCATCGTGGAGGTGTTCGCCGACGCGCTCGACAGCCTCGTCGGCTAGCGACGCGCTAGCTTGACGTGATCTTGGCCCCGGCCGGGAGCTGGAAGAGGGACGCTGACGGCGACGACGAGTAGCTCTTGATCTCGAAGCTGGTCGCCTCGCCCGCCACCTTCACGTAGCCGAGGATGTTCTGCTGCGTCGTGCAGATCGTGCTGAGCCCCTTCACGCCCTTGGCGCGGAAGTCCACGCAGTTCATCGCGTAACCG
>DATKFV010000019.1:0-18767 GCA_035511035.1 Streptosporangiaceae bacterium
GCGCACATAAGCTTCCCGGTGGGCCGGGATCGTGCGCGTAGCCGCACCATCCGGCGTAGCGGCGTCCGCACGCAAGGGAGTACAGCACTCGACTGCCGTCTCGCCCTCGTTCGGGTTGCCCTCGTAAATCACGATGAACACAGGCTCGTCAGCCGCATGACCCCGCAGCAGATAAGGCTGCTCCGCCGTCCCGGCCGCCATGTCTCCCGCAGCCTTATGCACCCGTGCCATCGCTTCGGGAAGCCATCGCTCCAAGGCTTCCTGGTCGACCATGCGCTGCTCGGTGACAACAACCTGTCCTGGTACCTCTCGCATCCGAACGTCCATGACACACCCTCTCGTGACTCGCGTCGGCCGACCCGCCCAGGATCCAGCCCGCCCTTAGGGCAGGGTCAAGTGCTCACACCGGGCAAGATCAACTGCCGCGCTGTTGGCCGGGAAGAAGAACGCCGCCCCGATCCCGTTCACGACACTGGCCACGACCACCAGCCAGAGCCCTGTCCCCACCGCCAGGTGCGCGTACCCGAACAACGACAGCGCCCCCTCCCCCGTGAAAACCTATTATTTCTATGCAAAATAGCCCACACGCGAACTGCCGTCACAAGCAACGTAACTCCGGCACCAGCCGGGCCGGAAGCCGGGGCCGGGACAGCCAAAGGAGCCGCCTGATCCGCTCCTGAATAACAGCATCCAACCCCCAGGACGACCCGACCGTCTCAGCAGTCGTAAGCGGCTGTGTTAAGGAGGTCGGCCAGATGCGAAATAACACGATCCTGATGGCGGCAGCGGTGCTGTCGCTGGGCCTGGGGGTGACGGCCTGCGCCGCTGCCCAGGCCCACCAGGTCCGCGTGGGTCCGGCTGGATCGCAAGCGGCCTGCCCGCGGCGAGCCCCGGCGGCACCAGTGCCTGGGCCCGGCCGCCGCACCTCGCAACTGGTCAGGGCAGGGGCCATCACGGCCACCTTGTGCCAGTACGGGCCGGGTCAGGCTCCCCGCGAGCTGGCCTTCCGCGGTGCCGCCAGCGCCGGCCTGGCCGCCGTCATCAACGGCTCTGAGCCCGTGACCCCCGGCGCCCGCCGGTGCGACCGCCCGAAGGGGCAAAACGGCATCAGCCAGTACGTGATCTTCGGCTACCGGTCGGGGCGGCCACAGACCGTGAGCATCGCCTTCACCACCTGCGAGCTCGCGATCGCCGAAGCCGGGCACCGCTTCGGCGTCCTGCCCGATCCGGTCTTCACCGACCTGTTCTCGCTGGCCTTGCTCCAGCCCAGCCGTCACGGCGTCGCCGCCCCTGACCTGATCGGCCTGCGCTACGCCGGCGCGCAGGCCAAGGCGCAGGCCGCTCGGTACAGCGTCGTCCTGGGCGGCGCGGCGATCGATCAGGCCGTGCCGTTCGGCCGCGTGATCTTCGCGGCTCCCCCGGCCGGAGTCAGGCTCAGCCCGTCCGCCCGCCAGGTCGCCCTGGTCCTTGCCGTCCGGCCCGAGCCAGCCTGCCGGGCCAGCCAGCTAGCCCTGAACTACCTCGGCGGCGAGCCGAGCACCGGCAACGACCTGGGCGCGATCGCGGTCCGCGACGTCTCTGCCAAACCTTGCCAGCTCGCGGGACCGCTCACCGTCACCGGCCTCGACTCGGCCGGTCATCGGGTCACGGTCACGGTCAAGACGCAGGTCACCGGCCCGGCCATCCTTAGTCCCGACGCCACCGTTGACCACGCCGGCCGGCCGGCGGCAGGCGCGCTGGCCGAGGCCATCACCGTGATCGCCGAGTACCGCGACGACCCGAAGAGCCCGACCGGCGCCCTCTGCACGCCCCACTGGGTCGTCCCCGCGAGCTGGTCGATCGGGCTGCCAGGCGGTGGTCACGTCACCGGCCCGAACGCCGATCCCGCCGATCCGGCCAAGCTGGTCCCTTCGGGCGGCTTCGTCACCTGCCGGGGCAAGTTCTCCGTGCCCGCGCCGACGAACTACTACCCGCTGAACTGATCGCCTCATCCCGCCCGCCCGACCCCCGGCGATCAATCCCGCGCCCGATCGCGGAAAATAGGGACTGATCCGCGCTCGCCGCTGGGGCCGAGCGGGCGCGGCGCGATCGGACCCCGCCCCTATCGCCGTCGAGGAGCTCATGTCCAGCGACCGTCTCGTGGCCGTGACCTACTCGGTCGACGATACCTACGCCCGCGCCAATACCGAGGTGCTCGGAACCGAGTCCGAGCTGGTCTTCCTGCAGCGACTACCCGAGGATGAGCGGGCGGACGTCGTCGCGAAGGCCGAGGCGCTCATCGGCTGGAACCCTGGCCGCGAGCTGCCGGCCGGCGCGCTGGACAACGCGCCGAGCCTCGAGCTCATCCAGCTGCTGTCGGCCGGAGCGGACGCGCTCGACTTCACCACGATCCCCGAGCCGGTCACGGTCGCCGGCAACGTGGGCGCCTACGCCAAGCCGATGGCCGAGCACGTGCTCGCGATGACGCTGGCCCTGGCCCGCCGGCTGCCACAGCGCCACGCCCAGCTCGCGGCGGGCGAGTTCAACCAGCGCGAGCCGCTGATCACGCTCGACGGCGCCGTCGTCGCGATCCTGGGCTTCGGCGGCATCGGCACGGCGACCGCGACGCTGATGCGCGCCTTCGGCGCCCGCATTCACGCGGTGAACTCGACCGGCCGAACCAGCGAGCCGGTCGAGTTCGCCGGCACCCTGGCCGACCTTGACAAGGTGCTGGCCGCCGCCGACGTCCTGGTCGTCTCGCTGCCGCTGACCACCACGACCCGCGGCCTGATCGGCGCCCGCGAACTGGCGCTGATGAAGCCCACCGCCATCCTCGTCAACGTCGCCCGCGGCGCGATCATCGACGAGCAGGCCCTGTACGAGCACCTGCGCGACCACCCGCAGTTCTGCGCCGGCCTCGACGCCTGGTGGCACGAGCCCCGTGGCGGCTCGGGCTTCCGGGTCGACTTCCCGTTCTTCGACCTCCCGAACCTGCTGGGCTCCCCCCACAACTCCGGCATCGTCCCCGGCGTCCTCATCGGCGCGGCCGGCCAGGCGGCCGAGAACGTCCGCCGCTACCTGCGCGGCGAGCCCATCCGCGGCGTCATGCGCCGCCAGGACTACCTGCCCTGATCCGCCACTGAATTCACGCTCCGCCAATCCCCATCCGGGCACGGGCGGCGCCGACAATGGCTGTGTCGCGCCGTGTCCGGATGAAGGGGTATCCGTCATGAAGATCAGGTGGGCCGCGCTTGGCTGGATGATGGTTGGCGCCCTTATCGCGAGCGGGGCCATCTACGGCTACACCATCGTCAGCGGCCGCCTGCCCGGACGGGTGATCTGCGCCGCCAACCCGTGCAAGATCTCGATGACCCGCAACGGCCAGCCCGGTCTCGTCATCAAGGACGCTCGCGGGCCAAGGAACGAGAACCCGTTCCTCATCATCGATCCGAACGGCCTGGCCGAGTTCTGGCAGAACACCAACGGCGCCTACGAAGGGCCTAAGGGCGAGATCTGCACAACGAACCGCAAGCTCGGGCCGGTCGCGTGCCTCGACAGCAACGGCAAGGCCGGCTGGGTCAGCATCGGCGGCCAGGTGCTCACTGCCGCCGACATCGCGTGGCTGGACCGGGCTGAGCGGGCGACGGTGACGGACAATCCCGCCGGCTAGGCTCGCCGTCGCCGTCTATGGCTTGCGGGCACGGATGGCGAGGGTATTGGGGACCGGCCGGTCACCCGGCTCGGCGACATGCTCGATGACCAGCCCGGTACTCAGGAATGCATTGATCAGCTCGGCTAGCGGATGCTGGCCCGGCCGACTGGCAGCACCTGACACAACCCCGACCCTAGGCCTCGCTGCCGACGTGACCCATCCCATCTGCCGACAGCAGAATCAACGCGGACGGCCCAGGTCAGGGGGTGCGGCTGGCGTCGATCTGGTCGAAGTCGCCGTAGCCGTTGCTACTGCCGCCGCCGCCGGACCACTGCCACATGAGCGCGTACTTGCTGCTTGAGGTCACGCCGCCGAAGAACTGGGCGCACGTCGATGACGCGCTGCCGGACAGGCACCAGCCGGCGGGCGGGTTAGCCAGGCTGCCGGTGAAAGACTCGTAGGTCCACTCATAGGTGTTGGGGATCTTGGACGCGCTGCCGGTGCCGAAGATGTCCGCCCAGATGTCGGGGGCCGAGTAGACGCCTGCCTTGTACGACGAGTGGCTGGTCAGGTAGGCCGCGTACCCGTTCAGGTCAGCCCGGTCGACAGTGGCCGGGATGCCGGAGTGCTTGACCACGCCACTGCAGGCCGAGGTGTAGACGGTGTTCCAGCCGTTGTCAGGGGCCGGGGTGTAGTCGGGCGCGTCGCCGGGGATCTCGATGTCCATGAAGACCACCGGGTAGTTCAGGTGCGAGTTCTTGACGTCAGCCAGCGTGCGCGCGGCCTGGGCCTGTCCCCACGCGTACGCCTCGCTGGTGGTGCCGTTGTAGTGCGGGTCGACGCCAGGTCCGGCCATGAACCAGTAGGCGCCGGTGCCGATGCCGTCGCCGTCGGCGTGGTTGGCGGCTGCCTGCGAGGCGTTGGCCGAGGACCAGACCACGATCTTGCCGCCGCAGCCAGCCCACTTCGCCCAGTTGCCGGTCATGCCGATGTATCCACCGTAGGGCCCGCCGATGGCCGGCTCGCTGTAGGGCGCCGAGCCGGCGATCGTGATGGTGCTGCTGTCCGTTCCGTACCAGAAGCCGGCCGGGCTGTCGCCGCGGGCGGCGCTGCTCGCCGAGGCATGCACCGGGCCGGCCGCGACCGCTGCCACGGCGGCCAGGGCCATCATCGCCGCAGTGGTCACTTGGCGTGCTCTCCGGCCTGCGGGCCAGGGCAAGCGCCTGTTCTGCCTCGTCATGTTCATTACCGCCTTGTCGCAGGTCATCCGGGCTCCCTGACCGAGGATAGGCGGACTTCCCGACTTCCTGGCCGTTGGCGGCGCGCACGGGCTGTGATGGCTTGGCTGGCGCGGAAGCAGGCGAGGGCTAGCATCTGGCGGGCGGCATGCGTATGGTGCGGGTGAATGGTTGCCTTCTGGCGGGGAGACCCGATATGTCGACTGGCACTCGGAGCGCGGCTGGCAGGATCTCGGTGTTCGGGGCGGTGGTGCTTGCCTGCGGGACGTTGTCGGCCTGGGCGCCGTCGCACAGCCCAGGAGGATGGAGCAGCCCGAAGGTATTGCTCGTGGGGACGTACCACGGCAAGGCCGGCGGCTACAAGACCATCCAGGCCGCCGTCAACGCGGCCAAGCCCGGCGACTGGATCCTGGTCGGCCCCGGCGACTACCACGAGCGGGCGGACGAGACCGGCCAGGCGGGCAACCCTGACGACGGCCAGATGGGCGGCGTGTACATCGCCAAGTCGGGCATCACGCTG
This sequence comes from Streptosporangiaceae bacterium, assembly GCA_035511035.1. Lineage (GTDB taxonomy): Bacteria > Actinomycetota > Actinomycetes > Streptosporangiales > Streptosporangiaceae > Chersky-822. The sequence goes on from DATKFV010000019.1 coordinate 5,390, forward strand.
CGCGGCATGAACCGCAACACGGTCATCGTCGACGGCACCAAGCCAGGTTCCGCGGCGTGCAGTTCCAAGCCGAGCGCCCAGGACTACGGCGCGATCGGATCGGACAAGAAGGCCGTCGGGCGCAACGGGATCCTGGTGTGGAAGGCGAACGACGTCAGCATCGAGAACCTCACGGTCTGCAACTTCCTGGCCGGCACCGGCGATTCAGGCAATCAGATCTGGTGGAACGGCGGCGCCGAGTCCGGCAAGATCGGCCTGACCGGCTACTGGGGCAGCTACCTGACCGCCACTTCCACGTTCTTCAGCAACGAGACGACCGCCGCTGAGTACGGCATCTTCTCCAGCAACTCGGCTGGCCCGGCTGGCTGGAACCAGCTCTACGCCAGCAACATGAACGACTCCGGCACCTACGTCGGCGCGTGCCATCAGGCGTGCGACGTGACGATGGACCACATGTGGATGGAGAACAACGCGCTCGGTTACTCGGGCACCAACTCCGGCGGCACCGTCGTGATCGAGAACTCCAAGTTCGACGACAACCAGGACGGCCTCGACACCAACACCCAGGTGATCGGCGACCCGCCCGCCCCGCAGGACGGCCGCTGCCCGCACGGCAAGAAGAGCCCGATCACCGGCACCCGTTCCTGCTGGGTCGTCATCCACAACGTCTTCGTGGCCAACAACAACCCCAAGGCCCCCGCCGCCGGCAGCGCGGCCGCCGGACCGGTAGGCACCGGGATGACCATCTCGGGCGGCCGCTTCGACACGGTCATGGACAACAAGATCACCGATAACGGCGCCTGGGGCATCCTGTTCGTCCCCTACGCCCAGAGCGGCACGCCCAGCCTGCACCAGACCTGCGCCGGCTCAGGCGGCCACAAGCTCCCCGGCTTCGGCTGCGTCCTTGACCCCGAGGGCGACGCCCTGCTGCACAACACCTTCCGCCACAACGGCTTCTTCGGTAACCCGAGTAACTCCGACTACGGTCAGATCACCCTGTTCGGGGGCGAGCCCCAGAACTGCTTCGCAGGCAATCAGGCCCCCGACGGCAGCGCGCCCAAGAACCTCGAGAAGACCCAGAAGAAGTGCGGAGCCAAGACCAAGGCCGCCAACACTGGAGGCAGCCTGTTCGGGCAAGTGCTCTGCGACACCGGCCTGTCCTCCTGCCCCAAGGGCGCCCACTACCCGAAGCCGAACGGCAAGGTCGTACTGAAGCGACTGCCGACCGGGCTCCCCACGATGCCCAACCCCTGCCAGGGCGTGCCCGCCAACCCCTGGTGCCCGAGCCCCGCACCAGGCACCCACGGACACCACGGGCCATCAATCACCGCCGCGAGCAGCCCGGGCATCTCTGCGGCCCGCGCGGCCCGCAGGCCGTACCAGCACGTTGTCGCATGAGAACACGAGCGGCCTGAGGACGCGGCTGGCGCTAGCCTTCGGCCGCCCCGGCGATCTGGGCGCGAACCAGCTCCGCCTCAGGAGTGCCAAGATCGGTGTAGCGGGCGAGGGCCGCTTGCCAGTGGCTGCGAGCCTTCCCGCTGTCGCCCGCAGCCTGCCAGGCGCTGGCCTGGCGGATCTGGCTTGTGGCGAGCAGCGCTTCGCCCAGGCCGTTGAGCGCCTCGGCCTGGCCAGAACGATTGCCGGCGTAGTGGTGGAGTGCCAGTGACTGCCTGAGGTAGCCGATGGCAAGCCGGCCGCTGCCCCGCTGGAGCTCGGCGGTACCAAGGCAAGCCAGCGCCTTGGCTTGGCCCGACCGGCTGCCGAGCTCGCGCGCCAGCTCCAGCGACCGCCGGAGCTGGCCGCCGGCCTGGGCGTAACGGCCTTGCCGCAGCTCAAGTTCGCCGAGGCTGCCCAGCACGTGCGCCTCGCCCGACCCGAGGCCAGCGTCATGGAACAGAGCCAGTGACCGCCGCAGCTGTCCTGCGGCCTGCTCGTATCGGCCCTGCCGCAAGTCAATGACGCTGAGAGCGTGCAGCTCACGGGCCTGTCCGGCGTGGTCACCGACCTTGAGGCAGATGGCTAGCGCCGCTTGGTGGCACTGTGCCGATTGCCGGTAACGGCCGTGGCAGTACTCGGCCATGCCGAGATTGCTGAGCGCGCGGGCCTCGCCGATCCTGTCGCCATCCCGCCGGCATAGCGCCAGGGCTTGCTCGAGGTAGCTGGTGGCCTGGCGCAGGCGGCCCTGGGCCGCGTCGGCAACACCGAGCATCGTCAGTGCCGCCGCTTCCGCGGTCCGGTCGCCTGACCGCACGGCGGCACGGCGGGCATGACCGTGGACAGCGGCAGCTTCGGCGACGTGGCCTGCGTCCAGGTAACGGAAGATAGTCGCGGCCAGGCCGATGGCATGGCCGGGCCATCCGTGGTCGGCGGCATGGGCGGCGACCGCGACAAGAGTAGACCGCTGTGCGTCGAGCCAGGCCAGCGCTGCGGCCGGGTTCGTGACGGGCGGCAAGGGACAGGCGGGCGGGGGAAGCGCTGGCTGGTCAGGGTCGGCGGGAAACAAGGTGCCGGCCGCCGCGGCGGCGGCAGCAAGGAAGTGGTCGAACAGGCGGGTCAGCGCCGCTCTCCGTTCTTGCTCGCTGTCCTGGTCCGCCACCTGATCGGCGGCGTAGGCGCGGAGCAGGTCGTGCATGCTGTAACGGCCGGGCCCGGCGGGCTCGATCAGGTGGGCGCGGGCCAGCCGGTCTAGGAGCCAGCGAGATTGCCGGAGCGAGGTACGGGTCAGCGCGGCGCTGGCATAAGCATCAAAGTCCGCGCCGGGATGCAGCCCGAGGAACCGGAACGCGCGCGCGGCCGCATCCTCCAGGTACCCGACCGACCATGAGAACACCGACCTGACCGCTCGCCAATGAGCGCCCGCAGCAGTCCCACCGCATCTGCTGGCGGCAGCGGGCCCAGGTCCAGCCGGCAGGCCCCGTCCCTGGCCACCAGGCCAGCCAGCGCATCGCGGCTAGTCACCACCGTCACGCACGACGGGCTTCCGGGCAGCAGCGGCCGGACCTGTTCGGTGTCCCTGGCGTTATCGAGCATTACTAGCATTCGCCGATCCGCCAGCAGGCTCCGGTATCGTGCCGCCCGCTGCGCGATCTCGGCCGGGATGTGCTGCTCAGGCACGCCTAGGCTGCGCAGGAACCCGGCCAGGGCGTCAGCGGCCGAGACAGGCTGGCCAGGATCATAACCACGCAGGTTCACGTGCAGCTGGCCGTCGGGGAACCGGTCCGCCACCTGATGCGCCCACTGCACCGCCAAGGCGGTCTTGCCCACCCCGGCCATCCCTGTGATCGCCGAGATCACCAGGTTCCTGGGCCGCTGCGCCCCGGCGCGCTCCAGCATCGCGGTGAGGTCGGCTAGCTCGGCTGCCCGGCCCGCGAACCGCGGCACCGGTCCCGGCAGCTCCCGTGGCGCCACCGGCACGGGCCTCGCACCAGCTGACCGGGGGCCGCCAGGCGGCAGTAGGGGGGACTCGAAACTGGCCAGGACCGGGCCAGCGGTGAGGACTTGCCGGTGCAGCTCGCGCAGTTCGTCACCCGGGTCGGCGCCCAGCTCGTCAACGAGCACCCGCCGCGCGTGCTGATAGGCGGCCAGCGCTTCGGCCTGGCGGCCAGCGCCGACCAGGGCGGCCATCAGCAGAGCGTGCAGGTGCTCGCGCAGCGGGTGGACAGCGACCATGCGCTCGAGCTCGGCAATGGCCACGCCGTGACGGCCCAGGTGCAGCTCAGCCTCGATCCGCAGCTCCGCGACCTGCAGCCGCAGCTCGGAAAGCCGCGGAACCTCGCCTAGCGCCAGCGCCGCCGACTCCACGTCGGCCAAAGGCTCGCCGCGCCACAGCCCCAGCGCCGTCCGTGCCTGGTCGGCCGCAGCTTCCCAGGAACCGCCGCGGGCAGCGTCGCGCGCGCTGTCGATCAGGCCCTCGAACCGGGTCACGTCCAGTTCACCGGGATCAACCCGGATGACATAGCCGGGAGAACGGGTGATGATCCGGCCCTGGTCCGCCTCCCCCAGCACCCGGCGCAGCCTCTTCACGTAGTTCCGTACGGTCACCGGGGCTGATGGCGGTGGCGCGGATCCCCAGAGCGCCTCGGTCAGCTCGCCGACTGACACCACCCGGCCAGCATTCAGCAACAGCACCGCGAGCACCGCTCGCTGCCTGCCCTTCGGCACCGGCAAGGCCACCCCGCCGCAGCGCACCATCACTGGTCCGAGCAGGCAGAACTCCAGCTTCGGCATCATGCGACCTCCGCCCGGCTGCGTACCCCGAGCTAGCCCTACATGTTCGCTACCAGATTGCTACCGCCACTCGGAAGACTAACCGCCCATGACACGCAACCGTGGCATGACGGCTGGCAGCCCCCGCGGACCGGTGCTGCTGGATCTGGTACCTGGGTTTCGCCGTCCGAGCCGGACCCGAAGGCGAGGATGCCTGATGTCGCTCAGAACGCTGCATCGACTGTTCCTGATCGTCGGCGCCGCTTCGGTGCTGGCGCTGTTGCCAGCAGCCGCGTCCGCGGCGACCGCAGCGGCCGGGCCCGGGCCGTACTCGACGATCGACGTGCCCGGCGCTGCCGACACGCTGCTGACCGTCATCAATGACCTCGGGATAGCGGTCGGCTACTACATCGACAGCAGTGGCGTCGCCCACGGGTTCATCGACCACCACGGCAGCTTCACCACGATCAACGCCCCCGGCGCCGGCACGGCCGCCGGACAGGGCACGTTCGTCGCGAACATGAACAACCTCGGCGTGATCGCCGGGTTCACCATCGACTCCAACGGCGTGCAGCACGGGTTCATCGACTCAGGCGGCCGGTTCACCACGATCAACGACCCGAATGCTGGCACCGCCGGAGGACAGGGCACAAGCGTGGGGTACATCAACGACCTCGGGCGGGTCACCGGGAGCTACACCGACAGCAGCGGCAATACGATCGCCTTCGCCGGACCCGTCGGCAGCTTCACCACGGTCAGCGATCCGGTCGCGCCCGCCTTCAGCACGCTCACCGCGACTCCAGACGTCCCGCACCCGCCCTCGCCGGCCAGATCGATAGCTTTAAGGCGCTGGCACCCTTACCATGCCGTAAACGGGTATCCGAGGGATTAGTGCCGAGTCTTGTCAGGATGCGCGTCACGGTGGGTCTGGGGGGATGGGGATAGTGGGCGCTGTCAGATTTTCGCTCATGGTGGCTGGGCTCGGCTCGTTGCTCGCGGTTCTTGGGGCCACTTCAGCGGTGGCCAGCACCGCCCGGCCGGCGAGCCCGGCAGCCGGGCCGACGATCACGTCGTTCAAGGTCACGCCATCGCCGGTGCCCGCCGGCGGCGGCAAGGTCACGGCCACGGCCAAGGTCAGGTCCGGCCAGAAGTGCACGTTCAGCATCAAGCCCAAGGTGACGGGGTTCCCGGTCACCCGCAACTGCACCTCGGGGACTGTCACCGTCACGCTCAAGATCCCCGTTAACGACTCGATCTCGACCAGGCACTTCACGATCACGCTGAAGGTGGCGGCCTCCGGGCGCACGACGAGCGCGAGCAAGGCGCTCGCTCAGCCGCCGCTGACGCTTGGCGGTGTCAAGAATGTCGTCGGTCAAGGCCAGAGCTATTGCGCGCTGCTGACGAACGGCCGGGTGGACTGCTGGGGCTTCAACGAATTCGGCCAGCTCGGCGACGGCAAGACCAAGAACAGCAGCAGGCCGGTCGCGGTGGCGGCCGTCGGCGGCAAGGGTGTGCTGACCGGCGTAGCCAGCGTGGTGAGCGACACGCTCGCCTACGGATCTGAATACTGCGCGGTGTTGCGTTCGGGCGGGGTGGACTGCTGGGGACTCAACCAGGACGGCGAACTCGGCGACGGCACGACGAAGAACAGCGACACGCCGGTAGCGGTAAAGGCGGTCGGCGGTTCCGGCCTTTTGACCAGCGCGACCGAGGTGCAGCCCGAGATCTACGGATTCTGCGCCGCCCTGTCGTCAGGCGGGGCGGTCTGCTGGGGGCTCAACGAGAACGGCCAACTCGGTGACAACTCCTTGACCGGGCCGCAGACCTGCGGGGCCGACGTGAACCCCTGCGCTACGACTCCAGTGACCGTGGTCAGCACCGGCGGGTCTGGATCCCTCGGCCAGGTGGCCAGCCTGACCGGCGAAGGCGAGACCATGTGCGTCCTGCTGACCACCAGCGCGGTCGACTGCTGGGGATACGGCTCGAACGGCCAGCTTGGCAACGGGCAGGAGTCCGGCAACCCGTTCCCAGTGGTCGTCAAGGGAATCGGCGGGACCGGCTCGCTCACCGGCGTGACCAGCCTGACCGGCTACAAGGACAACGGCACTAACATCTGCGCGCGGCTCAGCTCCGGCAAGGTCGACTGCTGGGGCGAGGACACCTGGGGTGAGCTCGGGAACGGGACCATCGGGATCTTCAACGACAGCCCGGTCCCGGTCGCGGTCAAGGGCGTCGGTGGCCACGGAACGCTCGGAGCGGTCAGCAGCGTGACCGGCATACCGGGCCTGACCAACTGCGCGGTCCTCACCTCGGGCAGGGCTGACTGCTGGGGGTACAACGGAGACAGCGCGCTCGGCGACCCGTCCGCCAACGAGACCAGCGACGTGCCGGTCACGGTCACCAGCCCGAGCGGAAAGGGCGCCCTGGGCGGCATCAGCAGCCTGGTCGGCGGGGATGGCGGCGAGGGCGAGAACGTCTGCGCCTTGCTGACCTCGGGCGCGGTGGACTGCTGGGGATTCGCGTCATCCGGCTACAGCGCCGCGCCCAAGGCGGTCCCCGGCTTTGGCCCGAAGAAGCCGTTGGTCCGGGTCAAGAGCCTGGTCAGCGACGACGACGGCAGCACCTGTGCCGTCCTCGCCACCGGTGGCGTCGACTGCTGGGGCACGGACACCAGCGGCGAGCTCGGAAACGGCACCAGCTCCAGTAGCCTTCGCCCCGAGGCAGTTCTGGCACCCGCGGCGTAGCCTGGCCAGCGCGGGCTACGATGCGGTTCATGCGCTTCGCGATCGCGATTCCCCAGTTTTACGGTGATGGCGAGTTCGAGCCTGAGCAGTTCCGCGCCTATATGGGCCGGGCGGAGGAACTCGGCTTCTCCAGCGCGTGGACGCAGGAGTCAGTGCTCGGCTCGGGCGCGCAACTGGCGCCGCTAGAGGCCATGACCTACGCGGCGGCGTGCACGAGCCGGCTCCGGCTTGGCTGCACGGTGTTCGTCACGCCGCTGCACAGCCCGGTGCACCTGGCCAAGGCCCTGAGCACGCTGGACCAGCTCAGCTGCGGCCGCCTTGAGGTCGGCATCGGCACCGGCGGGAAGGCGCGGCCGTTCGCGGCGTTCGGCTTGACTCCGGACCGCTACATCGCGCGGTTCACCGAGGGCCTGGCGCTCATGAAGGCGTTGTGGACGCAGCCCCTGGTGACCTTCGATGGGGAGTTCTGGCAGCTCACCGACGCGGCCATGGAACCCAAGCCAGCCCAGAAGCCACATCCCCCGGTCTGGTTCGGCGCGAACACCGAGCCGGCCCTGCGCCGCGCGGTAAGGCTGGGCGACGGGTTCTTCGGCGCCGGCTCCTCCCCCACCGCCAGCTTCGCCAGCCAGGTTCAGATCGTGCGCGCGGCCCTCGCCGAGACCGGCCGCGATCCGGCATCGTTCCCGATCGCCAAGCGGATCTACATCGCCGTCGACGATGACGCCGGGCGGGCCCGCGACCGGATCAACCACGCCATGGCAGGGATCTACGGCCGCCGCGTCCCTTCCATCGAGGCCGCAGCGGTCGCCGGCACTCCGGCCGACTGCATCCGCGAGGCCAGCGCCGTCGCCTCGGCGGGCGCCGAGCTGATCCTCTTCACGACCGTGTTCGACCAGCCCGAGCAGATGGAGCGCCTCGCGGCCGAGGTCATGCCGCACGTGCACAGCCCCGCCTAAACGCCTCGCAGTGAACGAGCCGTCTTTGCCTGCGGTCTCGGGATAGTTGTGGACAGATTATTCATTCGTCCACAGCCGAAAATTCTCGACTCGCTAGCGGTGGTGCGCTCAGGCAAGCTGGTCGAATGCCACACGATCTGCCCGTGCCTGCCAGGAACTCGCCCAAGCCCAGGAGGGCGTCATCTCCAGGCGGCAGGCGCTTGAGTGCGGGGTGTCGTCGCATGTCATCGACCGGCGCGTACGAGGCGGTCGCTGGCAGGCGCTCCATCATGGCGTCCACTCGGACGCCCGGCAGGTCGTCCCCGTGCCCGGCGTAGTCATCCATCGTTCGGCCCGGCTGAGCGAGGCCGTGCATCCGAGCCTGCTCCCCCCGCGAACTCGCATCGAGGAGACCATGCTCGACCTGGCCACGCAGGCGACGACGTTCGACCCTGCCCTCGCGATCGTGTGCGCGGGCATTCAGAGGCTAAGGTCGCCGCCGACGGGCGTAGCCGTTACCTAGACAACTTGTACGACGAGTACGGGCTGACCGTCCTGCGATACGGCTGGATCGACGTCGACCGCCGGGCGTGCCTCGTGGCCGCCCAGGTCGCGACGGTGCTGCGCCGCCTCGGCTGGCCAGGATCAGCGCGCTATTGCGGGGCGACGTGCGAGGCCAGGAAACAGGCGACGAACTGACGGCCGAGCGCGTTCCCGCTTGCCGAGCTCCTAGCTCGTCGCGTGGCGTTGTCTTCCGGCGCGGCGTCTTCGTCTTCTAGGCGGCGAGTCCTCTTCCGGCGTGAAATCGTCCTCCTCTTGGCGGCGAGTCCTCTTCCGGCGTGGAGTCTTCGCGCTCTATTTGGTAAGTCTTCGTATTCTCACCGGAGAGATTTTTCCTGGCGGAGCATCTTCAGCGCCTTCATGGAGGATCTTCTTAGGCTGGAGACTTGTCGCCGCTTTCGCGGGGAGTTGTCCGCGTTGCGATGGAGCATCTTCGCCTAGCGGTAGATCGACCACGCTTTTTGACGAGGATCCGCCAGCACGCGATAACTCCCCGCCAAAAGGTCGAAAGTGCTCCATCAGGCCCGCAGGCGTGACTGCGCTGCGGGGAACCGCTGACGAGGCGCGGCAGCAGGCCGCGAGCTGATGCCCGGCATCGTCTGCGACACTGGTGCCCTGCTTGCCGCCGAGCGAGCCAACCCCGACTTCCTGGCCCTGCATGACGAGGTCACCAGGCACCGGATCCGACCCGCCGTACCCGTCGTCGTCCTCGCCCAGGCCTGGCGCGGCGGACCCCAGCACAGCATCTCGAGAGTGCTGAAAGCCTGCGACATCATCCCCGACGACCTCATCCACCTCTGCGACGCCATCGGTATCAAGATCCGCCTTTACCCGATCTAGCAGACGATCGCGGCGTGAAACACCTGCCCAGGCCGTGAATAGGCGCGGACAAAACCGGCTCAGTCCGCTGGGCTGGTCTATTCCTGGGAGGCCTCTGGCGCCGGGTCCGGCGGCTCGGGAGCCGGGGCGATCCTGTTCAGCCAGCAGATCGGGCACAGCAAGTGCGCCTGCACGTGGTTGCCTTGCTCATGCTCCCAGGCGAAGTACGCGGCACCGCCCAAGAGAACGAGTTCCAGTCCGCCGCCGATCGGCAACCCGAACCTTAGCCTCGGCCGAATCATCACCGCTCACCTGCCATCTATTAGCAGCCCTGGGGGCCGTTTCTAGTAAAGCGGCATTTGACAGTGAGCGTCCACCCTCATACGAATAACCTTTCATGTCCCGCTCTATCAGCGGCGTGGCGCGGGCAGGCTGACCTTGGTGTACCTGACGATGTCGAGCCGGTACGCGCCAGCTGACCAGCGCCGTCGTCTTTATTCGATTGCAGCGGGGTCGCCCATCCGCGAGGCTGCGCAGATGGCAGACTATTCAGCGGAACCTCGACCCGCGCAAGTGCGGCAGGTCAGCCCCGACGACTGGGCGACCTATCGGCAGGTCCGGCTGACGGCGCTGGCCGACGCTCCCGAAGCCTTCGCCTCGACGTTGGAGCGGGAACGCGATCTCGGCGAGCAGCTATGGCGACGCCGGCTGGGAGCGGCGGCCAGCTTCCTGGCCTGGCGGGACGGCGCTCCGGTCGGGGCCGTGACCGCGTTGCCTTATGACGATGCCCAAGTCCACGGCTTCCACGGAGCCTGGCACCTGGTCGCCATGTGGGTCAGCCCGGCCGCGCGCGGGCTTGGCATCGGGCGAATGCTGGTCCAGACGGTCATCGACCAGGCCTCGGCGGCCGGGGCTCCCTCGGTGGTGCTCTGGGTATTCGACGCCAACGAACGGGCTCGCGGCCTGTACGAGCGGATGGGCTTCCGCCCGACCAACCGCACCGATACCCGGCCGGGCAACCCTGAGGACATCGAGCACCTCATGATCCGCGAGCTAGTGGCCAGCTAACGTCACCGGCCGCGCCGGTCAGGCCGTTCTGAGCACGGTCAGGTTGAGCGGGCGAAGACCTCGCCGGGCGCCGAGACGGACCCGGCCGGGATCGACCACCTCGAGCTCGCATTCCCGCATCAGCATCGCGGTCAGCAGCTTGAGCTCGAGCGTGGCCAGGTACTGGCCCAGGCAGCGGCGCGGACCCGCCCCGAAGGGAAAGTAGGCATAGGCGGGCAACTGCTTCCTGAAGGCCGCATCCTCCCAGCGGCGCGGCATGAAGGATCTCGGCCGCTCGAAGTACTGACCGTGGCGGCCGGTGATGAAAGGGCTCACGTAGAAAGTGTGGCCCCGGCCGAACCTGATGCCGTGGACTGTCTCCTCGTGCAGCAGTTTCCTGGCCAGCAGCCAGGTCGGCGGGTAAAGGCGCAGCGTCTCTGAGATGGCAGCGGTCGTCACCGGCAACCGTGCGGGCGGCAAATCGACCGGAGCCGCCCTCAGCTCATCGGTGACTCGCTGCCTCTCCTGCGGATACCGGTCAAGCAGGAAGATGGTCCAGGCCAGCGCGACGGCCGGAACGCCATGGCCGGCGAGCAGGACGCTGACCAGCATCCTGGTGGCCAGGCCGCCGCTCAGGCCACCACCGTCGGGACTGGTCAGCATGCCAGCCAGATCCGCCACGGAGCCACTCAAGCGCCTGGCATCGACGACCGCCCGCACCTCTTCCCTGAGCCGGCCCGCGCACCGTTCGGCCTTACGCCGGCCAGGTGCCCAGGCCGGCGGATCGTAGGCGCTCCCCGCGACCTCGAAAAGGAAGTCAAGAAGCTGGCCTGCCAACGCGGCCAGCCGGTCTCCGTCAGCGCCGAAGCAGATCCGCCCAATCGTGCTCCCCGTGGCGAATTCGAACCGAGCGATAGCGTCGTCAACGGGCTCGTGCGGCCATTCGGTCATCATCTGATCGAAGGCCTGCCTAATGTGATGGAGCGCGCTCCGCTCAACGGCAGCGCGCAGTTCCGTGTACACCGCCTTGCGCCCGGCTTCCCATTCCGGCGCAGCTGTCTCGGTCACGGGCTGGCCCAGGAAATTGTGGGTCCGGGAGAAGGTACTTCCGGTATGTTTCAGCACGAACTCTATATCGGCCGGCTCGGTCAGCAAGGTGAGCGAACTCCGCAAGGAAGCGACCGGGCCCATCGTCTCGGCCGCATTCAGCAGGAAGCCAGTGGGGTCACGGTTGAGTCGCGCGAGATAGCCCGTCGGCAACTGGCGGGTTGGCCGACGGGCTAGGGTCACGTCGATAGCTAGAACCAGTCGTAGATAATCCGGCGCGGCTGGAGTATGCCGACGAATCCCCCGATCACGACGATGATAGTCGCTTCCTCTTCGTCCGCCGCGGGAACGTCCGCATCCTCAGGGCCAATGAGATCGAGGACCGTTCCCTCCTCACGGAGCTTGATTCGCGTAGCGCTCACCTGAGTCACCTCCATTGAGAGAATAAGGAAATGGTAGCCCGCCGAAGCAAGCAGGCGCGCGAACTCTGCCGATAGCGGAGCCGGATCGTCGCTCCGTGATCACGGCCCAGCCATGATCACGGTAGGCGCATGCGTCATCACCGGCTCGAATTACCGTGATCCTCGAATTATCCTGATCACGGAGGATTACGGCCCACTTATCACTCGGATGAATTACCGTGATCACGGATCTCCCTTGATCACGGAGCAATCGAGCGCGCCCGCTCCCCGACAGCCTTTCCGCGATCGCCGCTTTTCCTTGATCGCGGAGCCCCTATCGCGCTCTGCGCGGTCCGGCCGGGCCTGGGCCTGGGCAGTCAGCACGCTGATCGGAGCCCCTATTGCGCTCTGCGCGGTCCGGCCGGCACCGGGCCTAGGCCGGGACCGTCGGCACGTTGATCGCGGGCCCTATCGTGCCCCTGGCGGGCGGATCCGGGCCAGGACCGCCACCCGCTGATGATCCGCTGTCGAGCATTTGGCTGTCCCGAGCCGGGAACGCCTATTTGATGCATAAAAGGGGTTTTCAAGATGATCAGCCCGCTTTAGAGTGGTTGGCTAGGCGGGGTAAGCCGCGGCCAACTTCTACGAGGCGGGCGATGGGCAGCAAGCGCGCCGGCAGCGGCCGACCCAGGCGGGCCGGACGGCCTGGGTTGCGGGCACTGACCTGCGTCGCGGCGGCCGTGATGGTGACGGTGGCCGTGGCCGCCGATGCCGCCCTGGCATCGGCTCCGGTTCCGGTCGGGGGTCCGCCTAAGGCCGACATGGCCGAGCTGTTCAAGGCGTATGACCCGGCCACCGGCCGGATCGGGCGCTCCTGGTGGCAGTCGGCGGTCGCGTTGTCGACGCTAGAGACCTACGAGCAGGCCACGGGCGACAGGTCTTACGAGCTCGCCATCCCCGCTGCGTTCGCCCGCTACGCGCACAGCGACTTCGAGAACGCCTACAACGATGACACGGGCTGGTGGGGGCTGGCCTGGCTGCAGGCCTATCAGCTCACCCGGTCCCGGTTGCCGCAGGCGAGTCAGTACCTGGCGATGGCTGAGACCGACGCGAACTACCTGCACCAGTCCTGGGACGCCACTTGCGGCGGCGGCGTCTGGTGGACCACCGCCAGGACCTACAAGAACGCGATCACCAACGAGATCTTCCTCGAGCTGACCGCCTGGCTGCATAACACCATCAAAGGCGACACCAAATACCTGCGCTGGGCGCGGGCGGAGTGGGCCTGGTTCTCCCGTTCAGGAATGATCAACAGCAGCGGCCTGGTCAACGACGGCCTCGACGCCCGGTGCGCGAACAACCAGCAGACGACCTGGACTTATAACCAGGGAGTGATCCTCGCCGGGCTGGCCCAGCTGTACCGGGCGACCGGGAACGCCGACCAGCTCCGCGAGGCTGAGACCATCGCCAGGGCGGCCATCGCCCACCTGACCGTCAACGGCGTCCTGCGCGAGCCTTGCTCGGGATCTCGGTGCGGCCGACGCCCCGGCGACGCCCAATCCTTTAAAGGAATCTTCGCGCGCGACCTCAAAGTGCTCGCGGTGACCGCGAGGACCAG
>DATKFV010000020.1:0-36363 GCA_035511035.1 Streptosporangiaceae bacterium
GCACCAAGCCATCAGGCACCCGCCGCGGCGAGCTCAGGATCTACCTGGGCGCCGCGGCGGGCGTCGGCAAGACGTTCGCCATGCTCGGCGAAGGACACCGGCGTCAGTCCAGGGGGGCTGACGTCGTTGTCGCGTTCGTCGAGACCCACGGCCGGCGCCGTACCACCGAGCAGCTAGCAGGCCTGGAGGTCATGCCCCGCGCCAGCATCGCCTATCGCGGCTCGGCGTTCGAAGAGATGGACGTCGACGGCATCATCGCCCGTCACCCGCAGATCGCGCTGGTCGACGAGCTAGCGCACACGAACGTGCCGGGCTCGCGCAACGAGAAGCGCTGGCAGGACGTCGACGAGCTGCTCAAGGCCGGCATCGACGTGATCACCACGGTGAACATCCAGCACTTGGAATCGCTGAACGACGTGGTGCAGAAGATCACCGGGGTGCCGCAGCGCGAGACGATACCTGACGCGGTCGCCCGCGCCGCCGACCAGGTCGAGCTCGTCGACATGACGCCGGAGGCGCTGCGCCGCCGGATGGCCCACGGCAACGTGTATCCCGCGGAGAAGATCGACGCCGCGCTCAACAACTACTTCAGGGCCGGCAACCTCACCGCGCTACGCGAACTGGCCCTGCTCTGGCTGGCCGACAAGGTCGACGAGGGCCTCAAAAGGTACCGCGAGGCGCACGACATCACCGGCACCTGGGAAGCCAGGGAACGAGTCGTCGTCGCGCTGACCGGCGGCCCTGAAGGCGAGCAGCTGATCAGGCGCGCGGCCAGGATCGCCGCCCGCTCGGTCAGCGGTGCCGGTGACCTGCTCGCCGTCTACGTGACCAGGTCAGACGGGCTGACCGGGGCCGACCCGAGCGCGCTGGCCGCACAGCGGCGGCTGGCCGAGTCGCTGGGCGGCAGCTACCACCAGGTCGTCGGCGACGACGTGTCGACCGCCCTGCTGGACTTCGCCAGGGCCGAGAACGCGACCCAGCTCGTGCTCGGCGCCAGCCGCCGTAACTGGATCACCACGCTGCTGACCGGTCCCGGCGTGAGCTGGCGCACGATCCGCGACTCGGGCGACATCGACGTCCACATCGTGACCCACTCCCAGATGGGCCGGGGCCGGGGGCTGCCGACCCGCCGAGGCGGCCTGTCGCTGCCCCGCAGGCTCGCCGGGTACCTGCTGGCGGTGGTGCTCGCGCCCCTGCTCACGCTCGCGCTCGCGAATTTGCGCCCGGACCTCACGCTCACTAGCGAGGTGCTCGTATTCCTAGTCGGCGTCGTGGCTGTCGCTCTGGTCGGCGGCCTGCTGCCCGCCGTGCTGGCGGCCATCGAAGGTTCCCTGTTCCTCAACTACTTCTTTACGCCGCCCTTTTACACCTTCAATATCTCCGACCCGAACAACGCCTTCGCGCTCGCGGTCTTCCTGGTCGTTGCCGCGGTCGTCGCCACGATCGTGGACAACGCGGCCAGGCGATCCAAGCAGGCGGTGCGGGCGAGCGCGGAGTCCGACCTGCTAGTCACGACGGCGGGCAGCATCCTGCGCGGGGAGCAGCCACTGCAAGCGGTCATCGACCGGGTCCGCGAGGCGTTCGGCATGCACACGGTCACGATGCTCGAACGAGAAACCGACGCCGACGGCGATCCGGTGCCGGGCGCGCCGTGGCACGTGGTCGCGGCCTCCGGTGACGTCGCCACCGAGCAACCCCCGGTGACGAGCCCTGAGGACGCGGACGTCGCCATGCCCATCGACGACAAGCTGGTCCTAGCCGCCCGCGGCCGTACCCTGCCCGCGCAGGACCGGCGCGTGCTCGGCGCGTTCGCGAGCTACGCGGCGGCCGCGCTTGAGCAGCAAAGGCTCACCGCGGCCGCCCAGGCCGCGCGGCCGATCGCCGAGGCCGACCGGATGCGGGCCGCGCTGCTCGCCGCCGTCAGCCACGATTTGCGCACCCCGCTCGCCTCAGCTAAGGCGGCGGTCACCAGCCTGCGATCCGACGACGTCCAGTGGAATCCGCAGGACTACGCCGAGCTGCTCGCCACCGCCGACGAGTCGCTCGACAAGCTGGCTCGGCTGGTCGAGAACCTGCTCGACGTGAGCAGGCTCCAGGCCGGGGCGATGTCGGTGTTCCCGAGGCCGGCCGACCTGGGCGAGGTCGTGGCCAGGTCGCTCGACGACCTCGGGCCTGGCAGCAAGGCCGTGGTGATCGAGATCCCGGCCAACCTGCCTGAGGTCCACGTCGATCCCGGAATACTTGAGCGGGTGCTAGCCAACCTCGTAGCCAACGCGCTCAGGTACTCCCCGGCCGGCTCGCCGCCCGTGCTCACCGCCAGTTCCCTGAGCGACCGAGTCGAGGTGCGGGTCATCGACCGCGGTCCCGGCATCGCCGAAGAGCAGCTGCGGCGAATGTTCGTGCCCTTCCAGCGGCTCGGAGACACCGACAACACCACCGGCATCGGACTCGGCCTGGCCTTGTCCAAGGGCCTGACCGAGGCCATGAACGGCACGCTCGAACCCGAGGAGACCCCCGGCGGCGGCCTGACGATGACCTTGTCACTGCCAGCGGTCACCGCCACGGGCCTGCAGCTGCCCGCGCCGTCGCCGCTCCCGGTGCCGGACGGGCCGGTGATCCCGACGTGACGCGGGTGCTGGTCGTCGACGACGAACCGCAGATCGTCCGGGCGCTGCGCATCAACCTCCGGGCCAGGCAATATGACGTCGACACCGCGATGACCGGGGCCGGCGCCCTCCAGCAGGCCTCCCAGCATCCCCCTGACCTGGTCATCTTGGACCTCGGCCTGCCGGACATGGACGGCGTCGAGGTCATCGAGGGACTGCGGGGCTGGACGGACGCGCCCATCATCGTGCTGTCAGGCCGCGCCGACAGCACGGACAAGGTCGAGGCACTCGACTCCGGCGCCGACGACTACGTGACCAAGCCGTTCGGCATGGACGAATTGCTGGCCAGGATGCGGGCCGCGGTCAGGCGCAGCACCCCTGAGGCCAGCCAGCCCCAGGTAGAGCTCGGCGACCTGATCGTCGACCTCGCCGCCAAGCGCGTGATCAGGAACTCAGGCGCCGCGACCGGCCAGGGCGACATCCGGCTGACTCCCACCGAGTGGCACCTGCTCGAGGTGCTGCTCCGGCACCCGGGCAAGCTGATGAGCCAGCGCCAGCTGCTCGCCGAGGTCTGGGGACCTGGCTACGCCGACGCGACCGGCAACCTGCGGCTCTACATGGCCCAGCTCCGGCGCAAGCTCGAGCCCGATCCGGCCCGGCCGCGCTGGCTGCTGACCGAGCCGGGAATGGGCTACCGGTTCCAGCCCGACGCGGACTGACCGGTTTCGGTCGCTCACCTGGCGATCACTCACTAAAGGTTTGACATCGACTACACAGAGTTATCGAAAACTGCCAGCTGATTGGCGTCCAAAGCGGCACCATCAGTTCCATGAGTTTTCGAATCCATGCCGCTGTAATGGTCGGACTTGGCAGCATCTTGGTCGGGGGATCGGTCGTCGACTCGTCGGCGGCCACCACGCAGCGGTGGCGGAACGTGACATTCGACGGGGTTCGGCTAAGCGTCCCGGCGTCGTGGCCCGTGATCGACTTCGCCCGGCACCCGAAGGCATGCCCCCGGCTCGACGTCCACGCTGTCTACCTCGGCCGGCCAGGGCCTAACCCGATCTGCCCGGCGGGGCTGGTCGGCAAGACCGAGGCGGTCATGATCGGACCGCTCGGCAAGACAGCGACGAGCCAGGCGGCCGCGGGTGCCGGGACCGGCGACAGCGGCCGTCCGCTGACGCGGTCGGCAAAGGCCTTGGTGATCGACAAGGACTGGACCGTGAGTCGGACCATCACTGACGATCTGCCCGGAGCAGGCAGGCAGGGCGCTCAGGTCAGCATCTCCTACGGCACCGACCGGGCGCTCGCGCTCGCGATCCAGTCGTCGATCGCGGTTACCGAGACCGCCCCAGCTTCCCGGCCAACCCGGCCGGCGCCGACCCAGCAAGCTCGGCTCCTCTCAGCCCAGGCCCCCCCGCAGTCCCAGGGACGTCAGCAAGGTCAGGGCATCTTCACCGGGAGCGGGTTCGACTCCTGCGCGGCCCCGAGCGCGAGCGCGATGACGAACTGGCTGGCATCGGACTACCGGGCCGTCGGCATCTACATCGGCGGGGCGAACCGCGCCTGCGCCCAGGCTAACCTGACCCCGTCCTGGCTCACCGGCATCGTGGCCCAGGGCTGGCACTACTTCCCCCTCTACCCCGGCTTGCAGTCAAGCTGCGTTCAGGCCCCTGGCGACGCCACGATCACCACCAGCCAGGCCAGCAGCGAGGGCAAAGCGGCCGCCGACGACGCCGTGACCCAGGCGGCCAGCCTCGGCATCCCGGCCGGGACGCCGCTGATCTACGACATGGAAGCGTACGGCCCGGCCTGCAACTCCCAGGTCACGACGTTCCTGTCGGCCTGGGACAGCGAGCTGACCGCGAAGGGCTACGTGTCCGGCGTCTACGAGTCGTTCACCAACATCGGCGCGCTGGTCGCGGCCGCCGACACGATGACCGAGCCCCAGGTCATCTACTACGCCGACTGGGACGACGACGCGACCACCAGCAGCTCGTACATGCCAACCGGAATGTGGACCGACCACCAGCGGCTGCACCAGTACCAGGGCAGCCATCTGGAGACCTTCGGCGGCACGACCATCGACATCGACAGCGACCGGCTCGACGTCAACCTCGGCGACGGCGCACCCGCGCCCGCCCCGCCCCCGAGCCCAGGCCCCGCCGGCGACGGGAGCTTGCGCATCTCGGTCGCCATGAACGCCAACGGCACCGCCGAGTGGTTCGCCAAGTCGGCAGGCAACACCCTGACGCACTCCTGGCAGGCCCCGGTGGGCAGCCTGACCTGGTCGGCCATGCACTCGGTCGGCCGCTCCCCGGCCACGATCGCGAGCAATCCGACGGTCGCGCCGCAGGCCGACGGAGCCCTCACGGTCATTGCCCGATCGACCTCGGGCCGCCTGGTGCACGCCTGGCAGCAGGCCGGCTTCCCGAACGACTGGGAGTGGGGCAAGCAGCTGCCAGCCCTCAACGCCAAGATCAAGAGCGGCACCGACCCGGCCGCGGTCTTGATGCCGTCAGGGGACGTCGCGGTGATCCAGACGGAGAACGACGGCAACCTCGCCGTGATCAGCCAGGCCGAGCCCAACGGCAACGCCCAGTGGACTAGCTGGCAAGACCTGAGCGGCCAGTGCGCGAGCACGCCGGTGCCTTTGCTTGATGCCAATCATGATGTTGACGTGTTCTGCCGGACGACCGCCGGATCAGCGGCCGTGATCACCTGGAACGGCGTGTCCTGGGGACGGTGGAGCCCGCTTGCGGGCGGCCCTGACGACCTCGCCGGCGTGCCAGCCGCGGCCGTCAACGGGTCAGGCCAGACCGAGTTCTTCGCCGCGACCACGTCGGGCGGGCTCGCCGACGCCTGGCAGAGCGGGGTCGGCAGCGGCACCTGGACCTGGGGCCTGCCGCTGGCCGGGACGAGCTCGAAGAAGGCGGCCGGGTCGACCCTGTCCATCGCCGACTCGCCCGCCGCCGCCGACTGGCCGGTCGGCCAGGTCATCGTCTACGCCCGCACCTTGGGCAACCAACTCGCCTACATCAGGCAGGACGGCCCGACCGGCGCGGCCACCTGGGGTTCCTGGGCCACCGTCGGCGGGATCCCCGGTGGCAAGATGATGGGCAGCCCGAGCGGCTGGCTCAACACCGAGGGCGCCGCCAGCGTGGCCCTCATCGACCACGACCACAAGCTCGCCGTCGCGAGCGACATCGGCACCGGCTGGTCGGCCTGGAGCGAGGTCGGCAGCGGTTTCTAGAAGCTGCTCACTGCGCCTAGGCGAACAGCGCTATCAGGACAACGATCACGACCAGCGCGACGACGGCGCCGACCACGATCGCGATCGTGCGGCCTGACCCGCTGCTCGGCGCTTCCCCGGCCCACGGCTGCGCTGGCCATGAACCTGAGTCGGTCACCTGGCCGCCGACGCGGCCGGCCGCGAACGCCTTGAACTCGGCCGTGCTCGCCGAAACGTCCGGAGCTGCACGGAATTCGCCCGTAGTTCGGGGAAGGTCATTACCGACATATCGGTCGTCTCGCTCGGACATGCTATGACTGTAGCCCAATGCCTGCGGCGCAACCGGCTGATCAGCGCACTTTCTCACCAACGCGCAAGCTTCACCTGACAGCCAGGGGCCGGGCTAGTCGGATAGCTCGGGCAGGGCGTCGGGGCGTTCAACGAGCCTGGACAAGACGATGGAGCTCCGCGTCCTGACCACGAACGGCTCGGCTCCGATGCGCTCGACGACCTGCTCGAAGTGGCGGATGTCCGAGGCCCTGATCAGCAGCAAGGCGTCCGCCTCGCCGGTCACCGTGCAAGCGCTCACGACCTCTGGATGCTTGCTCGCGGCCGCGCCGATCTCGTGCGGCGAGGTCTTGCCCCGGCAGAACAGCTCGACGTAGGCCTCGGTCGTCCAGCCGAGCTCGCCGGGACTGAGCCGGGCTGAGAACCCGGTGATCGCCCCGGCCGCGCGCAGCCGGTCGACCCGCCGTTTGACCGCGGGCGCGGAGAGCCCGACGAGCGAGCCGATCTCGGCGTAGCTAGCCCGCGCATCCTGCACCAAGGCATGCAAGATCCGGCGGTCGAGGTCATCGTGCGACATTCGGCTGGCGCTCATTTGTTATGAGAGCCGCCTTGAGCGCGGCCAGTTCTTCTTCCGGCAGGCCGTGACGGGCAAGGTAGCCAGCAATGCTCCCAGCTTCTTCCCTAGCGCGGTCAAGTACACGCAAGATTAGCTCTGGCGGGCTTGCCAGAAGGGCTTCCGTGAATTGCTCGCCCAGCCCAGTGTCGGCGCTAAGCTGGCCGATCACGGCCGTCTGCTCGGCGATTAGATACATGCTGCTGAGCGCGTAGTCGGCGGCGATGAACTCATCGGGAACACCGATCGCCGCTAGCGCGAACGCTATCACAGTGCCCGTTCTGTCCTTGCCGGCCGTGCAGTGCACCAGGGCAGGCAATGCCCCCGGCCGCGCCAGTTCGGAAATGGCAGCGGCAATGGCCGATCCGCGCCGCTCGACAAAGAACGTGTACACGCCTTCGAGTTCGGGCGGCAACTCGCTGAAGTCCCGCCCGACGAGCGACAAGTGGACGGTTCGGGTGCCGCGGTCGGCGAAGTCGCCGAGCGGGCCCTGCGCGATCATCAGCTCCTCAAGCGTCCGCAGGTCGAGCACGGTCCTCAGCCCGAGCCCGGCGATCGTGGCTGAGCCTTCGTCGTCCACCCGGTGCAGCGCGTCGGAGCGGAACAGGGTGCGCCAGGCCGTGAAGCCGCCGCCGGCCACCGGGTATCCTCCGACGTCGCGGAAGTTCAGCGTTCCCGCCACCGCGATGTGCCTGCCGTCCTCGCCGACCAGGCTCCTGACCAGGTCAGTCAGGTCGTGCGCGGGACGCGCGTCAGCCATTGCGATCCTCCTGCGGGGCGCCGCCTGTGCAAGCCATCGCTGCGAACTTAGCGCGGTCGGCCCGGCCGGCCAGAACCCAGGCCCCGCTTCACCGCCGCCCTGACGCTCGCAGGCCGACCGGGCGACTCGCCAAAGTCCAGACCACCATCAGCCAAAGTCCGGCGGCAGCCGGGCCGGCTGGGCCGGCCGTTCGCACGCTATGGTCAGACTCCGGCGACGGCGACCTTCGCCGCTGGCGGCCGGAGGCGAGGGCGTGGTGGCGAGGATCGGCAACATGTACGGCCCCGACTCCACCTTCCTCGGCGTCCCCAGCGCCGACCTGTTCGATCCCGCGTCCCTGGCCGGGGCCGACATCGTGCTGATCGGAGCCCCGTTCGACGGCGGAACCTCGCACCGGCCCGGTGCCAGGTTCGGCCCGCAAGCCATCAGGCTCACCGACTACCTGCCGCACGACGGCTCGAGGCCGCACCTGGCCCTCGGCGTCAACCCGCTGACCGACCTGAAGGTGGTCGACGCCGGCGACGTCGAGATGCCGTCGGGCGAGACCGAGCTCTCGTTGCGCAGGCTGGAGGAAGCGGTCCAGACGGCGGCGGCGGCCGGGGCGATCCCCGTGATACTCGGCGGCGACCACACGGTGACCTTCCCCGACGCGACCGGCGTCGCCCGCCACGTCGGCTGGGGCCGCGTCTCGCTGATCCACTTCGACGCGCACGCCGACACCGGCGACATCCAGTTCGGCTCGCTCTACGGTCACGGCACCCCGATGCGCCGCCTGATCGAGTCCGGCGCCGTGCGCGGTGACCGGTTCCTGCAAATCGGGCTGCGCGGCTACTGGCCCGAGCCGCCGACCCTGGACTGGATGGCCGACCAGCGCATGCGCAGCTTCGAGATGACCGAGATCACCGATCGCGGCCTCGACGACTGCCTGACCGAGGCGTTCGCGATCGCGACCGACGACTGCGACGCCGTCTTCCTATCGGTCGACGTGGACGTCGTCGACCCAGGGCTCGCGCCCGGCACGGGAACCCCGGAGCCTGGCGGCCTGTCCAGCAGGCAGTTGCTGGACGCGGTGCGCCGGATCACGATGGAACTCCCGGTCGCCGGCCTGGACGTGGTCGAGGTCTCGCCGCCCTACGATCACGCCGAGGTGACCGCGTTCCTCGCCAACCGCGTCGTCCTCGAGGCCCTGTCCGGCATAGCCTGGCGCCGCCTCGCCACCACCGGCCAGCCGCACCGTCGCCCTACCTGGCCCCTACTCCAAGGCCGCGGCGGCGGCCAGCACCCGCCCGACCACGGCTAACCCCGCAGCCAGCACCCGCCCGACCACGACGAACCCGCAGCAGCAACCGCGAGAACATGTGATCGGCGCTCCGAAGCCCACAGGCCCTAACCACTACTTCTGCAATCGTTTGTAACCAAGATCCCGGTGATCGACCCGGTCCAGTTGAGCGGGTCCGAGCTCGAGCCCGGACGCCGGAGCCATCGGGGAGCATTCTCAGCGTCACCGGGGAGCGTTCTCGTTGCGGGGTGCGTTTTTGTCATATACCGGGGGTGACCGTCCCCGGAAAGAGAACGCTCCCCGCAGACGACGAGAAGCCTCCCCGGTCAGCACGAGAACGCTCCCCGGCCTGGGGACGCTATCCCATATTCGGTGAATTCTTGACGGGTCGGGCATCATGCACAACTCGCTGCAAGATCTGTGAGTCCTGAGCTGGATATTCGGTTCGATCTATAGTTGTGGTCATGCTGGACGCGACCAGGCTCCGGGTGCTCGTCGCGGTCGCCAGATACGGCTCGGTCACGGCGGCGGCGCACGCGCTGAACTACGCGCAGCCTTCGATCAGCCACCACATCGCGCGCCTGGAGGCCGAGACCGGCGCGAAGCTCATGGAACGGGCTGGTCGCGGGGTCAGGCTGACCGACGCCGGCCAACTGCTCGCGCAGCGAGCCGAGGAGATACTCGGCCGGCTCGACGCCGCCGAGGCGGAGCTTGCGACCCACGTCGGCCTACGCCAGGACCGGGTCAGGGTCGCCGCCTTCGGCTCCGCGCTCGCCGCCCTCGCACCCGCCGCAGCGGTCTTGCTTAACGATGAGCACGCTGGCTCCGCCATCCACCTGGTCCAAGCCGAGCCCGCCGAGGCTCTGCACCTGCTCAAGGCCGGCGAGGCGGACGTCGCGATCGTGTATTCCTACTGGCGCGATGGCGCCGAGCCAGCGCTGCTCGTCGAGGCCAAGGAGCGGCCGGGCTCGGAGCACCAGGACGGACCGCTGCTCCTCGGCGAGCCGGTCCACTTGATCACCGCGCTCGACCGGCCAGCCACGGTCCAAGCCGAACTGGTCCCGGCCCAGGCAGACGGCTCGAACCACGCCGACGCCAGGGCCGCGATCCTGGGCAGCTGCCAGGACCAGCAATGGATCGCGACTGGCGAGCAGTGTGGCGAACTCCTGCTCGACTTGTGTCATGGCGCCGGCTTCACCCCTCGCGTCACGATGCGGACGCCCGATAACACCGCGGCTCAGTCACTGGTCGCCGCCGGACTAGGGGTCGCCATCATGCCCGACCTGGCCCTGCGCGCGGCCCGCCATCCGGGCATCCGCGCCACCAAACTGCCAGGAGTCCGGCGGGAGGTACGCGCGATCATGTATCCGGCTTCCCCGGACGCGACCGCCGCGACCCGCTTCGTCGCGGCCCTTTCGGCGAGGAGCCCGACACTCGGCCTGGCATCGCAGCCGGCCGCTCCCGTGAGCTCTTTATGTCTGGTCAGTGGCGCTCAGTAAAGCGGTGAACTCGACACTGGCCTCGATCAGCGTCGCGTACTCCCCCGGCAGCGGGTCGTGGCCATGACGCCTGGGCTCAGCCTCCCTTCGCGACCAGCGCCGACACCTGCGCGGCCGTCTGCATGTCGAGTGCGCCGGGTCCATCAGCAGCAATTCCTGGCCCGTGCTCCCTTGCGGTCGCACGGTCAGCCAGCGCATGCCATTGTCGAGCGTCACGTCGTCGGTCAGCTCGCAGCCGAGTTGCTTGGTGTAGAAATCCTTGGCCGAGCCCTAGTCCGGGTTTGCCGAAAAATTCCGGATTTCCTTCAGCGAATCTCCATTCCCGGCAGGGAGAAAATACCCTCGTTGGCAGATGCCGCAGATAAGAGCTCCGACCGGCTCAATCTGTCAGGATTCCGTTAACTTCAAAGTCATAATGATCATGTAAGCTATCTTCTCGGTTAATGTACGGGTTACCCCGAGTGCCTATAGGGAAATATGCGTCATAAAGATGACATCCATACTGTTATCAGTCGCTTCTGGCGCCACGATGCGTCGCGTGTCTCAAGCCAGCGCCAGTCCTTGCATGAAGGCCAGGGTGAGGATCAATGAATAGGCCGAAGTCGCTGAGCCGTCGTCGTCGGGCAGGCAAGCCTAGGCATACCGGCAAGATCGTCGTCATACTGCTGGCCCTGTCGGTGGCAGTGGCGCTCTACCTGGCTCACCGCTTTAAACTTGGCGTGCCCCAGACTCTCGTCACGGTCCTGATCGGCGGCGGCGCACCCGCCGCCCTGTTCCTGGCTTGGGCGACCTTCCTGCAGATCAAGTCCGATTCGGACTGGTCGGAGACCGTGGCTGATGCTGCCGACGACCTAGCCGAAGCGGTTGCTAGCCAGTGGAGCAGAGAGGCCATAGTCCAACAGTTCAACGACTACATGCCGCTGTCCGTCAGCTGGCGGCCAGCGAAGGAGTCGCTTTGCAGTAAGTGGGATGAACTCGTCGAGACCGCCATGCGATCGAGAAAGATGGCCCCCGAGCCTGGAACCTGGGCCGCTAGCCTTGAAGACCTCGTCAAAGCACCGTCCTTGGTCGACTTGCTCGAGAAGGTGCCGACCGGCCGCCTCGTCGTGCTAGGCGGAGCCGGATCCGGCAAGACCATGCTCATGATCCGAGTGATCATCGACATACTTTACCGCCGAGAGGAACGGCGCAAGGAACGTCATTCGGGCGGCGACCCCGTACCGGTACTCGTGCCGCTGATGACGTGGGATCCGGTAGCGCAGGACTTGCGATCATGGTTGACGGACAGGCTCACCATTGACTATCCAGCGCTGGCCGAGCTAATACAGACCAGAGAAGGGCTTGTGCCGCGCATCGAGGCCCTGCTTAAAAAGCGGATGATCATACCCGTTCTCGATGGCCTCGACGAAATGCGCCATTCTGCCCGCCGCCAGGCCATACGTCAGATCAACAACGCGATGCAGGCCTCCGATCGCCCGCGTCAACTGCTCCTGACCAGCAGGCCCGATGAGTACGAGCGGGCCGTTGGCCACGACTACCAGAAGGGCCACGCATCCTTGCGTGGCGCTGCGGTAATCGAACTGTGCGAGCTCAGCCCTGGTCATGTACGCAGATACCTGACTGACGACGACAAGGACTCACGTTGGCTCGATGTGGTAGGCCAACTGGGAACGCCGAGTGCCATCGGCAAGACCCTGGTCAACCCGCTCACGGTGAGCCTGGCGGCGGCGATCTACAATCTTCATCTCGTTGAGCGTCCTACCAAGAAAGAGAACGAGGATCTGTACGCGATAGGGGCCGGGGAGACCGGTGCCGACGAACCGTGTCCCTATGACGATGACGACGATTTCGAGGATCCCGATCTTTACGGCGAGGTCGACATCGACGATCTCGACGATTACGACGAATTCGGCGAACGCGACCGACGCCGGAAGCCAGCTGAACCTGCCAAGGTCGCCAAGCTGCACGGAGCTGACCCAGCTGAGCGGGCCTGGACCGGCCGAGCAGTGGCGAAGACGAGGCACGAACCGCCGCCGCATCCTAACGAGCTGACTAGATTCCAGGACGTCGAACCGCTCAAGGACTACCTCTTCGACGCCTTCATCGCCGCTGCGTATCGCTCCGAGCAGGGAGCGGAAAGGCGAGCAAGGAAGTGGCTGATCTTCGCCGCCGAGTACATGACGGCGCGCGGTAAGCCGCTGGAATGGTGGAACATCAGGAGAAGCACGCAGACACCGACTACCAGCCAGACCTTCGCGCCACCCTGGCTGGTGCCTACCACCCTGCAGCTGTCCTTGGTCAAACTCTTCAGCAAGCCGCAGGGCGTAGACCGCTACATCGCTCCATCGTGGCTGGTACCTGTCGCCGTGGGGACGATTTGCGGCGTCGCCGCTGGCGCCGCCGCAGCGCTGGGCGCGCATGTCGGCATCGGCATCGGCATCGGCTTCGGGACCGGCATGATCATCGCACTCGCGATCGGCGGGATGCTAAGGAAGGTGCGGATAGTGGCCAGCGTGCGGGTCAGCCCGCGCGGGATCGATGTCTCGAGAAGGCCCTACCACGGTCCCCCAGGACCTGGCATGGCCGGAGCTCTGACGGGGGCGACTGTCGGTGCGATCGGCGCGGGAATCGCCTACAAGTACCACATAGGCCACGACCCTACTCTGTTGAGTGCTCTGCCCGAAGCCCTCGGCATCGGGATCGGCGGCGGTGCCTCCACCAGGTTCATAGGCGGGCTCACTGGTGGCCTCATCGGCGGGTTCGTCGGCGGCTATCTCGAAGGAATCGGTCTGGGACTATCAGCGGGGATCCTCAACGGCATCGGAGTCGGGCTAGCGGTTGCGCTCGCCCTTTGGTTCTGCCGCCGTACGAGGCCCGCACGCCAGCGCCCCGAATGGCGACCAGAGATCGGTATCCCCGGCGGCATCGTGATTGGCCTGGTGCTGGGCATCATCGCCTGGAGGGAAGAAGGGCTTATCGCAGGTCTCGTCGCCGGAGCGGCCATGGGTGCTGCGGCGGCCTGGCCATTCGGACTCAGGGACACCGCTCAGAACCTAAAAAGCATACCCAGCCCGACCGCAGCATTCCGGAGTGACTCGCGCACGTTCAAGATCACTTCGCTTGCGGCCGGCCTAGCCTCATTCTGCTTTGGTTTCTTCGGCGGCGGGCTAGCCTCCATATTCGAGATAGGAGCAAAAGTCAGCCTTTACACCATCATCAGTAACGGACTGGGCATTGGGCTCTCGTCGGGAATAGTGATCGGACTAACCTTCGGCTTCTATCATGCCGCCTCACCGACATTCATCATTGACAACTGGTGGATGGCGTTGCAGGGGAAGGCGCCGTGGCGGCTTATGCGCGCATTCAAGGACGCCCATAAGAAGACTGTCCTGCGACAGTCGGGCGCCTATTACCAGTTCCGTCACGTCTACCTGCAGGAGTACCTAGCTGACCCGCATAGAGTCGCTGCCGTCGGCGCTTCCGCTGTGCAGGCGGCCAAGATCGCGGACGCTACCGACGCAGGTCAGGAGTCGAGCCGTCAAGCGCCGTCAAGTACTGGCGAACCCACCGGAAGGTCTGCGGACGCCAGTTAGATAGCGGTGTCGCGGCCGGCCCAGTAGGGCTCACGGAGGCGGCGCTTGAGCAGCTTGCCGCTCGGGTCGCGAGGTAGCTCGGCGACGTAGTCGATCGTCTTCGGCCACTTCATCCGGGCGAGCTTGCCATCGAGGGAGGCCAGGATCTCGGCCGTCAGCTCATCGGACGGCTCGACTCCCTCGGCCGGCTGCACGACGGCCTTGATCTGCTCGCCCCAGTCCTCGTCCGGGATGCCGAAGACCGCGACGTCGGCGACCTTCGGATGCGTCGTGATCTCGGCCTCGATCTCGGCCGGGTAGATGTTGGCGCCGCCAGAGATGATCATGTCGGACTTGCGGTCGCACAGGAACAGGAAGCCATCGGCGTCGAGGAACCCGATGTCACCCACGGTGAAGAACCCGCGCAGCCGGTTCTCGGCCGTCTTCTCCGGGTCGCCCTTGTACTCGAAGTCCCCGACGCCCATCTTCATGTAGACGGTGCCTGGCACCCCGGTCGGGCAGTCCTCGCCGTCGTCGTCGACGACGATGACCTCGCTGGTCGGCCAGGGCTTGCCGACGGTCCCCGGCTTGGTCAGCCACTCCTGCGGCGTCACGAGCGTGCCGCCGCCCTCGGTGGCGGCGTAGTACTCGTAGATGCACGGGCCCCACCAGTCGAGCATCGAGCGCTTGATCGGCACCGGGCACGGCGCGGCGGCGTGGATCAGCCATCGCATCGAGGAGACGTCATACTTGCTCCGCACGTCCTCGGGCAGCGTGAGCATGCGCTTGAACTGGGTCGGGACCATGTGGGTGTTGGTGACCCGGTACTGGTCGACCAGCTCGATCGCGCGCAGCGCGTCCCAGCCGTCCATGCAGACGAGGGTGTGCCCGAACTGCAGCGCGCTGCCGCCGAACGTGGTGACCGCAGTGTGGTAGGTCGGCGACGTGACCAGATGCACGTTGTCGCCGGCCTCGGTGATGCCGAAGAACTGGAGCAGGCCGGTGAGCAGGTCGGCTGACAAGTCGGGATCAAGCCCGGTGAGCGCGCGGCGGACGCCCTTAGGCCGCCCGGTCGTCCCCGACGTGTAGTGCATCGCGGCGCCGGCGGTGCGGTCATCGGGCATGGTCGCCGGCTGGCCCGCCCGCAATTCGCTCACCGTGGTGAAACCGGGAACCTCGCCGAAGCTGAACCTGGCGTCGGCGGGCACGCCCGCCTCGTCGGCGGCGGCGATCCCGCTGGCCGCGAACCGCTCGTCCACGAAGAACGCCTTGGCCTCGGTGTCCTTGACGATGTAGGCGATCTCAGGGACGGTGAAGTGCCAGTTGACCGGCGTGTAGTACCAGCCCGCCTCGAGCGCCGCCAGGAGGAGCTCGACCGGGGCGACGCCGTTCGGCACGAGCGCCGCGATCCCGTCGCCGCTGCGCAACCCCCGCGCGCGGAGCGCGTGCACGATCTGGTTCACCCGTCCGAGCAGGTCACCGGCCTTGTGCTCGGTCCCGTCGGGATCGACGACAGCGATCCAGTCCGGGTTTTCCTGCGCACGCGCCCAGAACCCCATTCAGCAGCCCTCCCGCTCTTTGCTGCACCGCTCCACACCCCGATCAACCGCCGGACCTAAACGGGCGAACTGACCTCTTCGTCCTCGTCCTCGTACTCCTCATCCTCTGACCTGGAGCGGCTGAGCACCAGACCGACCACGACGAGAATGATGCCGACTAGCAGCGCGATGATCGGCACGACCGTGGTCACCACGTTGATCTCGTTGCGGTAGTGGTTGTCGCTCTTGACCACGGCCGCGAGGCTGGCGGGCGTCGTCTTGAAGTCGGCGCTGAGCAGGACCAGCTTGGTGGCGCCCGAGCTGTCCTTGAGCACCTGGGAGACACTCCGCTGGATGAGCAGCGGAGCGCCGGTCACCGGGTCGACGTAGTAGTGCTCGGTCGTGCTGTAGAACTCCGGCAGCGTGACCTCGGGCGAGTTGATGCCCACCAGCGAGCCCGGCAGCGACTGCGTGCCGACCTGAGTGCTGGGGATGATCGCGACGTACTCGTACGTGGCGACGCCGTCCGTGGTCGCGGTGCCCTTATAGACGAAGGTGACCGGCTTCTTCAGCGTGGTGTCGAACACCTGGTAGCTCTGCTTCTTCGAGCCCAGCGGCCACGTGTAGGCCTGGCCGCTGGCCGAGAGCGGCAGGGCCTTGCCATCGACGGTGTTGCCGTGCCAGGGGACGAGAAGCCCGGTCCGGCGGTTGAACGCCAGTTCGTCGGCAGAGGCCGGGATGTCGACCTGCTGATGGTCGGTGAGGTCCTCGATGGCGGCGAAGCTCTGCCACACCGCCACATTCGAGCTGCCGAGCGAGTCAGCGGCGGCGATGTTGCCCTTGACCGTGTTGACCACCTGAAGGGTGACCGGGGACAGCTCGCTGACGCTCTTCGGGCTGAACCAGCTCGCGTTCGTAGCCTCAAGCGTGTTGATCGAGTACTCGTTAAGCGGGAACTTCACTGCCTGGCCGGGAACATAGAAACGAGACATGATCGCCAGGACAATGAAGAAGACTCCCAGGCCTGTCAGCACTGACCAGACGACGCGGCGCATGGATCCTCCTGGGATTGGCTTGTCAGGTCTGGCGGCCTCGTGGGGATTATACGGGTTTGAGGCATGATACTGATCACTGTCAGTGGTGTCACTACGAGCAAGACACGTGATCATAACGACCTGATGGGCTCATTCGAGGTCGTCACTGAGCCATCGCGGGTCAAGTCCTGACGTGCCAATCGCCTCGCCATGCCGGGCCCGCTTAAGCAACCGGGAGTGGTCATCACCGGTCGCCGGCTCGGCCCGATCGGCGAGCATGACCGGGCAGCCGTCCGTTATCCGGTAGATGCGGCGAAGCCTGGGGTTGTACAAGATGGCCTCGTCCTCGTAGAGGAGCAAGCCCTTCTTGTCGATCGGGCAGGCGAGGATGTCCAGTAGCGGGCGCTCGATCAGCATGCCCATCTCCGTCTCGGTGTCAATTAGGCAGTCCGCACCGCTGCCGCCCCGCTCGCCGTTCCCGCCTCGCCCGACGGCGCCGCGCTGGCAGCAGGAACACTCGCCGGCGGCGTCGCCGCGGGCTGCCTGGACAGCACCACGACCGCCGCCCCGGCGAGCGCGATGCCGCCGAGCCGAAGCGCCAGTTCGGCCGGATTAGCCGGCAGCCGCTCGCTGAACAGCCAGGTTCCGGCGATCATGAAGAAGATGCTCCCGGTGATATTCGAGACCGGCCCGACGATGGACACCCGGCAGCGCTGCAGCCCGGTCTGGAAGATAAGCAGCGCGACCGCCGAGCACGCCACCGTCAGGTACGGGTAAGGCGACGTCAGCACCGCCAGCGCGAGCCCGGCCAGCCCGCCCGCGTGGTGGAAGATCGCGCCAGAGAGCGCCTTGATCGCCAGCGTCGCGACCCCGTAGAGCAGGCCAGCCGCGAGGCCGTAGGAGACGCCGATCGCCGGGGCCCTGTGCTTGCCGCCGGAAACTGGCCGCAGCGCCTTGGCTCCGAGCAGCACCGCGATCACGCAGGTCGGCAACGCCACGACCGTGATCAGCAATCCGCTGGCCTGGTGCCCCACCCGCCCGGCCGACCCGGCCGCCGACACGGCGATCGCGATGATCGCGACCGCCACGGCCAGCACGCAGCCAAGTTCGACCCGACCCAGCCGTTCGCGCAGCACGATCCTCGACAGCAGCACGAGGATCACGACCCCGGAGCCGAGCACCGGCTGGACGACGCTCACCGGGGCCAGCATCAGCGCGACGACCTGCAACCCGAAGCCAGCCAGCATGAGAGTAAACCCGCCGAGCCAGGCCGGGTTGAACAGCAAGGTCCGCGCCAGGCGGAGCGCTCGCCTGGCGTCGATCGCCGGCAGCTGCGTCAGTGCCCGCTTCTCGAAGATCAGCCCGATGTTGTACGACGTGGTGGCGAGCGCGGCGATGCCGATGCCCATTCCGGCTCCGGCGCTCACGCGGGCACCCGTCGTCCGACGACCGCGTCCAGCGTCCGCACGTAACGCCCGGCGAAGTCGGCCGCCGCGGCCGGCGAGAACAGCGCGAGCCGGTACCTGAACGTCAGCGCCAGGTCGTCACCCGTTGTCACGACTCCGAGCGACAGCCCGCGCGGCATGTGCGCCGACGTCGAGAACCACAAGCGCGCGGTGCCCGCCGGCCCGAAGCTCACTGGAGCGACCACGCCGAGGTTAGAGACAAGGCAACTATCGGACGCAAATTGGCCGATCGTCCGGACAGCCGCGCGGAGCGCGGCTCGTTTCACCGCGACCGGGATCGGCACCACCGTGAGCGCACGGGAGACGCCGTCGACCTGGGCTCCGGGCTGACGCTTCGCGTAGCTGGCCTGAGCGGCGACGGTGCCGAGCAGGTCGGCGACGGTACAGCCGGGCCGCACGGTCGCGCTGACCTTGGTCAGCCTGGACCGGTTGGCCCACTGGCCGGCCGCGGTCGCCTGGACGGGCTCGCCGACCGGCATGGTGACCTGGACCAGCCCGGCCGGCGCGCCGTGGGCGGCGTTCCACTCGCCGATGGCGACCATCAAGGTCGCGATCAGCAGGTCGTTGACGCTGCCACCGGCCGATGACCGGAACGCGGCCGCGTCCGCGAGCCCGTCCCAGGTCAGCAGCAACGCGCCGTACCCAGGCAAGCCGACCGGCGTGCCTGGCTCACGCTCGCCCGCGATCCTCGTGATCCGGCCGCGCGGGACTGGCGGCGGCTGCGGCGGGTCATCGGGCGGGAGATCAGACGAG
Source organism: Streptosporangiaceae bacterium (assembly GCA_035511035.1). Taxonomy (GTDB): domain Bacteria; phylum Actinomycetota; class Actinomycetes; order Streptosporangiales; family Streptosporangiaceae; genus Chersky-822. The sequence continues at coordinate 18,641 of DATKFV010000020.1, forward strand.
CGGGCAGCCGCTGACCTGGCGTCGCCGGCAGGGCCCGAGCCGGCCGAATCCGCTCCGCCCGCGCTGCCGGTGCTAGCACCGGCGCCGGCCGCCCTGGCACCGAGCGGCTGAGGCGGCGAGCTCAGCTCTTCGTACCGGCTGGCGACGCCTCGCAGCAGCCGCAGCGCGGACAGCCCGTCGAAGTGCGCGTGGTGGGCGTTCAGTACCAGCACGTCCCCGGCGTCCGCGTCCGTCCCGGAGGCGAGCAAGAGCCGCAGTGGCGGCGACGTGCGCAAGGGCGGCGAGGCCGACAGGAAGTCCGAGCGCAGCCGGGCGAGGTCAGCGGCGTCGGTGTAGGTGGCGACCCGCACCGGGTCGGTGTCAGCGGCGGCCGGGAACTCCCAGTAGTAAGCAGGCCGCCAGCGGCCGGTGCCGGCCTGCCGAGCCCGCAGTCCTTCCTCGGCGCCGAGCAGGGCGCCGACCGCGGCCCGCACGACCGACTCGTCCAGGCGACCGTCGACGTGGGCCTCGACGTGCACGTTGGCCGGCTCCGCCGGCCGGTCGTAGTAACAGGTGAGCTCGTCGGCGACGGCGAACCTGGCCAGCGGCCGCCCGGCCGCCCGGGGCGGGCTCAAGCCGGGCCCCGGCTGACCTGGGCCTGAGCTGGACTCGGTCGACCAAGGGGTCGGCCCCGGGGCCGGTCTTGCGGCCGGGCTCCGCCCGGCCGCAAGACCGGCAGCAGCGCGACCGACAACGCGACCAGCGCGCACACCTGAGCCGGGGCCCCGAACGCGCCCGCGGAGCTGGTCGAGCTTGAGCCTGACACCACGGCGAGCACCCCGGTCGTCACCATCGCGACGAGCGCGATCAGCCCGTACCACCGGGGCACCAGGTAAGCGAGCACGGCGATGACAGGCACCACGAGCGCGACGTAGCCGCCGACGATCGCGACCAGCCCGAAGATCGCGGCCACCCCGAGCCAGGCCAGCACCGCGGGCCAGAGCGTCCGGTGCGCTCCCGCGGCCACCAGGGCTCGCCGATCGGAATTATCCAGCGCCCCGGCCATCGGATCACGGCTGCGGCGGCGTCTGCGGCGGATCAGTGCCATCGCCATGAGCGCCAGCGCTCCGATCGCAGAAAGGATAATCCAGACATGGTAGAACCTATCCGGTGCGAACGTCAGGCTAATCAGGCCGCCGGCGCCCGCGGGCACGACGAATCCCTGCTGCCAGCCATCGAGTTGAACCGGCACTAGCGGCCGGCCGTGCAATGTGGCAATCCAGCCAGCATTAGCGTTCTGATGCACTTCCAGGTACGACCGCGCGCCCGGCCCGATTCGCACTTCCCGGTATTCGGACTGCCAGCTCAGGATCTTGACGGTCCTGGGCTGAGCGCTCGCCGCCCTGTTCCCGGCCGCCGCCCCGTGCACCTGGCTGACCAGGCTGAGATCGGTGATCGAGAACGGCGACGGCCGGCTCGCGAGCAGCCGGTGCCGCCCGGGCGCCAGGCCGATGACCGACCGGGGCGAGCAGAGAGTCACCTTGACCGGGCGGAATTCGGTCAGGTCACCGACGGTCCCCGTGACCTTGGTGCCGGTCCTGTGCCCGTCGATGGTGATCTCTGGCCCGCGCCCGCACGGCAAGGTGAACTTCGTGCTCGCGGCGAGCGTGGTCGCGGTCAGGCCGTCCAGGGCCGGGATCGACAGCTTGGACAGCCCGACCGGCAGCTGAATGGGCTGGCCCGAGGCTGACTGGCCAGCGGTCGCGTACTCGACGACAGGGAAGCTGATGCTCATCCGGTCGGTCCGGAGCGGCGGCACGATCTCGGTCAGGCCGTCCAGCCCGACGCTCGCGAACCGCACGCCGTTCGGGCTCGTGATCTTGATGGACTCGGGCGCGGCGCCGAAGCCAGGGACCGGGAGGATCACCAGCTGGCTAATCGTGCGCCGCCCCTGCCAGCTCAGCCGAAGCACCGGGCTGCCGGCGCCGGCGATCCACGAGCCTTGGTGATGGGCCTTGAACAAGTTGATCGGCGCCAGGTCAGGCAGGGATCCCCAGGTCGAGCTTGCGGTCACTTCGAGTGCGTGCTTGTGCGCCGGGGTAAGCCCGGCGAGCAGCGCGTCCAGCCGCTGGCCGGGGACGGCGATCGCGCTCGCGGTCAGCTTGAACGACGCGAAGCTCCTGGTGACGATCTGCCGGGCCAGCGGCGGATAGGACGCGACGTCGGCCAGGCTGGCGGGCGATGGCACCTGCCGGTGGAACGAGAAGGCGATCACCTGGGCGGACTGGCCGGCCGGGTCCTCGGCCGGCGCCGAGTACCTGGTCAAGGTCACCCCTGGGATGAGGACGTCGGTGATGCCGGCGCCCGGACCGCCAGCGAGCTGGCCCGTGGCCCCGGTGATCGTGATTCGGAGGGTGCGGGTCGCGCCTGGCGCGACCCGCACCCGCTGAGCCACGGAAATTTTGCGTACCTTGCTGGTTCTGCTGCCGTGAGCGGTGCGGACGGTCAGCTCGTCGGCGACCGGTCGCTGGGCGCCGTCCACCAGCAGTTCGACGCGGATCGCGGGCGGCAGCACGATGGGCCGGCTGAACGTGATCTGGATCCACTGGCCGACCGGGGTCGTGGGGCTCGCCTCGGTCCAGTAGGTGCTCGGATCGCCGTCGAACGCGTTGACGGGGTCGATCTGCGGGGTCTCGGTCAGCCAGGAACCCGAGGATGACGCCGTGACGCTGGCCGCGCCCGCGATGACGGCGAGGGTCTGGTGCCCCTGGGCGGGCACGGGGAGTAGCTGCCTGGGCGGACCGCCGGCCCCGCCGAGCGGGTCGTCGACCGGGTTGTCCTCGCCGGCGGTGTAGGTGAAGGACGGCGTGGAGTCGGTCAGGCCGAACGAATGATCGGCTCGCGGCAGCGAGTCGGTCGCTACCCAGGTAGCTGGCGAGGCGACCAGCTTGTCCCCGGCCATGACGGCTGGCGCCGAGCCGAGCAGGTGCTGGCCGGTGAGCTGCAGCAGCGCGTCGGGGCCGCCGTTGACGAGCACGGTTCGGCTGACGGGCAGCGCAGTCGCGGCCGGCGGCATCGGCGTGCCAAGCGCCGACTTGGCCTCGAACACCTCGACCGCTGGATAGGAAGGCAGCGCGTACTGGATCTGGGTCGCGCTCGGGTCGGTCTGGGCGCCGGTGATGAGCGGCCCGAAGGCCGCGACCCGCTGGAAGCCTGAGCTCGCCAGGGCCTGGTGCACGGTTTGCGGGGAGGTGTAGCCGAGCGCGCTCGGGTTGAGGTCGTTGCGGACCACGATGTAGCGGATGCCCGAGCGGGCCAGCGTCGCAGCCAGGCCGGGGACTTGCTCCCCTGACTCGACGGCCGACTCGAGCGAGTCGAGCAGCAGTTGCGAGCCCGCGCCGCCGTAAGGAACGAGTCCCTGCTCGACCCAGGGCGAGCTGGCCAGCGGCTCGAGCGGCTCGTCGTCGGTGTCGCCCCACAGGTAGGCGCCGTGGGCCGCGGCCGGGACGACCAGCGCGGGAGCGCGGGCCGAGTGCGTCTTAAGGAACGAGGCGACCTGGTACCAGTAGCTCGGCACGGACTTGAACGAGCCGGGGTTGAGCACCTGGTCGGACAGGTAGGGGTAGGCGAGGCCGACGATGACGAGCCCGATCACGGGCGCGGCGATCAGGTGCCACAGGGTGCGCGGGGCCGGGTCATTGATGATGGCGGCGCGGCTCGACCTGAGCACGAGCACGTGCGCGATGCCGAGCGCGAGGATCGCGGCCGCGGCCGGCTCGATCTTGTAAACGCTGCGCAACGGGGCCGCCGCGCCGTCGAGCAGCGTGTCGACGCTGGAGTGGAAGATCCCGCCAAGGGCGCCGGGGTAGCCGGCCAGCGCGATCAGCGCGGCGACGGCGAGCGACAGCTTGAGCCAGCCGCCGCAGGGAATGTCGCGGCGCGCGAGCCCGAGCAGCCCGGTCCCGGCGGCGATCGCGGCCGCCATGATCGCGAACGGGTTCGTGACGGACGTCCAGCCAGCGCTCAGCCACGGCTGGCCGAGGTTGAGGTATGCGGTCCAGTTGCCCGCGCCGCGCAGGAACGTGGCCGCCGACATGGTGGCCGTGGTCGTCGCCGACTGCTCGATGTACGGCAGGAAGTTGAACGAGTACTTGGCCTGGAGGAGGAGCGGCCCGATCCACCAGGCGGTGGCCAGGATGACCGCGCCCGTCCAGCACGCCGCCAGCGCGATGAGGCGGCGGCCGCGAGCCTGGGTCACGATGAACAAGGCGGGCAAGATCAGCGCGGCGAGCGTGGACGTGGCGTTGACGCCGCCCATGAACAGGACGGCGACGCCGGACCTGGCGGCCGCCTTGACGACGGACCCGCCGCGGGCCCCGGTGACCAGCGGCAGCACCGCCCACGGCGCCAGCAGGCCGGGAATGATGCCGGCCGAGGTCGAGCCGATCACGATCGTGAACGTCGGCCAGAGCGCGAAGACGATCCCGGCCACGATCTGGGAGCGGTCGGTGCCGATCCCGACCGCTCGCGCCAGCTTGACCAGGCCGGCGAAGCCGACGGTGATAAGGAAGGAAAGCCAGAGCCGCTCGGTGATCCAGACCGGCACCTTGAGCAGCTCGCCGACCAGGTAGAAAGGCGCCATCGGGAACGCGTAGCCGATGTACTGGTCCTGCAGCGAGCCGAGCCATTCGTTCGGATTCCATAGCTGCCACAAGCGGGCCAGGAAGCTGGCCGGGTCGATGTCCACGCCCAGCTTCGTGTCAAAGAAAATACGGCCGGAATCGTTGGCCATCAAGATGACGAAGGCGACTAGCCAGACGAGCAGCACCCACCGGGTTATTGGCCGGCTGGCGTCGCTGGCCGGGCGAGCGGAACGGCCGGTGATCGTGTCCGGCGGCTCGCCTGGCCTAGTGGAATCGGAAGCCCGATCCCGCGCGATCGTCAACCAGTCCTCCGCAGGATCAGCAGCAGGTTCCAGGTGACGACCTCGCGCAGCACCGGCACGTAGAGCAGGGCCCGGCACCAGGCCGGGTAGTAGCGCGGCCTGGCCGTCAGCACCTCGACGTCGGCCCGGTTCCGCATGGACTTCATGACCGGGCCGATGTGGACGCGGAACAGGCTGGAGCCGACCCGGTTCTTGGGCAGCTTGCCGTGCTTGCGCACGTAGCGGCGCTCGGCGCGGCCCGCCCCCAGGTAGTGCCAGGGCGACATCTCGTGGCCGCCCCACGGCGAGAGCCAGTTGGTGAACGACAGGTAGATCAGGCCGCCTGGCTTGGTCGCCCGCACCATCTCCTCGATCAGCCCGTGCGGGTCGGGGACGTGCTCAAGGACGTTCGAGGAGATGCAGACGTCGGCCCCGCCGTCGCGCACGGGCAGCCAGAAGCCGTCGGCGAGCACGGCGCCCGGCGGGGTGTCGCCCCGGCTCCGCAGCTCGCCCGAGTCGGGCTCGAGCAGGTAGCAGTTGGCCCCCTGGGAGCGGAGCTCCCGCGTGACGTAGCCGGCCCCGCCGCCGATGTCGAGCACGGTACGGCCGGCCAGGCTGACGAAGTCGGCGAGCTGGGCGGCGGCGTCCTTGGCCAGCGCCAGGTAGAAGCCGTCAGGATCGGTCTGCTCGGTCAGAAAGAGCCGGAACAGGCGGATAGACCTCAACACGCGCTGACTCCCTCGATCTCGCCCCAGCCACTACGGACAGTCCAACCTGTACAGACACAGCCACTACGGACAGCGCATATGCCCGTCGGCTCCGTCACAGCTACGCGACCTGGACACATGCTACTTTTCAGTAGGATGCGTCCGGCAAGATTAGAACTTGTTTCACTGTCACGGGCTGTCAGGACCGACTATCCACTAATATCGCCACAATATTGCTGCAGGATCTCCGACGGAGGGCAATCTGCCGCCTACCCCGTGGAGGCTGCGACAGTGACGAGGCGGGCGAGTCAAGCGAACGACGCAACAGCACCAAGCGCGGCCAGGCGCATCGTGTTCGTCGCCTGGCGAGACCTCGCGAACCGGAACGCGGGCGGATCTGAGTTGCTCGTCGACCGGCTCGCCCAGGGCTTGCAGGCCCGAGGCGACCACGTTACCCTGCTCGCCGGCGGCGAGGTCGGGCAGCGCGACTACGCCGTCAGGCGCAGCGGCGGCACCTACAGCCAGTTCGCCAGGACCCCCATCGCGTACCTGCGCCACCTACGAGACGCCGACCTCGTCGTCGAGGTCTGCAACGGCATGCCGTACCTGGCGCCGCTGTGGGCCAGGCAGCCGGTCATCTGCCTGGTCAATCACGTGCACACCGAACTGTGGCCGCTCCGCTTCCCGCAGCCGATCGCGGCGGCCGGCCGGTTCACCGAGTCGGTCGTCATGCCCTGGGCACACCGCAAGAACTTGTTCGTCACCGTCTCGGCCTCCACCTTCGGCGCGCTGACCGACATCGGGGTCGACGCCGACCGGATCAGGCTGATCTGCAACGGGGTCGAGCCAGCGCCGCCGCCGGCGCCCCGGTCGCGCGAGCCGCTGTTCCTCGCCCTCGGCCGGCTGGCCGAGTACAAGCGGATCGACGTGCTGCTCAAGCTCTGGGACCGGGTCAGGTCCGTGGTCGGAGGCAAGCTGGTCATCGCCGGCGACGGACCGCAACGCGACCGGCTGGCGGCGCTGGCCGGACCCGACGTGGTGTTCACCGGCCGGGTGTCGGAGGAGGAGAAGCACAGGCTGCTCTCCGCCGCCTGGATGCTGCTGCATCCGGCCAGCATCGAGGGCTGGGGGATCGTCGTCGCCGAGGCCGCGGTCCGCGGCACGCCCGCGATCGGCTTCAGCGTGCCAGGACTGCGCGACTCGGTCATCAACAACGAGACCGGGCTGCTCGTCCGCACCGAAGGCGAGTTCGCCTCGGCCTGGGCCGCGCTCGCGATCGACGAGCGCCGTCGCCTCGCGTTGGGCCGGGCCGCCCGCGAGCGCGCCCTCCAACTGCACTGGTCGGCCGCCGTCGACGGCTTCTCAGCCGCCGCCGACGAGGCGCTCGCCCGCTCGCGGGTCGCCGACCAGGCCAGGCCCGTGGTGCTGCCGCCCGAGCCCGCCGGTGAGCCCGGCGTCGGTTACCTGCCACAGCCGGGTCCGGCGCCATCGGAACCGGCCTGATGACGACGACCAGCCGCCCGGCCAGCGACCCGGTGACCACGGGCAACTCACTGCGCGACTTCTACGAGGATCCGGCGGTGCCCGCCAGTTCAGGGCCTGACCGCGCCTACCGCCAGGCCCGCATGCTCACCGACCTGCTCAGCGGGACGCAGGCTCCGGCCGTCATCGTGGACGTCGGCTGCGGCGACGGCTTCGCCACCGGAGTGGCGGCCCAGCGCAATCCAGGCCACCACTTCGCCGGCCTCGACTGGTCCGCCGCCTCCCTCGCGACCGCCCGCCAGCGCGGCGTCACCGTGCTCAGGGCCGGCCTGGACGTCCCCCGTCTGCCCTTCCGCCCTGGCACCGTGGACGTCGTGGTGATGAGCGAGGTAATCGAGCACCTGGTGGACACCGACTCGGCCATCGAGGCGGCCCGCGAGGTACTGAAGCCAGGCGGCTCGTTGCTGCTCTCGACGCCGAACCTCGCCTCCTGGTACAACCGCGGGCTGCTCGCGGTCGGCATCCAGCCGATCTTCTCCGAGGTCAGCCTCCGCTCCGTCTTCGGCCGCCCCGGCAGCCAGGTCGCCGGCCACCTGCACATGTTCACCCGCCGAGCCCTAGTCGAGTTCCTCGGCGCCTACGGCTTCACCTGCGTCAAAGTCGCGGGCGCCCGCTACCACGACGTCCCGGCTCCCCTCCGCCCGCTCGACCACCTCTTCTGCGCCTGGCCGTCCGCCGCCTCGATCCTGCTAGTCCACGCCCGCAAGACCTAACCACCCCACCCATGCACCCCCGCCCCCTCCGACCCCGGACAATCCCAACCCCCACCACCCAATCCCCAACAACCCGAAACCCGATCCCCCGAAACCCGATCCCCCGAAACCCGATCACGCGAAACCCGCTTATCCGATTTCGGATTATCCAAAACCGGGCTACCGAAGACCGGGCTATCCGAAATCGGATCGTGGGCTTGGGGCGGGCGCACTTGTGGGCGGGGCTGGTCGGGGTTGGGCTGGGGTTGCTGGCGGTCGGGCCTGGGCTCGGGCGCGGGTTCATCTTGTCTTACGACATGGTCTTCGTCCCCGATCCACCGATCAGCGCGGCCGATCTCGGACTGACCGGCGGACCGGCCCGGGCAGTTCCCAGTGACCTCATCGTCGCCCTGGCCGCCAAGATCATCCCCGCAGATTTTGTTGAAAAACTGATCTTGATTTTGATCTTCGCGCTGGCCTGCTCGGGGGCGGCCGCGTTGCTATCCGCGGCCTGGCGGCCGGGCGAGGGCGACGGCAGGCTGGCAGGCAACACCAGGCCTGCGGCCAGCACCCGACCTGCCGGCAACACCCGACCTGCCGGCAATACCGGGCCTGCGGCCAGCACTCGACCTGCCGGCAATACCAGGACTGCAGGCAAGACCCGATCTGCGGCTAACGCCAAGCTGGCGGCGCTGGCCGGGCTGGTTGCCGGAGTCTTCTACGCCTGGAATCCGTTCGTGGCCGAACGGCTGATCATGGGCCAGTGGGCGATGCTGCTCGGCTACGCCGGACTGCCATGGGTCGTGCGCGAACTGCTCGCCCGCGACGGGCGGATCCGTTACGGCCGGCTGGCGCTCGCCATCCTGCCCGCAGCGATCGGCGGCTTCGCCGCGATGTCGATCACTGCCGTCGCCGCGCTTCCCATCGTTCTCTGCAGCGGCGCCAACTGGACCGACCGTGGTCAGCGGACCGTTGGGACGCTGGCTGTGCTCGTGATCGCGAGCCTGCCGTGGGTGATCCCGTCATTGCTCGTCCCCGTGCTCGCCGACCCGAACGGCGCGACCGCTTTCGCTGCCCGCGCCGACACCCCGTTCGGGGCGATCGGCAGCCTGCTCATGCTCAGCGGGATCTGGAACGCGCAAGCGGTGCCGGCCGGCTACGGCGGACCGGGGTCAGTGGCCTGGCTGGCCGTTGTGGCCGCAGCCCTGGCCGGCTACCTGCTCGCCGTCCGGCCGCGACGAGCTTGCCCTGGTCTCGGCTTGGCCGCGTGCGCTGGCTTCGTCATCGCGGCGCTCGGGACATGGCCGCCCACGCTCGCCGTGCTAAGGGACGCGATCGAGTTCTGGCCGGCCTTCGCGCTGCTGCGCGATGGTCAGCAGTTCATCGCCCCGCTGGCGCTGGCTGAGTCCGTGGGCCTCGGCGCTGGCGTGCTCGCCCTGATGACCGCCCGTCGCGAGGCCCCGTGCGCCCCCTCTCCGGCAATCCCCGCCCCCCCAACGATGGGCCATCGAAGGGGTCCGCTACCGCCGCGCGAGCCCATCGATGGCCCACCGCAGGGCCTATGGCACCGGCAATGGGCCATCGAAGGGGTCCGCTACCGCCGCGCCGCCGCGGGCAAGCGGGCACGTCCCACCGCGGCCAAGCGACGGGAACCGGCCGGCGAGGTCGGCAGCGCCAAGGCCGCAGGCGTGGTACTCGGGGTGCTCGCGTTGCTGGCGCCGGTGGTGCTGCTGCCTGGGCTGGCTTGGGGCGCGGTCGGGCGACTGCGGGCCGTCGAGTACCCGGCCGACTGGCAGCGGGCGCGCGAGGTGATCCAGTCGAGCCCGGCGCCCGGCTCGGTCCTGCTGCTGCCGTGGGCGCAATACCGGCGCTATCGGTGGAACCACGGCGAGCCTGTGTTCGATCCCTGGCCCCGCTTGCTGGCCCGACCGACGGTCTGGAACGATGCGCTGCAAGTCGGCCGGGTCACGGTAGCCGCCGAAAGCCCGGAGGCCCGGCGCCTCGGCCCGGCGATAACCTCGGGCCGCCCGTTGACCGCGACGTTGCTCGCTGCCGGGGTGACATACGTGATCGTCGACGCCGGGCCGCTGCTCGGGCGCCCGCGAGCGCAGCTTGATCGGCTGACCGGATTGCCGGGAGCCCGGGTGCTGCTCGACAGCCGTGACCTCATCCTGTTCAGGCTGCCTGGCTGACCGCGTCGACCCGGCCGGTGGCTTGGAGCCGGGACTTTCGAGCCGGGCCCGTCGAGCCGGGCCCGTCGAGCCGGGCCTTCGAGCCGGGCCTTCGAGCCGGGCCTTCGAGGCCGCCAGCGCACGGCACCCGGCGGCAAAGGCGCACCGGACTATCCGGCAGCCCGGCATCATTCCGTGATCAAGCCGATCCCATGATCAGGGACGATCGACCGGGTGATAACCCCGCCCATTACCGTGATCTCGGATTTCCCATGATCCCGGAGCCCTGTGGGGCCAGCCCACCTCGGCGCAGCTCCGTGATCTCCGGTTTCCCATGATCCCGGAGCCCTCTCGGGGTCAGCCCACCCCGGCGCAGCTCCGTGACCTCCGGTCTCCCATGATCCCGGAGCCCTCTCGGGTCGGCTCGCCGCGGCGCAGCTCAGTGATCACATCCGGCCTCACGATCGCGGAGATTCGAGGTGCTGGACCAGCTGGCCACCCGGGCCGAACACTGCGGGCGACTGTTCGAAAGTTACTATTTAGTATCGATGTGGCAAGTGGGCAGGGTTATCACTACGCTTGCCGTCAAACGTGGGGGCTTGATCTGCCTAGGAGGAATAGCGTGTCGGGACTTTGGCTGACGCTGATTGCCATCGTGGCCGGCGCCGCGCTAGCCCTCGGTGCGACGTTCGCCGTGACCGGAGCGCTGGCCGGCGCCAACGACAGCCCGGTGAACCAGCAGCTGTACAACTACGGCTCTCGCTAACGCTGTCGCCGCCCAACTTCGTCGTCGCCCAACTCCGTCGCCGTCCAACTCCGACGACGACCACCTCAGCTCGCTTACCGAGCTGACTCGTTGGCGCCTAGCTAGGTTTACTTGCGCCACAGGTGCACGGCGACTCCGGTCGTCGGCGCCGTCGGCAGCGGATCTGTGACCACGCCAGATCGCGGCAGGCCCGGCCGGACGTCAACCCGGTCTATTTCCTCATCGGGTACTGCCGCAACAATGTCCCGTCGTTGCGGTAGCTGCTCCGTCATGAACGACAACGAAGTCCCTGAGCTGCTGCAGGGTGACAAACGCTGGCCCGTTGTTGTCGTTGCCGAGCGTAGAGCTACGACGACGATGTCCCGGAGTTGCTGTAGCAGCCTTTGGTGCAAGCGCTCCTGCCGCCGATGCCTCCCAGCCACCACGGTTCAGCAGGTTTCTGAGCCTCGCGAAATGATCTTGGTGACTTCTCGTCGTCGAGATCAAGATCTTGTTATTCCTCCGGAACATAGGTCAGTAAAAATAACAAGATCTTGTCGCTAAGCGCGGGAAAGCCCCATGATCTTGTTTGCAAACGATTGCGTAGCGCGCAAGTAGGGAGCGGGCGGGCGCAAGGGTCCGATGGACCAGCCAGGAATCGAGAGTGCCGGTCAGGGCTGTTCGGCAAGTTCGGCGGCTAGTACTGCGCCTAGTTCCCAGCAGGCTTCGAGGTCGGTGGGGGTTGGCTGGCCTATGACTAGGACGGGTGGCCTGGCCTGGCGCCAGTTCAGGCCGGTCGTGATTGACTCGACCGCCTTGACGGCGCCGGTCGTGTCGCTGGCGCCGTGGACGTAGAGGGCGTAGGGGCGACGTTGGGTGGCTTCGAGGCAGGGGTAGTAGATGCCGTCGAAGAAGTGCTTGAGCGCGCCGGACATGTAGCCGATGTTGGCGGGCGTGCCGAGCAAGTAGCCGTCGGCGGCCAGCACGTCGGCGGCGCCGGCGGTCAGCGCTGGCGCGACGACGACCTCGACGTCTTCGATCTCGTCGGTGCGGGCTCCGTCGAGCGCGGACTCCAGCATCGCTTGCATCGCCGGGGACGGGGTGTGGTGTACCACCAGCAGCTTGCGCATGAGCCCGGAGCATAATCCCAAAGCCGCTCGTGTCCGTCTCAGCCCTCCTCGATCCGCCTCCTCGATCCGCCTCCTCGATCCGGCTGCTCGATCCGGCTGCTCGATCCGCCTCCCGGTACGCCGCCCGTCCGCCTGCGGCCTAGCTTCTCGGTCCGCCAGCGGTCCGCGGAGTTGGCTGCTAGCCAGGCGGTTCGTTCCGGAACAGAGCAATCAAGCGACGTTGCTCCTTGCGGCTCGCGGACCCCTCCTTTTAGACTGAACATTCAGTCAACTCCGTGAGGGGACCACGTCATGGCCGATAGACAGGCCTCGTCCAGCGAAAGTTCCGTTAGCCCGTCCGCACGCACAGCCCAGCCCGCACGCACAGCCCAGCCCGCACGCCCGGCCCAGCCCGCACGCACAGCCCAGCCCGCACGCCCAGCCGCATCACACCCGACGACTTCGGCCCGGCCAGGCGGTTCCGAGCACAGGCCCAGCCCGAGCGGGCCGCGGTCAAGTGCGGCAGCACCGCAGCGACCCCCGGCGACCCCGGCGACCCCGCCGACCCCGCCGAGCCCGCCGAGCCCGCCGAGCCCGGTCCGTCCGGTCACCCCGCGCGGCACCGCCGGGCCCGGGCCGCAGCGGCCGAGCCTGGCGGACATCATCAGCGAGCAGGAAGCAATCTTCATCAGGCGCCAGCCCGAGTCGGCCAGGCTCGCGAGCGAGGCGAAGGCCGCGCTGGCTGGCGGAGTGACCTCGAGCTGGCAGATCGCGCGGCCGCAGCCGGTCTGGCTGAGCCATGGCAGCGGCTCGAAGCTGTACGACGTGGACGGCAACGAGTACGTCGACCTGCACGGCGGCTACGGCGTCTCCCTCGCGGGCCACGCCCACCCGGCGATCGTCGCGGCGGTGCAGCACCAGGTCGCCAAGGGCACGCACTTCGCCCAGCCGACCAGGGACGCGCTCGCGGTCGCCCGCCAGCTCTCGGACCGGTTCGAGCTGCCGCAGTGGCGGTTCGCCAACTCCGGCACCGAGGCGACGATGGACGCCGTGCACCTCATGCGCGCGATCACCGAGCGCGACCTCATCATCAAGGTCGAGGGCTGCTACCACGGCCATCATGACTCGGTCCAGGTCTCGGTGTACCCCGAGCCAGGAGAGATGGGCCCCGCCGACCGGCCCGCCAGCGCGCCGTCCAGCACCGGTATCCCCCAAGCGCTCACCGACCTTACGATCATCGTCGGCTTCAACGACCTGGCCGCGGTCGAGCGCGTGCTCGCCGAGCACCCAGGCGAGGTGGCCGGGATGATCATCGAGCCGATCATGATGAACGCCGGAATCATCCTGCCCGAGCCCGGCTACCTCGCCGGGCTCAAGGAACTGCTGCACAGCCACGGCGCGCTGCTGACCTTCGACGAGGTCAAGACCGGCCTGACCGCCGGGCCAAAAGGCGCCGTCGGGGTAACCGGAGTAACCCCGGACATCATCTGCCTGGCCAAGGCGATCGGCGGCGGCCTGTCGGTCGCGGCGGTCGGCGGCACCGACGAGGTGATGCGGCACGTCGCTAACGGCGACTACGAGATGGTCGGCACCTTCAACGGGAACCCGCTGGCCATGGCCGCGACCAGGGCCATGCTCTACGAAGTGGCCACCCCTCCGGCGTACCAGCGGATCGAGGTGCTTCGCCGTCGCGCGGTCGCGGCGACCGAGCACGCGATCGCCGCCCACGGCCTCGCCGCCCACGTGGTGTCGATCGGCGCGAAGGGCTGCATCGTCTTCACCGACCAACCCGTTCGTGACTTCCGCGACTTCCTGGCCATCAACGGCTCCTATAGCCACGCGCACTGGCTGTTCCAGCACAACGGGGGCGTGTTCCTGCCACCGTGGGGCAAGGCCGAGCAATGGCTGATCTCCGTGCAACACGACGCCGCTGATATCGACCGGTTTAACGGTAACGTTGCGAGATTCGCGGCCGGCGTCGCCGGCCTGGGGAAGGTGCTAGATTCCGCCGAGTGACGACCCTGTCCAGGCGAGGCTTCCTGACCAGGACCGCCGCCGCCACGATGGCGGCAGGCGGTCTTGGCAGCCTGCTGTCGGCGTGCGACGTCAAAGAGGTCAAAGCCAAGCTGCTGTTCCAGGCGCTGCCGCCGTCCCCCCACCACCCGGTGCTCTGGCCGATCCGCAAGGACAACCAGCCGATCGGCGACGGGCTGCTGCCGGAGACCGGCGCCGCGTTGCGGGTGCTGTGCTGGCAGGGCCGGATCGGCGGCAAGTGCCTGAAGGACTTCGCGCACAAGTACGGGTGCCAGGTCGAGTTGCGCACCTTCAGGACGATGAGTGAGGCGATCGCCACGGTCGCCCGTGGCTCAGGTACGGACGTCCTGCTCGGCGGGACCGTGGACGTGCTCGCCACCCTGATCAACGGCAACCTGGTCCAGCCGCTCAACCACGACTACATACCGAACATCAGCCAGGTCTGGCCGCAGTACACCGAGCCGTTCTACGACCAGCACTGGCAGTACACCGTGCCCTACACGATCTACACGACCGGCATCGGCTGGCGTAAGGACCTGATCGAGGCCGACCCGTTCGCGATGGTGAACGGCTGGGAGACGTTCTGGAACCCCAAGTTCAAGGGCAGGCTCGCACTGCTCGACGACTACAGGGAAGGCATCGGCCTCGGGTTGCTCCAGTCCGGCACGACCAACCTCAACACGCCCGACCCAAGGCAGATCGACGCGGCCGGGCAGGCGATGTCCCAGCTCGTGCGGATGGTCAAGCCCCAGCTCACCAACACCGCCTACAACCTGCTTGGCACCGGCCGGGTCGCGATCGCGCAGGCCTGGTCTGGCCAGGTCGCGGCGGCGGCCAAGTACCTGCCGCCGGGCACGCCCAACGACGTGATCGGCTACTGGTTCCCGCCGGACGGCTCAGGGCCGGTCGCGAACGACACGATGACGATCCCGCGCGACGCCCGCAACCCGATCCTCGCGCACCTGTTCCTGAACTTCATGCTGAACCGGCCCAACGCCCTGGCCAATACTCGCGACACCGGCTTCATGCAGCCACTGACCTGGATGACTCCCGAGCGGATGGTGCACGAGGGGGTTATTCCGCACGCGCTGATCAGCACGACCGTGCTCGAGAACTACTTCTACCGCGGGCTGAAGGAGTTGCAGCTCCAGATCGGCGCTAACGCCGTGTGGCACCAGGTATGGAACTCGGTGGTGAAGGAACTGAACTAACACCAGTGACCTGCGAAGACCCCGTGGATCTTGCCTCCATCCGGTCGTAGTAGTAATGAAGTGAGGTAATTGAAGGACGGTTCAGTCAGTAGGCCCTACAGTTCATGGTCACGAACCCGCAATAAACCGACAGACCCGGCGAACTGCCATCGGGGCGAGCAGGGCGAGCGAAGGGATGGCACATCATGCATCCGAAGGAAGGCTGGCGGGACGGGCGCCCGCCGATCCCCGGGGTCTCGCGCCCGAGCGACGCCCATGGCAATGGCGCCCAAGGCAATGCGCGCAGTGCGGTATCGCGCCGGGGATTCCTGCAGCGCGGCGCCGGCGCGGGCGCGGCTCTCATCGGCGCAGGCGGCCTGGGCTCGCTGCTCGAGGCCTGCAGCGGGGCCCTCGCGACCGGCCCGGTCGGCAAGCCCCTTCCGCTCCCCCGCCCGAACAACCCCGTTACCTGGCCCCGCTACGCCGACAACAAGCCGATCAAGAGCGGCCTGCTCCCCGAGCGCAACGCGACCCTGAAGATCTACAACTGGGTCGCCTACGTCAACCCGCAGACCCTGAAGAACTTCGGCAAGAAGTACAACTGCCAGGTCGAGGTCACCACCTTCAACACGATGACGCAAGCGCTGGCCACGCTGAGCAGCGGCAAGGTCAACTTCGACGTCTTCATGGGCGTCACCGCCGACGTCGTCGGCAAGGTGGTCGCCGAGAAGCTGATCCAGCCGCTGAACCACAGCTACCTGCCGAACGTGGTGAACCAGGCCTGGCGGGAGTACCAGAACCCGTTCTACGACCGGCACTGGCAGTACACCGTGCCGTACACGATCTACACGACCGGGATCTCGTGGCGGAAGGACTACATTCACGACAGCCCGGCGTCGTGGCCGAACGGCTACGCCTTCCCCTGGCAGGGCAAGTACGCGGGCAAGGTCGCGATCCTTGACGACTATCGCGAGTCCCCGAGCCTGGCGCTGATGAAGAGCGGCATCTACGACCTCAACACCACCTCACGCGCCCAGCTCGCGACGGCCGAGCACGCGCTGCAGGACCTGGTCAAGCTGACCAACGTGCACATCGACAACAACGACTACACCGAGATCCCGTCCGGCCAGATGTGGATCCACCACGCCTGGTCCGGCGACATGGCGGCGGCCGGTGAGTACATGCCCAAGGGCGTGCCGGTCGACGTGGTCGGCTACTGGTTCCCGGCCGACGGGCGGGGCCCGGTGGCCAACGACACCAACACGGTCCTGGCCGGCGCCCAGAACCCCGTGCTCGCGCACCTGTTCCTGAACTACCTGGAGGACCTGGACAACGCGCTGGTGAACATCAGCTACAACGGCTACATGCAGCCGGTCTACGGCGTGACCGAGGACCGGCTGACCCACGACGGGATCTTGCCCAAGGCGCTGACCTCGACGGTCGTGCACGAGGAGAACCTGAAGACCGGCCTGTGGGAGCTCCAGCTCCCGGTCGAAACCGACCTGGCCTGGCAGCAGATCTGGCAAACCGTAAGCCTCGGGATCTGAGGAGGTAGGCGATGGCGGACCCGACCGTCACGCGCCTGGGCCGGCTGCGCGGCAAGAACAGGCGCGGCGGAGCCGGCCAGGGCCGCGCGAAGGAGACCCAGCACAACCGGTTCTTCTACATGCTGCTCGCGGCGCCTGGCATCATCTGGCTCGCGCTGCTCTTCCTGGTGCCGTTCTACGATGTCGTCGCGATCGCGGCCGGGCACCTGAACTTCCTGACCGAGTCACCGGTAGCGATCTACAACCCGCTGAGCTGGTCCCACGCGAACCTGGTCGACACCTGGCGGGACATCTTCGGCGCGACCGCGTTCGAGCTGCCGATCATCTGGCGGACGATCTGGTATACGGCCGTCGCCTCGGCGCTGTGCCTGGTGATCGCCTACCCGGCCGCCTACTTCGTGGCCAGGTTCGCCGGCCGACGCAAGGCGCTGTTCCTGGTGCTGCTGATAGCGCCGTTCTGGATCAGCTACATGATGCGGATGCTGGCCTGGATCGACCTGCTGCAGACCACCGGCTACCTGAACAAGGCGATGGGCTTCATCGGCCTGCCCAACTCGACCGACTGGCTGGGGGGAAAGTGGTACACGGTCGTGCTCGGCCTGGTCTACGGTTACATCCCTTACCTGATCCTGGTGCTCTACGCGGGCCTGGACCGGATCGACGGCTCGCTGCTCGAAGCCGGCCGTGACCTGGGCCTAGGCCGGGCCCGGACGTTCGTGAAGGTGACCCTGCCGCTGTCGCGCCAGCCGATCCTGACCGGCATGCTGATCACGGTGCTGCCGATGCTCGGCGACTACTTCACCAACCAGCTCCTGTCCGGCACGCCGGGCACCGCCATGATCGGCAACGTCATCGACAACCAGCTCAACACCAACGGCTTCGAAGGCCAGGGCGCCGTGCTCTCGCTGCTGTTGCTCGTGGTGCTGGTGGTCCCGATGATCTACTACGTCCGGGCCACGGCCAGGTCGGCCAGGGAGGCGTCATGACCGCCGCGACCACCCAGGCCAGGACGGGCGCGACCGCGACCCCGGTCACGACCCGCAGCGGCCTGCCCTGGCCCAAGCGCAACCCGTGGCGCCACCC
>DATKFV010000021.1:0-2119 GCA_035511035.1 Streptosporangiaceae bacterium
CCATTGATCACCGACACGGTGTTATCCAGTTGGCTGGCGACGTAGACCGAGCCGCTCAGCGGGTTGGCCACGACCGCATCGGACTCGCTGCCAACCAGAATGGTGGCGGTAACCATCGGGGCCGTGGCGACCGCAGTCGGCGCCGCCCGGTCCAGGATCAGCGCGCCGCTCGCGCCGCCTGCCTCGCGCCTATGGTGATATGTCATGACCCCGGTTCCTTCCGGTCGTCCTGGGCGCAGTTGTCTGCACGGACGGCCAGGGTCTGGAGCCGACGGGTATTACCTATTTCCATGATCCCGTGTAACGACGGTGTGTCAAGACTTGCAACGGACACGTCTGTCCGCTATTCGGCCACCTACACTGACCGGGCATGTCAGGCTGGCGCGAGCTTGCTAATGGTGTCGGCGAGGTCGAGGCCGGGGACCGGCGTGATCGCGATGACGGGAGTGTCCAGGCCGGCCGCCTGGTACTCGGCCACGCGCTCCCGGCACTGTTCCGCAGGTCCGTGGATCACCAGTTCATCGACGAGCGCGTCGGGGATTGCCTCGACAGCACCCTTCCGGTCGCCGGAGTTCCAGGCCCTCAGCATGGGCTCGATGATGTCGCCGCGGCCGAGCCACTGCTGGAACGCGGCGTACACCGGCACGGTGAGGTAGGCAGCGACCATCCGCCTGCCGATAAAACGGGCGGTGCCGGCGTCGGTGGTCGGGCAGACGAAGATCCGGGCGACCAGTTCGCAGTCCGAGCCGGCCGCGGCGCGCACCCTCGGAACGTCCTTGGGGGCGAGCCAGTTGGTGATCGCCAGGCCGGCCTCGGCGGCAGCGAGCCTGAGCATGCCGGGTCGCAGCGCCGCCAGGGCGAGCGCAGGCGGGACCTCGGGTGCCGGGTCGAGCCGGAAGCCCTGCACCGAGAACGTCTCGTACTCGCGGGTGACCTTGCCGCCGGCCAGCGCCTCGCGCAAGAACCGCAGCATGTCCCGCGAGCGCTGGTAGGGCTTCTCGAACGCGATGCCGTTCCACTGCTCGACGGCGACCTGGGACGAGGTGCCGATGCCCATCACGAACTTGCCGGGAGCCAGGGCGGCCAGCGTGCCGGCCTGCACGGCGAGCGAGACCGGCGCGCGGGTGTAGATGCCGACGATCGCGGTGCCCAGGCGCAGCTCAGGCGCCCACTGGGAGGCAAGGGTCAGCGGCGTGAAACCGTCGATCCCGTTCAGCTCGCCCGACCAGACATCGGTGTAGCCGAGCTCGGGCAGGCCCGCCACCAGGTCTTTCTGGGCGGCAAGCGGCAGCCCGCTGAGCGGCAACGTCAGACCCCAGCGCGATTGCGATCCCATCGGCGTTCCTTACCTCTTTAGCTCACGAGCCTGCGGGCTCTCGTCAGGCCGATGCCGCGAGAGCCACCTGCCACCAGAGCAATCTTCCCGCAGCCCGAGAATTAGGTCACGCGTTACGCCAACGTGCTCAAGTGTGCTCCTGTCGTCGCTCTCGATGTGAGTTCAGGTCTTCGCCGACGAGGGGCCGCCGATGCGTGCCCTGCTCGGCCAGCTGGTCGCCGCCCAGGCAGAACAGGATCCACCCCAGGGCGTCCCGCTCAGCTGCCTGGCCCGGCTGGTGCAGGCATTCGACGGGAAAGGCGCGGCTAGGGCTCCGGGCGAAGCGCCGCCCCGGCGATGCCGGGCCTGGTCGAGCCGCTGACCGGCCGCAAACTGGAAGTGCTGGGAATGCTGGCCGTGTGCACGCCGAACCAGCGCATCGCGGAGGAACTCGTGATCACCTTCAACACGGTCAAAAAGCACGTCAGCCATGTCCTCGGCGAGCTAGGCGCGGCCAACCGCACCGAGGCTATCGCCCGAGCACGCGAACTCGGCCTGATCTCCTGGCGGAGCGCTGGTCTCCGATCCGGTGGCACCTTCGTGCCAGAACTCCGCCGCGGAAAGATTCCACCCATCAGGTACACCTTCGGGTGACGCCCTGAGCGACGCCTGCTCATACCGTCCTTTCAGAACAGTAGCCGGAGACGGCTGGGACTCCTCGTTAACGGACCCGGACGTGGCAACTGACCGAGGAGATGACAGTGAAGCGCATCCGCATCGACAAGCCGAGGATCCGGCACGAGC
>DATKFV010000022.1:0-3258 GCA_035511035.1 Streptosporangiaceae bacterium
CACATCGTGCAGCACCGGCCCTGGGCCGTGCTTGAGCCAGGCAACGTCGACGACATCGCGGTCATGCTCCGGTTCTGCACCAGGCACCGGATCCAGGCAGCACCCCGCGGCCAGGGCCACCAGACGTTCGGGCAGGCCCAGGTCCGGGGCGGGCTCGTGATCGACACGTCGCCGCTCGACCAGATCGAGGTCGCCGGGCACCACGCCATCGCCGGGGCCGGGGCGCGGTGGAGCGCGGTGGTGCGAGCGGCCTTGCCGGCTGGGCTCACGCCGCCGGTGCTGACCGACTACCTGGAACTCTCCGTCGGCGGCACGCTGTCGGCGGGCGGGATCGGCGGTACCTCGCCGCACTACGGCGCCCAAGTCGACAACGTGCTCGAACTCGAGGTCGTCACCGGCGCGGGCGAGCGGCTCGTGTGCTCACCGACGCGTAACCGGCAGCTGTTCTACGCCGCCCTTGCGGGGCTAGGGCAGTGCGCGGTCCTGGTCAGGGCCACGGTGCGGCTGGTGCCGGCGCCGAAGAAGGTGCGGCACTACATCTTGTTCTACCCGTCGGTCGACGCGCTGACGGCGGACCAGCGACTGGTGCAGGCCGACGGGCGGTTCTCGTTCGTCGAGGGCGAGGCCGAGCTGAACCCGAAGGGGCCCGGCTGGCTGTACTACCTGGAGGCGGGCGCCTACTACGACACGACCCCGCCCGACGATGCCTCGCTGCTGCGCGGCCTGCACTTCGAGAAGGGAACTGAGCAGGTCAACGACCTGGGCTACTTCGACTTCCTTGACCGGCTGGCGTCAGCGATCGCTTTCCTGAAGTCGACGGGCGAGTGGGACGACCCGCATCCCTGGTGGAACATGTTCCTGCCCGGGTCGGTGACCGACAGGTTCGCGTCCGGGGTGATGGCGGGGCTGACCGAGGCGGACATCGGGGCGAGCGGGGTCATCTTGCTGTACCCGGTGCGGCGGAAGCTGCTGCGGGTGCCGTTGCTGCGGGTGCCGGACGAGCCGGTGGTCTTCCTGTTCTCGGTGCTGCGGACGGCGGCGCCTGACTCCGGCGGGGCGCTGCCGGTTGACACGATGCTGGCGGCTAACCGGAAGCTGTTCGAGCAGGCCCGGCGGTTGGGCGGCTATCAGTACCCGATCGGGTCAATCCCGCTGACGCCAGCGGACTGGCGCCAGCACTACGGCCAGGAGTGGCGGTTCCTGGCGGCCGCGCGCCGCCGGTACGACCCGGCCGGGATCCTCACTCCCGGCCAGGGCATCTTCGGCCGGTAACCGCGCAACCCAACGCAGCAGGGGCACTTTGCTGTCGTCTGAGCGACAGCGTTGTCCCCCCGCTGCGCCGGGGGTTACCCGTAGTACTTCAGGTGCGGCCAGATCGCCTTCCAGTTAGCAGTCGGGCCGGTGCAGACGCCGATCGGGATGTTGGTCCAGCCGTTGTCGACGTGGTAGGGGGCGTGGAAGGTGGTCAGCAGGCGGCAGCTGGCGAAGTACGGGCGCAGCGGGCCGAGGGCGTCGACGACGAGGACGGTGCGGTCGGAGGCGTTGCCTGGCCCCCACATCCAGTAGGCGTTCTGGCCGGACAGGACCGGCGGCAGCGGGTGATGCGAGGGGACGAGCACGTTGACCGCGGCGGCCTCGCCGTAGTAGCCGGCGTAGATCGAGGTCGGGCGCTCGCCCGCGCGGGTCAGGGCCGCGTCCTGCGCGACGATGGCGCGGGCGAGCTGCGGGAAGCCGACCGTATCGCCGATGTCCGAGTTCTGCTGCGCGGACATCGGCAGCGAGTGGACGGCGGTGACCGGCACGATCGGCAGCAGCTCGGGCAGCAGGACGAGCATGCCGACCAGCGGAGCGGCGATCAGGATCGTGCGCCGGAAGCTTGGCCAGCGGGCCCGCTTGGCCCAGCCTTCGGCCGCGACGGCGCCGGCGGCGAGAATGGCCGGGAGCAGCCCGTCGGTGTAGTAGGGCCGGCCGGGGATCCAGGCGACCACGTAGAAGATGACCAGCGAGGCGACGACGGCGATGAACCGCAGCTCGCGGACCCGCCAAAGCTTGACCAGACCAGCGATGTAGACCGGGAAGAACAGCACGCCGGCGTAGAGCAGCTGGGCGGGGACGCCGCCGATGTAGTCCTTGACGCTGTTGTTCTCCTGGTGCAGCGACGAGGCCATCGCGAACTGAGGCCAGCCGTGCGTGGCCTGCCAGATCAAGTTCGGCAGCCAGATGACCGCGGCGATCCCGACCGCGATCCAGGGCCAGCGCGTCGCCAGCACGGGCCGGTACATGGTGGCGGCGAGGCCGATCGCCAGCGCGATCATGAAGATGACGACGAGGTTGTTGTCCTGCAGGCCGATGCCGGCCGCTAGGCCGGCGCCGATCCACCAGCGCGGCTTGTCTCGCAGCAGCGCGGTCGTCACGCAGAGCAGGGCGACTGACCAGGCGAGCAGTTCAAGGGGGGTGGTGTTGCCCACATGGTCGGCTCCGATCGTGACCGGTGCGCAGGCGATGCCGAGGGCGGCGAGGACCTGGCCGAACCGGCCCGCTCCGAACAGCGCCGCGAACCGGGCCGCGGTGAGTATGAGCGCGCCGCCAGCGAGCGCGGGGATGATCCTGATCGCGGTCGGGTTCAGGCCGAGGAAGCCGGTGGTCTTGTCGAGCAGTGGCATGAGCGGCGGCTGGTCCACGTAGCCGAAGGCGAGGTGACGGCCGGCCTCGATGAAGTACAACTCGTCCTGCATGAAGCCGTACCGGCCGCTCGTCACGAGCTCGACCGCGACGAACACGGCCGCGATGACCCAGACAAGCGCCGGCATCCGGTCGCTCCCCGCGACCCGACCAGACGACCCCGGCAACTCCGAACTCGGGTTATCCGAACTCGGGATATCCGAACTCGGGATATCCGAGACGGGGCTACCCGAGACCGGAGGGTTCGAGGCGCTAGCGCCTGTGCTGGCGCTGGCGCTGGCGCTGGCCGTGGCTGAGCTTGCGGGCTGATTCAACGTGATCCTCCTGCCACCTGCTGTCAGGAAGTCCCCAGCAGACCAGACTTAAACTGATATCATAATGATAGACCAATATTGAACCGCTCGCCACCCGTTGACACTCGCCGAATGGGTGACCCACCGGTGAAGTCTTAGTAGCGCAGCATCAGTTGGTGATCTCGGTTGCGTCGACGCTGGTGGCGGCGTTGGCGAGCGATGGCCTGGCGGCGGCTCCACCGTGACGTGTGCAGGCAGTGTCCGGGCAAGCCCGGGCTTAACT
>DATKFV010000023.1:0-5804 GCA_035511035.1 Streptosporangiaceae bacterium
TCAGCCCACGGCATCAGCACCGGCATGCCGGAGTTGACCACCACGATCGTCTGGCGGTTGACCGCCGCGACCCGGCTGACCAGCTCGTCCTGCCGGCCGGGCAGGGCTAGCGTGGCCCGGTCGAATCCTTCGCTCTCGGTCAGCTCGGCCGACCCGACCACGACGACGGCGGCATCAGCGCCGGCGGCGGCGACCTCGGCCTCCGCCAGCAACGCCTCGTCATCCTCGCTAAGCGCCACGCCCAGCCGGACCGCCAGCGGCCCGGCGCCGTCGGCGGCCGGCGTGAACTCCAGCCGCAGCCGGGCCGGTACCCCTGCTTCCAGCCACAGCGCCGCGCGCAGCTCACCGGGCCTGGTCATGGCCTCGACCGGGTCAGCGGGCGTCGGCGTGGCGGCGTCGATGACGGCGATCCCGTCCGCGGTCAGCGTCAGGTGCCCGACCGCGGCCCCGCCGACCAGGTAGGGCCCGGAGACCGGCGGGCGGAACCCGGCGGTCAGCACTATCCGCCCCGGCTTGCCCCAGCCGACGTCGGCCGGGACGCCGTCCCACCAGGCAAGGTTGGCCGACCCCCGGTGCTCGCTGGCCAGCACAGAGCCGTCCGGGCCAAGGAACTCCAGCCTCAGCCCCGGCCCACCGGTATCCGGGTCGGTGATCGAGCCAAGCGCCGGCTCGGGCAGCAACTGCCCGGTCTGGCACCCGGCCGCTGTCACCACCTCGGCCCGGCCCGACAAGGCGGCCCGCAGCGCATCCGCCGGCACCGACACCTCGGCCGGCACCACCCCGGCGCTGCCGCCGCCCTGGATGACCGGGTACAGGGCGTTCGGCCCGATCACGGCGACGGAGCGGACGTCGGGGCGCAGCGGCAGCACGTCCCCCTCGTTGCGCAGCAGCACGAACGACTCCGCCGCGACGCAGGCCAGCAAGTCAGCGGGAACCGGCTCAGGTACCCCAGCCGGGCCCGCGCCGGCGTCTTCGCCTGAGCCGCCCAGCGCCCCGACCCGGCGGGCCAGCCGGAGCAGCCGGACGACCTTGTCGTCGAGCACCTCCTGGCTGACCGCCCCCGCGTCGACGGCCTGCGCCAGCAAGTCGCCCCACGGCCCGTCCGGTCCCGGCATCGACAAGTCGAGCGTGGCGACGGCGGTCTCGCGAGTGCTGCGGGCCGCGTGCCAGTCCGAGACGACGACGCCGTCGAAGCCCCACTCGTTCTTCAGCACGTCCCGCAGCAGCCGCCGGTTCTCGGTCATCGGGTCGCCGCTGACCCGGTTGTAGGCCGCCATCACCAGCCAGCCACCCGCCTGCCGGACGCACGCCTCGAACGGCACCAGGTACAGCTCGCGCAGCACGCTCTCGGCGATCCGCGCGTCGTAGGTCCAGCGCTGCGTCTCGCTGTCGTTGCCGACGTAGTGCTTGACCGCCGTGGCCACGCCAGCGGACTGGATGCCGCGCACGTAAGCGGACGCGAGCACGGCGGTCAGCACCGGGTCCTCGGCGAAGCACTCGAAGCCCCGGCCGCCGAGCGGCGTGCGCATCAGGTTCACGGTCGGCGCCAGCAAGATGTCGACGCCCTTGGCCCGAGCCTCGGCGCCAAGCGCGACCGCGAGCCGGCTGACCACCTCGACGTCCCAGGTGGCGCCGAGCGCGGACGGACACGGCAAGCTCGCGGACGGGCAGCGCTCATCCTTGATGGTGCCGCGCACGCCCGCCGGGCCATCCGAGGTCACCATCGGGCGCAGCCCGACAGCCTCGCAGGCTTCGGTCCGCCAGCTGTCCGCGCCGGTCAGCAGGCCTATCTTCGTGGCGACCGAGAGCCTCGCGGCGAGCTCGCGCTCGGTCGGCTCGGCGAGGCCGGCCGCGTCGGCTGGTCCGGTCCGCGCGACCTGATCGGCGGCGGTCATCTCCCGGCCTCATTCTTAAGCAGCAAATAACCCGCCTGGGGCGCTGCCCGGCCAGGAACCTGGCCGGGCAGCGCGCACTTGGGCAATGAGAGTGTCACGGTCGGGCTCAGGCTGAGGAGACGGGCTTGAGCCGCTCGACCGTGTAGAGGATCTCAGGGATGTTCGGACCCGGGTCCATGTAGGCGTTGCCCGACGAGGGCCAGCCGGTGTAGTCGCGGGTAGAGAACTCTGCCCACGACGCCCCGAGCAGCAACGGTGCGACCGGGACCTGCGTGGACATAATGCCCGCGAGCGTGGTGATGGCCGAGTTCTCGGCCGTCGTGGTGCTGGCGCTGGCGTACTGGCTGAGCGCGGTCTGGGCCGCGGGGTCGTCGAAGCGGCCGTAGTCGGCTGACGCGGTCTTGCCATCAGGAGCCGACAGCTTGTAGTCCATCCAGTTGTCGTAGTAGGCGTACGGGGTGAGGCCCTGGGCGCCCCAGTGGATCGCGGCGGTGAAGTTGCCGTCGTTGAGGTTGGCGGTCCACACGTTCGGGCCGTTGGGGCCGGGCTCGCCTTCGACCGAGACGTCGAACCCGAGCTTGTTGAGTTGCTTGGTGATGAGCTGGGAGTCCAGGTAGTAGTCGCTGTAGCTGACCGGGTCCATGATCGAGAACGTGATCTTCTGGCCGTTCTTCTCCCAGAAGCCACCGGTCTTGGCGTAGCCGTCGCTCTTCAGGATCGAGGTGACCTTGGCCGCGTCACCGGTGCTCGGCAGGTCATTGGCCAGTCCGGCGGGCAGGAAGCTCTGGTCGGCGGGCAGCATCATGCCGCTCGAGGTGCTCTCGGCCGGCTCGTTGCCTGACTCGCCGTCCACCGACAGTTGCTCCCTGTTGATCGCGAAGCTGACCGCCTGGCGCACCTTCGCGTCGTTCAGCGGCGCCTTCGTCGTGTTGAACCAGAGGCCCACCACGTTGTTGTCAGTGAAGTACGGCGACGAAGTCGTCCAGGTGACATTGCTCGTGCTCTTGGACAGGTAGTTCTGCTGGACGCCGGGGATCGAGATGCCGGCCCAGTCGATCGTGCCCTGCGCGATCGGGAGCAGCAGGTTGGCGTTGCTGGTGTAAGCGGGGAAGTCGACCTCGGGCACGTGCAGGGCGCTCTTGCCGAAGAAGTCGGGGTTGATCTTCATCGTGAAGCCCTGCGGGCTGAACTTGTCCAGCACATAAGGCCCGGTGCCGACCGGGTTCGAGTCGGCGAAGGTCACCGGGTCGCTGACCGAGGCCCAGATGTGCTGCGGGACGATCTCGGTCTGCAGGATGAAGTAAAGGTTGGCGACCTCGGGCTGGGCGAACGTCAGCACGGCCGTGTTCGCTGACGGGGCCGTGGCGGTGGCCGGGATCGGCGTCGCCGGGATGTTCAGGGCCGGGTCCTTCTTCAGCAGGTTGAACGTGAACGCGACGTCGGCGGCGCTGAACGGCTTGCCGTCGCTCCACTTGACGCCGGACCTGGTCGTGATCGTCAAGGTCTTGCCTGAGTTGGACCAGGCGTAGTGGGTGCCCAGCTCAGGTACCGGGGCCTCCGCCGGGTTCTGCGTGTTGTACACGAACAGCGGCATGTCGTACAAGTCGACCGCGTGGGTCTCGTAACCCGTGCCGGTGGAGTCAAATGGGTTGAAGTTGTCGGTCATGGGCGACAGCTCAGTGGTCACGATGGTCAGCGGCTTGCCCAGCGAGGCGGCAGCTGACTTACCTGGCGATGAAGAGGACGTCGAACTGCAAGCCGCGATCCCTAGTGCCAGGACCGCGACCGCAGCGACGCTGCCTGCGAGTTTGTGAATCATTCCGTTAAGCTCCAAAGATGTGCCCGGCCGGCTCGTCGCCGGCCTGAAGTGATGACCGTGTCGGGGTCCGTTGCGGTGGGCAGCGTCGGCCGGCCGGGTGCTCCGTGGCCGCGCCGCTAATGGGTTAGGTGCGCTTGTCAGCCATAGGGGCGCTCACTGGCTCTCCTTTCCTTAGTCAGTCGTGGTGGGGCGGCCGCCGGAACCGGCCTGCTGGTCGCTTCGGTACGTCCGCGCGGGGTCAAGCAGCCAGCAAGCGCCGACGTGGCCGTCGCCGGCCGGGAAGGCCGGCGGCACGCGCTCGGCGCAGATCGCCATCGCGTGCGGGCACCGGGTACGGAACCGGCAGCCGGACGGCGGGGTCACCGCGCTCGGCGGCGCCACCAGGGCGCGAAGCACGATCTCGTCGGCTCGCGCCGGGTCAGGGGCCGCGCTCAGCAGCAGCTGGGTGTAGGGATGAGCGGGCTGGTCGGTGACGCGGATGGCCGGGCCCGACTCGACCACCTGGCCGGCGTACATGACGACGATGTCGTCCGCGAGGTAACGGGCGGAGGCGATGTCGTGGGTGATGTACAGGATCGCAAGCTGCTCGCGATCGCGCAGGTCGGCGAGCAGGTTGAGGACGCCGAGGCGGATCGACACGTCCAGCATCGAGACCGGCTCGTCGGCCAGGATGACCTGCGGCCTGACCGCCAGCGCCCGCGCGATCGCGACCCGCTGGCGCTGGCCGCCGGACAGCTCGTGCGGGAACTTGCGCAGGTAGGCGTCGGCGGGGGAGAGCGCGACCCGCTCGAGCAGCGCGGTGATCTTCTGGTCGAGGTCGGCACCTGACCTGGCCAGGCCGTGCACCTTGAACGGGCGGCTGAGGTGGTAGCGCACGTCGTGGATGGGGTTCAGCGAGGCGAAGGGATCCTGCAGGACCATCTGCACGGTCTTGGCGTAGGCCAGCGTGCGGCGTTGCCTGGCCGGAACCGGCTTGCCGTTCAGCAGCAGCTCGCCGGCGGTCGGGGTGACCAGCCGGGCCAGCAGCCTGGCTAGGGTCGACTTCCCCGAACCGCTCTCGCCGACCACGGCGGTCACGTGCGCGGGCGGCAGCGCCAGCGACACGTCGTCGACCGCGTGCACGACCGGGTGGGACGCGGCCTTCTGGCCGCGGCCGCCGCGCGCCCGCAGTCGTTGGCGGCCTGTTGCCACGACCGAGTTGTGCACGGCGAAGTGCTTGGTGAGGTTCCTGACCTCGAGGAGCGCCGGACGTGAGTCCGGCGCTTGCGCCAGTGACGTCATTTGCTGCTCCTGGTGTGGACCTTCGCTGGGAAGTCCTGCGGCGGCAGTGGTGCTGGCACGGCCGCTGGTGCGGCGACGTCCGATGGCTGGGCGGGTCCGCCGGGTTCTGGCCTGGCGAGCTCGGGCGGCACCGGGCCGGCGCCGTCCTGCCGCCAGCAGGCGACCAGCCGCGATCCGTCTTGGCCGAGGCTGCGCAGCACGGGGACGTCGGTGGCGCACCGGTCGACCGCGAACCGGCAGCGCGGGTGGAACACGCAGCCCGACGGCAGTTGCCGCAGGTCGGGCGGGGAGCCACCGATCCCGGTCATCGGCGCGCGGGGGCCGTGCAGCGGCGGGAACGACTGCAGCAGGCCGAGCGAGTAGGGGTGCCTGGGGGCGCGGAACAGGGCGCTGGCGCTGGCCCGCTCGACGAGCCGGCCCGCGTACATCACCGCGATCGAGTCGGCGATCTCGATCAGCAGCGACAGGTCGTGGGTGATGAACAAGATCGCGAACCCGAGCCGGTCCCGCAGCTGCTTCAGTTCTTCCAGGATCTCCCGCTGGGTGACCACGTCGAGCGCGGTCGTGGGCTCATCCATGATCACGACTTGGGGCTCAAGCGCGAGGGCCATCGCGATCATGACCCGCTGCCGCATCCCGCCTGACAGTTCGTGCGGGTAGCTGCCGAGCCGGTCCCGGCTGATTCCGACCATCTCGAGCAACTCGGTGGCCCGGTCCTGCCGCGCGCGCTTCGCGCCTCCGCCCCACCTCGTGCCTTCCTGTGTCGATCCCCCGTGCTCGTGGGCGGCGAGAGCATCGGTGAGCTGGGT
>DATKFV010000024.1:0-20408 GCA_035511035.1 Streptosporangiaceae bacterium
GGAGGAGAGATGGTTTTTGACGATCAAAGAGGTCCGCGCAGGTCAGAGGTATCATGCTGGCGGGCCACCTAATACGGAAGCAGCCATTCGCTGTCTGATCATGGCGATCTTGATGTGGCGGGCGAGCCGGGCTTGCTGGCAGTACCAGGCGGAGCGGGCTTGGTGGCGGCGTCGCCAGCCCGGCGGCGGGGGGCCGTTTGTTTATGCATCAGCACGCTTCGGGCGACCATCCTCTTTTGCATGCTGAGCGAGTGCTGCATCTTGTAGCTCGCTCGTTGCGGGAGCCATCGGGATTACCGGGCAAACGTTGTACATCCGATGTAGTTAGCCACGGCTGACTCAGGTCAACGTACTGCGCGCTCACGAGTTTCGGGTGAAGCCGCGCGTCGTGCCCCCATGGTCATTTAGGGATCCTGGTGAGACGGTTGAGGCAGACGTGCGAAGGGACGCGGACATGAGCATGGGTTTGCAGTCGCCGGCGGGCGCTGGCCCCCGTGGCAGGATCGAGACAGTGCTGGACCAGTTGGCTGGGCCGTGGTGGATGTTCCTCGTCACCGGGATCTTGTGGCTGGTCATCTCGTTGATCGTCTTGCGGTTCCGGCTCGCCTCGGTGGCCGCCGTAGGCGTGCTAATGGGCGTGGTCTTCCTGGGCGGCCTGCTCAGTGAGCTCCTTATCGCCTCGATCCGATCGCGGTGGCGCTGGGCGCACGTGCTGATGGCGATCCTGTTCCTGTTCGCGGCCTGCTGGTCATTCGCGAGCCCGTACGGCGCGTTCTGGGCACTGGCCACGATCTTCGGGCTGCTGCTTATCTTCCGCGGCAGCCTCGACCTGATCACCTCGATCTCCTCGCGGGAGATCAACCCCGGCTGGTGGCTGGGCATGATCACGGGCGTCCTGGAGATCCTCCTCGGCTTCTGGGTCTCCCAGCAGGAGTTCCCCGCGCGGGCGCTGCTGCTGCTGATCTGGGTCGGATTCTTCGCATTGTTCCGGGGCTTCTCCGACATCCTTCTGGCGTTCGAGGTGCGCGGCCTCCAGCGCAAGGGATCGACGACCTCAAGCTCGACGGCAACGGAAGGGTCACCGACCAGAGCGTCTGGCTGAGGCCCTGGCCAGTGGTCACCGTCCTGCGCGACCGCGCCATCGCCGGCCAGCTTCCGTTCCTCCCCGCGGACTACTGGCGGCTGCCCGCCGGGCCAAGCCAGCTGCCATAACGACCCGGCCGGAACGGGTCGTCCACGAGGCCGGCCGCGGTCGAGTCGGTGAGCGCTCACGGACCGGGAAGGTAAGTGTGAACTCTGCTCAGCGCATGCGGACGCCGGCTTGCCGGCCCGCCGGAGGAGAGCCATCACCAACAGCAGGCCGAACACGGCTACAACTGCGCCATTGATCGCCTGGGCCGCTCGTGCCCCGACAGCCTGGGCCAGGATGCCGACCTCGAGAACCCCGAGTGGGCCCAGGCCGACCGCCAGAACCCAAAGCCCGGCAGCACGTCCCCGGACGCTGGGGTCTACGGATGCCTGCATCGCTGTCTGCTCGCCGACATCGACGACGGCAGAGGCAGCGCCGGCGCAGCAGGTGAAGAACAGGGCCAAAGCAAATGTCGGCGCCGTTGCGTACGCGACGAGGAAGACGCCAAAACACCCCACCGCCACGGCAATCCAGCTGATAGCGCTGCGTGCATGACCTTTCCAGATGAGGAGGCCGGAGCCGGCCATCCGGCCTGAAGCGCGGGCAAGAAGTATCAGGCCAAGGCCAAGGGGGCCGGCCACGAACACGGAACCAGCGAATACCGGGTCGAGAGCCGCGCCGGAGAATGCGAAACACTCCGCGATGACGGCCACACTGAACAGGAGCGTAAGGGTACGAGCATGGCCTAGCAGCCCGATTCCCGCCTTGACCGATGAGAGCAGGGAGGAGCGATCGGGCAGATCGTCGGGAGCTGTCACCTCTACGCGTGTTGCGACCGCAGCACTGACGAGGAAGACTGCCCCCACCGCCGCCCCGGCGGCCGAGGGCCCAACAATGCTGAGAACACCCGTAGCAATTAGCGCGCCGAGCGCCTGGCCGCCACTGGAAACCAGGTTGGCCAAGGCCATTCCCCGCAACGGGTGCGACCTGCGCGTCAGGTCATACGTCAGGTTCATGCCACTGACCAGCCTGACGGAGTCGGCTACACCATAGACGCCAGCGGCGAGAATCAGGACGGGCGCAGTCGCCCAATGCACAGCCGCGGCGATCGCGAGCGCAAATGAGATGAGCGCCTGGAAGCCATTGGCAGCGACCAGCATGAAACGCCCGCCGAAACGATCGGACAGAACCCCGGCCAGCACGCCTGTGAAGGCCATCGGGAGAAACCGCAGCGCGAACGCGATGCTGACGACCGCAGGCGATCTGGTGCGCTCGAAGACTAGCCAGCCGATCAGGGCGACACTCCCGGTATAGGAGATCCAGGAGAAGAAGAAGGAGACGAGGAGACTCCGGAGCGCGCGGGAGTTCCCGCCCAGCAGCGCCGCTCGCCGACGTGCTGGAGCACCGGTCATATCTCTCCCCCCGGCGTGCTGCCCGTCGACCGGCAGCACGCTCTATAGGCTCGCGACATCAGGCGAGATCGGAGCCCTCATGGACGATGAAGCGAGATCAGTATTGATCACCGGCGCGTCGGCGGGCATCGGCTGGTCTTGCGCCGAGGTACTGCACGCGGCCGGCTGGGCCGTCACCGGGACAAGCCGGCGGGGCGCGGCCCCGGCCGGGTGCACCGGCCTGGCCATGGACGTCGACGACGACGAATCGGTCCGGGCCGGCGTGGCGGCCGTGCTGGCAGAGCGCGGCCGGATCGATGCGCTGGTCGCCGCCGCCGGCTGGGGCCTGGCCGGCGCCGCGGAGCAGTGCACGCTCGCCGAGGCCAAGGCCCAGCTGGAGACGAATTTCTGGGGCTGTGTCCGGGTGGTGCAGCAGGTCCTGCCCGCCATGCGGGCCCGCGGCGGCGGGCGCATCGTGCTGGTCAGCTCGATAGGCGGGCTGATCGCGATTCCGTTCCAGGCCTTCTACACGGCCAGCAAGTTCGCCCTCGAGGGCTTCGGCGAGGCCCTCGCCTACGAGGTCGCGCCGTTTGGCGTCGAGGTGACGCTCGTCGAGCCCGGCAACATCAGCACCGACTTCACCGCCAGCCGCCGGACGGCAGCGGCCGCCAGCGGCCCGCTCTACAGTGCCGCCTTCACCAAGGCACTCGGCGTGATGGAACGCGACGAGGCCAACGGCGCGCCCGCCGCCACCGTGGCCACGGTGGTGCGGCGGGTCCTGGAAACCCAGCACCCGCCCCGGCGGGTGTCGGCGGGCAAGCCGGCCGAGCGCGCCGGCCTGGTGGCCAAGCGGCTGCTGCCGTTCCGCCTGTTCCAGGCCGGCGCCAAGGGCGCTCTCGGCGTCTGACCGCGGCCTCGTCAGCGGGACCTGCCCAGCGCCAGGTCGAGGGCCTGGTCCAGGCCGAGCGTCATGCCGCGGGCGTAAACAAGCTCGAACTGCTCCTCGCCTAGTGCGGCACGCACTCTGCCGAGGTTCTCCCGGCGATAGCCCGCTTCGGGGTGCTGCCACGGTTCGTCCGTCCGCTCGAGGGCCGCTTGCGCGACTCCGTGGAGCTTCGCGGCTCGGCGGGGGTCGCCCAGATCCGCGGTGACGCACGCCAGGCCGAGAGTCGCGTAGGCGATGCCGGACCGGTCGCCCAGCCGGCGGCCGACCCCGAGGCCCGCTTCGAACCTGGCCAGCGCGCCCTGCAGGTCTCCCTCCTGGTGCAGCACCCAGCCGAGGTTGACCGACACCTGATGGCCTGGCGATCCGGTCGCTCGCATCGCCGCATCCGCCTGTTCCAGGTGCGCCCGGGCGCCGGGGAAATCGCCGGCGCGCAGCGCGTGAACGCCGGCGTTGTTGTGCGCGAAGCAGCTCATCAGCAGGTCGCCGGACCGCTGCGCACAGGCGATCGCCTCGGCGAACAACCGCTCGGTGCGATCCGGTTCGATGCGGTCGGCGCACAGCAGGTACCCCAGCAGGCTCCCGGCCAGCAAGCCATCGTCGCCAATTCGGCGGGCGCGCTCGACAGACTCCTCCCCCAGGGCGAGCCCCCGCTCCGGTTCACCGGCGAAGTAGTAGGCACCGCAGAGTGCGGCGAGCGATTCGACGAGCGCCCGGTCATCGTCGAGCTTGCGGGTGAACTCCACCGCCCGCTCCCCCAGCTGCTGGGCCTTGATCACGTCAACGGCCCGGGCGGAGATCGCGGCATGGGCGAGGACCGTTCCGAGCAATCCAGGGTCCTTCCGGGCGTCGGCCCGGTCCAGCAGCGGCACTACCAGCTCGAGCTCCTCCTTCGGCCGGGCGCGCGCCATCCAGTAGGCGTGCATCGCGGCGGCGAAGCGCAGGGTCTGCTCGGTCGCCTCCGGGTCGCCGGCCGCGTGCTCGGCGGCGCGGCGCAGATTCGCGTGGTCGGTGTCCAGCCGCGCGAACCACATGCCCTGGTCCGGTCCTTCCAGGTACGGGGCGGCCGCCTCGGCAACCCCCAGGAAGTGCTGGCGGTGGGCCGCCGCTGCGACGGCTGCCTCGCCGCCGATCTCCGCAAGCCGTTCGGCGGCAAACTGGCGGATGGACTCCAGCAGCCGGTAGCGCAGGGTGCTCCCTGCTGGCTCCGCCCCGACGAGGCTCTTGTTTACCAGCGAGTCGAGAAGGTCGGCGACCTCGAGCACGTCGATGTCACCGAAGCCGCACACGTTTTCCGCTGCACCGAGATCAAAGCCTTCGGCGAACACAGACGTGCGCCGCAGCAGCGTCTGCTCGGCACCGTTGAGCAGCGAGTAGGACCAGTCGACGGTTGCCTGCAGCGTCTGCTGCCGCCCCAGGGCGGCCCGGCTTCCGCCGGTGAGGAGGCGGAAGCGCTGGTCGAGACGGTCGTGCAGGTCACCGAGCGACATCGAGCGCAACCGGGCCGCGGCGAGCTCGATGGCCAGCGGCATCCCGTCCAGCTGTTCGCATATCGAGACGATCAGCGGGACGGTTTCGCCGTCGACGGGCAGGTCCACGCCGCGCTCTTTCGCCCGCTCGACGAACAGCGTGACCGCATCCGAGGAGCCCGGCGCCGCAGGGCCGCCGTCGCCGGGGCCGGGGAGCGACAACGGGGGCACCCGGTAGCTGGTCTCGCCGTCGATGCTCAGCGGCTCGCGGCTGGTGGCCAGCAGGTGGACCCGCGGGCAGCGCCGCAGAATGGCGTCGGCGATCTTCGCGCACGCGTCGATCAGATGCTCGCAGTTGTCGAGCAGTATCAGCAGGTCCTGGGGACCAAGGGCATCGAGGAGGGTTTCCAGGACCGGCCGGCCCGGCTGCGCCGCAATCCCCAGCACCTCGCAGATGGCCGGCGCCACCGCGTTCTCGTCGGAGATGGCGGCCAGCTCGGCCAGCCATACCCCGTCACCGGACCCGTCCAGCAACTCGGCGGCGGCCTGCAGGCTCAGCCTGGTCTTGCCTGCCCCGCCCGCACCGGTCACGGTGACCAGGCGAGAGGATCCCACCATGGCGCGCAGCTGCGACAGCTCCCGCTCGCGGCCGACGAACGTGGCCAGCTGTGCCGGGAGATTGTTCGGCAGCGCCGGATTGCCGAGCGATCGCAGCGGCGGGAACTCTACCTGCAGGCCGGCGGCGTCCAGCTGGAAGATCTGCTCCGGGCGCCCCAGGTCCTTCAGCCGGTGCATCCCCAGTTCCCGCAGCACGGTGCCCGCCGGGAGCGAGTCGCGGACCAGGGCCGCCGCGGTCTCCGAGAGCAGCACCTGACCGCCGTAGGCGATGGCCGCCACCCGGGCGGCGCGGTGGACGTCCAGGCCCACCAGGCCGGTGACGGTCTTCGCCGCCTCGCCGGTGTGGACGCCCATCCGCACCCGGACCCGCTCGCCGGCGGGCCATGGATGCGACTCGATTGCCTGCTGTATCTGCGTGACTGCCGCGACGCACGCCTTGGGCGACGAGAACACGGCGAAGAACGCGTCCCCGTGGGTACCCACTTCCTCGCCCTCGCGGGCGGCCAGACCATCCCTGATCAGCCGGTGATGATCGGCCAGGACCTGTGCGTAGCCTTCCTCCCCGAGGCGCCGCAGCATCACGGTAGAGCCCTCGATGTCGGTGAAGAGAAACGTGAGAGTCTCCACCGGCAAAGCGTAAAGGCCATCCCCGGGGTTTTAGCCAGCACCGGGCCCGCCGGGCAAGGCCGGCTCGCCCGGCCCGGCTACGCTGGCCGCCATGCTCACGGCCGCATCGCGCACCCGACCGGCGGCACGCCTCCACCCGGTGGTTGCCGTGATCATCGACGTGTGCTGCGTGATCGTCTTTGTTGCGATCGGCAGGTCCGCCCACCACCACGGCGAGTCGGCCGGTGGCCTGGCCAGCACCGCCTGGCCGTTCCTGGTAGGGCTTGGGGTTGGGCTGCTCGTCACCCGCGCCTGGCGACGGCCCGCCGCGATCGTGCCCGCGGGCATCGGTGCGTGGCTGGGCACGGTCGCGGTCGGCATGCTGCTCCGGGTGGCGGCGGGCCAGGGCACCGCGCCCGCGTTCATCGCCGTCGCGCTGTGCTTCCTCGGCCTGTTCCTGCTCGGCTGGCGGGTCGTCGCGGCCATTGTGGCCCGCTGGCGGCCGGCCGGCCGAGGCTGAGCGGGGCGCCGGCCAGATCGGCAACCCTTGCCAGGCCAATCGGGCCCGCCCTAGACTGAACATTCAGTCAATCGCGTGAGGAGCGCGCAATGGCCGAGCAGGCCGCCTCAGTCCAGTCGTCAGACAGCACAAAGACCGCCGCCAACTCCACCGACCCCACCCCGGCTACCCCGGCCGGCCTCGACGAGCTCATCGCTCAGCAGGAGAAGATCTTCGTCGAGCGCCAGGGCGAATCGCGCCGGATGGCCGCGCGCGCGGACCGCGTGCTCGCCGGGGGCGTCACCTCGAGCTGGCAGATCACCCGGCCGCAGCCGGTCTGGCTCAGCCACGGCAAGGGATCCAAGATCTACGACGTCGACGGAAACGAGTACGTCGACCTGCACGGCGGATACGGCGCGGCCATGGCCGGGCACGGTCATCCCGCGATCGTGGAGGCGGTACGGGGCCAGGCCGCGCTCGGCACGCACTTCGCCCAGCCGACGCCGGCGGCGATCCTCGTTGCCGAGGAGCTGACCCGCAGGTTCGGCGTGCCGCTGTGGCGGTTCGCCAACTCGGGCACCGAGGCGACCATGGACGCCGTCCACCTGATGCGCGCGATCACCGACCGCGACCTGATCATCAAGGTGGAGGGCTGCTATCACGGCCACCACGACTCGGTGCAGGTGTCGGTCGCCCCGGAGGCCGAGGAGGTAGGCCCC
This sequence comes from Streptosporangiaceae bacterium, assembly GCA_035511035.1. GTDB lineage: Bacteria > Actinomycetota > Actinomycetes > Streptosporangiales > Streptosporangiaceae > Chersky-822. The sequence continues at coordinate 7,375 of DATKFV010000024.1, forward strand.
GCGCACAAGCCCGCACAGGTCCCGGCCAGCACCGGGATCCCGCGGGCGATCACGGACCTCACCCTCGTGGTCGGCTTCAACGACACCGGCGGCGTCGCCCGGCTGCTGGACGAGTACCCAGGCAAGATCGCCGGGATGCTCATCGAGCCGATCATGATGAACGCCGGGATCATCATGCCCGAGCCGGGTTACCTCGACGGCCTGAAGGAGCTGCTGCACTCCCGGGGAGCCCTGCTGGCCTTCGATGAGGTCAAGACCGGGCTCACCGCGGGACCCAGCGGGGCGACCGGCGTGACCGGGGTCACGCCGGACATCATCTGCCTCGCGAAGGCGATCGGCGGCGGCGTGTCGGTCGCCGCCATCGGCGGCACCGAGGAAGCGATGGGACACGTCTCCAACGGCGATTACGAGATGGTCGGGACCTTCAACGGCAACCCGCTGGCGATGGCCGCCGCCCGGGCCATGCTCTGCGAGGTCGCCACCCCAGCCGCATATGAGCGGATCGATGCGCTGCGGCAGCAGGCCGTGGCAGGCCTCGAGCAGGAGATCGAGCGGAACGGCCTGCCCGCGCACGTGGTCGCGGTCGGCGCCAAGGGCTGCGTGGTGTTCACCCCCGAGCCGGTCCGTGATTTCCGGGACTTCCTCGGCGTCGACGATTCCTACAGCCACGCGCACTGGCTGTACCAGCACAACGGAGGGGTCTTCCTGCCGCCCTGGGGGAAGGCCGAGCAGTGGCTGATCTCGGTGCAGCACGACGAAGCCGACATCCGCCGCCTGACCGACAACTTCGCCGTGTTCGCCGCGGCACTTCGCTTCTAATCCGGAACGTTACAGAGAATGCCTTGCGCCCAATGCCCGACGGTAGTAGTTCTAGGCGGTAACACCGTGCATTGACCGAATGTTCAGTCAAGGTCCCCCTTGCGGACCTCTGGAGGGTGGCATGCACCCAAGAGAAGGCTGGCCTGCCGACGGAAGTCGGCCGCCCGGCTGGCCCACCAGACGCAGCGTGCTGAAAGGCGGCATGGCCGCCGGATTGCTGGCAGGCGCGGGCGGCACGTTGCTGTCCGCGTGTGCATCCGACCTGGCCGGCAACGTGCACACGCCGCTGCCACGGCCCAGTAACCCGGTGACCTGGCCGAGGTTCAAGGACAACCCCATGCTGGCCAGCGGCAAGCCGCCGGAGACCGGTGCCACGCTGCAGATCTTCAACTGGGTGGCCTACGTCAACCAGGCGTGCGTTAACAGCTTCGCCAAGAAGTACAACTGCAAGGCGCAGGTCACCACGTTCAACACGATGGACGAGGCGCTGGCCAAGCTGCGCAGCGGGCTGTCTTTCGACGTGTTCATGGGCGTCACCGTCGACGTGCTCGGGCAGCTGATCGAGTCGAAGCTGATCCAGCCGCTCAACCACAGCTACCTGCCGAACATCACCCAGGAGTGGCCCGACTTCCAGAACCCCTTCTACGACCGGGGCTGGCAGTACACCGTTCCGTACACGATCTACACCACGGGCATGGCGTGGCGTAAGGACTACGTGCACGAGAACCCGTACACGATGAAGAACCCGTGGGCCATGCCCTGGCAGGGGAAGTACAAGGGCAAGGTGGCGATCCTCGACGACTACCGCGAGGGCATCAGCCTCGGCCTGATGAAGAACGGGATCTTCAACCTGAACACGACCGACTACCGGAAGATCGCGCTGTCCCGGCAGTCACTGCAGGACCTGTCGAACCTGGTCAACGTGCATATCGACAACAACGACTACACCGAGGTCCCGAGCGGCCAGATCTGGATCCACCACGCCTGGTCCGGTGACATGGCCGCGGCCGCGTCGTACATGCCCAAGGGGACCCCGGTCGACGTGGTCGGGTACTGGTTCCCGACCGACGGCAAGGGCCCGGTGGCGAACGACACGCTCACGGTCCTGCGCACGTCGACCAGCCCGGTACTCGCGCACCTGTTCCTCAACTACTTCATGGACCTGAACAACGCGCTGGAGAACATCAGCTACAACGGCTACATGCAGCCGCTGAACGAGATCACCCCCCAGCGCCTGGTCAAGGAGCAACTCCTGCCGCCAAGCCTGATCTCCACCGCCGTGCTTCCGTCCTACTTCCGCCGCGGCGTGAGTGAGCTGCAGCTACCGGTGGACACGGACGCGCTCTGGCAGCAGGCCTGGCTCGTCGTTAGCAACGGGATCTAGCATGAGCATCGCCCCGCCGAAGTCACCGCCGCCGCCGACCAGGCCAAAGCCGGCCCGCACCGAGGGGCCGAAGCGCCGCCCGGAGGGCCAGCAGTCGAAGACGTTCTGGATCGTGCTCGCCATCCCCGGGATCCTCTGGCTGATCCTGCTGTTCATCGTGCCGTTCTACGCGGTCCTGGGGATCGCCGAGGGACAGCTCAACCGGCTGACCGAATCGCCGATCGCCCAGTACAACCCGCTGCACTGGAGCTCGTCGAACGTCATCAACGTCTACCACGACCTGATCGGGGCCACCGCGTTCGCGGCGCCGATCGCGGTGCGGACGATCGTCTACGTGGTGATCGCCTCGCTGCTCAGCCTGGTGCTCGGCTACCCGGCCGCGTACTTCGTGGCCCGCTTCGCCGGGCGGCGCAAGGGCCTGTTCCTGGTGCTGCTGATCGCCCCGTTCTGGATCAGCTACATGATGCGCATGCTCGCCTGGATCGACCTGCTGCAGGTGAACGGCTACATCAACAAGACCCTCTCGACCCTGGGCATCACCTCCGCGTCGTCGCCCATCGACTGGCTCGGCGGCAAGCCGCTCACCGTCATCCTGGGACTGGTCTACGGCTACATCCCGTACCTGATCCTGGTGCTGTACGCGGGCCTGGACCGGATCGACCCGTCGCTGATCGAGGCCGGCCGTGATCTCGGCCTCAGCCGGACCCGCACCTTCCTCCGGGTCACGCTGCCGCTGTCCCGGCAGCCGATCCTGACCGGGATGCTGATCACCGTGCTGCCGATGCTCGGCGACTACTACACCAACCAGCTGCTCTCCGGCGCCCCGAACACGTCGATGATCGGCAACCTCATCGAGGGCCAGCTCGGCACGCCGGGCCTGCAGGGCCAGGGCGCGGTGCTCTCGCTGCTGCTGCTGCTGGTCCTGATCATCCCGATGATCTACTACGTGATCGCTACCAACAGGTCGTCCCGGGAGGCAACATGACCGCGGCCGGCACGACGACGGAGGCCTCGGCCCGGGCCGGCGCTTCCAGCCAGAACGGAGCCACCCGGCTGCGCCCGTGGCGCAACCCATGGCGCAAGCCCTGGCTGCTCGAGAGCTTCACCTGGCTCTACCTGATCTGGTCCCTGGTGCCGATCGCGCTCGCGGTGCTGTTCTCATTCAACAACGGCAAGTCGCAGGCGGTCTGGCAGGGCTTCTCCTGGCGCTGGTACTTCACCGACCCGGTGAATTCGGTGTGGCACAATCCCGCGCTGCACGCCGCCGTGTTCCAGACGCTGAGGCTCTCGGTCTACACCACGATCATCGCGGTCCCACTCGGTGTCGCGTTCGCGCTCGGCATCAACCGCTGGCGCAGCTACACGTCGTCGACGTTCAACTTCGTGATGATCCTGTCCTTCGTGGTCCCTGAGCTGATCTTCGGCGTCGCGATGTTCTTCGTGTTCACGGTCCTGTTCAGCTTCGTGCACCTGGGCACGCTCGCCGAGACGCTGGGGCTGGTCTCCTGGAACATCAGCTGGCCCGCGATCATCGTCCAGGCGCGGCTGGTGACGATCGGCAAGCACTACGAGGAGGCGGCCGCCGATCTCGGCGCCACCCAGTGGCAGGCCATCCGCCGGGTGCTGCTGCCGCTGCTCACCCCGGCCATCTTCGCCAGCGCCGTGCTCGTGTTCTCCAGCGTCATCGACGACTTCGTGATCGTCGACCTGCTGTCCTCCAGCGCCGGGAACACGCCGATGTCGGTCTACATCTACGCGCAGCAGCACGGCGGCAACGGCGGGCCCGCGCTGAACGCGCTCGGCACGATCATGCTGGTGATGTCCTTTGTCATCGTGATCATCGGGTTCATCGGCTACCGGATCGTGACCCGCGGCGAGCGCGGCGACCGCAAGTCGGCCCTCACCACGATCGCCGGAGCCGACTACGGATGATCGGACACGGGTAGACATATCACCCATAGGCGTAGAATTACGCTTGTGATCAACTCGGTGCCGCCGGGCCCGGGTTCCAGGCGGCCCGGGATGACCAGGCGGCAGATTCGCTTCTACCGGATTGCCTCCGGCTGCCTGGGAGCCTTCATCGTCCTGATTGCGTTAATCGTGTTCCTTGGCCAGGGCAGCCAGATCCGAACGCGCGCCCTGGTCCTGAGCGAGCACTGCTACAGCGCCTTCGACGTGGCACTTGCCGAGCACCAGACCCGCTGCAACCTGGCCGTCGAGTTCAGCACCCGATCGGGCCAGCAGATCAGGACCACAGTGGGCGGCGCTCTGGAGTCCGAGATCAGCACTGCGGGAAATCACCGGTTCATCGACCTCAGGTACGACTCGGGCGACCCTACTCAGCCGTACAAGCAGAGCAACTACATGAGTGCCCCGATCTTCGCGATGCTGCTGGCGATCGGATGCGGGGCGATACTTCTTGGCATCTGGGGGTGGCTAGCCCGGCTCGTGCGGCGTCCCCGGCGTCGAGCCTGGCCTCGAGCCGGTTGAGCACGGTGAAGATCTCGTCCATGCGCGACTCTACCCGGCGGTCCTGGTCCTGCTCCACGAAGTACGAGGCGACGGACGCGGCCACCACGCCGAACAGCGCGATGCCGGTGATCATGAGGGCCTCAGGACCAGCCACAGGGCAGCCCCAGGACCGCTCAGGGCCGTCTAGCGGGAGCCCAGGCGCCAGGTTGACTCGAGCGCTTCCCCATCGGCTGCGGAGACGCTGGCCAGCGGGGGCTCACCGTCCTCGACGACCTCGCCGCCGCCGGCCAGCACCCGCATCGCGTCGGAGGCCAGGTACGCATGCACCGGGGTGCCCTGGGACAGCTGAGCGAGCTGGCCCTGGTCGCCATCGTTCTGCAGCAGCGCCTGCAGCTCCGTCCCGGGCGCCAGCCGCAGGAACACCTGCGTGGACGACCCCAGGTAGACCAGCCGCTCGACCATGGCGGGAATCCGGTTCGGGCCGTCGGTGCCGAACTCCTCGACCCGGACCCGCTCCGGCCTGATCACCGCGTGCGACCGGTCCGGCGCGGAGTCGCCGCCGTGGTCGACCTGCAGCACGGACTCGCCGAGCTTGACGCTGCAGCACGAGCCGGGGCCGCGCGAGACGATGTCCACCTCCATCAGGTTGGACACGCCGAGGAAGTCGGCCACGTACGTGTCGGCCGGCTCCTCGTAGACCTCGTGCGGGCCGCCGATCTGGACGATCTGGCCGTCGCGCATGACCGCGAGCCGGTCCGACATGGTCAGCGCTTCCTCCTGGTCATGCGTGACGTAGAGGAACGTGATGCCGACCTGCTCCTGCAGCGCCTTCAGCTCGACCTTGAGCGAACGGCGCAGCTTGGCGTCCAGCGCACCGAGCGGCTCGTCGAGCAGCAGCACCGAGGGCTTCAGTACCAGGGCCCGGGCCAGGGCCACCCGCTGCTGCTGGCCGCCGGACAGCTGGCCGGGCCGGCGCTTGGCGAACGAGCCGAGCTTGACCAGGTCCAGGGCCTCGTTGACCCGGGTGGTGATCTCGCTCTTGTCGATGCGGCGGTTGCGCAGCCCGAACGCGACGTTGTCGAACACGGACAGGAACGGGAACAGCGCGTAGCTCTGGAACACCGTGTTCACGTTGCGCTTGTGCGGCGCCACGGCGGACACGTCGACGTCGTCGAGCAGGATCCGCCCGGCGGTGGGCTGCTCGAAGCCGGCGATCAGCCGCAGCGTCGTCGTCTTGCCGCAGCCCGAGGGGCCCAGCAGCGAGAAGAACTCGCCGCTGGAGATCGTCAGGTCGATCGAGTCGACAGCGGCGATCTCCGCGAACTGCTTGGTGAGCGAGATCAGCTCTATCCGGCCTCCGGCCATCGGGGTTACCTGCCCTCCTGACGAGCTCCATTCGACTGGCCAGCCTGGTATCCCCCGTTACGCGCGCGCTGGCTGTCCTTCCACTCAAAACCCAGCTGCTCAGCGATGAACTGCATGCAGAGATCAAAGGCCCGCTCGGGGCCGACGACGGGATCGTCCAGCGCGATCTGGATCGCGAGCCCGTCGAGCAGCGAGCAGAGCAGGATCGCGAAGTTGTCCGCGTCCACCACCCGGAACTCGCCGGCCTGCTGGCCGTCGGTCACCAGCGAGCTGACCATTTCCCGCCAGCGCTCGTCGTCCCGCTGCCGCAGCCCGGCGACCTCGGGATTGCGCGCGGCCAGCGTCCAGAAGTCCAGCCAGAGCGTCCACGAGCTGCGCGGCTCCGCATCGGCCTCGGGGAGGCAGCTCATGGCCACGATCTCCTCGATCCGCGCCGCCGCGGTGGGCAGCTCGGCCATCCGGCGCTGGCCGACGGCGTACCAGATGTTGTCCAGGTACCTGATCGACTCGGTGAGCAGCTGGTCCTTGGTCTTGAAGTAGTAGATCACCAGGGCCGGGCTGATCCCGATCCGCTCGGCAACGTCGGCGATCCTGGTATCGGCATAGCCGCGCTCGGCGATGACCTCGAGCGCTGCGCGCAGCATCTGCTCGCGTCGGCTATCGGCGGTGCCCAGCCCGCTCGCGGCCTGGGCCGTATCTGTCATCGCGACATCCCTCGACATCCCGCCTCATTCATTTGACCTCTTGTGGACACGTTAGCAGGTTTCTAGACTGAACATTCAGTCAAAGATGTTAAATGCGGCCAGGACCCCGCCGGGCCGCAGTGGACGAACTCGCGGAAGGCGGACTCATGGCCGCAACATACGACGCCATTGTTGTTGGCGGAGGACACAACGGTCTTGTCGCTGCCGCATACCTGGCCCGATCCGGCGCCAGGACGGTCGTGCTGGAGGGCAGGCACAAGACCGGCGGCGCGGCGACCACGGAGGCGCCATGGCCAGACGCGCCCGAGTTCAGCGTCACCCGGCTCTCGTACGTGATGAGCCTGATGCCGCCGACGATCATCAACGAGCTCGACCTCCCCCGCCATGGGTACAGGATTTACCCGATGGGCCCGTATTACCAGGCATTCCCCGAGGGCGGGTCGATCAAGTTGTACGCGGACGACGCGAAGCGCAACCACGACGAGGTGTCCAGGTGGTCCAAGAAGGACGCGGACGCGATGCCGAAGTGGGATGCCTGGCTCGAAGGGCTCGCCGAGGTGCTCGGCCCGCTGCTGCTGACCGTCCCGCCGGCGATCGGGTCCCGCAAGCCGCGTGACCTCGCCGACACCCTGCGGCTGGCCTGGCGGAACCGCGGCCTCGACGTCCGGACGATCGCCGACGTGACCAGGCTAATGACGATGAGCATTGCCGACCTGCTCGACGACTGGTTCGAATCGCCGCAGGTCAAGGGCGCTCTCGCGGTCAACGGCGTGATCGGGACCTGGGCCGGCCCATACGAGCCGGGGACCGCGTACGTGATGGCGCACCACTCGATCGGTGACGTCGGCGACGGCCGGCTCGGCTCCTGGGGCTTCCCCGAGGGCGGGATGGGCGCGGTCGCGGACGCGATCGCCAGCTCCGCCCGCGCCAACGGCGTCACGATCAGGACCGGCGCGCCGGTCGCGAAGATCACCGTTGCGCCCGGCTCGGGCCGCGCCACCGGCGTCGTCCTCGCCAACGGCGAGGAACTCCGGGCGAAGGTCGTCGTCACCTCGCTGCACCCGAAGACCGCGTTCCTCGACCACGTCGGCCGGGAGAACCTGCCGCCGGACTTCGCGGCCGACATCGAGCACTGGAAGACCCGCTCCGGCGTCGTCAAGATCAACCTGGCGCTGGCCGAGCTGCCCGACTTCACTGCTAACCCCGGCACCAACCTGCAGGAGCACCACACCGGCTCGGTCGAGATGGCGCCGTCGATCGAGTACATCGAGCGCGCCTTCATCGACGCGCGCGAGGGCCGCCCGGCCGTCCGCCCGTTCTCCGACGGCGTCATCCCGACCGCGTTCGACCGCACCCTGTCGCCCGAGGGCACCCACATCATGTCGCTGTTCACCCAGTGGGTCCCGTCCGAATGGGCGTCCGAGCCGCACCAAGACGAGCTCGAGAAGTACGCCGACCGGGTGATCGACACCTACAACGAGGTCGCGCCCAACTTCAAGGGCGCGATCCTCCACCGCGACGTCGTCGGCCCCTACGAGATGGAGCAGGACTACGGCCTGATCGGCGGCAACATCTTCCACGGGGAGCTCTCGCTCGAGCAGCTCTTCCACATGCGCCCCGCCCCCGGCTTCGCCGATTACCGGACCCCGGTCCCCGGCCTCTACAACGCCAGCTCCGCCACCCACGCGGGCGGGGGCGTCTGCGGCATCCCCGGTATGCAGGCGGCCAAGGCGGCTATCGCCGACCGCCGCAAGACCGCCCGCGCCCGCCGTAAGTAATCCCGATCACCCCACCAGACACCCCAACCCCACGTTCATCTAGATAACAGCAAGAAGAATCGGCAGTCGAGTCCCGGACCTCGGGTCGGTCATGATCACGAAAGATTTTGGTACCTATGCGATTGGGATCCTTCGTCAGGAAAAAATCCTTCGTGATCATGTGCCGCGTCCGGATAACAGCATGAACCGCACCGTGGCCGACCCGCTCGCGGTCATGCTCGAGGCCCGGAGCGTCGCGCTGGTTGGCGCGTCGCCCCGGCCGGGCAGCCTCGGCGCGCGGATGATCGAGGAGGTCGCGAAGTCGGCCAGCGCGCCCCGGCCGTATCTCGTCAACCCGCGCTATACCGAGATCGGCGGCGTGCGCTGCCATCCGACGCTGGACGATCTCCCCGAGGCGGTCGACCTGGCGCTGCTGGCGGTGCCCGACGCCGTGCTAGAGCAGCAGCTGAAGGTCGCGGCGGAAGCAGGCGCGCGCTCGGCCGTGATCTTCGGTTCGGCCGTCGACGCCGGCGCGGGGCTCCGGGACCGGATCGCGGCGACCGCGCGGGCCGCCGGGATGCCCGTGTGCGGCGCCGGGTGCATGGGGTTCGTGAACGTGGCGCGCGGGCTGCGGGCGATCGGCTACACCGAGCCCGACCCGCTCCCGGCCGGGCCGGTCGCGCTGGTCACGCACTCAGGATCGGTGTTCTCGGCGCTGCTGCGGACCCGGCGGGCGTTCGGTTTCACGGTCGCGGTCTCGTCCGGCCAGGAGCTCGTCACCTCCGCCGCCGCCTACGCCAGGTACGCGCTCACGCTTCCCGAGACGAAGGTCCTCGCGCTCGTCCTCGAGGCCATCAGGGACGGGGCCCTGCTCCGTTCGGTCCTCGCCGCCGCCGCCGCCCGCGACGTCCCGGTCGTGCTGCTGGCGGCCGGCACCTCGGCCGCGAGCCTGTCCCTGGTCGCCGCCCACTCCGGCGCGCTGGCGGCCGGCGACGGCGCCTGGCAGGCGCTGGCGTCCGCCCACGGCGTGCACCGAGTCGCCGACCTCGCCGAGCTCGCGGACACGCTGGAGCTGTTCTGCTCCGGCCGCCGCGCCTGGGGCGGGGGAGTCGCCACCGTGCACGACTCCGGGTTCGAGCGAGCGCACGTCGCGGACGTCGCCAGCTCCGTCGGCGTCCCGTTCGCCCAGTTGACCGACGAGACGAGGCAGCGGCTAGCGGCGGTCCTCGATCCCGGCCTCGAACCAGGTAACCCGCTCGACGTCTGGGGGACCGGCCGGGACTCCGAAGAACTGTTCACCGAGACGCTGTCGGCGCTGGCGGACGACGCCAACGTCGGCGCGGTCGCGCTGGCGGTCGACCTGATCCCGGAGTACGACGGCGACGACTCCTACCGCGACGCCGTCCGCGCCGCCGCCGCCAAGACCGACAAGCCGGTCGTCGTCCTCGCCTCCGTCCCGGCCGCGATCGACGCGGTCGCCGCGACCCGGCTGCGCGCAGCCGGCATCCCCGTCCTCGAATCAACCCGCTCCGGGCTGCTCGCCCTCGGCCACCTCCTCGCCCACGGCCGCACCAAGCACCCAGCCCCGCCCAACGCCCTCGCGCCCGCCGACCCGGCCGCGCCTGTCTCGGCCGCTGCTCGCCGGCCGCGGTGGGCGGCCGCGCTGGCGGCCGGCCCGCTCGGCGGCGCCGACCTCTTCGACCTGCTCCGCGACTACGGCGTCCCGGCCGTCCGCGCGCGCTCGGCCGGCACGCTGGCGAAGGCGACCGAGGCCGCCGCCGCGATCGGCTACCCGGTCGCGATCAAGACCGACGAGCCCGGCGTCGCCCACAAGTCAGACGTGGGCGGCGTTCAGCTGAACGTCGCCGACCCGGCCGGCCTGGCCGCCGCCTACCAGGACCTCGCCGCGCGCCTCGGCCCCCGCGTCGCCGTCTGCGAAATGGCGCCGCCGGGGACCGAGCTGATCCTCGGTATGGCCCGCGACCCGGCCCTCGGCCCGCTCATCGTCGTCGGCGCCGGGGGAGTGCTGGCGGAGTACCTGGCCGAGCGCGCGGTCGCGCTTCCCCCGGTGTCTGAGGTCGACGCCGCGCGGATGATCGCCGGCCTGCGGGTGGCCGAGATCCTGGCCGGCGTCCGCGGTCAGCCGCCGTGCGACGCCGACGCGCTGGCGGGCGCCATCGCCGCGTTCTCCCGCCTGGTCGCCGATCTCGGCGAGCACCTCGACGCCTTCGAAGTCAACCCCCTGATCTGCTCCCCCTCCGGGGTGCTAGCGGTCGACGCGCTGGCGCTGCCGTCCCGACGACAAACCGATGAGCGCCTTATCGCGAGCGTCCAAAATCGCGAGCACCCAAATCATCGCCACTCCACCCCCGCCGGCCCCTGACATATCGCCTCAACGGGCAGCGTTCATCTTGCATAGAAAGTCGCTCCCGTGCGGACACACGGAGCCGGTGATCCGCGAGGCGCTGGCTCAGTCGTGAGATCGGAGAGTCAGCCGCGACCGTTCGATAAACCGATTTGCGCCTTATTGGGGGAGAGGCGCCGGGGTGCCCGAGCCAGCGGTTCCCGACGCGAGCAGCCGCCGGCCGAGGTCGGCCGTCGCCTCCCTCAGTTCGGCCGAGCCGTGCACCTGGAAGGCGTACGGGAGCACCGCCAGCCGCCCCGCGTACCACCCAGGGTTGGCGGTCGACGCGCGCAGCCGGGTGCGGCGGCCGTCGTCCGACGGCGACAGGATGCCGAGGCTGCGCGGCAGCCAGCGGGCGACCTCGGCCGGGGCCGCGTCGATCAGCACGTCGACGCCGTACGCCCAGCCCTGCGACAGGTGCTCCTCGAGGACGGCGAGCGCGTCGAGGCCGGCTGGCGGCGTGAACGTCTCCACCGTCGCCGAGGCGGTCACGATCCGGTCGATCCGCAGCACCCGTCGCGCCTCCGCGGTCCGCGACCAGCAGAGCAGGTACCAGCGGCTGTGCCGGAGCACGACCGCCCACGGCTCGACCTCCATCTCCCGGTCGGCGCTGTCACCCGCCCAGTGACCGCGCCGGTACGTCAGCCGCAGCCGCCGCGCCGCCGCGCACGACTCGAACAGCGTGGTCGTCACCTCCAGGCTGACCAGCACCGCGGGGTCGGGTTCGTCCGGAGTCCCGCCCGCGGCGCTTTCGCGGATCGGCCGTACCTGCGCGGCGACCCGGGCGGGCAGCACCCGGACGATCTTGGCCAGCGCGCCGCCGACCAGATCGGTTGGGTCGGCCGCTCCCTTGTGCCCCTCGAGCACGGCCATGACCAGTCCGGATGCCTCGGCGGCGGTGAACGTCAGCGGCGGCAGCCGCAGGCCGTGCCCCACCTGATACCCGCCGTAGGGGCCGCTGACGGAGTCGATCGGCAGCCCCGCCTCGCGCAGGATCGCGACGTAGCGGCGGGCGGCGCGCTCGGTGACGCCGAGGCGCTCGCCCAGCCGGGCGGCGGTGATGCCGGGGACGTTCTGGATCGCCTCGAGGGCGAGCAGGGCCCGGGCGGTGGGGCTGATCTCGTGCGCCCCGCTGGCGTGCGTCATCCGACCGCATCCTCCCCGGTTCCCGGAAGCAGAACGTCCGACCTAAACGGTACTCTGGCCCGGCCGAGAGCAGGAGCGCCAAGCAGAGGAGGGCCATGGAGAGGAGAGCCATGGAGGGCCGGCCGCCGCTGACGTCGGCCAGCCTGTCGATCGTGCCTGCCAACCAGGTCCCGTGGGACGACCTGAAGGCCGTCTTCGGCGACCGCGACAGCGGGCGGCGCAACTGCCAGCGGTTCAAGACCCGCGGCTGGTTCTGGGAGCAGGCAACCGACGCGTCGCGGCGGGCGCAGCTGCGGGACCAGGCCAACTGCGACGACCCGGCGGCGACCTCGACGACGGGCCTGGTGGCGTATCTGCACGAGCAGGACCAGGACCACGACCGAGACCGGAATCAAGACCGCGGCCAGGACCGGCAGGCGACGCCCGTCGGCTGGGTCGCGGTCGAGCCCCGCACCGAGTACCCGAGGCTGCTCGGGCTGCCCACCGTGTGGAAGGGCCGCCCGGACGAGGAGAAGGACGACGACTCCGTCTGGGCGGTCACCTGCTTCGTGGTCCGCAAGGGCTACCGCAGGCGCGGCCTCACCTACGCCCTGGCCGAAGCCGCCGTGGGCTACGCCAGGGCGAACGGCGCGCGGGCGCTCGAGGGCTACGCGATGCTGACCCAGCCGGGCCGGGAGATCACCTGGGGCGAGCTGCACGTCGGCGCCCGCCAGGTCTTCGCCGAGGCCGGCCTGGCCGAGGTCTCCCGGCCGAGCGTGCGCCGGGCGGTCATGCGGATCGACTTCACCACCAACGACGGCGCGGCCGCCGGCAGCACCGCCGACGACCGCGCGGAAAGCCTCTAGAAAATCGCGTAGACCTTGCGCACGGTCTCGTGCAGGTCCCAGGTGCCGCGCCAGCCGCGCGGGAACATCGCGCTGTCGCCCGCGCCGAACGTCACCGGCTTCCCGCCGTCGGGGGTGACGGTCAGCGAGCCGGAGAGG
>DATKFV010000025.1:0-14704 GCA_035511035.1 Streptosporangiaceae bacterium
GGCAGCCAGTCCAGGGAGACAGCCCCGATGAAGGCTGGCAGGCCCGCGAGCCTTCATCCGGGCGACTGTACGAGCTACGCCGAGAGGCGAACGGGTGGCAGCTGGTCCTGGCCTACGGGCAGGCCAGCGGCGAGCGAGCGGAGACCGATAACGAGGCCAAGGCGTGGGCGGCGGAGGTGCTGCGGCTTCAGGCCGGGATCTCCGGCCTGACCTGGCGGCCCGGGCCGTCCACGCCAGGATCGGTCACCTTGTACGGGATCGCCTGATGGGCGAGCCACCGCGCTGCCGTCCGGCCGCCGGGGTGAGTTTCGAGGAGGTCTACCGGGCTGAGCGGTCCCGGTTGGTCCGGTACCTAATGTCCATGGGCGCCGGGCAGCACCAGGCAGATGACGCCGTCCAGGCCGCGTTCGCCATCGCCTACGACCGGTGGGACTCAATCCGCCAACCGCGTGCCTGGCTGTACAAGGTCGCCCTCCGCGAGTCCTACCGCGCTGACGCCAGTCATGGCAGGCGGGAGATCCCGGCCGGCGACGCGCTGCCCGACCCGGCCGCCGCGCCCGACACCGGTGACCTGGTCGTCCTGAACGAGGAAGAAGAACGAGTCCGCGCCGCCCTGGCCGCGCTGCCCGGCCGACAGCGGCAGGTGATGGTCCTGGCCATCGCCGGGTTCACCACGGCCGAGATCGCCGCCGAACTGGGCTGCGACCCGGCCGCGGTCCGCCAGAACCAGGTCCGGGCCCGCGACAACCTCGCCCGCCGGCTCGGCATCGACAGGAGAACCCACCGATGAACCGACACCAGCCCGACGACCAGCGTCACGGGGACATCGCGCTCGACCACGTCATCAACGCGGCGATGAGCGGAATCCTCGCCAAGCTGGAAGAGGCATTCGACCCCGAAGCGGGACTCGCTGACATCCGCGCCCGCCGCGCGGTCGCAGCCCCAGCAGCCGTGGCCCATCGGCCAAGCGGCGCCGGCAGCAGCCGCCTGGAACAGGCTTGCGACCAGATCGACCTGCTCACCGCGTGGCTCGCCAACCTCATCTCGTCCGGGCAGCAGGAACCGTTCGCCGGCTCCAGCTTCCTCGAACTCGCCCGTGACAACCTAGTCCAGCTCCGGGCCGGGCTCGCCGCCCGCACCATGGCCAGGCCCGAGGCCCAGCGACTCACCACCGACGTCCACGACCAGGTCGCGCGGGCCGACCAGATCCTGCGATCGCAGCACGCGACCACGCTCGACCGCATAGCCAGCGACGAGCCGGGTCACACCGGCTCCCTGGCGGATCACGTAGAAGCCCTGCGCCAGCTGGTCACCCGCCTCTACGAACCCGACGGCGACAACCTCTCCCTCCAGCCAGCCCGCTGAACCCGAAGGAGGCAGCCACGCACCACCACCACTACACCACCACGCGCCAGGCCAGCAGGGAGCTGATCACATGCAGGCCTACACCGTCGAGCAAGTAGCCGAGATGCTCCACGTCGGCCGCGACAAGGTCTACTACTTGCTCCGCACCGGCCAGCTCCGCAGCATCAAGATCGGCAAGCTCCGCCGCATCACTAGCCAACACCTAGCCGAATTCGTCAGCACCCTGGAAGAATCCGAGCAAATACCCGCACCGCGATAGACCGCGATGCGCTACGATGTGCTCAGTACCTCAATCAGACGACGGCGAGACGGCACCCGGTGGCACTCAGCAACAACTACAGCCTGCGCCTGGACGCGGACCAGCGCGCCAAGCTCGAACAGATCGCGCAACGCAAGGACCGCGACCTGTCCTACGTGATCAGGAAAGCCATCGACGAGTACATCGACCGCCATCAAGACGACCCCGACTAACGGGCCGGGGCCTAACACAACCAGTGAGAAGGAGAACCCATTGTCCAAGCTCTTAATCGGCCGCCACCAGGCCACCGTCTACCAAGAGAACGGCGGCTGGGTCGGGGCGATCAGCCTCGGCTTCGACGGCCAGGGGAAACGCCAGCGCATCAAGCGCAAGGCGAAGACCAAGACCGAACTCAAGGAGAAGCTGATCACAGTCGTGGCCGAGCGCGAAGCCGGCCTGAAGACCAGCGGGAACTACACGGTGGGCGACGCCGTGGAGGACTGGCTGGCGAAGGGCCTGCGCGGCCGCGACCCTGAAACGATCAGGGTCAACCGCATCCTCATCGATCACCACCTCCTGCCGCTGATCGGCGGGATCAAGCTCACCGAACTGACGGCCGACGACGTCGACAACTGGCTCGAGGACCGCTCCGGCCACCTCGCTACCAACACCCTGCAAAGACTGCACGCGAACCTCAAGCGCGCCATCCGGCAGGCTGAGGCGCGAGACAGGGTCATGCGCAACGTCGCCGAGCTGGTCAGCACTCCCAAAGGGACAGGCGGACGACCGAGCAAAGCGATGACGTTCGAGCAAGCCATGACCATGCTGGAGCACGCCAGGCAATCTCGCTGGCACGCCTACGTAGTCGTCAGCCTGCTGACCGGCATCCGCACCGAGGAAGCCCGCGCACTGCTCTGGAGTCACGTGGTCGCCTGGGTGGAAGACAAAGGCGAGTGGCAGCCAGTCACCGAGGCCGGCTTCGACCACGAGAGGTTCGCGATCTACGTCTGGCGTTCGGTCCGCGCCACCGGCGACACCAAGACCAGCAAGTCACGCCGCACGCTCGAACTGCCTAACCGGGCAGCGAAAGCCCTGAAGGAGCACCGCACGCGCCAGGTCCGGGAGCGGCTAGCCGCCGGCCCGCTCTGGCACGAGAATGACCTGGTGTTCACCAGCCAGACCGGCCAGCCACTCGACGACGCGAACGTCCGCCGGGCGTTCCGCTCAATCACCAAGCGCGCCGGGCTCGGCGACAACTGGACGCCGCGTGAGCTGCGGCACTCCTTCGTATCGATCATGAGCGACAACGGCGTACCGATCGAGACCATCGCCGATCTCGTCGGGCACGCCAGCACAGCGGTGACCGAGACGGTCTACCGGCACCAGCTCAAGCCGGTGATCACTCGTGGAGCCGAGACCATGAACACCATCTTCACCGAGCACGCGGAACCGAAGTCCGCGTGATGAACTGGCTCCCCGTTTGGCTCCCGCCGACCCCCAGCAGCCCCCGAAGGGCGAGCGAGGGAAGCACCCAAACCGGGCCTGAACTGCTGAAACTCTTGAGCCGCCTGACGGAATCGAACCGTCGACCTGTTCATTACGAGTGAACCGCTCTGCCGACTGAGCTAAGGCGGCGTGCCGTGTAGCAACGGCAGCGCAGCGAGTCTACCGGTCCGCGTGACCTTCGCGCGCGCCGCCGTGGGTAGCTTCGTAGGCCTGGCGGGATCCGCAGACGCTCGCGGCCGGGCAGGCGCATCGCTGGCCGGTCTCGGCGACCTTGACGATGACCTGATCAGCGGGAACGCTGTACCCCACGACGGTCCCCTCGCCGTCGGGGGAGGATACCTCCGAGCCGACCTTCGGCGCCCGCTCCTTGAACTGGACATACAACGGGTGCTCGTACTTCAGACAGCACATCAGCCGCCCGCAAGCCCCCGCGATCCGCATCGGGTTGACCGGCAAGTCCTGGTCCTTGGCCATCCTGATCGAGACCGGCTCGAACTCGCGCAGGAACGTGGAGCAGCACAGGTCTCGGCCGCACGGCCCGATGCCGCCCTGCAGCTTCGCCTCTTCCCTCGGGCCTACCTGCCTCAACTCGACCCTGGTCCGCAACTTGCCGCTCAGGTCCCTGGCCAGAGCCCGGAAGTCGACCCGGTCGGGGGCACCGAAGTAGATGACGATCAGGCCAGTCGCGAACACGTAGTCGGCCGCGACCACCTTCATCGGCAGGTCGTGCTCGCGCACCAGCCGCCGGGCCAGCAGCTTGGCCTCGGCTCGCTTGGCCCGTACCGACTCGTCGCGGGCCAGGTCAGACTCGGTCGCGAAGCCTTCGCAGACCGGCAATCCCTCGATATCATCGTCGATCCATTGCGGAGCCCAGATGCATTCTGCGACTTCAGGGCCGGTCTGCGTCGGCACGAGCACCTTGTCCCCGACGGCGGGCCGCCACTCCCCTGGGTCCAGGTAGTGCAGGCGGCCAGCTCGCTTGAAGCTCACCGCCATCATCATGCCCATCTACAAAGGTTACGGCTCGGTAACGGAGATAGCACCTCGGGGTGCTCGCCTTTCATTCTTCAGCAGCAAATAAAGCGCCCGGGGTAGCCGCCGACCGGGCGCCTTCACCTCCGGTGACAGTCACCAGTTGGCCCGCCCGGCAGGGCTGGCCGAAGTCGTCTGGTGCATGTCGACCAGGTGGCGGCGCACGGCGTTGAGCGTCACCCTGGCGCGGTCCATGATCCAAGGAAACGGTAGGTTCCTTGACCAACGCGGATTTGACCTGCACCAACGCCACTTACCGGCTCCGGGAACGCGTTATCGCCTTAGATCGCGGTGATCTGAGGCGGTGATCGAGGCTTTCGCGTGACTCGCGATCTTGAAGGCCAAGCCGCCCACCCCGTAATCGTCCGTGATCCGCCCGCGCCGCCAGCCCTCCCCCGAGCAGGATTCCGTGATCATGGGTGGGCGCTGTTCGCGGAGGATTCGAGGGGGTGCTGGGGCCGGCCGGGTTTCCGTGATCCACGGATGGGCGCTGATCACGGAGGATTCGATGGGTGTTTGGGGCCGACCAGGTCTCCATGATCATGGTGCGTTCCGTGATCACGGTGATCTGAGCCGGTAATTACGCTTTGAACTACCGTGATCACGAAAAGAGCATGATCACGGACGATCGCCGGGGTGATCATCGGCGTCGGCCGGGCTCGAAACTCGGCCGGGCTCGAGCTCGGCCGGGCTCGAAACTCGACCGGGCTCGAGCTCGGCTGGGTTCGGCGCGCCTGGGTCTTCGGGGTGCTTGACGCGCGAACAGGCGACTGGTTGCTCGGGCTATCGGGCGCTGGCCAGTCGCCCGGACAAGGCGAGGGTGAGTTCCTCGACCGCGAGCAGCGGGGCGACGTTCATTTCCAGCCGCTCCCGGCAGGTCATGATGGCCTCGATCCGCCGGACGGTGGTCGCTGCCGTGCTGGCGTCGGCGACCGCGCGCAGTTCAGGTTCCCTGCTGGCGTTCGCCAGCTCGATGCCGGCTCCGACCTGAATGGCGAGCACGTCGCGATAGAACGCCGCCAGGTCAAGCAACGCCAGGTCGAGCGCGTCCCGCTTGATCCTGGTCGCCCGGGACTTCTGCCGGTCCTCGAGCTCCTTCAGCGCCCCGGCCGCCCCCCTGACGGCGGTGGCCACGCCCTTGCCGGTCGAGCCTTCACCGAAGGCGCGCTTCAGCGCGTCCCGCTCCGGGCCGTCGAGAGCCTCAGTCGTAGCCGCCGCCTCGGCCTCGGCGGCCTGCACGAGGGCAGCGGCCGCGCTGAGGGCCTCGCCGAGGCTGGTGAGCCGGCGGGGCACCGCGAGCACGTCCGCGCGCCGCCTGGCGGTCTGCTGGTCGGTCGCGAGGCGCCGGGCCCGGCCGATGTGGCCCAGGGAGGCTCGCGCCGCGTCGAGCGCGACCTCGTCGCTGACGCCTTCCTTCCGCAAGATCGCGGCGACGGCCTCGGTCGGCGGCGTGCGCAGCGTGACGAGCCGGCACCGCGACCTGATCGTGGTCGGCAGGTCGGCCGCGGACGGGGCGCACAGCAGCCACACGGTCTTCGGCGGCGGCTCCTCGATCGCCTTGAGCAGCGCGTTGGCGGCCTGCTCGGTGGCTCGGTCGGCGTCTTCGAACAAGACGATGCGCCAGCGGCCGAACACGGGCGACGCGGCCGCCTTCAGCACCAGGTCCCTCGTCTGCTTGACGCCGTAGGACAGCCCGTCGGGCACGACCAGCAGCAAGTCAGGGTGCGTGCCCGCGGCCGCCTGGCGGCAGGAAGGGCACTGGCCGCAGCCGCCTTCGCCGCACAGCAGCGCCGCCGCGAACGCGCGGGCGGCGACGGAGCGCCCTGAACCAGGCGGGCCGGTGAAGAGCCAGGCGTGCGTCACGCTGCCCGAGCTGACCACATCGGCCAGCTGGCCGACGACCTCGTCCTGGCCAGCGAGCCGCTCGAACACCGGGGCCCTGGTCATTCGCGGATCACCGGGATCGAGCCGGTGATCTCCTCGGCCCGCTCGGGCACTGGGTCAGGCAGCAGCTCGCGCACCGCGCTCTGGATCTCCTTGGCGATCTGGTAGCTCTCCGTCGTGGCGTCGATCACAAGGTAGCGGTCAGGATTGGCGTCGGCGAGGTCAAGGAACGCGCGGCGGACCCGGTCATGGAATTCCTGCGGCTCGGACTCCAGCCGGTCGGCTGAGCTGGCCCGGCGGCCAAGGCCGGTGGACGGCGGCAGGTCAAGCAGGAAGGTCAGGTCGGGTACCAAACCACCGGTGGCCAGGTCATTCACCTCTCTAATGGCGTCAAATCCAAGCTGGCGCCCGCCGCCCTGATAGGCGAGCGAGGAGTCCACGTACCGGTCGGTGACGACGATCGTGCCGCGAGCCAGCGCCGGGCCGACCACCGACGAGACGTGCTCGGCCCGGTCGGCCGCGTACATCATCACCTCGGCCCACGGGGTCAGCCCGGTGTGGGCGGTGTCGAGCAGCAGCGCCCGCAGCCGCATGCCCATCTTGGTGGCGCCGGGCTCATGCGTGGCGAGCACGTCGTAGCCGTTCTCGCGCAGCCAGATCGCCAGCAGCCTGGCCTGGGTCGACTTGCCCGCGCCCTCGCCCCCCTCGAACGCCAGCAGCAGGCCGTGGCCGATCGGCGTGGCCGGCCGCTGGCGCGCGGACGCCTGCCCTGGCGGTTCGGGCAGTGGCTTGCCCCGCAGCGTGCCGATCAGGTCGGGCAGCAACTTGACGCCGGGCCGGTCATCCATCTGCCGGTACGAGGTCCAGCCAAGCAGCACCGCCACCGCCGCGGCGAGCAGCAGCACGAAGTTGATCCCGACCGAGGCGTACCTGATGTGCCCGATGGTGATGTCCGCCGATCCCGAGATCGCCTTGACCATGGCCGAGAAGCCGGCCGCGAGCAGGCCAGAGCAGGCGATCACGGCGAACATGACGACCCGCAGCGCCGACTGCAGGAACGCGAACGTCCTGCCCCTGGTGTCGTCGTCGACCTCGCGGCCGATGATCGTGTAGCCGGTCACGTAGGCGATGCCGGCGCAGATCCCCAGCACGATCACCAGGACGACGACGACCGGCAGGTTCGGGATCAGGGCGATGAGCGCGAGCGGGAGCCCGGCGACCGCGATCGCCAGCCCGAACAGCCTGCGCTTGCTGAAGTCGCCGAGCACCTTCAAGGCCGGCGACATGCCGACGGCGAGGCCGAGGAAGATCGCGGCGAACACGATGCCCCAGCCGGTCGGGCCGCCGTTCAGGGTGCTGCTCACGTAGCCGTAGCCGAGGCCGACGACCACGCCGGCCGCGGCGAACGCGCCGAGCATCCCGATCGTGATGCCGCGCACCGTCCGGTTCCGCCCGGCGAACCGCCAGCCTTCCCAGATCGACTTCGCCACCGAAGGGACCGAGATCGGCTCGCCGCTGGCCCGGCGGGGCAGGCTGTGCAGCGAGTAGACGGTGATCGCGGAGATCACGAACGTGGCGACGTTGAAGTAAAGCGACAGCGCGATCTGGCCACGGGCCGCGCTGTGGAAATAGTGGAAGTCGCGGCCGAGGAACTGGCTGATCGTCTGCAGCACGACGAACAGGAGCGCCGCGACCGGCGCCGTTCCGTAGGTCGTGAACAGGCTGAGCCCGTTGGCCTCGGCAAGCTTGTCGCGCGGCACCAGGTTCGGGATCGAGGCGTCCTTGGCGGGCGTCCAGAACAGCGAGGCGCAGCAGGCGAGGAACTGGGCGATGTAGAGCCAGGGCAGTTTCGGGGCGAAGCCGACGACCAGGTTGATCGGGATGGACAGGTACAGCACGGCCCTGACCACGTCGCCGACGATCATGTTGATCCGGCGATCGAACTTGTCGGCGACGGCGCCGGCCAGCGGGCCGAACAGCAGGTAAGGCAGCAGCGAGGTGATCCACACCCCGCCGACCGCGACGCTGCCCGTGGTGGTGTTGCCGGTCGGCAGTCCGGCCGCGGTGCCGGCACCGCTGCCAGTCAGGGAGTACGCGAGCGCGGAGAGCGCGAGCAGGCTCAGCCAGTCCCCGAGGCTGGACAACGACGTGGCAACCCAGATCCGCCGAAATGGCTTGATTGACAGCACCCCGTCGTGGTGGTGATGTCCCAAAGGGGATCTAAGGCTCATTGTGCAAGGCTATCGACACCGGGCTGTAGTCGAAGGCTAGCTAACGCAAGCAAGCTCTAGCTAGCCCTCCGACTTGGGTGGTTTCGTCTTCGGGGCGGCTTTGGCGGTGCTCGGCTTCCTGGTGCTCGGCTTCCTGGTGCTCGCCGCCTTGGCGGCCGCCGACTTGGCTGGCGCGGTCCTGGTGGTACCGGACCTGGACGTGGTCGTGCTGCGCCTCTTGGCGGCCGGGGCGGCCGCCCTGCGCTCGGCGAGCAGTTCGATCGCCCGCTGCAGCGTGACCGACTCGGGGGCGTCGCCCTTGCGCAGCGAGGCGTTCGTCTCCCCGTCGGTCACGTAAGGCCCGAACCTGCCCTCCCGCAACACGATCGGCTTGCCGCTGGCGGTGTCGTCGCCAAGCTCACGCAGCGGCGGCGCGGCCGCGGCGCGAGCGGCCCGGCCGCGCGGCTTCGGCTGCGCGAACAGCTCCATGGCCTGGTCAAGCGTCAGCGTGAACAGCTGGTCGTCGGACTCGAGCGAGCGGGAGTCGGCGCCTTTCTTGGCGTAAGGACCGTAACGCCCGTTCTGCACGGTCACCGGCTCGCCGTCGATCTCGCCGACGGTGCGCGGCAAGGTGAGCAGCCGCACGGCCTCTTCGAGGGTGACGCTGTCCAGGTCCATCGCCTTGAGCAGGGACGCCGTCCTCGGCTTGGCCGAGGACGGAGCGTCATCGGGAGGAACCTCGGTCACGTAAGGACCGAACCGCCCGGCCCTGGCCACGACAGTCAGCCCGGTGTCAGGATCCGTGCCGAGGATCTTGTCCCCGCTCGGCCGGCTCAGCAGGTCCCGCGCGTACTCCACGGTCAGCTCGTCCGGCGCGGTTCCCTCGGGGATGTTGACTCGCTGCCCGTCGTTCTCCAGGTAGGGACCGTACCGGCCGACCCTGATCACGATGTCGCTGCCGACCAGCGGGAACGAGCTCACGTCGCGAGCGTCGATCTCGCCGAGGTCACTGACGAGGTCCTTCAGGCCCTCCTCGCCTTCGGCGCCGAAGTAGAACCGGCGCAGCCAGGGCACCCGGCCGGCCTCGCCGGCCGCGATCTGATCCAGAGCGTCTTCCATCCGCGCGGTGAACTCGTAGTCCACCAAGTGGGTGAAATGCCGCTCAAGCAGGGTGATCACCGCGAACGCGACGAACGACGGCACCAGCGCCGTGCCCTTCTTGAACACGTAGCCGCGGTCGAGGATCGTGCCGATGATCGTCGCGTAGGTGGACGGGCGGCCGATGTCGCGGTCCTCAAGCTCCTTGATTAGCGAAGCCTCGGTGTACCTGGCCGGCGCCCTGGTCGAGTGCTCGGCCGCCGCGAGCCGCAGCGCGGTCAGCGGGTCGGACTCGGCCAGCGGCGGCAGCCGCCGCTCCCGGTCGTCGCGGTCGGTGCCGTCCGCCTCCTCCACGTCCTCGACGTAGGCCCGCAGGAAGCCGTAGAAGGTGATGATCTTCCCAGACGCCCCGAACTCGGCTTCCTCGCCCGAACTGGACCGGCCCGAGACCCGCACCGAGACCGACTCGCCGACGGCGTCCTTCATCTGGGAGGCGACCGTGCGCTTCCAGACCAGCTCATACAGCCGTAGCTCGTCCCCAGACAGGCCAGCCTGGGCCGGGGTACGGAAGGTGTCCCCCGCGGGCCTGATCGCCTCATGCGCCTCCTGGGCGCTCTTGACCTTGCTCGCGTAGACGCGGGGCTGCTCGGGCACGTAGTCGGCGCCGTAGAGCTCCCTGGCCTGGCCGCGGGCGGCGTTGATCGCGGTCTGCGACAACGTGACCGAGTCGGTCCGCATATAGGTGATGTGACCGTTCTCATACAGCCGCTGCGCCACCGACATCGTGTACTTGGCCGAGAAGCCGAGCTTGCGGGACGCCTCCTGCTGCAGCGTCGTGGTTCGGAACGGCGCGTACGGCGACCGGCGGTAGGGCTTGCGCTCGACCGACTTGACCGAGAATGAGGAGTTCTGCAGCCGGTCGGCCAGGCCAGCGGCGGCGTCCCCGTCCAGGTGCAGGATCGGAGCGGCTTGAGCGTCGGCGCCCGCGGGCGTCCTCAGCTCGCCGGTCGAGGTGAAGTCGCGGCCCTGGGCGATCCGGCGCCCGTCGAGCGCGACCAGCGTCGCGGTGAACGAGCTGACGTCCTCGTCGCTCGCGGGCTTGCGCACCGTCGCGAACTCGGCCTCGAGGTCCCAGTACCTGGCCGGCCTGAACGCGATCCGCTCCCGCTCCCTGTCCACCACGAGCCTGACCGCGACCGACTGGACCCGGCCAGCCGACAGCTGCGGCATGACCTTCTTCCACAGCACGGGCGAGACCTCGTAGCCGTAGAGCCGGTCAAGCACCCGGCGAGTCTGGTACGCCTCGACCCGGCCAGCGTCGATGTCACGCGGGCTCGCGACCGCCGCCGCGATCGCCTCAGGCGTGATCTCGTGGAAGACCATCCGCTTGTAACGGACCTTGGGCTTGAGCTCCTCGACCAGGTGCCAGGCGATGGCTTCGCCCTCCCGGTCCTCATCAGTGGCGAGTAGCAGCTCGTCGGCGTCCTTCAGCAGCTGCTTGAGCTTGCTGACCTGCTGGCGCTTGTCGGCGTTCACCACGTAGAGCGGCTCGAAGTCAGCGTCGATGTTGACGCCGAGCCGAGCCCACGGCTCTTTCTTCAGCCGGTCAGGGATATCGGCCGCGCTGCCCGGCATGTCACGAATATGGCCGATGCTCGACTCGACGACGTAGTCCTTGCCGAGGTAGCCGGCAATGGTCCGCGCCTTCGCAGGCGACTCGACGATGACGAGCCGGCGCCCGCCATTCGAACCCACGGGCCTGGGCCCTGAGCCCCCCGCCGAGGCCGCCTTGCCGCGCCGGGGAGTCGGACTAGTCTTTGGTGCCACGCTTTGTTACCTCACATCTCGCAGACGCCAGGAGGCTACCGCAGCCGGCCGACTGACTCCGAGAGTCCGATCAGATCACCCATCGGTGGAGCGGAACGCATCTTCGTGGTAGCAGATTCCCCAACGCAGATTGAATCATCGCAGCCGACGCGCACAATATGGATGATGGCGGAGTACTCCTACCTCGTACTTAACTTGCCGCGGGGCACGTCGAGGGACGTCGCGCGGCGAATTTTGACCGACCACGCCGAGTACGGCGACTGGGAGCTAGCCCGGCTGCGCCTGTTCGCCGACGGCAGCCGCACCGCCACCTTGCGCCGCAAGATCATCAGGCAGTATCGTCCCGCGCCGCCTGGGCGCCTTTAGGCTGCCGCCGTCCCCTCGTCGCTTTACGCTCCTCGGTACCAGGCGTGATCGGGCCGCGTCGCCAGGGCGCCAGCCAGGGCGATCAGGACCGCGGGCGGACGAGGTCAGGACCAAGGATTGCCTGGCTACCAGGCGGCGTGGGACGAGTGGCTGGTCAGGCTCGGCGGCTTGGCACTGGACAACTTGGCGGTCATGCCGGGCGAGGGCGCGGCGTGCCGGGGGGCCGATCGCTTGTGACCTGAGGAGTGCTCGGAGTCATCGTCCATCGGCCGCTCCTGCGGCCCGGCGAGCCTGTGCTTGCTGCGATAGCCGCCTGAGGGAGCCTGCCCGGCCGGTTCCCCGCCGGCTGGATCCCAAAAGTCCTCGTCAGGGCAGCAAAACGACGGGGCCAGCGGTTCGGCGTCAGCCTCGTCATCGCCGAACTCAGCGAACTTCACGTGAACGTCGGGCCCGGGCGGCCAGGCGTCTTCCGGCAGTCGGTGCCTGGTCGATTCGTCGGCGTCGGTGGCGGCGGCTAGTGCTGGGGGTGCCGCCGGGGCGCCGCCGAGCACCTCGTCCGCCCTGGCGAGGATGTCAGCCAGTCGGTCGATGTCCACCCGCGGACCGATGTCCGCATACGGCCTGGACTGCTCGGTTGGCTCGAATCGGCGATCCTGGCCCGGCGAAGCCGCGGGCCCAGGCTCGGCCAGCGCGCTCCCGCCCATGCCAGCCGCCACGGGCACGTGGCGCCTCGGCCGGGTGCGGGCCCACCGGCCCGAGTTCGACCACATCCGGCCGAGCCACATCGCCCGGTGCTGCGGGCCGTACTGCCCCGAGCCCCGCCTGATGCCAGCGGATCGCCGCGGCGATCGCAACCGCCAGGGCGGGTTCGCCGCGGCGATCGCCATCCCGGCCAGGGAGAGTCCGAGCACAAAGCCGCCCAGCGAGCCCGAGCCCGCCGCTGGACCGTCGCCTATCCTGATACCCGAGGTAAGCGCGGTATGTGCCGCCGCCGCTTGGATCGCCCAGGTGTCCATCTCTTGCTCCTCGTTCGTCCCCCGACGTCAGATTGTGTTCGTATTACCACTTTCCGTAACTGACTGATCGCGTACTGAGGTCTAAGCCGTTGCCCGCCTGTTCTTAGTGGTCGGCCAAGGGCTTGCTTGCGTTCCGGTAACGGCGGCCACGACTAGCTACAGTCGCGCGAGCCGTGGCCGCCGGAGCGGAACCCTTCCCGCCGCCGGGCACGAGGATCAAGCAGCCGGACTGCCAGGCCGGCGCGCAAGACGCAGCGCCGCCAGCCACGCTGACGCGTGAGCGGGCGACGGCCCACCCGGGGCCCTGGAGCTGTTCCGGCAGCACAGCCAACCCTCCTCGTCGGTTAAACCGGCTGAGCACGAGGCTGTTGACCGGGAACGTAGTGGAAGGGGGTGCGCCCCCATGGTCAGCCCCGCACTATGCGTGACCATAGCACTACTCCCCGTTGGCATCTGGTCAAACAGCCAAACAGCGCAGCGCGTCGTGACTAATGCTTAGTGATCATGCTGAGGGCGACGCGGCTCCTTTAGCTGACTAGCTGCCGAAACTCCATGCCGGGTCAGCACAAGTCGATAAAGCGGTCAAGCACCCTGGTGCCGAACTCAAGCGCCGCGACCGGCACCCGCTCATCGATGCCGTGGAACATCCCGGCGAAGTCAAGGTCGGCCGGCAACCGCAGCGGAGTGAACCCGAAGCAGCGGATGCCCAGGGCGGTGAACGACTTGGCGTCCGTGCCGCCGGAAAGGCAGTAGGGCACGACCTTGCCGTCGGGATCGCAGTCCAGCAGGGCCGCGATCATCGCGTCACACAGCGCGCCGTCCAAGGTCGTCTCGACCGCATGCTTGTTGTTGATGAACTCGCGCCGGACGCCGGGACCGAGCAGCTGATCGAACTCGGCGTAGAACTCATCCTCGTAGCCAGGCAGGAAACGGCCGTCCACCTGGGCCGTGGCTGTCTGCGGCACCACGTTCACCTTGTAGCCAGCTTTCAGTACCGACGGGTTGGCCGTATTGGTCAAGGTGGCACCGACCATGCGGGCGATTGGCCCTATCTTGGCGAGTACCTCCGCTGGTTCTTTGCTGCTGAATGAAATGCCGAGGGCGTCGGCGGCAGCTACGAGGAAGGCCTCGACCGACGGGGTCAGGCGTACCGGCCACTCGTGCCGCCCGATCCGCGCAATCGTCTCGGCGAGCTCGGTGACGGCGTTATCGGGCTGGAGCATCGAGCCGTGGCCGGCCGTCCCGCGCGCGGTCAGCCGCATCCAGGCGATGCCCTTCTCGGCCGTCTGCAGCAGGTAGAGGCGCTGGCCGCCGATGGTGGTGCTGAAGCCGCCGACCTCGCCGATGGCCTCGGTGACGCCGTCGAATAGCCTCCGATGGTGCTCCACCAGCCACCCGGCGCCGTAGTCACCGCCCGCTTCCTCGTCCGCCAGGAAGGCGAGCACGACGTCGCGGGGCGGCTTGCGTCCCTCGCGCAGGCGCTGGCGGAAGGTCGCCAGCATCATCGCGTCCATGTCCTTCATGTCGACCGCGCCGCGGCCCCACACGCAATCGTCCTTCAGCTCGCCAGAGAACGGATGGACCTGCCAGTCGGCGGCGTCGGCCGGGACGACGTCGAGGTGGCCGTGAATCAGCAGGGCCGGCCTGGACGAGTCAGTCCCTTCGATCCTGGTGATGACGCTGGTGCGGTTCTTGTCCGACTCAAGCACGGTCGGCTCCAAGCCGACCTCGGCCAGCAGCCCGGCGACGTGCTCGGCGGCCGCGCGCTCGCCAGGTCCGGAGTTGTCCCCCTGGTTCGTGCTGTCGATCCTGATCAGGTCGCTCGCGAGGCCCGCGACCTCTTGCTGCGCTGTCATCGTCATCTGGCCATAGTGCCACCGGCGCGCAGGCTCGGCTCGGCGGGCGCACCGCGCGGGCCGCCGACCGCCGACCCGGCCAGCCCGGTGCAGACCCGGCTAGCGCGTCGCGAAGTGGGCCGGAGATTTGCTATCGTGATGCGGCTGGGACGACGATGGTCGTGGCCAGCTTGAGTCCGGGTGGCGGAATAGGCAGACGCGCTAGCTTGAGGTGCTAGTGCCCGTATAGGGCATGGGGGTTCAAGTCCCCCCTCGGACACTCCCAGGTCAGAGTCATGAATTCAGTTGTGTGTTCTAGTCGATCGT
>DATKFV010000026.1:0-48471 GCA_035511035.1 Streptosporangiaceae bacterium
TGGCCTTGTGGTTCCGTTCACCGCGGTGCGCTGGAGTCCGGGCGGGGACGGGGCGGACGGTAACCAGTTTGGTAACCAGTTCCGGCGGTCCGTTCACCAGCGCCGGGCCAGGCACGCGGCGGACGGCAGCCACGCCGGGCCGCTGGCACGAGGCGCTGGGGTGCGGCACCAGGCTATGTAGAGGGAAGCCGTGCAGACCACAGAACGGTCCCGGCCGCACGAGGCGGCCTCGCGGGCGCGGCATCAGCGTGGATGTCACGCTGGCCGGGCATCGCACGAACGCCTCGGGGGAGTGCACGGCCAGCGCACAGCGCGGCTCAGTGGCCATGCCCGGCTGCTGGCCAGAGCCTCCTGTCGGCGGGAGCGGGCTGGCAGCAAGGAGGAGCCGGTGACTGCGGCGACCTTGCACCGGGTTCCGCTGGTTGCCGGAGCTCCCGCAGGGGAGTTGCCTGCCCCGGCCGCCGCTGGTCAGGGCGACGGGGTGCGGGCGGAGACGGCTGGCCGGGGGCGGGTCGTGGCGGTGCGGTCGTGGCCGCTGCTGCTGCTCGCGTTGCCGGCGGCGGTGGCGATGTGGTCGGGGTGGGTGGGCATCGGGCGGATGGCCGGGTTCGGGCTGGTGCGGCCGCTGCCGGGGATCTGGGACTCGTTGCAGGTGAACACGGCGGTGACGTTGCCAGTAGGGGTCGAGGCCTACGCGGCGTTCGCGCTGCGGGCGTGGCTGTCAGCGAGCCCGGCGCTGTCGGCGCGGACTCGCCGGTTCGCCCGCTGGTCAGCGGCTCGAACGCCGACGACCCCTCCCAGCGCCCCGCGAACCCCACGGCACCAGCCCTGTCCGCTCTGTCACGGTTCCTGACACCGCGCCCAGCTCGGCGCCACCGTCCTCGGCAAGCAGCCAGAATACCGAGCACGAGCTATCAGCCGACAGCTCGACGGCGTGGCCGCCATCGTGATCGCAGGTGGCACCGGCGACTACAACGTCCACTACATCGGCGTCAATTGGCCCCACCACGTCTTCCTCAACCACGACCTCAAAGTCATCGGCGCCGAATAGCCAGCGGCGTCCGTAATGCTCGACGAGGTCCGGGCCAGCAGCCCCGACGGTCGCAGATGTATCGCGTGGATACAATGTATGCGATGTTGTACGACTGGCGGCGGACTCGTCTGCACTGGGCGGTTCGCCGGGAAGGGGCATTGCATGAGTACGGGTTCGGAGTACAAGACCCGGCCACAGCAGGCGTGGGCGCACAAGGAAGGCAAGATCGACTTGCGGCCACTGGCGCCGGCCCAGTGGGGACCTGAGGCGCTGGCTGCTCGTGCTCAGATCGCTGACGCGTTCTTCCGGTTCGGGATGGCATGGGATGAGGCGAGGCTCGACGTCTTGTGCTCATGTTTCACGCAGGACGCGATCTTCGAGTCGTCGGAAGGCAATGCGAGGCCGTTCCTGAGCCTGCGGGGCCGGGATGAGATGCGAGCGGACATCGCCGGGACGATGGCGGGTCAGGCAGATCAGCGCCGTCATATCTTCAGCAACGTCATGGTCGAGCAACTCGACCTTGAGCACGGCACAGCGAAGGCGCTTGCCCAGTGCGTGGTTTCTGCGGTCGGCACGAAGCTGCAACTCGCTGCCAGCGTCATCTACACGGCGGACCTGCGCCGTGAAGCCGACGGCTGCTGGCGGTTCAGCTATTTCTTTGTCGGCATGGACCGTTACGTCCCGAGCGCTGAGTGACCGGCGAGGTCACTGCCGACGAGGGCTCCTACCTGCTCGTCATCGGCGAGGATCTGCCGTCTGGACTGGCTACCGAAGACCTGATCGCCTTCCGCGACAACTACTGCCAGGTTTACCTGCCCGGCGTCGTCAACTGCACAGACGGCGTGCTACGCGGGACCAGGTACGAGCTCATCGGGCCTGATCCGCGCGGTGATCTCGGGCCAGGCTGGCTGAGCGTGTACGAGCTAGGCGGCGAGGAGGCGGCCGCCGGATACCTCGGACGGGCGTCGGCCGATGTCCTTCCCCCTGGCCCGGCCGGGTGCAGAGTGCGCTGGCACGTCGTCTGGCAGCGCCGACCTGGCTATGCGGGTGCCATCGGCCGCTGGGGGAGGCCATACCTGTACCTGATCGGAATGGACGTTCCGACCGGGTCGGATGACGGTGAACTGGCGGCGTTCAATGCCTTCTACGACGAGACTCACCTGCCGGCGGTCGTGCGAGCACTCGGGTACGAGCGCGGTCTGCGCTTCGAGCGCGCGGGGTGCCTGGCCCATCCAGGACCTGGATGCCCGCGGTTCATGGCGGTCTATGACGGCGATGAGCGGTCTGTCCGCCGGGCGGCCGAGGGCATCCCGCCTGACGCGATCCCGATGGATGGCCCGGCCGCGTGGAACAACAGGCAGACGGCCTGGCGTCTTCTTTACCGGCGCGTCTCTTCCTATGCCCGGTCCGTCGGCGAGGGCCTGCCTTAAGTCTTCTTGATCAGATCGGTGCCTTGCCGCAGGGCCCGGTGCACATGCTCCTCGGCGAGCCTGCGGGCCTTGTCAGCGTCCCGGTCCCGCAACGCGTGGATGAGCTGACCGTGCTCGATATGGGCCTGAGCCCGGCGGCCAGGATCAGCCACGGCGTTCGCGCGGAAGCGCTCGAAGACCCCCTTGACGTTGTCGAGGATCTCGCCGAGGTGGCGGTTACCGCTGGCAACCGCGATGGTGCGGTGAAACTCGCGATTGAGCTTTGCCAGATCATCGTCGAGGCCGGCTTCGACCGCCTCGCCCATATCGTCGTAGAGATCCTCCAGCCGCGCGACGTCAACTCGCGTCAGCTTGCCCGCAGCCGTGCCAGCGGCCAGGCCCTCCAGGCACGCACGGATCATGTACAAGTCACGCAGGTCATCCGCGCTGAGCGCGACGACGCTGAACCCCCCGCGAGGCAGCGGGGCCAGGAGGCCTTCGGCCTCCAGCCGGGACAGGGCCTCCCTGACCGGGGTACGGCTCATGCCAAGCAGATCGGCCAGTCGCGCTTCCACGAGAACGCTGTCCTCGGAGATCGTGCCATCGAAGATCATCTCACGGATCTGATGATAGGCACGCGCCGCGCGGGTAGGCCACGCGCTCCGCGGCGCGAACTCGGCCGATACGTCCACAGACGCAGCATACCATGTATTCGCCCCCGACTGTGCGATCGTCGCGTCTGGTCAGGTCTGCTCCCGCGCGACACCGATCGTAATGAAATGTGCACTTGACGCCCGTGCAACACCCCGATAACGTCCATCTGCATCCACCGTATACGGATGAGTACAACGAGGACCGTCCAGCTGCGGCGCACCCGACACGTTATATATCGCGAATGTCCGATAAGGCCGAGTCGTCGAGCGCGACAGGGCCCGCTCAAGACTTCGCACACAGAAGCCATAGCGACTCAGTGGGATAGGAGCGTCATGATTCTCAGGCGCACGACGGTTGCTGTCGCGGCGACCATCATTCTCGGGGGGACCCTCGCGGCTTGCGCGAGCAGCAACGGCGGCACTACGAGCGGTGACTCCGCCACCAAGGTCACCGCCATGGTCATCACCGACCGGACTGACCCGAGCGGCAACTCGTTCGCGTACCCGAAGAACGGCGAGGTCGCTCAGGCCTGGGCCGACTGGACCAACGCGCACGGTGGCATCAACGGGCGCAAGGTTGACCTCATCATCTGCGACGCCCAGGTCAACGCCGACAAGACTGCTGACTGCGCCAGGGAGGCGGTGCAGGATCACGTCGCGGCCGTCGTGGCGAGTTACGCGGCCAACAGCGCGGTCATTGAGCCGATCCTGGCGCCCGCCAAGATCCCCTACATGTCGTCGTACCCGGTTGCCCCGTCGGACTACAACGAGCCAATCGACTTCCCGACCACGAGTACCCCGTTCATCCTTTCCGGGATGGGCTACATCGCGGGCAAGCTGTGCAAGCATCCGACGCTGATGAGCTTGCAGCAGCCCTCCCTGCAGTTCAACGACCAGGCCATCATCGCTGGCGTCAATGCCGGGGGCGGCAAGCTGGTGCGGACCGTCGTCGTGCCGCAGCAGGTCACCGACTACGCGCCGCTTGCCTCGCAGGCTATCCAGGGCTCCGACTGCCTCATCGTGTACGGCGGCATCACGATGGCCGACTCCCTGTACCCCGCGCTTGTGCAGGCAGGTGCGACTCAGCGGGTCATCGGCCTTAACAGCCAGACCATCGGTCACCCGATTGACGAGTCCAACCCGAAGCTGACCGAGAACGGCATCAACGTCGGCATCTTCCCGCCGTACTCAAGCCCGGTCTGGAGCACCTACAAGGCAATGGTGGTCAAGTACGCCAGCAAGCAGTACGACTATCAGGATTTCGGTGCCCAGCTGACCTACGGTGGCCTGGTCGTGTTCCAGCACCTGATCGCCAGCATGCCCAAGTCGACGGCGGTCACCGCGGCGACGGTGCTGGCCAAGCTGAAGTCCACGACGTCGCTGAGCACCGGCGGGCTGTTCCCGCCGTTCAACTTCACGAAGCCGTATGGCGTTAAGGGCTTTACTAGGCTGTTTGACCAGTCTGTAACGTTTAGCCTGGTGAAGAACGCGGCCCAGGGCCTTGAGATAGCCCTGCCCGGCCAGCCTCAGTTCACGCCCATGGGCGCGGCCTTCGCCAAGGGTGTCACCGGCTGAGCCCCGCGC
Source organism: Streptosporangiaceae bacterium (assembly GCA_035511035.1). Classification (GTDB taxonomy): domain Bacteria; phylum Actinomycetota; class Actinomycetes; order Streptosporangiales; family Streptosporangiaceae; genus Chersky-822. Next base: position 4,680 of record DATKFV010000026.1, read on the forward strand.
ACACCTACTTCGGGAGGCCGGCCCTTACCGCAGGGTCGGCCTCCAAGGACCGCTAACAGCCACGAAAGGTGGGGCCGGCGACTCCGATGCAGGAAGTAATTCTCTACGTAATCCTCGGCCTCGGCATCGGGTCGATCTACTCCCTCACCGCCCAGGGCCTGATCACCATCTACCGCGGCGCGGGCATCCTGAACTTCGCGCAGGGCGCCATCGGCACCGTAGCCGCCTACGTCTACTGGGAAATGGACGTGCAGCACGGGGTGCCGTTCGGCATCGCGTTCGCCGCCGGCGTAGCTTCCTCGATCGTCATCGGCGTGGTTACCCAGGTGGCCGTGATCCGGCGGCTTCGACGTGGCTCGGCGCTCGCGCGGGTGGTCGCGACGCTGGGAGTGCTGACCCTCATTCAGTCGGTGCTCGAAGTGATATTCGGCGACAATGTCAACGCCGTTCCTTCCGAGCTGCCGGCTGGCACGATCAAGATCACCAGCACGATTCAGTTCTCGGCTTCCAACGTGATCCTCGTCGGCATCGCTCTGCTCGTGAGCATCGCGCTCACCCTCCTGTACAGCCGGACCCGGTTCGGTCTGGCGACGTCGGCCGCCACCGAGAACGAGCCGGCCGCAGAAGCGCTTGGCTGGTCGCCGCACACGATCGCGATCTGGAACTGGGCACTGGGCTCAGGGCTCGCTGGCGCCGCGACGATCCTGGTGGTCCCGATTCTGCAGCTGCGGATCTCGACGATGACGACCGTGGTGCTTGCCGCCATGGCGGCCGCGCTGCTCGCGAACTTCAAGTCCTTCATCCGCACCTTCTGGGCGGCCCTGGGGATCGGCGTGGTCGAGTCACTGGTCGAGCGCTACGTCTCGGTGCCGGGTCTCGGCCAGGCGGTCCCGTTCCTGGTCGTCATCGGCTGGCTCGTCATCGTGGGCCGCGGCCTGCCGACCCGCGACTTCATTCTCAGCCGCCTGCCGTCGGTCGGCACGGGCAAGATCCGGTGGGTCACCACCGCCGTGCTCGGGCTCATCATCTGCTTCATCGTGCCAGGCCTCCTGGTGAACTGGCAGGTGGCGATCGCGAATACGTTTGCCGCCGCGCTGATCCTGCTCTCGGTGGTGGTGCTCACCGGCTACACCGGGCAGCTCTCGCTCGCCCAGTACACGCTGGCCGGCATCGGGGCCTTCATCGCCGGCCGGCTCGACTACTGGTGGCACCTGAGTTTCGCCGAGGCGCTGGTACTCGGCGTCATCCTCACCGTTCCTGTCGGCCTGGCGTTCGCCGGGCCCGCGCTGCGCACCCGCGGCATCAGCCTCGCGGTCGTGACCCTTGGCCTGGCATCGGCCGTCGAGATCGTGGTATTCGAGAGCACAGGCAACTGGGCCGGCGGGTACATCGGCACGAACGTCGGGAACGTGTCGCTGTTCGGCTACAACCTGAGCCCGATCCTGTATCCAGACCGGTACACGATCATGTGCGTGGTCGCCTTCATCATCGCCGCGATCGTGGTCGGCAACGTGCGACGGGGGCGAAGCGGCCGGCGGCTGCTGGCCACCAGGGCTAACGAACGCGCCGCGGCCGCGCTGGGCATCTCCGTCGCGGGATCCAAGCTGTACGCCTTCGGCCTCGGCGCCGCCATCGCAGCGCTCGGCGGCATCCTGCTGGCCTTCCAGAACACGAACATCAGTTATACCGGCTTCACCGACTTCGCCTCGATCACGATGGTCGCGTACGCGATGGTCGGCGGCATCGGCTACCTGTGGGGACCGCTGATCGGTGCCACGTTCGTCACCGGCACGCTCGGCTCCCAGATCCTGGACACCATCGCTCCCAACGCGGGCAACTACCTCGGCGTCATCGGCGGCGGCCTGCTGATCGTGGTCGTGCTGACTAACCAGGACGGCATCGCGAAAGAACAACTTCGCCAGGTGGCTGCCGTCAAGCGACTGGTGCTCCGCGGTCGGCCGCCCGCACTGAACCTGCGCTTGTCCCGCGGCCGTAAGCCGCGTCCCGCGAGCTGGTCACAAGGCTCGCTCGAGCCAGTGCGGGCCGCGCCGAGGACGCTGGCCGTCGAGTCGGTGACCGTTCGCTTCGGCGGCGTTGGCGCGGTAAGTCAGCTCAGCCTCAGCGTCAGGCCAGGACAGGTGCTCGGCCTGATCGGGCCTAACGGTGCGGGGAAGACGACCGCGATCGATGCCATCACCGGCTTCGTGCCGACCAACGAGGGCAGCATCACGGTCGACGGCCACGAGATCGGCGGCTGGCGGGTCAGCCGCCGGGCCAGGGCGGGCATCAGCCGCACGTTCCAGTCACTGGAGCTGTTCGAGGACATGAGCGTGATCGACAACCTGCGGGCGGCTTGCGATCGCCGTGACTGGCTCGCGTACCTGACCGACCTCGTCGTGCCGCGCGATCCGCCCCTGTCGCAGGAGGCGGTGCTGGCGATCCGCCACTTCGGGCTTGATGAGCACCTGAACAAGCAGGTCTCCGAGCTCTCCTACGGCGAGCGCCGGCTGGTCGCCATCGCGCGGGCGCTGGCGTCAGCTCCGAGCATCCTGCTGCTCGACGAGCCAGCGGCCGGGCTTGGCTTCGGCGAGTCAAGCGAGCTGGCCGGGCTGGTGCGGCAGCTCGTCGATGACTGGGGCGTGGCGGTACTGCTGGTGGAGCACGACATGGACTTCGTGATGTCGATCTGCGATGAGATCGCGGTGATGGACTTCGGCAAGAAGATCGCCCAGGGCAGCCCGGCCCAGGTGCGAGCCGATCCGGCCGTCATCGCCGCGTACCTCGGTACCGAGTCAGCGGAACAGGAGCCAGTACGGCCGGTTCCGCCCATGGCGGAGCCAGCATGACCAGCGACGTAGCCAAGCCCGCGCGCGGTCATAGCGTCCCTGGCGGCGTGCCGGTACTCGAGGCCAGGAACCTCACGGCCGGTTACGGCGAGGTTCCCGTGCTGCACGGCATCAGCCTGCGGGTCGGGGCGGGCCAGATCGTGGCGCTGCTCGGCGCCAACGGGGCCGGCAAGACGACGCTGCTGTTCGCCATCGCCGGTCGGCTCCCGCTGCTGTCCGGTCAGGTGATCGCGGACGGGCGGGTGACCGTGGCTCCGCTGTACCGCCGCGCTCGCGACGGCCTCGGGCTCGTGACCGACGACCGGTCGATCTTCAGGGGCCTGACCGCCCTGGACAACCTGCGGGTCGGCCGGGTTCAGGCCAGCGACGCCCTTGAGCTGTTCCCTGAGCTGAAGCCGCGGCTCGGGGTCGTCGCTGGACTGCTGTCCGGCGGGGAGCAGCAGATGCTGACGCTAGCCCGCGCCCTCGCTCGCCGACCTAAGGTGCTCCTGATCGACGAGCTATCGCTTGGGCTGGCCCCGCAGATCGTCCAGCGCCTGCTCGGCAGGCTGTCAGAGGCGGCCACGCAGTCGGGCACGGCCGTGCTGCTGGTCGAGCAGCACATCCGCAAGGCACTTGAGGTCGCGGACTACGGCTACATCCTGAGCCGGGGCCGCATCGCGATTGAGGGGGATGCCATGAACCTGCGGGGCCGGATGAGCGAGATCGAGTCGTCGTATCTCAGCAGCGGCTCGTCATGAGCCGGCCGGCTGAGCTGCTGCTCGTGCACGGCGCCTGGCATGGCTCCTGGGCCTTCGACGACTTCGCCGCTGTCCTGACCGAGCGGGGCTGGGTGACCAGGACGGTAGACCTGGACAGCACGGGATCGGTCCAGGCCGACGTGCACGACGACGCCGCGGTAGTTCGCCGGTCGCTGGATGCCCATCCGGCACCGACAATCGTCGTTGGCCACTCTTACGGGGGATACGTCGTCAGCGAGGGTGCGGCCGGTGCCCGCAACGTCGTCGGAACCGTGTACTTGTGCGCCGGGATGCCTGATGTCGGCGAGCCGGTCTGGACCGACTACGAAGACCCGCAGCAGGTCGCGCCCTGGATCACCGTCGACACCGAAGCCAGGGTGACGATCCCGCGCGATGCCGGGGCCGTCTTCTACGCTGACTGCCTGCCGGAGGTCGCGGAGGAATCGGCCCGGCGGCTGCGGCCCCAGTCACTGCGATCCTTCATGACCCCGGTGACCGGTGCGGCCTGGCGCCAGGCACCGAGCGCCTACCTCATCTGCGACGAGGACAAGTGCCTGCTGCCGGCGGTACAGGAGACGCTGGCCGGGCGGGCGGACTACGTGGAGCACATCGCCGCGAGCCACTCGCCCTTCCTGTCGCAGCCGCGCGCCGTCGCCCAGTTCATCGAGTCGGCGAGCGCGAGGTTCTGACGTCCATGGGAACTGACATGCGCGCCGCCCTGCTCACCAGCACCGGAGGACCGCAGGGCTTGCGCGTCGCCCGTGTCCCAGTGCCCCGACCTGGCCAGGGCGAGGTGCTGGTCAAGGTCGAGGCGTGCGGAGTCAACCGGGTCGACATCCTTATCCGCGACGGGCAGACGCCCACGGCGCCGCCGCTGCCGCACATACTCGGCTGCGAGGTCGCCGGCGTGATCGCCGAGGTGGGTCAGGGAGTACGCGCGGATTGGCAGCCGGGAGACCAGGTCGTCTCCCGGCCCCTCATGTCCTGCGGCGTGTGCCGCCCGTGCCGGACCGGCCACGACAACGTGTGCGATGACCTGAAGATCCTTGGCGTCGACGCGCCCGGCGGATACGCCGAGTTCGTCGTGGTCCCCGAGCGCGGCCTGCTGCGGCTGCCAGGTACGGTACCGGCGCAGACCGCCGCGGCGATCGTCGGGACGGGCCCGACGGCGTGGCACATGCTCATCACCAGGGGCCGGCTTGTTGTCGGCGAGACTGTCCTCGTCATCGCGGGCGCCTCCGGCATAGGCGTCCTGGCCGTCCAGATCGCTAAGCGGGCCGGTGCCCGCGTGATCGCGACCGCGGGCTCGGCGCACAAGCGCGGCCGGCTGCTCGAGCTCGGCGCCGACGAGGTCGTAGACCACCAGGCCGAGCGCTGGCACCGTCAGGTCAGGCAGCTGACCGGCGGATCCGGGGTCGACCTCGTGTTCGAGCACGTGGGGCAGGCGACCTGGGCGAGCAGCATCGCGTCGCTGCGCAAGGGCGGACGGCTGGTCACCTGCGGCGGGCATACCGGCTTTGACGTGTCGCTCAACCTCTGGCAGTTGTTCGCCAAGGAAATCGAGCTCATCGGCTCGTTCGCCGGCACCACCGAGGACCTGCACCAGGTGTTCGGCGCGGTCGCCCGCGGCGAGGTCAAGGCGGTCGTGCACGGGTGCTACGGCCTGGAAGAAGCGGCAGTCGCCCAGCAGCAGCTGGAAGACAGGTCATCCATAGGCAAAGTAATCCTGGTGCCCTGAGCAGGCCGGCAAAGACCGCCGGGCTGCTCAGGCCGATCTGGTGGTGCGACCGCCGTCCACGAGCAGCGTCTGCCCCGTGATGTAGTCGGCGAAGCGCGATGCGAAGAACAGGATCGCGCCCACGACGTCCTCCGGCTCGGCCACCCGGCCGAGCGGGATCTTGGCGGCGGCCTCGGCTTCCTTCTCTTCTGAAGCTAGGCTGCCCTGCACGAACTCGGTGCGGGTAGTGCCTGGCGCTACCGCGTTGACGAGGATGCCGCTGGCGGCCAGCTCTGCCGCCGCGGCGACGGTCAGCTGCCTGACTCCGCCCTTGGTCATGCTGTACGCGGCGGCCAGCAGCCTGGGCGCGACAAAGGAGGCGGTGGAGGCGATGTTGATGATGCGCCCGCCGCTCGTTCGCCCCATTCGGGTGGCGGCCTCGCGCAGGCACAGGAAGGTTCCGGTGAGGTTGACGTCGACCATCTGGGTGAGGTCGGCCAGCGGCAGATCACCAATGGCGCCGTAGGTGATGACGCCCGCCGAGTTGACCAGCAGGTCGGGGGAGTGGCCAGCCGAGTCCACCTGCCGGAACAACTCGGCGACCGCGTCGGCCGAGCTGACATCGACCGGGTGCGGCATCGCCGCGCCGCCGGCGGCTTCGATCTGCGCGGCGACGGCCGCCGCCTGCTCATGGCGGTAATCGGCCACGTGCACGAAGAGGCCTGCGGCCGCCAGCGCCCTGGCGGCGGCTGAGCCGATCCCGCCGCCACCGCCGGTGACGACCGCGCACTGGCCGGCCAGCGGCATGCGCACCGCCAGGCCGGTGGTTCCCTTCATATCCGCCCTCCCGCCGTGAGATAAGCGAGGTAATCGTGCGCTGACTCGATGACCAGGGCGGGCACATGGGTGCTGATCGCCAGGGCCCGGACCCGGTCAAGGGCGGCGCCCAGCTGATCATGACCGACGGCGTGCAGGGAACCAGGGTCGGCGGCCGCGCCGGCCACCGCTGCCGACCTGGCCGACGCCTGGCTGAGTGCGGCCGCCGCCTGCTGCGCGGGTATCCCCGCGGCCGCGGCGAGGTCAAGCCCGTGCCAGGCGATCAGCCGGTCAAGCACCGCCATGGCCGCGCACAGGTCACCGGCGACCTCACTTGCTCCGGTCGCCTGGTCGGCCGGATCGAGCGACGAAGACACGCAGGCGGTGGCTTCCAGCCAGCGGATCACGACCGGGTGGTAGTAGTCCCCGTAGCCGAGTGCCTCGGCCCCGCGCAGGGCCGCCAGCACCGGTCCGCCCAGGAAGCGCGGCACATGGCGGTCGTCGGCCAGCCGCGCTGCGAGCGTCACGTCCTTCGCCATGTAACGGGTGCTGAACAGGCCTGGCCCGAGGTCGCCGGCCAGAGTGTGCTTCTTTACCTGGTTGATCAGGGCCCAGCCGCCCAGGCCGGCCCGCTCGAAGGCCGCGACCAGGCGCGCGTAGCCCAGCTGGTGGCTGGCCCCGATCACGGCCAGTTCGGCGATGGCGAGGTTGGTCGAGGCGACCATCAGGTTGTTGACGAGCTTGAGCGACTTGGCGCTGGCCGGATCCCCGACGTCGATCCTGGTAGCGGCCATCGCGGCGAGCATCGGGTCAAGACCGGACAGCACGTCGCGGTCACCGCCAAGATAGAGCGTCAGTTCCCCGCTGACCGCGGCCGCCACGCTCTTCATGCAGGTGGCAGACAAGACCGCGACCCTCGGGGCCAGGCTCGCGGCCGCCGCCGTGATCGTGTCCGGGTGAACGGTGCTGAAATCGACGAAGATCGCCCCGTCCCTGGCGTGCTCGCGCACCTGAGCGACGACCTCGGCGACCTCCGCATCGGCAGGCAGCATGGTCATGATCACGTCAGCGTCGCGGAGTGCGGCACCGATCGTGGCCGCCGGACGGCCGATCCCCGCGGCCCTGGCCATGGCGGCGGCTGATACGTCGAAGACAGCGAGGTCAATGGCGGCGGCCTGATGGAGCCGGGCCGCCATCGGATGTCCCATCGCACCAAGGCCAATGAATGTCACGGATCGGGGCGAGCCAGGCAAGCAGCCTCCAGTCTGGAACTCTGACAGTGACCCACTACTGCGGTATGCTTTGCATCCACCGTATACTAAGCACGCCTAAGCTGCGATGTTACCTCAGATAGATACTATTTGTGGCGTTAGAGAGGTTAGTCACCATTGACGGCGGTGTCGGTAGCGTTCCGCGATCTGATGGAACTGCGGCCGCTGGACGAAACCAGCTTCCGCGCCTGCGGGCATCCCGGTCTCCCGGCCGAGCGGGTATTCGGCGGCCAACTGGTGGCGCAAGCGCTCTGGGCAGCGGGCCAGGGGGTGCCGGCCGGGCTGCGGCCGCATTCGCTGCACGCCTACTTCCTGCGGCCGGCCGGCTGCGACCGCTCCGTGGACTACCACGTGACCGCGCTCAAGCAGGGCCGCAACCTGTCCGCGTACCGGGTTGACGCCTCGCAAGGCGGCCGGGTCGTCTTCACGCTTTCCGCGTCCTTCGAGTCGGGCTCCGATGATCAGCCCCAGGTGGCCTGCGCCGGGCCGCGTGTCATGCCCGAGCCCGGCGACTGCTGGCCAGACCCCGCCTATGCCGGGGCTCCGCTCGCGACGTTCCCGGCTACCGACGGCTTCGACGTCAGGTTCGTCCGGCCGCCGTCGGACGGCCCGCGCGCCTTCCACCCGTGCTGGGTCAGGTCGACGCGTGACCTGAGTGCCGATCCGCTGCTCAGCGCCTGCGCCCTGGCCTTCATCTCGGACATGGGCGCCTTGTCCGGCTGCGTGCCGCCAGCCGAGGCCGCGATGGCCTACGGCGGCGCGAGCCTCGACCACGACCTGCGGTTCGGCCAGGTCACCAGGCTCGATGACTGGCACGCCTTTGACTTCAGGCCGGTACTGCGCACTGGCCGGCGCGGCCTTGGCCAGGGATGCCTGCGGACAGCCGGCGGCACGGTCGCCGCCGTGATCGCGCAGGAAGGCTTCTTTCCCTTCACGACCTCCGTCACGCAACCAGCTGATTACTGAGAAACGGGTACCGCTCATGGACTTCACCATCTCCGAGGAGTACAAAGCTCTGGTCGACTCTGCTCGCCGTTTCCGCGAGGGCGAGCTGATGCCGCTCGAGCCCCAGTTCCTGCGGGACGGTGACTTCGCGCCCGGAGTGCGGACGGAACTGGAGCACAAGGCCCGCAGGCACGGGCTCTGGGCGCTTGACGTGCCGGAGGAACTCGGCGGCCAGGGAGTGGGGAACCTAGGTGCCTGCCTGGTCGCCGAGGAGCTGTTCAAGCACCCGGCCATGTTCCAGCTCGGCGGGTCGCCGGAACCGATCCTGTACGAATGTGATGAGCAGCAGCGCGAGAAGTACTTGCTTCCGGTCATCAATGACGGCAAGCGAAGCTGCTACGCGTTCACCGAGCCGGGGACCGGATCAGACTTCGCCGGCATCAGGACGACGGCCCAGCGGCGCGATGACGGCTGGGTCATCAGCGGCTCGAAGATCTTCATATCCGAGGTGGAGCGCGCGGACTTCTGCATTGTCTTCGCCTCGACCAGCCCGGAGCTCGGATCGCGCGGCATGACCTGCTTCCTGGTCGACATGGGGACGCCTGGCTTCGAGGTGTCCTCGCCGATCCCGACGATGGGCGACGCCTGGGAGCCCTACGAGCTGACCTTCACCAATTGCTGGGTACCCGACGAGTGCCGGCTCGGGCCGGTGGATGGCGCCTGGGGCCTCGGCGCCGAACAGCTGACGCACGGCCGGACCAAGATAGCGGCCTTCCAGCTCGGGATAGCCCAGCGCTGCCTGGACATGGCGGTGCAGTGGGCCAGCCAGCGCGAGACCTGGGGCAAGCCCATCGCGACCCGGCAGGCCATCCAGTGGATGCTGGCCGACTCGGAGGTCGAGCTGCAGGCGGCCAGGTTGCTGACCTACCGCGCAGCCTGGATGGCTGACGAAGGACTCCCGATCCGGCATGAGGCCTTCGTAGCGAAGCTGTACGCCACCGAGATGTCGCAGCGGGTGACCGATCGTTGCCTGCAGATCTTCGGCGGCCTCGGCTACAGCAAGGAGCTGCCGATCCAGAGCTTCTACCGGCAGGCGCGAGTGTGGCGGATCGGGCACGGAACCAGCGAGATCCACCGCTGGATGATCGCCAGGAGCATGCTGAAGCTGTCGTCGCGAGACTAGCCTTCCGGCTCGGCCGACTGCCAGGTGACCTGCCCGGCGGCGTTCCTCGACAGCCTGCCGAGCGTGAGGATAGGCATGTGGGGGGCCGTGACCAGGGCGTTCTCTGCGATCGCGAGGTCGGCTAGGGCGGCGCGGGCTTGGATCGAGCGCGGCGGATCGGCGTCGATGGCGGGCAGCCACGAGTGCTGGCAGAAGTGCACCGGATGGTGGGCGAGGTCGCCGACCAGGAAGCACGTGGCGCCGTCGGCCGACACGCGGACCACGGTATGCCCGGCGGTATGGCCGGGCATCGCGATCGCTTCGACCCCTGGTGCGATCAGGGCACGGGCCCCGAAGGTCGCCAGGTGCCTGGCCGCCGTCACCGGCCCGATCCTTGACCGCACGTAGGGGCTCATCGGGTCATCGTCGGCGGCCGCCCCGCTCCAGTATGCCAGCTCGTCTTCCTGCAGGTGGACCGTCGCGTTCGGGAAGGTCAGGCGCACCTGCCCGCCCGGCAATTCGGTGACCAGCTGGCCGCAGTGGTCGGTGTGCAGGTGCGTGATCACGATGTCGTCCACGTCGCCGGGGTCGATGCCGATCTCGGCCAGCCGGGCGAGCAGCTGGTTGCCGGCCCTGACCTCGGGCAGCGCCTCGATGGCCGGCCCGAAGCCGCAGTCAACCAGCGTCACCCGGTCGGCGCCGGTGACGACGAATAGCCCGAAGTTGACGGGGAACGGCGTGTCGGGGTCGGTGAGCCCGAGCACGGGCATCCAGACGGCTGGGTCAATGCCGTTGAACCAGTACCTCCGGTTACCGAACGTCAGCCCGTCGGTGACGTGGTGCACGGTCAGCCCGCCGACGGCGAACGAGCCGCTCAGCGCGTAGGCGCTAAGGTCGTGCGGCTGGTCGCGGGGAGTAGGGAAGGCGATGCCTGCGGTCACGGCTGTGCTCCCGTCCTTCGGTAATACCGGCTCCAGGTCGGCCTGGGGCGGAGGCCGGCCAGTTCCGCAAGGTCCACTTCCGGCACTGGCCCGGCCCAGGCGGTCAGCGTCGCCGGAACCTCGCTGGCCCCGCCCAGGTCTTCGAGTACCTCGAACACGGTCGTCGGACCTGCGCTTGCCGGGCCGGGCGCGGACGCGGTCAGCAGGACAGGGCCGCGCCCGCGGGTGACGTCCGGCCCGGCGGCCACGGTGAGCATCGCCCGCCAGGTCGTCGTCATCGCGGTCCACGGCACTGGCCCTGGCGTGTAGTTCACGCCCGCACCTGGCACCCGTTGCCTGCTGACGTAGTCCCCCACCGAATCCAGGTCGCTGATCTCGTAGAAGGCGAGCCAGCGCGGGCCTTGGCCGTCGCCGGAGGGCTGGCGCATTGCCTCGAGGCGATGGCCGCCGAGGAAGCCGCGGTTAGCGGCGACGACCTCGGGCTGGTGAATGGTGTCATAGAACTGATCGAACGCCGCGACCTCGCTCGCGGTCAGGTCCGGGTCGGGGTCGATGCCGATGAGATAGCGGAACGAGGCCTCCCCGGTCACGGCGCTTGGTCCTGGGCAGGGATGCCGGTCGCGCCCGGCTCGAGCTGGATCCGCAGCGAGTTGGCGACGACCGATACCGTCCAGTAGCGGCCGATCAGCGACAGCAGCTCGATGATCTCCGCTGGGCCCAGGTGCCCGGCCAGGGCCGCCCAGGTGCGGTCGCTGAGATCATGGCTGGCGTGCATTTCGTCCGCGCAGTCGATGACCGCCCGCTCAAGCGGCGACCACCCGGTTCCGGCGCCGGCCGTCGCCAGCCGCGAGATCTCCTCGTCATCAAGGCCCGCCCGGCGGCCGAGGGTCGTGTGCTGGCCGAACTCGTAGTTGGACCCGCAGCGCCAGCCGATCCGCAGGATCGCGATCTCCCGCAGCCTGGCCGGCAGCGCCGCGTTCGTCATGAAGTAGGACTGCAGCGGGGTCTGGGCCATCATCAGCGCCGGGTTCTTCGCCCAGGTGCGCGAGATGTGCAGCCCCGCGTCGATGGCAGAGACCGGCGCGCTGCCGAGGTCACTTCGCAGCCGCAGGTACTCCTCCCGGCTCAGCGGCTCGATCCTGGCTGGCCGCTGCGGCGCCGGCCCGGCAGGCAGTGTTTGCTTACACGGGCCGGTCATGACTGCTCCTGTGGTTTCCTCAGCCGGGCGCGGGCAGCGGCCATTGCCTCCGCGAAGTCGTCGGTGCGGAAGCACAGCGCCGACGCCAGCGCCTCGGTGTCGAGTTGGGAGTCGAGGGTGCTGCCGCGGCCGTGGCGCAGCGAGAACTTCTGCAGCTTGACCACGTCGGGCGTCGTCGCGGTGATCGCCGCCGCCTTGGCGCCGACCAGCGCCGTCAGCGCATCGGGGTCGGGCACGATCTGCTGGATCAGGCCGTGCCGCAGCGCGGTGCCGGCGTCGATCATCTCGCCGGTCAGCACCCACTCAAGGGTCATCGCGTCGCCCGCGTAGCGCTGGAGCAGCCAGGTCAACCCGAAGTCCTGCACCTCGTGCAGCGAGGTCGGCACCATCCAGAACCTGGCCGACTCCACGGCGTACCGCAGGTCGCAGGCCATCGCGAGGCCGAACCCGCCGCCGCCGATGGCGTCGCCACTGATCGCCGCGATCGTGACTTGCGGCAGGCCGTAGACGGCGGCGATGAGGTCGTGCTGGCGCCGCATGCCAAAAAGCCCGTCGAATGCGGTGGCGCCGGGCGAGTCCATGGCCAGCCCCGAGTTGAAGTCGATGCCGGCGCTGAAGGCCGGGCCCTGCGCCGCGAGCACGAGCACCCCGATGTCGCGGGCCTGCCGTACCCGAGCGAGGAGGCCGAGCAAGGTGTCGAGCATGTCCTCGTTAATGGCGTTCCGCTTCCTGGTGCGGGACAGGGTCAGCCAGGCGACCGCGCCTTCCTGCCGTAGCTCCGCGAGCAGTGGCGATCCCGCCGCGCTGGTGTCGGTCATCTGCGCTCCTCTTAGCTCGTTAGCTCAGGCGCTCGATCAGCATGGCCATCCCCTGACCGCCTCCGATGCACATCGTCGCGAGTCCCAGCGTCTTGTCATCCCGCCTCAGCGCGTTGAGCAGGGTCATCACCAGCCTGGCTCCCGACATCCCGAAGGGGTGCCCGAGCGCGATCGCACCGCCGCGCGTGTTGAGCTTGCCGACGTCAACGCCGAGCTTGCGAGCACTCGGAATCACCTGCGCCGCGAACGCCTCGTTGATCTCCGCGAGGTCGATGTCGGACATCGTCAGGTGGTTCCGGTCAAGCAGCCGCGTGGTCGCGGGCACGGGGCCGAGGCCCATGAGCTCTGGCTCGACGGCGGCCACCGCGGAGTCCACGATCCGGGCCAGCGGCGCCAGCCCCAGGGACTTGGCGCGGGACCGCTCCATCACGACGATCGCGGCGGCACCGTCGTTGAGCGGGCAGGAGTTACCCGCGGTCACCTGGCCATCGGCGTGGAAGGCGGGCTTCAGCTCGGCCAGCCGCTCGACCGTGGTGCCGTCCCTCGGGCAGTCGTCTTTCGATACCACGGAGCCGTCGGGCCGGGCAATCGGAGTGATCTCCGCGTCGAAGTAACCCGCTCGCTGCGCCGCGACCGCGCGCGCTTGAGACAGCGCGGCGAACTCGTCCATCTCGCGGCGGGATACCCCCTCGCGGCGGCGGACGAACTCGGCGGTCGTGCCCATCGCGATGTAGACGTCGGGCAGCGCGGCTCCCGGCGACCAGTCAAAGTCCCGCGCCACGCTCGCCGCCGTGTGCTCGCTGCCCGCCGCGAAGTCTGGGTTGGCCGGCCCGGAGTCGGCACCGCCGTCGCGGTAGCGGCTCACCGTCTCGACCCCACCGGCCAGGTAGACGCTGCCGTCGCCGCAGCTGATCGCGTGCGCGGCCATCCGCAGGCTCTGCAGTGACGACGCGCAGTACCGGTTGACGGTCACGCCGGGGGCGGAGAGCCCGGCCAGCAGCCCGGCGACGCGGGCCAGGTTGAAGCCCGCCTCACCGGCCGGCTGCGCACACCCGATGATCACGTCGTCAATCGTGTCAGCGACCTCGGCAGGCAGGCCGGCCAGCGTGGCCTTGATCACGGTCGCCATGAGCGCGTCCGGCCTGGCCTCGCGCAGCATGCCCTTGAAGGCGCGGCCGACGGGTGAGCGGCGGGCCGCGACGATGACGGATTCAGGCTGGCTAGCTGTGGTGGCGGCGGTCATGAGCAGTCCCCAAGGTCACGTGCGCTCAGGCGGCGGGTCTGGCTGGTAGCTCGCGATCGCCTGCGCGAGGTCATGCAAGAACGCAGCGGCCTCGGCGCCGTCGATCGCGGCGTGGTCGAAGGTGAGGCTCAGCGGCAGGCAGGTCCGCACCGCCGGCTCCCCGCCCGCCAGGCCCAGGCGCGGCTCGAGCGCGCCGACTCCGAGGATGGCGACCTGAGGCGGATTGACGAGCGGGCTGAAGTGCCCCACGCCGTACGGGCCGAGGTTGGTCACCGTGAACGTGCCGCCGGTCATCTCCTCCAGCCGGAGCAGCCCGCCTTCGGCTCGCTCCCGCAGCGAGGCGAGCTGGTCGGCGATCTCGGTTAGCGGCAGCGCGCCGGCGTCGCGGATGACGGGCACGAGCAGCCCCTGGCTCGTCGCTGTGGCCACGCCCAGGTTGACGGTCTCGTACAACCGCGTCTCGCCGTCCACTACGACGCTGTTGATCCGGGAGTGCCGGGCAAGCGTCTGCGCGACGACCTGCAGCAGCCGGGTCGTGACCGTGACCCTGGGTCCGCCAGTGCCCCCGCCACCCGATGCCAGCTGCTCGGCGTCGGCCGTCGCCTGGAGCGTGACTTGCGGAATCTCTGTCGCGGATTGCCGCATCCGCGCGGCCATGACCCGCCGGATCCGGTTCGGTGCCGCGACCGAGTAGGCCTCGGTCATGCCTGGAGGCTGTCCGGCCGGATCCTGGCGATCGCCTGTCCAGGCTCGACCTCGGCGCCGGCCTCGACCAGGAGCTCGGCCAGAATCCCCGACACCTGACTCACCAGCTCGTTAACGGCCTTGTCCGTCTCCAGCTCGGCGAGCGGGTCATCGACCGCGACAACGTCGCCCTCGCCTTTGAGCCACTCGGTCAGGACGGCGCTGTCCATCGTCATTCCCCACTTCGGCACGACAACGTCTACCAGGCCGCCTGGGCCAGGATCTGGGCTGGTCATTCCTTCTCCGCACGTCGAGAGACCTGTTTTCTTACCTGCGCTGCGATTGCTCCTGGCGATGGGAAGTAGCTGTCCTGCAGGCCTGGCGTCGATGGCACAGGCGCGAACGGCGGGCAGAGCAGCAAGGGCGCCGCCGTGAGGTCGTCGAAGTAACTGCTGGCCGCGGTCGCGATGATCTCCGATCCCACGCTGCACGGGCCGGTGGCATCCTGGACCACGACGAGGTGGCCGGTCCGGCGGACCGACGCTCGGATCGCCGCGTGGTCAATCGGGCCCAGGCTGCGCGCATCGATGACCGCGGCCTCGATGCCGTCGTCGGCGAGCATCGCCGCGGCCGCCAGCGTCCTGACCGTGGCCGCCCCCCACGACACCAGGGTGACCGCGTCGCCGCTGCGGCGAACCGCGGCCGCACCGATGACCGCTACTTCGTCCGCATCGACGTCGACCTCGCCGCGGCTGGTGTACAGCGAGGCACTCTCGATCACGACCACCGGTCCAGGGTCACGGATGGCTGCCTTGAGCAACGACCTGGCATCGGCGGGCGTCGACGGCCACACCACCTTCAGCCCGGGCACGGCCGCGACCCAGGCCTCCAGTGCCTGCGAGTGCTGCGGTCCCGACTTCAGGTGCGTGCCGGCCAGCGTGCGCACGACCATCGGCGCGGCGTACGAGCCGTCGGACATGTAGGCGGCCTTCGCGGCCTGGTTGACCAGCTGGTCCATCGCCAGCGTGATGAAGTCCATGAACATGATCTCGACCACGGGCCGCAGCCCGCTCATCGAGCTGCCGAGCGCCATGCCGACGATCGCCGCCTCGCTGATCGGCGTATCCCGCACGCGGCCGGCGCCGAACTCCTTCTGCAGCCCTCGGGTAGCGCCGAACGGGCCGCCGGGCAGCCCGACGTCCTCGCCGAAGACGATGACCCGCTCGTCCCTGCGCATCTCCTCAAGCAGCGCCAGGTTGATGCTCTGCCAGTACTTCAACGACTTCATGCGGGAAAGGCTCCTGGCTGGTCGCGGTTAGGCGGACGTCGCGTAGACGTGCTCGGTGAGCGCGGCGGCCTCGGTGCCTGGCCAGCCGCGAACTTCATCGACGGCGGTGTTGACCAACCGCATCGCCTGCTGGTCAAGGTCGTCGAACCGGTCCGCCGCGCCGGGAAGCACCGCCCGAAGGCGTCGCAGGGGATCGCGCTCGCGCCACTGCTCGACCTCCTCCCGAGTCCGGTAGGTTTCCGGGTCTCCCTGGTAATGCCCGCGCCAGCGATACGTCCTGGCCTCGAGCAAGGCCGGGCCGGCGCCGTTCCTGGCCGCGCTGACGGCCTGCTGCGCCGCCTGCCTGACCGCGAGCACGTCATTGCCATCGACGCCGCTGGCCGGGATGCCGTAAGGCGCGCCGAAGGCGGCTACGTCCGCGCTGGCCAGGTGCACAGATACGGGCGTCATCTCCGCGTAGCCGTTGTTCTCGCAGACAAACACGATCGGCAGCGCCCAGAGCGCGGCGATATTGAGTGACTCGTGGAAGACTCCCTCGGCCACGGCGCCTTCCCCGAAGAAGGCGACGGCTACGCCATCGGTTCCCCGCTGCTGGAAGGCCAGCGCGGCGCCTAGGGCGATCGGGATGCCCGCGCCGACGATCGCGTTAGCGCCGAGTATCCCGCTAGCGGGGTCAGCGATGTGCATTGACCCGGACTTACCGCCGCAGTACCCGCCGCCCTTCGCGAACAGCTCACCCATCATGGGGGCGAGTTCACCGCCCTTGGCGATGCAGTGACCATGGCCGCGATGGGTCGTGGTGATCAGGTCCGATCGGCGCAGGGCGTCGCACACGCCGGCGGCGACGGCTTCCTGGCCGATGGACAGGTGCAGCGACGACTCCAGGATGCCGCTGGCCTGCAGGCGCTCCGCAGCGATCTCGAATTGCCTGATCCTTGCCATGACATCGTAAAGACGGCAAGCGAGATTTACAGCTTCATGATCAAAATTATCGCTCATATCCTGAATCTAGCTCTTGCGGTCATGTTCATACCTTGTATACGCTGGCATACGCCCAGGCAGAGTGTCAATCGAGCCAGGGCGGCGAGGGCGTCGAGCTTGACATTACGGGCGTTCGTGTTCATTGTATACCTCGTGTACTATACTGCTCTCGGTGCTCCGCCGGGCGATGCCTTGGCTGTTCGCAGGCCTGACAACGCTAACGCGCACGTGATCAGGAAGAGGTTGGCGATTCGTGCAGCAGCATGATGGGCGGGTGCCGACCGGTACGGAACCAGGGGCAGCGCGGCGGGTGCTACGCGAGATCCTGGCCGCGGACCGGATTACCGTTCTGCCCGGTGCCGCTGACGCGATCACCGCGCGAGTGATCGAACAGGCAGGCTTCGACGGCGTCTACGTCACCGGCGCTGGTTTCGCGAACGCGAGCTTCGGCGTGCCAGACATCGGCCTGATCGCCTTGCCCGAGATCCGTGAGCACGTACGGCGGATCGCCAGCGTCGTAAGCGTCCCCCTCGTCGTGGACGCCGACACCGGTTACGGCGGAATACTCAACGTCGGCCGGGCCGTGCGCGAGCTTGAGCTTGCCGGAGCGTCCGCCATCCAGATCGAGGACCAGGCCGAGCCCAAGCGCTGCGGGCACTTCGATGGCAAGCGGCTGGTGTCACCCGACGAGATGGTGCAGCGGCTCGCCGCTGCCATTGATGCCAGGACCGACCCCGACCTGGTGATCATCGCCAGGACCGACGCCTATCAGGAAGAGGGCATGGCCGGCGCGGTGGAGCGGGCTCGCGCTTACCGGTTGGCCGGGGCCGATGCGCTATTCGTCGAGGCGCCGACCAACACTGACGACCTGCGCGAGCTGCCCCGATTGCTGGACGCGCCGATCATCGCGAACATGGTCGAGGGCGGCAAGACGCCGATGGTCGGTGCCGCTGAGCTTGAGGCCATGGGCTTTCGGGTGGCGCTGTTCGCAAACACCGCGCTGCGCGCGGCGGTCTACGCCGTCCAGGATGCGATGCGGGTGCTCCGCGAGCAAGGCGGCACGACGGCCCTGTCGGGCCGGATGCTCGGCTGGGAAGACCGGCAGACCCTGACCGGGTTGCCGGAGATGGCCGAACTTGAGGCGAGGCTGCTGTCCTTCCGGGTAGCGACGTGACCCTGACCAGGCAACTGGCGGCGCATTTCAGCGCCACGACCGCGGCGCAGCAACCTGGCTCTGGCCTGCACGAGATGAAGCGGCTGCTCGTCGACTACATCGGGATCGCGCTCTCGGGCTCGCGGACCGACAGCGGCCAGATCGCCGGTCAGTTCGCCAGCGAACTCGGCGGGGTGCCGCAGGCCAGCGTTATCGGCCGGGCCGGCCGGGTGCCGGCCGTGCACGCGGCCTTCGCGAACGCGATCGCCCAGCACAGCCTTGAGCTTGACGACGTCGATGAAGAGGCGCTTTTCCACTACGCGCCGCCGGTCATGTCGGCGACGCTGGCCGTGGGCCAGCAGGTCGGGGCCTCCGGCAGCGAGGTACTGAACGCTGCCCTGAGCGGCTGCGAGATGATGGCGCGGCTGAGCCGGGCGACCAACCCCGAGCTGCGCAACCGCGGCTTCCACACCACGCCGGCTTGCGGCGCGTTCGGGGCAACGGTCGCGGCTGGCAGGCTGCTCGGCCTGTCGGCCGACCAGCTGACCAGCGCCCTTGGCCTGGCCGGCGCGCAAGCCAGCGGCCTGATGGAGATGTACGGCACGTCCATGCAGAAGCGGTTCAACCCCGGCCCGGCGGCTCGCAACGGGGTGACCGCGGCCCAAATGGCCGCGCTTGGCTTCACCGGAGCCGACACGATAATCGACGGCGAGCGCGGGTTCGGCCGCGCGTTCGCCGGCAAGCTCGACGCCAGGTATCTCACCGACGGCCTCGGCAAGGTCGTGCCGGTCATCGTCGAGTACAAGCCGTACTCCTGCGCCCGGCCGATCCACAACGCCATCGACTGCGCGCTCGAGATCCGGCCGAGTATTCCTGACCTCGCCAGCATCGAGACGATCCTGGTGCGGCGGCACCCGGCCTGGGCGAACTATCACATGATCAAGCGGCCGAGGACGTATCACGAGGCGCAGGTCAGCCTGCCCTTCTCGGTCGCGGTGGCCTTCGCCGACGGGTCGGCGCTGCCCGCCCAGTACTCCGACGAGCGCGTGACCGGCGATGAGCAGGTGATCGACCTGGCTCACCGGGTCGAGATCGAGCCCGACGGCTCGCTGGCCCGCGGGGTGTCCTGCTTCATGATCGTGACCCTGCGCTCAGGCGAGAAGCTGGAGTCGGTGGTCGACTACCCGCTCGGCTCGGTCCAGCGGCCGATGGACGACGAGGCGCTCGTGGCCAAGAGCCGCGCGCTCGCGACTCCGGTGATCGGCACCGAGCGGTTCGATGAGTTCGTGAAGCTGGCGTTCAGCTTCGAGCGGCAGCCATCGATTGAGGCCCTGTTCGACCTCATCGCGGTGGGCTGAGGGGCCGCCAGTGAGCCTGCACCCGGGCACCGGCGAGTCGACTTACGCGCTGGCCGAGTTCGCTTCCTGCCTGTCCTACGCCGATCTTCCCGCCGAGGTCGTCACGCACGCCTGCCTCAGCGTCCTCGACTCGCTCGGCTGCGGGCTCTACGGGGCCACGCTGCCGTGGTCGGTTATCTTGCGCGAGACGCTGGCGACAGTGGACGACGGTACTTCGGGCACCTTGATCGGCTCGGCCGGCCGGCTCTCCGTCGTGCACGCCGCGCTCGCCAATGGAGCCGCGATCCACGCTTTCGAGCTTGACGACCTGCATCCACGGTCGATCGTCCACCCTGGCTCGGTCGTGATCCCGGCCGCGCTCGCGGCCGCCGAGCACCGTGGCGGCGTATCCGGCCGCGAGTTGCTGACCGCGGTCGTCGCCGGCTACGAGGTCGCGGCGCGAGTCGGCATGTCGGTCGGCACCGCGCACTTGCTCCAGGGCTGGCATCCGACCGCGACGCACGGCACCCTGGGCGCCGCCGCCGCCGTCGGCTCGGTGCTCGGGCTGTCGGCCGCGCAGCTCGTCGACGCGCTCGGAACCGCCGGAACCCAGGCCGGCGGGCTGATGAGCGCTCAGTACGCGTCCATGGTCAAGCGGTTCCACGCCGGCCGGGCCGCGCAGAGCGGGCTGTACGCCGCGCTGCTGGCGGCCCGCGGCTACCGGGGCATCAGCAACATCTTCGAGGCGGACTACGGGGGATACGGGCCGACCTTCTCGCCGTCGTACTCACCGGCCGCGCTGACGGCCGGGCTCGGTACGACGTGGGAGACGCTGGCCGTCGGGTTCAAGCCGTACTCGACGAACGGCAGTTGCCATCCGGCCATCGACGCCCTGCTCGACCTGCGAGCCGCCCGCGGCCTTCGCCTGGACAACGTCGAGTCGGTCAGGCTGGCCGTCTCCAGCGCCACCTTGAAGCACGTCGGCTGGCCCTACGCCCCTGACACGATCACCACGGCCCAGATGAACCTGCCGTTCATCGCCGCCGTCACGATCGCCGACGGGGACGCGTTCGTGCGTCAGTTCACGCCCGAGCGGATCGTCGCGCCTGAGCTGGCCGAGTTCAGCCGCCGCGTGGTCGTCGCCGCCGATCCGGCCATCGACGCGGAGGGTGACGCCGGGCGCCACCATACGAAGATCTCGGTCACGCTGGACGGCGGCGAGGTACTTGCCGACGAGCGGTGGTTCGCGCGGGGCAGCGCCAGGCGACCGATGACGCCGGCCGAGGTACGCGGCAAGTTCATGAAGCTGACAATGGATTCGGTTCCGCCGCCCCGCCGTGAGCGGCTGCTGGCCAGCATTGACGACCTGCCCGGCCTGCCGTCGGTCGCGGCCCTGCTCAGCGATCTTGGACAGGAGTGATGATGCCCGCCGACGGTGACCTGCTGCCCGCCGCGGAGGTGCGGAACCTCAGGGATCTGCTGCTGCTGCGGGAGGCTGAACAGCCAGACGACGTGTGCCTCGTGTTCGAGTCGGCTGGCGGGCAGTTGTCCGAGCTCACCTATGCCCAGCTCGCCGCCGGGGTCAGGCGGGTCGCGGCGGGACTGGCCGGGCTTGGCGTGCGGAAGGGCGACGCCGTGGTCGTCCACCTGCCGAACCGCAGCGAGTTCATGCTCACTTGGTTCGGGCTGGCCTGGATCGGCGGCATCATGGTGCCTTCCAACCTCGCGAACACCGAGCGGGAGCTCGCGCACCTGTTCCGGCTCGCGGACGCCACCGGGTTCGTCACCGAGCCCGGCCACCTCGACCCGTTCGCGGCGACGCTGGCCGGGGTGGACCGGGAGGTCTTCGGCGTCGTCACGGGCAAGGAGGTGCCGGCCAGCCCGCTCGCCTGCCGCCTGCCGCTCGTCCCGTTCGCCGAGCTGTCAGCCTGCGATGCGACACCACCGCAGGTGGACATCGAAGAGACCGACGTCTGCGAGTTCCTCTTTACCTCAGGGACCACGTCGGCACCGAAAGCCGTCATGATTACGCACGCGAACTGCCTGAGGGCAGGAGTCCGCAAGGTCATGAGCTGCTTGTTCGGCCGTGACGACCGGTTCCTTACCGCGCTGCCAGCGTTCCATGCCAACGCCCAGGCCACGAGCATCATGGTGGCGCTCGTCGCCGGGGCGACCTGCATCCTGGTGGAGGGCTACAGCGCCAGCCGGTTCTGGCAGCAGATCAGGGCGCACCGGGCGACCTGCACGAGCCTGGTCGCCATGCAGGTGCGCACGCTCCTCGCGCAGCCGCCCGATCCCGGTGACGCCGATCATTGCCTGCGCTGCAACTTCTACGCGATCAACGTGCTCGACTCGGAGAAAGAGGAGTTCGAGCGTCGGTTCGGCCTGCAGCTGATGAACGGCTGGGGCATGTCGGAGACCTTCTGCGCGGTTACCAGGAGCCCGCTGGCCGGCGACACCCGCTGGCCGTCGGTGGGCGTGCCGCTGCACGACCGGCTGGTCCGGGTCGTCGACGAGAACGGCGATGACGTGCCCACCGGCACGATCGGCGAGATCGTCGTCGGCGGCATTCCCGGAATCTCGATCATGAAGGGCTATTTCAGGGATCCGGCGGCGACGGCCGCGACGATCAGGAACGGCTGGCTGCACACGGGCGACAGCGGCTACCTCGACCGGTACGGCTACCTGTACTTCTACGACCGCATCAAGGACGTGATCAAGCGGGCCGGGGAGAACGTGTCGGCCCTGGAAGTCGAGAGCGTCCTGCTCACGCACGATGAGGTGGTGGAGGCCGCCGTGTTCGGCGTGCCCGACGCGATCCGCGACGAAGCGGTGAAGGCATGCGTGGTGCTGGCGGCTGGCTCGGTGCTGAGCGCCGATGACCTGCGCGCTTACTGCCGTGGGCACCTGGCGGGATTCAAGGTTCCGTCGATCATCGACATCCGCGACAGCCTGCCGAAAACCTCGATCGGCAAGGTCGAGAAGCGGACACTGCGCCAGGAGGAGCCTGGCGCCCAGCCGGCACCGCGCCAGGAGGAGGGCTGACATGGCCGTGTCGATGGCCGAGGTCTACGCGAACACCAGCAAGCTTGTCGGTGTCGTGCACTCGCGCCAGCTCGGGCGCATCGAGCGCCGTGATCTTGAGCGGTTCAGCGCGGCGACTGGTGCCGAGGTCGCGAACTCAGGCGCTGCCGGGCCCGAGCCGGTCGTAGCCCACCCGCTCTACCTCACGGCCGTGCTCGGGTGGGGCGGAGGCCCGGCGAACGAGGAACTGCGGCCGGACGGCACCGAGGTCTTGGACATCGACGCGATCCCGCTGTCCGGGCTGCGCCTCATGGGCGGCGGCCAGGACCTCGAGCTGCACGCCGACGTCACCGAGGGGATGACCGTGCGCAGCGAGTTCTCGCTGGAAGGCGTCGAGGTCAAGGAGGGGCGCAGCGGCTCGCTCCTCCTGCTGCACGTGCTCCGCCAGTACTGGGACGACGCAGGCACGCTGCTGGTCACCTGCCGCGAGACGCTGATGGCCCGATGACCGCGCCCGCGCCCCGGGCCCCGGTGTCACTCGACCCGGCGACGGTGCAGGCCGGCGACTCGTTCGGCCCGGTGATCGTCACGCCCACGCAGACGCAGCTCTTCCGGTTCAGCGCGGTCACCTGGAACGCGCACCGGATCCACTACGACCTGCCCTACGCTCGCGCCGAGGGATACCAGGGGATCTTGGTGCAGTCGCACCTGCACGGCTGCTTCCTGGCCCAGGCGGTTCTGGCCTGGGGCGGGCCAGGAAGCAGGCTGCTGCGGTTTAGCTGGCAGAACCGGGGCGTCGCGGTTCCTGGGGACCAGCTTGCGTGCACCGGCACCGTCACCGACGTCACCCGCGCGGCCGGCCGGGTGCGCGTTGCCTGGGAACTTGAGGAGCGCGACCAGGAAGGCCGGCTGTGCGCGCCCGGCACGGCACTGCTGGAGGTGACCGATGACCAGCGACGAGGCGGGTAAGGCGACGCTGCTCGATCGCATCGCGGGCTTCGCGGCGTCGTTCCGGCTGGCCGACGCGCCGCCAGCGGTCATCGAGAAGGCGCGGGTCACGCTGTTGCACGACCTGTCGGTGGCGCTGGCAGGCTACCGGCAGGCCGAGCCGGCGGCCAGGCTCGCGGTGGACTACGCGGCCGTGCCGGCCGACGGGGCCCGCCTGCTGGTCACGGGGGAGAGCGTCGCGGTGACCGCCGCCGCCCTGGCCCACGGCGCCCTGATCCACGCGCGGACCCAGGACGACTCACAGCTCAGCGCGCAGATGCACCTCGGATGCACGACGCTGCCGGCGCTGCTTGCCCTCGGCGATCGGGACGACGTCTCCGGCGCGGACTTCCTCGCCGCCATGATCATCGGCTACGAGGTCGCCACGGTGATCGGGCGGGAGGCGTCCAGGGCCGCGACCGCGCGGGGATTCCGGCCGGCCAGCATTTTCGGTCCGTTCGCGGCGGCGGCCGCCTGCGCGCGGCTGCTTGGCCTGGACGCAGGCGGGGTGCGGTCGGCCCTCGCGCTGGCGGCGTCATTCGGCGGCGGCGTCAACCAGACGTGGGCTTCGGGGGGACAGGAGTGGCAATACCAGGTGGGCGTGGCCAGCGGCAACGGCCTGACCTCGGCGCTGCTGGCCAGCCGGGGCGTCACCGGGGCGCCGGACGCGCTCGAAGGAGCGGCCGGCTTCTACCGGGCGTTCACCGACGAGCCAAGGGACACTCAGCCGGTCGGCGACCTGGGCACGCACTGGAACGTCCTCGACGTCTCGTTCAAGCCCCACCCGGTCTGCGCGATCAACCAGAACCCGACCGACCTGGCGCTGCGGCTGGTCCGCGACCATCGGGTGCCGCTCGACTCGATCGACGAGGTCGAGCT
Organism: Streptosporangiaceae bacterium; assembly: GCA_035511035.1. Taxonomy (GTDB): domain Bacteria; phylum Actinomycetota; class Actinomycetes; order Streptosporangiales; family Streptosporangiaceae; genus Chersky-822. Next base: position 28,710 of record DATKFV010000026.1, read on the forward strand.
TTACCTGCCGCCGCACCAGGCCAGGTATCCGGCGATCGACAACGGCGGGCCGTTCGGCAGCGCCGGGGCAGCGCTGATGAGCGCGCAGTTCTGCGTCGTCGTCGCGTTGTCGCGGCACCGGATCGGCGTCGCCGACCTTGAGTCCGAGCTCACGCCCGCCGAGCAGGCGCTGGTCGGCAACTTCCGGGTGATCGACGACGCCGGGCTGACCGAGAACTCCTGCCGGCTCGTCGTCCGGGCCGGGGGGACCGAGATCGTCGAGACCCACACCGCGTCACTGAGCGACGGATCATGGGGCCGGGACCGGGCACTCGACCTGGCCGAGGCGCTCCAGCCGGAGATGCCGGTCGGGCCGCAGCAGGCCAGGGCGCTCGCGCACGCCTGCCTGAACGTCGAGCGGCACCGCGTCCGCGACCTGATCAGCCTCACGATGCGGGATGGCTACCCGGCGAAGGTGTAGCCGCCCCACTGCTCCCACAGCTTGGCGATGGCGGCGTAGTCGAGCCGGCCGAGGCCCATCGCCACGGCCGCCTCGTAGACCGCGTGGGATGACTGCAGCGCGAACAGCGGCACGTGAGCCTGCTGGGATAGCTCGAGCGCGAGCACCGAGTCCTTCAGCGCCGCCTCGGTGGGCATGCCGCCGTCGAAGTCGCCGGTGAGCATCCGTTCAGCGACTCGGTGGGTAAGCGGCCGCAGCAGGCCGCGGTCTGGGTCTTTGAGTATGGTCACGAGCTGGCCGGCGTCGGCCCCGGTCGCGCGGGCCAGCGCCAGTGCCTCGGCGAGCACCACCATGACCCCGTGGATGACGGCGTTGTGGATCACCTTCAGCGCCATCGCGTTCCCGAGCGCGCCGACGTTCGTCCACTTCTCGCTCATCGTCTCGATCAGGGGCGAGACCCTGGCGAGCGCCGCCTCGGCGCCGGACGCCATGATCGCGGCGTGGCCGAGCCGCATCTGGGCGACGCCGGCCAGGATCGCGGCGTCGACGATCTCGAGCCCGGCCGGCCCGCAGAGGTCGCCGAGCCGCGCGACGTCGGCGGGGTTCACCGTGCTGGTCTCGATCACCACCGAGCCTGGTGCCAGGACGGAGCACAGCTCGGTGACCACGCTGACGCAGGCTTGCCTGGTCGGCAGCGAGAGCACCGCGAACTCGGCCGCTGCCAGTTCGGGCAGCCCGTGGGCTGCCTTGACGGCGGAGTCGCGCGCGAGGTTATTTGCCTTATCTGGATCTTTGTCGTAACCGGCCACCTCGAACCGCGTCGCTAGCCGCCGGGCGATCTCCCCGCCCATGTTGCCGAGGCCGATCACCGCGACAGTTCCCTTGGCTGCATCAGCCATCGCGTGCACCTGTGTCAGGTCGCGGGCATGGCTGCCCGGGCAGGCCGAGCGCCCTGGCCGGGTTCTCGTGGGTCATCAGGTGAACGGCGTCCTCGCCGATGCCGAGCGCCAGCATCGAGGCGATGAACATCCTCAGCACCTCAGGGGCCGGCGGGTTCCAGGCCTCGCCCGCGTCGCTCGCCATCACGCAGTGCTCGGGGCCCACGGCCTGGATTGCCGCCGCGATCTGGCGCGGGTCGCCGCGCTGGTGCATCGGCATGCAGCTGATGAAGACGTGCTCGATGAAGCCACCGAGACCGGCGATCTCTTGCTGCTGCTCGATGCTGGCGTCGACCGACCCGCTGCACGCGTGGGTGAGCACGAACCGGACACCCGCCGCACGAGCGGCCCGCGCCAGGGCAATGCTCGCCTGCGGCGGCAGGTGGCCGCTGGCGACCGTCAGGTCGTAGGCACGGCAGACGGCCAGGATCTCGCCGACCACGGGCTTGAGCGAGCCATCGGCCGTCAGGATCGTGATCGCGTCCTCGTCCTGCGCCCGTTGCGGGTCGAGCGTGCTCATCAGCGGGCGCATCCGCTCCAGGGTGATGCTGTGCTTGGGCGGGACATGACGCGCGGCCCAGGTCGGCATCCAGGCGACCTTCGCGCCCAGCTGGGCGGCGAACTCGACGGCGGTCGGTGACAGCCCGCCGACCGGAGGGTTGAGTGTGATGCTGCCGAAGATCTCTAGCTCGGGGCTAAGCTCGCCCAGCATCGCCGCGACCTGAACGGTGGGCCACACGTGGGACTTCAGCACGAAGCCGCGCATGCCGGCGGCCGCAGCGAGCCTGGCCCATTCGGTGTTGCTTACCCTGGGCCGGCGGCGCGTGGTGAACTCGGGATGCCCGTGCGCGTGCAGGTCAAGGGCTCCTCGCAGCAGCCGGTCCTCGACTTCCACGGCGTCGTTCCCCCCTTGGCCGCTACTGGGCGGTGGTGCCGTCGGCGAGCATGGCAACGACCTGGTTCAGCGGCGGGTCGCCGGCGCCAGCCAGCAGCCGAGTCGCCAGGTCGGCGGCTCGTGCGCGGCCGAGGCGGGCGCCGGCGAGGCGGGCGAACTTGTCGACCTGCTCGGCCTGCGTGAGCGGGTTGCCTGGCTCGCCCTTCGGCACCGTGACCTCGGCGTCGAGCACCTGGCCGTCGGTGAGTTCAACCACGACCCGGCACGCCCATTCCCTGGGGAAGAGCGCGGTCAGCCTAGGGTCCTCCCTGATGCTCGTCCGGGTGAGCAGCGACTGCACCTCGTTGTCGGCCAGTTCTTCCGCTGAGATCGGATCCTGCCGCGGCCCCTTGATGAACGTGAGCGCGATCGTGAACGCGGTGCTGAGCCGGGCCGAGACCAGCGAGGTGGGCTCGCATTCTTGTTCTACCGCGGTGCGGTGGGTCCAGACGGTCAGCGCCTTGACGTCGTCAGCGGCCATCGGGCTGTGCTCGGCCTTGATCAGGCCCAGCGCGTCTATGCCCGAGTGCGCGTAGCGGCAGGCGTTGTAAGGCCGCAGCGCAAGCTCCTCGATGCCCCACGGCTGGCCCTGGCTGGCCACGGCCAGGTGCTCGGGACGGATGTCGTCGGCGAAGGCGCGGAAGAATCCCTCCGGGCCTTCCAGCACGGTCGACGGCCCGGTGAAGCCGCCGCCCGCCAGCAGCGCGGCCTTGATGCCGCTGTGCGCCGGCCAGCCGCCGTGCAGCGCCATCAGCATCGATCCTTCGTGCCTGAACTCATACAGGCCGCCCGCCATGCTGCCAGCGATGCCGAGCGCCGACAGGACCTGGTCGATGCCCTGGCCCAGCAGGTAGGACGCGGTCACCGCGCAGCCGAACGGGTTGCAGGTCGCGGTCGGGTGGTAGCCCCTGGCCCGGTGTGACGGGTTGACGACCGCGCCGACCCTGACCACGGTTTCGACGCCGAGGACGATCGCCCGCAGGATCTCAGCGTCGCTGGCTCCGGTCAGCTCGCCGATCGCCAGCGCGGTCGGCACGACCGAAGGCCCTGGGTGGGTGATCGACTGGGAGTGAGTGTCAGTCAGGCCGATGCTGTAGGCCATCGTTCCGGTGATCAGGGCGCTCGTGGCCGGATCGAATCGCTGCCAGGTCGCCGGCACAGCGCAGGCCCCTGCCCCTGCCCCGGCCGCGCCGGGCGCGGACATGGTGTGCAGGGTGATCTGGCCCTCCGGCGTATCGGCCCCCGCGATCGCTACGCCTAGGACGTCGGTCACCAGCGTCCGCGCCGCTGCCTTCGCCTGCTCGCTGATCCCGTCCGCGCGATCCAGCAGGGTCTGGGTGAAATGCCTGGTTGTGACGTGGCTCACGGGTTGCCTCTCGGGATTCACCGACACCGCACGGCACTCATCGAAGCCGCACGGCGAGACCGCCGGCACCTTCGACGGGCGCGAAGTCAGCCATGACGGCCGGATCGTGACCAGGCACGATGGTCGCGCCAGCGGCGGCTAGCTCGTTGAACAAGTCGTAGGCCCGGTACATCTGCGCGACGTCGAACAGGACATTGAACGGCATGTACCGCTCCATTTCCTCGCGGAAGTGGAGCGCGTCCGAGCACAGCACAAGCGGCCGGTCATGTCCCACGGTGACGACCTGCTGCCCCGGGCAGTGGCCGCCCACCAGCCTGGCCCAGATGCCGTCGGCGACCTGGCAGTCACCGTCGATGAGGTCGACCCGGCCGGCCTGCTCGGCGTCGACGATGAACCTGATCTCCTTCTCCTCGACGCTGGAAGCCACGGCCTGACGCTGGCCATGCGGCCCGGTCCAGTACTCAAGTTCCTTGCGCTGCACCAGGTACCGCGCGTTAGGGAATGCCGCGAGATTGCCGATGTGATCGAAGTGGAAGTGCGTCACCACGACGAGCGATACCTGGTCAGGGTCAATGCCGACGGACGCCAGCGCTTCGGTCGGCGGTATCAGGCACACCCGGCCCGGCCGGCGGGCGATCGCGTCGGGGTGGTAGCCGCTGTCGATGAGGATGGTGCCTTCCCGTCGCGGGATCGCCCAGAAGAAGTAGTCAAGCGTGATCGGCCCATCCGGCTCCCGGTAAGCGTCGTACCGGTAGAACTGGCGAGCTCGCGACGACTCCATGACTCCGTAGCGCACGGCGATGACGCCGGCCGCATCGTCGATCGTCACCGAAGCATGACCCCTCGTCCGTGTGAACCTTCTTGCCAGCACGAGCAGACCGCCGGTCCCGCCGTGTGCAGCGTATACCAGTATGCAGCGTATGTGAAGTATACCTAGCTACCTCGCTATGCCCCCGCAGGGCCAGACCGTTGACAAACCGCCAGAGAACGGCCACTGTATGTGCTGTATCCAATGTATGCCGATGACCGGCATCGGCCCAACGTCATGCTCGGACGGTGAGTCATCGCGACTGATCAGCTGCCGTTTGAGAGCAAAGTGGTCGTCATCACCGGCGGTGCGCGCGGCCAGGGCGAGGCTGAGGCCAGAGCACTTGTCGGGCGAGGTGCGCGGGTCGTGATCAGCGACATCCTGGCGGAGGAGGGCAGCAGGCTGGCCGCTGAGCTAGGCCCCCGGGCCCGGTTCGTCCGCCACGATGTGGCCGATGAACGAGGCTGGCAGGAGGTCATGAGCGCAGCGGCTGACTGGGGCGGCTGCCACGGCCTGGTCAACAACGCGGGCGTGCTCAAGGTGGGCGGCCTGCTCCAGACCAGCAGCGCGACCTTCGACATGCACATGCGCGTCAACCAGCTTGGCTGCTTTCTAGGCATGAAGTGCGCCGCGCCGCTCATGGCGGCCTCCGGTGGCGGTTCGATCGTCAACGTGTCATCATCGGCCGGCCTTCGGGCATCTCCTGCTGCCATCGCGTACTCCGCCACGAAGTGGGCGGTTCGCGGCATGACCAAGGCGGCAGCCGTGGAACTGGCCGCCAGCGGCATCAGGGTGAACTCGATTCACCCAGGCCCGATCGACACCGAGATGCTCAGCTTCCAGGCACCCGGCGAACGCGCGGCCCGGATCGCTCAGGTGCCGCTGCGCCGGATGGGAACAGCGGGTGAGGTCGCGAGCCTGGTCGTGTTTCTCGTGTCGGACGACAGCGGCTACATCACGGGCGCGGAGATCACGGTGGACGGGGGCGTGACCCTCTGACCGCGCCTGGTCACCTGGGAGACAGGCCAAGGAAACGCAGGATGGTGCGCGAAGTGGATGACACGACGACAGCCGGGCAAGCCTACGGGCCGCGAGTGGACCGCAAGCCGGTGCCCGGCAGCTGCACGGCCTGCGGTGCCACCGAGCTGCTGGCCTATCCCGTCCTGAGCGAAGGCGGCTGGTTCAACGTCGTCAAGTGCGGCCGGTGCCTGCACAGCGTGCGCAGGCAGCGGTGGTCGCTGCTCGGCCCTGTGCAGCTGACCTCGGCCGGACTGGCGCTCGAATGAGCGCGACTGGGCGTGCGATCATCGGCGTCGATGTCGGCGGGACATTCACCGATGTCGTGGCCATCCGCGATGGCTCGGTCCAGACCGTCAAGGTGCCGACCGACGCGGTAAGCACCGAGCTGTCGGTGCTTCACGGTGCCCGTGAAGTCGGCGTGGCCGATGCCGCGATCTTTAACCACGCCAGCACGCACGGCCTGAATGCCATCATCACCCGTCGCCTGCCGAAGGTCGCCTTCCTGACGACGGAAGGACACCGCGACATCCTCGACATCGGACGCTGCTGGCGTCCGCTAGAGGGGCTGACGAACGCCGGATGGCGCCGGCCGTTCGGCGACGCCGCCCGGCCGCTGGTGCCCCGCTACCTGCGCCGCGGCGTCCGCGAACGGCTGACCGCGACCGGCGGCACCCTCATCGGCCTGGACGAGGTTCATGCGCGGGCCCAGCTTGCGGTGCTGCGCCGCTGCCAGGTGCAGGGGGTCGCGATCTGCCTGCTCAACGCCTACGTCAGCGGGCGCCACGAGCAGCGGCTGCGTGAGCTGGCGAAAGAGGAACTCGGGGCCGGAATCGAGGTCTCCATCTCAAGCGAGGTCTCGCCGCTGGCCAAGGAGTTCGCGCGAGCGTCGACCACGGTGATCGACGTATTCATGAAGCTCATCTATGCCGACTATAGTGAGCGGCTGATCAGCGGACTTGAGCCGCTCGGGTTCGAGGGCGAGCTGAACTTCGCCGACTGCGCGGCCCGGCTCGTACCGCTCGACGTCGCGATGGAACACCCGTTCCAGGTCGTGTTCGCCGGGCCCGCCGCAGGCACCAGGGCGAGTGCTCACTTCGGCGCGCTGACCGGTGACGACAGCCTGCTGTGCTGCGACGTCGGCGGAACGTCCACTGACATCAGCGTCGTCACGCGCGGAGACCCGTACGTCAGCACGACGCTTGAGCTTGAGCACGACCTGGTCGTCAACGCCCTGTCCAACGAGGTGTCGAGCATTGGTGCCGGCGGCGGCAGCATCGTCTCGGTCAACGAGTTCGGAGAGCTGAAGGTCGGCCCGGCATCGGCGGGAGCCGATCCTGGCCCTGCTTGTTACGGGGCCGGTGGTACCCAGCCCACTGTGACCGACGCGTGCCTGCTCATCGGCATCATCGACCCCGACGGGTTCGCTGGCGGTCGGATGCTGCTCGATGTCGACGCGGCGGTGAAGGCCTTCGACCGGCTGGAGACGTCACTACCGTTCGGCGCCCGGATACGGCAGGCGTTCCAGGTGGGACTCCACAACATCGCCGAAGGCATCACCAACGTGGCCATCAAGCATGGCCTCGACCCACGGGACTACACCCTGATGGCCTACGGCGCCGCCGGCCCGATGCTGCTGCCCGCGGTGCTTGACCTCATTGGCGCACGAGATGTCCTCGTCCCGCCTTACCCAGGGCTGTTCTCGGCGCTCGGGCTGGTGAGCTCCGATCTGGTCTACGGGGACAGCCGCAGCGCCTACACGGTCCTGACTCCGGACGTGGCCGACGATATCGCTGCGGTCTACTCGGAGATGGAGACTGCGCTGCGGGCACGGCTAGCCGATGACCAGCTCGCCGTCGCCGAGTTCGTCCGCAGCTTCGACGGCCGGCTGCTCGGCCAGACCTGGGAGACCCCCTTCATCGACGTGCCAAGCGGTCCGATCGATGGCGCCGCCGTCACCGGCATGCTCAGGAACTTTCACCTGACATACGGGGCCCGATCAGGGAACACCTTTGAGGACCTGCCCGTCCAGGGCGTGACGTACCGGGTGCAGGTGCGGCTGCCCGCGGACAAGGTCCAGTATCCGCGGGTGGCTGAGCGCGCCCAGGGATCACCGGTCTCGCTCGGAACTAGGCCGCTGCGCTATCTGTTCGACGACGAGATCGAGGCACAGCAGTACGGGCGTGGCTCGCTCGGCTGCGGCGACCGGATCGAAGGCCTGGCGATCATTAGGGAAGGGCTCTCGACGACCTTGATCTTGCCCGGTCAGGTGGCTACGGTCGGCGCCTTCGGGGAACTGCGCGTCACACGGAAGGCAGATCGGGGATGATCAGTCAGGAGCCGCGCCCGGCCGGTACGGGGCGACTGCGGGATCTCAGCGAGGCGGAGTTCGCGGCCCGCTATGGCAGTGACCGGTTCACAATGTCGGTGCTGGCGAACAAGATGAGGTTCATCGTCGAGCACATGTGCGGCAACCTGCTCAACAATGCCTTCTCCCAGATCCTCCGCGACTGGTACGACTTCGCCGCGACGATCTCAGGTCCGCCCGGCGCGGACTATCCCATGGCCGCCGTCAGCAACAGCCTCGCCGTGTTCTTCGGCACCATGGCCGACGGGCTCCGCAACGCGGTCGAGGAGTTCGGCCCCGGCGCGCTTCGCCCAGGCGACGTGCTGATCTGCAACGATCCCTACCGGACGGGCACGCACGTCAATGACGTGCTGCTCACGCGGCCAGTGTTCCGCGGCGGCGAACTGGTCGCCTTCGTCTCCTTGCGGGCCCATCAGCTGGACATGGGCGGCCCGGTCCCGGCCGGCTTCAGCGCGACGAAACGCAATGTCTATGAGACCGGCCTGGTGATCTCGCCTCAGCTGCTCTACGCCGGAGATAGGCCGGTGCGCCCGGCGTTCAACCTCATTCTCGACAACGCCAGGTATGGATCGCTGCTCTTGCCGGACCTGCGCACTATCTACCAGAACCTGAAGCTAGGCGAGCGGCTGATCACCGAAGCCATCGACCGCTACGGTCGCGGCGCGCTCGCCTCGGCGATCCGCTACGGCTGCGATGTCTCGGCGGAGTCGATGACCGCGGCGATAGCGGCCCTTCCGGACGGCACGTATCGCGGTGAGACGCTCATTGACGCGGACGGGGTGGACGCGTCCCGTGAATACACGGTCCGGGTAAGCATCGCCAAGGCGGGACCGAACATCGAAGTCGACCTGAGTGGCTCGTCCCCGCAGGCCCGAACGTCGATCAATGCCAGCGTCCTGGACACGAAGACGGCGATCGGCGTAGGGCTGAAATACCTGCTCGACCCGGACTCGCCGTTCACTTCCGGCACCTACCGTCCCATCGACATCGTGCTGCCCGCCGGGACGATCGCCAGCGCCACGCCGCCCGACGGCGCGATCTTCCTCTATTGGGAGGGCGCCAATCCGGTGCTCGCCGCCTTGCTCAAGGCCCTGGCCGCCGCCGTTGGCAGCAACGCGATGGGCGGTGACTTCGGGTCCACGACAATTCATAGCGGCAACGGGGTGTTCGCCGACGGCACGCCGTGGGTGACGGCTGCTCAGTGCGGCGGCGAGCATGGGCCTTGGTCAGCCACCCGGCACGGCGACGGCGACAGCTACTCCGTTAACTACCAGGGCAACAACCTTGACCCCGCGACCGAAGCACTGGAGTCGGACGCTCCGGTCGTGCTGCTGCGCAAGGAGTACGTGATCGATAGCGCCGGGGCTGGCTACCACCGTGGCGGTGCCGCAGTGCTGAAGGACTCGCTGTGGCTGACCGACGCCGAGCACTGGTCCAGCCCGTTGCAGACCAAGCGCCCCAGTGGCTTTGGCGTCTGCGGCGGTGACGACGGGAAGCCCGGTGCCGTCTGGCTATTCGAGGGCCACGGCACTACGCCGGGCGCGGCAAGTGGCTTGCTGCCCGTGGACGACGAGGTATATGCCCGGTCAACTCCAGTCGCCGGGTTGCTCGACCCGGCGACGAAGGCGCGGGATCCCGAACACGGCCAGTACTTCTACTTCGCGAGCACGCCGATCTGGCGCACGGCACCGGGTGCCATCTTCCGGTACATTACGGCGGGTGGTGGTGGCTGGGGAGATCCGTTCGAGCGTGAGCCTGAGCGAGTCCGGTGCGACGTGCGAGACGGCTACATCAGCATTGCCGTCGCCGAGCACGATTATGGCGTCGCGATCAGCGGTGACCCTGAAAATGATCCTGAAGGCCTGCGGATCGACTGGCTGCGGACGCGAGCCCTGAGGGACCGCAGCGAGGGCAGGACTGCTGACGGAACTCGCCCGTCCTTACTCCGGCTAGGACGGCATTCCACTAATAAGGGCTCTGCACCAGGGCGTTGGATGAATTCCCTGGCGCGCGGCGATGGCTGATCTGCGCGCTGTCGGTGACTGCGGCCTCCTGGTTTGGTGATCTACAGTGTCTTGACAGTTTTCAGTGATTTAGCTACACGAGGTTTATCGCCCGGCGGCCACGTAAGTTGACTGTCATGGCGACGACGAAGCACGACACGGCTGCAGGGGCCCCTGGCCCGACGATCTTCGTTCTCTTCGGGGCGACCGGGGACCTGGCCAAGCGCATGGTCATCCCGGCGTTCTACCGTCTTGCGCTCGAGCGGCTGCTACCCCGGCAGTGGCTGCTCATCGGGAACGGTCGCGGCAACTTGGAGCACGAGGACTTCCGAAGGCACGTCCACGACGTGCTGACCGAGTTCGGGCCCAAGCCTGAGCAGCCGGCCTGGGACGCGTTCGCCCAGCGAGTCATGTTCGCCGGCGGCGGCTTCACCGCCGACAGCCCCGGCAGCCTGCTGGACGTGATCGCGGACGCCAACCGCGAGCTGGGCGGCAGTCCGCAGTTCGTGCACTACCTCGCCGTGCCGCCGGTCGCCTTCACCGAGCTCACCAAGGCCCTTGGCCAGCACAAGCTGGCCAAGGGCGCACGCGTCGTCTACGAGAAGCCATTCGGCACCTCGCCCAAATCGTTCCAGGAGCTCGACCGGGCGGTGCACTCCGTGCTGGACGAGGAGCAGGTGTACCGGATCGACCATTTCCTCGGCAAGGAGGCGACCCAGGACCTGCACGTGCTGCGGTTCGCCAACGGCCTGTTCGCCGGTATGTGGGACCGGCAGCACGTCGAATCGGTGCAGATCGACGTGCCGGAACGGCTCGGCATCACTGACCGCTCGGTGTTTTACGACGCGACCGGCGCCGTGCTCGACATGCTCGTCACGCACCTGTTCCAGGTCGCCGCGGAGGTCGCGATGGAGCCCCCGGCCAGCCTTGAGGCGGCCGACCTGCAGGCGGCCCGCGAGGAGGTCATCGGGGCGTTCCGTCCGCTGGACCCGGCCGAGGTCGTGCTCGGGCAGTTCTCCGGTTATACCGACGTACCAGGCGTGACGGCGCGGTCGCAGCAGAACACCTACGTCGCGGCCCGGCTGTGGATCGACAGCCCGCGCTGGCGGGGCGTGCCGTTCTACCTGCGCACCGGCAAGCGGCTGGCGGCCTCGCGGCAGCGCGTCAGCCTCATCCTCCGCCCGCCGAACGGCCCGCTGCATGCGCGGCTGCCCGATGACTCGAACGTGCTGTCGTTCTCGCTGGCCGGCGACGGCGAGATCGACCTGTCACTGGTCGCGAAGAAACCGGGCGCGGGGTTCGACCTCGACCAGGCGAAGGCGGCCATACCGCTATCCGGGCTCAAGAGCGCCGACCCGCTGCCGCCATATGTCCGCCTCATCCACGACGTGCTGATCGGCGACCGGTCGCTGTTCACCCGGCCCGACGGGCTGGCCGCGGCGTGGAAGGTCGCCGGCCCGATACTCGACAACCCGCCCATGATCGCCCCCTACAAGGCGGGTTCCTGGGGGCCGGCGACCGCAAGCAAGCTCATCGCGCCGGGACACTGGCTGCTCGGCCAGTAGTGGTGCCATGACCGGCGACCCGATCCACCGCTGGATCAGCGGATGACCCGAACCAGTGAACCCCGACCGCCCACACCAGCCGCGGCGACGCCGCGGCCACCCCCGCGAGAGCGCCACCGGCCCCGGACGCGAGCACTGCCCGCGCCTCCGCCGGCTGCGGCGCACAGTCGGCGCATAAGCTTGAGCGTCCCCCGAGCGTGGCGACGAACCGCCACCTGGCCGGTCTCCGGCGCAGACGCCGGCAGCCACCGTCACCAGCCAGACCAGAGGCAAGCGCCGGTCCCGACTCGCCGAGCCTTGACGATGCCGAAGCTGACCGCCGCGGGGCTCGCGCTAGCCGAGGTGCAGGCCTCCGCGCGACCACTCGTACTACCCCAAAACGGGGGAGGCAGGGCTGGAAGCACCTATCCACCTCCTCCTTGCCATGTCTCATATGTCCATGACAAGCTGAGCGAGCCCCGTGCGCTCGCAGAAGCCAAGGACGTTTCCTGGCCGAGTGGACGCGGACTGCACCTAGGTCTCTGGTGCAACGGCATAACATTCGGTTCCCGTTCTCGCGCCCCGAACCGGACCGTGATGGCAGTTTCTCGATGACACCGAACGAGCCCTCGGCGTGGGCCGACGCTTTCTTGGCTGGTCACGCCAGGCAACGATAGCGGGGGATTGTCGTGATTCGCTCGGTGCGCAGCTCCTGTCAGTCTGTCCGACGTATTCGTTACGGCCTTGGTGACATCGATGGGTGGGCTTCCCGCTCGGAAGCGGGGACGCTGATGCGGGCTGACGGTCCTGGATTTTGGCTGATAGTCGCTTGATGATGTGGAAAGTCACGCCCGGCTATGCTGACCGGCTCCGGAATCGTGGGCGGTGTGGCGGCTCGGGAGCTTGCCGGTTCCTGGTGCTGTGGCCTTGCGGCGTCGGCTAGCTGCTGGTCGAGTCGCGCGACTCGTTCACGGGCTTCGGTGAGATGGCGGGCCCAGGGGAAGGGCTTGGCGAAGTCAGCGGGGCGGGATCGGGTTGGCTTGGGCCGGCTCGTTCGCGTCGGGATCGGCGTGGCCGATGGCCGGTGAGCCTGTGCTGCGGTGTTGTGCTGAAGGCAGGCGATCGGCGCCGGGCTGGCGGGGTGGTCGCGCCGTTAGCTGCGGCTGGTGTCCGTGAGCGGGCGTGCGCCAGGCCCCGGCCGGCGGTGGCGAGCAGGAAGGCCGCGAAGATGACGCGCAGGGGCAGGGCGCCTGCGTGCGCGGCGATCTCGGCGCCGATGGGCACGGTCAGCGCTCCGCACGAGCCCAGCACGGACGCCTCGCGCAGCCGCAGGGTGCGGGTCTTGTGGTGGGTGAAGGCGCCGATGACCCAGATCGGGATCAGGGCGAGCAGGGCGGTGCCCTGGGCTATCTGCTGCGCCAGCCCGAATCCGGCCGCGAGCGCGGGGACCAGGAAGGTGCCGCCGCCGGTGCCCAGCATGCCGCTGGCCAGGCCCGCGAACGCGCCCAGGGCGCACAGGCCGGCCAGCGCGGGCAGGCCCGTGGCGACGCGGGCGGCGCCGCCCTGGGGCAGCACGACCAGCAGCCGGGCCGCTGTCGCCAGCAGCACCAGGTTGAACAGGAGCCGCAGCACCGGTGCCCGCACCCGGGCCGCCAGCAACGACCCGGTGATCACGCCTGCGGCCGCCCCCGGGACGATCGCCCAGGCGGCCCCGCCGTCGACGTTACCCAGGCCCGCGTACGTCACGGCGGCCACGACGGAGATCGGGAGTACCGCCGCGATCGTCGTTCCGGTGGCCTCCGCGCGAGCCATCCCGATCCGCCGCGAGGTCAGCACGGGGACGATGACCACTCCGCCTGCCACCCCGAGCAGGCCGCAGAGCATGCCCGCTACCGCGCCCGCGACGGCGAGGACGGCGGTGCGGTCGTCCGGCCGGCAACTCCTGATCCGGGTCAGCGCCCCGGCCCGCAAGCCCAGCACCATGGTCCCTCCTGTCGGCCGGGCCGTCCCCGGCCCGCAGTGTCGCGTCAGGCAAGGCTGACCGGTCCGGGTTGCAGCTTCCTTGCAGCCCGCCAGCGCGCCGGATGGCAAGGCGGGTCACGGTAGCCGCCCCGGCCGCACGCGAACGCGGGCCCGCCGCGCTCCAGGCATCGAACTGACCTCATCTGGCGTGCGGCGCGGAGCAAGCGACGGATAGAGCGGAGACGGAACGAGCGCGGGACGAGCCGCCGGAAAGCCAACGCCCGAGTCCGCATCGACAACCTGGCCGCCTTCGCCAGTGGCCGGCCAGTGACAGTCCGGCCATCCTGGCGCTGGTTCACGCGCGTTCTGGGCTAGGAATCATCTCCGGGCCAGCAGGACTGCAGTGAATATTTGCCCTAATTGGCCCGGACTTTGGCGCCGTGCCGCCGGGCGCGACCAAGATGGCCAAATCGGAGCATCGGTGGCCGCAGAGCCGTTCGCGGGCACATCACTGTCGGATATGCCATGCTGGCGAAATCGCCTTCAGCCGGCGGCTTGGAGATTAACGAGAGGCGGGAATGATGCCGACGCGTCTCCTGGTTCACTTCAGCAGAGGGTAGGCGGATGCCTGCGTCCCGCCGCCCCCCGCCATTCGCGTTGAACCTGACCTTGTAAGGCTTGACGCCGAAACGGTCTTGTGGCGCGTTCATCACCGTTACCGGGCAGCGGCGAGTTTCCTCACTCCGCTTTCCGACGATACGTTTGGCGGCGGCCGGTTCGACGGCACGACAGCCGACCCGTATCCGTTCCTATACGCGGCCCTTGACCCCGAGACCGCCCTGCTGGAGCAACTCGGGCGCGACATCCCCTTCAACCGGCAGGGGGGCCGGCTGATCCCCGAGCGTCCATCGCCGGTTCCCGTTTGTCGGCCTTGCGGGTCCGCAGGCCCTTGCAGCTGATCTCGCTGCTCAGCTCGGAGAGTCTGGCAGCCGTCAGGCAAGACGAATGGCTTGTCCAGGCAGGCCCGCCCGAGTACCCGCAGACCAGGCGCTGGGCTACCTGGCTACGCGCGCAGGACAAGGCGGCAGCCGGAATCACCTGGCCATCACGCCGCAACCTCGGCCATCAGGTCGTCGTGCTGTTCGGCGACAGGAGTGCAGGCGCGTTGCAAGTCGTCGAGGGCTCCTCGATCGAACTCGACAGCCTCTCCGGCGCGCGCTGGATCAACGAGACACTCGCTGGCCACCGAGTCGGCGTCAAACCGCCGCGCGAGCGACCAGTCCCGCCGACGGACAAGGCGAGCCGCCGTGTCCCGGTACCGCTACTGGGTCAATGTCCATGACTCGGCCAGGAACTCAGAGCGTCAGCTCGCGATCGCGCAGCGCGTGTTCGATCCCGCGGCTGCTCAGGGCTGGCCGGTCATGCTCTCTTTCGGGGTCCAGGGCCACATCGCCGTCTACCCATGAGGCCAGCCCGAATCTCCGGGAGCCTGCCCGCCGGGAGCCGCGCCCGACGACCGCCATGCCCGGGCGCTAGCCGAAACCCTGGTCATCGCGCTCGGACGCGGGGCTCCCGTGGCTCCCATTTCGAGAGGGGCTCTATCCATGGCAATCAAGATCGACGACGACCATATGACACTTGAAATCGGCGGTGTGGTCCTCTCCGAGGCCCGGCGGCGGCCGGGCGGCTGGTGGGAGGTCGACTACTGGCCGAGGTTCTTCGACCGCGACCAGGCGATCACCGCCCTCACGGTCACCGAGCTGCTGAAGGCCGGCCACGGCAGTGACGACCCGCTCGCCATCGCGCTCCGAGAGGAGCTCCGGTGACCGACAGGCTGATCAGGGTCACCACTGCCATAGCGGTCGCGGGCGTCGCGACGGTCGCGGCGATCATCTCCTACCGGCACGCCTACGAGCTGGTCAGCACGCACGGCGAGACCGGGCTGACCGCGCGGCTCATCCCGTTCACCGTCGATGGGCTGATCCTGGCGCCGAGCATGCTGACGTTGGATGCCAGCCGGCGGAACCAGCCGGTACCTCCGCTGGCTCGGTGGTGCCTGGGCGCCGGGATCACGGCGACTGTCGGCGCCAACCTGGCGCACGGCCTGGGCCACGGCCCGATCGGAGCCCTGGTCAGCGCCTGGCCCGCGCTGGCGCTGGCAGCGGTTCCTTCGAACTGCTCATGACCTTGATCAGGACCGGGAAGGCAGCGGTCGCGGAACCGGCATCCGCTCCGCTTGAGCACCAGCCCGGCTCGGCGGTCGCTGCCGATGTACCGGCAGCGCTGCCGTGGCACCGGATCTGGAGCAGACGATCCGGGACTGGCACGGAGCTGGCCACAGCCAGCGTGCGATAGCTCGCGAGCTTAACGTCGACCGGCGGAAGGTCAAGCGCGCCATAACCACCTGCGTCACCTGACGGGAAGCGACGGGGGGGTCGCGGACCTCGCTACGTGGTACTGCTGGCGGTCAAAGCGGCTTCGCAGCATCGTGGCGTTCACGCCCGCTCGCACGGGTCATCTTCTCGATGAAGACCGCCTCGGGAGCGTGGCCAGCGACATTGAGGTCAGCGGGAACCTGGCGCTGGCTGGCCAGCTCCGTGTGCCGACCTCGTTGCCCGCACGCGGCTAGCTGGGGCCGGATGCGAGGCAGGACGCCGGGGAGCCAGCGATCGTGCCAGTCGGCGGCGTCGCGGCTCCGCGCGTCAGGGTCGAGCGCCCAGCTTGTCCAGTCCCAGTACAGCCAGTCCAGTTCCTCGACGATCGCAGGGTGGGCCGGCCAGCAGGGCGCCAGGGTCGCGGCGGTGGCCGGGTAGCGCCGGAGCAGGACGCCCGTAACCCAGCGGGCCAGGTCGCGGAGCGCGTTGGCGTACTCGGCGTGGTTCATGGCCGGCCATACGGGCTGGCGCGGATGCACAGACACAAGCCCGCCAGCTGCTGGGGAGCCTTGCCCGGCGATGGCGGCGGAGAGCGCGGATACTTCCTGGGCCAGGCCGGCGGTCTCCGCCAGGTGACTGGCCTGCCCGGCAATCGCCGTTTCCGCGGCTTCCAGGCGAGCAGCTAGCCCGCCGATCCGCTCGCTGACCTCGGACAACCGAGAGGCCAGCAGCGCGAGGGTCAAGTCCCTGCCCTCAGGCGCCCTGCCGCCAACGTGACTTTGACTGGCCATCGTTGCTTAGAGCACCCGGAGGTCGCCCGCGTGACATCAGAGCCGAGAAGAACCGGCACAACAAGCTTCACGCTGCGGAAGAGGTGGTAGTACCACCGCGTGATAAGGTGGTACTACCACCAAGGAAATCCGAGGAGCCATGCCCAGTCAGCACGTTTACCCGCCGATCTCTATCCGCCCGCCGGAGCAACTCCGGATGTGGCTCATCGGATACGCCCAGAGCCAAGGCCGCCCCGTACGCGCCATCGTCACCGAGGCGCTAGAGGAGTACCGGGCACGGCACGAGCAGGAAGGTAGCGAGCACATGCGCACAGTCACGCCAACCCACGCCAGGGATGGCCTGCGGCGCGTCTTCATCTGGAACTTCATGAGGCCAGACAAGCCTGCCATGACGCCTATTCAGTTCCCCGGGCTTGAGTACAGCCACGACGGTACCCTGAGCGAAGCCATGAAGGCGAAGGCAACCGAGCACCTGATCGACGTTCTCCGCCACAACGGCTACGTCATCGAGATCGATGATGACCTTGACGCGACGGCCGCCCTGCACCATGTGCTGTGGGACAAGTGGACTAAGGACGAGATCGGAAACGGGCGGTTCACCGGTTGCCTGTTCAACGGCTACGGCGTGATCTATCAGGGCTGCAACGCCGACGACGCAGCCAACTACACCGTCGAGCGCCTAGCGGTTCTCGGTGGCGAGCTGCGCTCATACACCATCCAGGAGGACGGCGTCGAGTAGCTGAAGTGTAGATATGCGCGTGTCCCGCCCGCCAGATGGGCTTTGCCAATGTGCATGCCATCCCGATGCGGCTGCGGGATCAGGTCATCGGCACGCTCAACCTGTTCGGCTCCGCGCCGGACGGCCTCGACCCGGCCGTGACGCGGGCAGCGAAAGCGCTGGTCGACGTGGCCACCATCGGGATCCTGCAAGAACGCGCCGCTCGCGAGCAGGAACTCGTCGCCGGGCAGCTCCAGGTCGCGCTGAACAGCCGGGTGATCATCGAGCAGGCCAAGGGGATAGTCGCCGAGCGCCTTCAGGTAACACCCGACCAGGCATTCATCATGCTGCGAGCTTATTCGCGCAACAACAACCGCCCGCTCACCCAGCTGGCCGGCGACGTCATCAGCGGCACCACCAGCATCATCGCCGCCACCAGCGCGAAGCCCAGGCCCACGGCACGCGGTAAAGCAAGCAGCACCTAGCCCACTCCGCGCCGGCCCGGCCGGACGGTCACGATCAGGCTGGACGCGCGACCGTGCGGCGGTCAAGTGCCACCATCGAGCGGGCGTTTCGGTCTAGCGCGCTTGCTGCGCTGGCTGAGCGGGCGTGGCTCACCGCTGGCGGCCGGCCGGCGGGTCGCCGCCTGGATCCTGCGTGCCGGTCGCGAGCGCGTACAGGCCGCGGCTGGTGCGGCGCACCGTTCCCTGCGCGACTGCCTGCCGCAGGGCCGGTGAGAACCGGCCAGGGCCCCACAGCTCGGCGTGCACCAGCCGGGCGAGCTGCCGCCGTTCAACCGAGCCTTCGCCAGCCAGGGCGGTGGCTATCTCCTGCACTTCGCGGCCGCGGGCGGTGTCGATCAGCGGGGCGCTGTAGGGCGCGTGCATCGGCGACCAGTGCCGGTAGGCCGCCTGCGGCGTGAGGGCCGGCTCGATCCGGCGGTGCTGGCGGCGCTGAGCCGTCCCGGTCGCGGCGCCGGTGGCCGGGCCGGCCGGGGCCGCCGCCGGCTGGCCGGCGTCCTCGGCGGTCAGCGGGGTGGCGATCTCCTCCAGCGGTTTCTGCTCGGCGTTGACTCCCAGCCACACCTCGGCCAGCCCGGCTGCGATCATCAGGACCGCGCCGATCAGGTAGCCGATGGTCAGGTCCGGGCGTTTCCCCGATGCGATGAGGACGCCGAACAGCAGGGGCCCGGAGACGCCGCCCACCCCGGTGCCGATGGCGTAGAAGAACGCGATCGCCATCGCCCGGGTCTCCATCGGGAAGATCTCGCTGACGGTCAGGTACGCGGCGCTGGCGCCAGCCGATGCGAAGAAGAAGATGATCACCCAGGCGATCGTCTGGGTGGTCGCGGTAAGCACGCCCTTGTCGAACAGGTACGCGGTGATGGCCAGCAGCCCGCCGGACAGGATGTAGGTCCCGGAGATCATGATCTTGCGGCCGAGCGTGTCGAAGAACCGGCCGAGCAGCAGCGGGCCGAGGAAGTTCCCGGCCGCGAACGGCAGCAGGTACAGCCCCACGCTGGCAGATGCCACGTGGTAGAAGGTCGTCAGCGCGATCGCGTAGGTGAAGAAGATCGCGTTGTACAGGAACGCCTGGCCGATGAACAGGGAGAAGCTGAGCACCGAGCGGCGGGGATACCGCCCGAGCAGCGTCTTGGCGATGGTGATGAAGCCGATCGCGTGCCGCTGCCGGACCGTGATCTCCTGCTCCGCCTCGGGCAGGTCCTTGATCCCGGTAGAGGACCGTACCTGCTGCTCGATGTCGGCGACGATCTCGTCGGCCTCTTTCTCGCGGCCGTGGATGAACAGCCAGCGGGGGCTTTCCGGCACGTTGCGGCGGACCAGCAGGATCACCAGGGCCAGCACCACGCCCAAGCCGAAGCACAGCCGCCAGCCGAGGTCAGGGCCAAGGAGCCTGGGGTCGAGCAACACGAGCGTGGCCGCGGCGCCGGCGGCGGTGCCGAGCCAGTACGAGCCGTTGATGATCAGGTCGACCCGGCCGCGGACGCGGGCGGGGATCAGCTCGTCGATGGCGGAGTTGATCGCGGCGTACTCGCCGCCGATGCCGGCGCCGGTCAGGAACCGGAACACCAAGAACCACCAGGGCGCGAACGACAGCGCCGTCAGCGCGGTAGCGGCCAGGTAGACACCCAGCGTGATCATGAACAGCTTCTTGCGGCCGAACCGGTCGGTCAGATAGCCGAAGCCCAGCGCGCCCGTGCACGCGCCCAGAATGTAGATCGAGCCGGCCAGGCCAACCTGCGACAGGCTCAGGTGCAGCCCGCTGGCCCTGGCGGTGAGCGTAGGGCCGACCGCGCCCACGATAGTCACTTCCAGCCCGTCCAGGATCCACACCGTGCCCAGCCCGATGACCACCATCCAGTGCCAGCGGGCCCACGGCAGCCGGTCAAGCCGGGCCGGGATCCTGGTCGTGATGGTACGAGTCGCTGCCTCAGTCACGGCTGCCTCCAGAACCAGGCAGCAAGAACGTCACCGGAGT
>DATKFV010000027.1:0-18560 GCA_035511035.1 Streptosporangiaceae bacterium
GCCGCTCTGCCAGCCGACACGAGCACGCTCCGCCGTCTCTTGCGTCGCTAAGTGGTCTGGGCCGTAAGTCCTTCGGGGGTTGACAGTCCTGGTGATCGCGGTGTCAGCGTTCAGGGGCCGGCGTTGGTCACGTGGAGGTCGCAGACCAGGTCGAAGATTTCCTCGATGGTGCTGGTGAACCAGATCTGGTTTTCGTAGCTGTCCGTGCTCGCGACGTAGATGGCCGTTCCCCAGCGGTGGGCGGATCCGCCGTAGCGCAGCCGCATGAGCGGCAGCCGTTCGCCGCCGGCTAGCTCGCCGTCCACGTAGGCAAACTGGCTGCGGTAGCGGACATGGACCGTGGTCAGCTGGGGCCAGCTCGCCGTGGCGTGCGCGCGCAGCCGCTGGGCGAGCGAGGTCCTGGTCGACTCGGGGATGGCCGGCATGAGCGACATCATGCCCGCTCCGGCGCGTCATTTGCCGGGAACGGGATTCTTCGGCGGCATGATCGCGAGGTCATCGTGAAGATCCTCTCGCTGGAGTGCTCCCGCGCCCTCTGTTTGCCCACCAGGACCGCCGAAACTATGCCAGTGTCGACTGCGGCCAAGGTGACTGCCGATGCTGCAAGAGCGGACGGCTCGGTCACGTTTACTCCGCGTCGAGTGCAGTCATGAAGGCGTCAATCTCTTCATCGGACAGGCCTGAGACTATGCCTTCACTCAGATCGTTGGCCTCAATGACTCGTGGTGGTTCGACTAGGTCGTGGCGCTCGAAGAATGCCGTCTGGCTCATAAGCTCTGGCAGTTGCTCCAATGCGACCACGGCGAAGGATAGTAGGCGGTGCCGGTTATCGAGAGACGCGCTGCCGTAAGCACGCACTCGCGTATTGACAAGATGGGCGGCTTCGTTGCGAACAACCTCCGGAACACTAAGTTGTATCGAGTGCCGGGCATCGTCTTCAATTCGGAATGTTCCGGTCCGGAGGTTCAGAGCGTACAGACGGCCCGTCAGCACTTGATTGCTAGCGGAAACGTATGGGAGAGAAGGCTGGCTAGCCGCTACCTTTAGCCTGGCTCGCGCAACCTTGGGTATGAACTCCGTCTGAGTCGTGCCCCTGGTTAGCTCGGTATCCATCGAAATGCTGGTATAGCCTCGTAGCGCACTGAGCCATTGGTCGATGTTATGGGCCACATTATCGTCAACGCCAACGGGTAGGACTGGGGCCGGGTCATCTTCACGCAAAATTTCGAGGCTTTCGGCAAGTACTGCGAGAGCCATCTCGCCTAGTTCGGGTGGCATATTGTCGGCGCTAAGGGTTTCGGAGGCTGTTTCAGGTAGCGCGATATCCAGGACGGTACTCCCGGATCTCAATCCAATCAGCGTCAACGTTGTGGCGGTTACGATGTCCCGATGTGGACGCCTGAAAGCTTGGTCGTCGACCATTCCGCTAGCGATTCGTGTTACCAGGCGTTGCGTGTGCTCGGCGACCCTGGCCAGCTCTGCCAGTGATATCTCCCCGGATGAGCTGCCATGACCTGCTAGGCGCAGATGAAGAGTCGGTCGCACTCGTTCAGGCATCGCGTACCTCCTCTCTTGAACATAGTCAACGGAGTGCCTGTAAGCCATGGTTGCGTGGTGGGCCTCTGGCCACGTGGCAGACCGGGTTGGGTCATCGATATGTCCTGAACTGAGATATAATTCAAATCTACCAGCGAGGGATGACAGCCCGGGAAAGCCACGCGGCTCCATGTCATCAGGAGGCGTCTGCCAGAGCGGCCCGCGGTCGGTTCTCAGATCCGCGACCCCGGCGATAGACACCGCTGGACCCCTGGAAGACTCGTGGTCCAAGTCCGCATGGATCGCGCGGCGACCCGCGCTGCGCTCCCTTGACTACGATCTTGCTTGGTTCAGGATGAGGCATAGCAGGCCGGTAGCCATTGGCGCGCTTGGCAGGCGTCGCCAACGGCTACCGGGAGTTAGTGAGTGTCAGGGGTAGGTGACGACGTCGCTGGGGCCGCCGAAGGTGGAGCTGACGGCGGCGCCGGTGCCGTTGATGACCGACTCGATGCCGCCGGAGCCGTTCAGGAAGACGGTGAGCAGGTCGTGCAATACCACTCCTGAGGTGTCGGGCACCTGGAACGCCATCGCGTTCTCGATGGCTACGCCCTGGTCGAAGTAGCTGTAGCTGCCCATGCCGTAGCCGGTGAAGGACGTGACGCTGTTCGGGATGTAGAAGGCCGGGTAGCCGTCCTGGGTGGAGCTTGACATCCAGGCCGACTGGCTCGGGACCTCGTAGGGGTTCTCGTTCTGGAAGAAGATGACCTCGCCGCCCTGGCCGTTCCAGATCACCTCGTCTTGCTGGAAGTGTTCGACGGCCAGGCCGTAGGCGGTGACATTGTTGCCGTTCACGATGAGGCCGGTGTTGGACTGGTCTCCGGTCCAGGAACCGGCGCCGGCCCCGTGGTCGGCCCGCCAGACCCAGACGTCGTCAATGAGGGAGTTGTTGCTGTTGTCGATGAAGGCCGTCGCGACCGTTCCGGCCTCGGCGCCGCCGACGCGGAAGAACACGTCGTCGATGCTGACCGGGTCGCTGGCGTGGCTGACCGTTGAGCCGGCCGTGCCGACCTGAAGCAGGGCGGACGAGCTAGTCGGGCCGGCGTCGAAGATCATGCCTGAGATGTTGACGCCGCCCACGTCGGCGACGTTCATCGTGATGTTGCCGCTGGTCGGGATCAGGGTCGGGAAGCCCAGGCCGATGATCTTGGTGTTGGCATTGGTGACGTTGATCGTCGAGCTGAGGTCGTAGACACCCGGGGTGAAGAGCAGGTTGTCCCCGGCGCTCAGAGCGGCGTTGATGGTGGCCACCGAACTGGACGGGGAGACCACGTAGAAGGTGTTCAGCGAGAGCGAGGTTCCTGGCGTGTTGCTGGTGGCCGTCCAGGTCGGGCCGGACGAATTGGTCTGCATCGAAGGAACGAACACGTTGTAGTTGCCCGAGGAGTCCTGGTACAGGTAGGGCTCTTCCTCGGTGACCGGGCAGGTGGCGAGGGTGGTGTAGGAGCTCGGCCCGCCGCTGTCGCCTGAGTTGCTGGCGAAGCTCTGGGCCGGTGCGCCTGGGTCACCGCAGAACACCTGGTTCCACACCGAGTTGCTCCACCCATCCAGGCTGGAGTTCCTGACCATGAACTGCTGCTGCGAGCCATTGGTGACGGTGCCGCCGGTAAACCGGGAGTCGGCGATGAAGCCGCCGCTGGCGTAGTCGGGCGAGCCGTTGCAGTAGTCCATCAGCGACAGGTTGCCGTTGACCTGGACCCGGCGCATCGGCGCGGCCTGGGACACCGCCCAGAAGTCGTCGCCCGCCTCGCACCCGGTGTTGCCGGCCAGGTTGATCGTGAGGTTCGACATGGACCGCCAGAAATTGTCGGTCGCGTTGCAGGTGCTGCCCGAGCACTGGTTGAAGGCCTGGATAGCGCCATTGATGACCACCTGGCTCGGGTTCTGGCCGAGTCCGGCGATCGAGGTGTAGTAGCCGACCGTGATCATCAGCGGGTCCGACGACGTGCCGTAGGTGCCAGGCTCGAACAGCAGCGCGTAGCGCTGGGTGCCGAACTGGTTGCCGACCTGGGCGTTGCTGATCGTGTTGACTTCACTCTGGATCGAGCTTTCCGACTCGCTCGGGGTGAACACGATCACGTTGGAGCCGAGGCTGCCGCCCGTGGGCGGCGGCGTGCCGCCACCACCGCCGCCGCCGCTCCGATCGGTGTAGACGGTGAACTCGTCGATGGACCACCAGCTCGTGGTCCCCCCGGCGGTCAGTACCACGCGAATGTACTGCGCGGTCTGGTCGGGGAAGCTCACGATCTCCGGCGACGCGGTGCCGGTACCGGTGGCAACCGACGTGAACGTGCTGCCGTTCGTTGAAACTTCGACGTTGTAACCCCGGGCGTAGTCGGTCGGCGAGTTCACCGAGTTCATCTCGATCTCGTTGAACGTCTGGGACGAGCCCAGGTTCACCTGGAAGTACATGCCCGATGCCTGGACCGCGTCGGAGCTGTACCTGGTGGCGAGATTGCCGTCGATGGCGTTGGCCGGCACGTCAGCACCGGTCGAGTCGGTGTTCGCGCTCGCCGTCCAGCCGGACTGGCTGAGCTCGGTTTCCGCCGTGCCGTTGTAGACCGTGAACTCGTCGATGGACCACCAGTTCGTGGTCGACGCCGCGGTGAGCACCACCCGGATGTACTGGGCGGTCTGGGCGGTGAACGTCGCGATCTCCGGCGTGACACTGTTGGTGCCGCTGTAGACGGTGGTGAACGTGCTGCCGTTGGTCGAGACCTCGACGTTGTAGCCGACGGCGTAGTCGCCGGCCGAGTTCGGCGCGTTCATCTCGATCTGATTGAAGGTCTGGGACGAGCCCAGGTTGACCTGGAAGTACATGCCCGACGCCTGGTAGGCGTCGGAGCTGTACCTGGTGGCGAGGTTGCCGTCGATGGCGTTGGCCGGCACGTCAGCGCCGGTCGAGTTGGTGTTGGCACTTGCTACCCAGCCAGTCTCGCTCAGCTGGTTCTCGACGGCCTGCGCCGCCGGGGCGACGGCGATGAACTGCGCCGTGGCTAGCGCGAGCAGGGTAGCCAGCGCCGCCATGGCGCCGCCGGCTAACCGGGTTCGGGTGATCATGTGGCACCACAGCCCTTTCGCGACCGGTCAGCTGGGCGGGAACAACTGACCGGTTGTTAGTTTTTCTAACTCTTGAACTAACTCGTGAAGTTAGCGAAGTCAAGAGCCGATCGCGACGGAGCGCGCGAGGCGATGAGCCGCTGGTACCACCGGGCGCTGGCCTTGGCGATCCTCGCCTGGGTACCGAACTCGACGAAGTACAGGCCGAACCGGCGGCTGTACCCGTCGGCCCACTCGAAGTTGTCAAGCAGGGACCAGACGAAGTAACCCCGCACATCGACCCCGTCGGCCATGGCCCGGTGCGTCTCGGTCAGGTGATCGTCCAGGTACCGCACCCGCTCGGGATCCTTGACCTGGCCGTTCGGGTCAACGTAGTCGAAGAACGGCGCGCCGTTCTCGGTGATGTAGAGCGGGATGGCCGGGTACTCGTCGCGCAGCCGGCGCAGCACCCGGCCGAGGCCCGCGGGGCGGGCGTCGATCCCGTTGGCGGTCAGCGGGCCACCGGCGGCCAGCACGCTCGCCCGGTGGAACGGCTCGCCCTGGTCGCCGACGACGGTCTTGGTCTCGTAGAAGTTGATCCCGCTGAAGTTCATCGGCGCTGCGATCACCTTCAGGTCGCCGTCACCAATGAAGTCGATCGGCACCTGGCCCGCGTACCAGTCGAGCATGTCGTCGGGGTAAGCGGCCCGGAACACCGGATCGAGGAACCAGCGGTTCTCGTAGCCGTCGAGTCGCCGGGCCGCCTCAACATCGGCTGGAGCCTCGGTGGCCGGGTGGATGTCGGACAGCAGCACCGAGTTGCCGACTCTGGCCTCCGGCACTAGGTCGCGCACCAGCCGAACCGCCTCCCCGTGCGCGAGCAGCAGGTGATGGGACGCGGCCAGCGCCGTGTGCAGGTCGACGATGCCGGGCGCGTGCCTGCCTTGCAGGTGGCCGATCATTCCGGCGCAGAATGGCTCGTTGACCGTCACCCAGAGCGGGACCGCGTCGCCGATCGCCTCGAGGACGGCGGTGGCATAGTCAGCGAACCAGCCCACCGTGTCGCGATGAGCCCAGCCGCCGGCGTCCTGCAAGGGCTGCGGCAGGTCCCAGTGGAACAAGGTCGCCATCGGCGTCACGCCGCGGGTGAGCAGGCCATCGACCATGCGCCGGTAGAAGTCGAGCCCGCGGGCGTTGACCGGTCCTGTGCCGTCGGGGACGACGCGGGGCCAGGCGATCGAGAACCGGTAGCTGTCCAGGCCGAGGTCGCGGACCAGGTCAAGATCGGACTCGAGCCGGTGATAGTGATCGCAGGCGATGTCGCCGGTGTCACCGTTGGTCACCTTGCCCGGCGTGCGGGCGAAGGTATCCCAGATCGAAGGGCCGCGGCCATCCTCGCTGGCCGCGCCCTCGATCTGGTAAGCGGCCGTGGACGCGCCGAAGACGAACTCGGGCGGGAACTGTGGGGCCAACGACGATTGCTCCTTTGCTGCTAAGACGGGCAGCCTGCCGAGAATGGCAGCTTGACGCGAAAGGCTCGCTCGAGTTCAGTACTTAGACTAAGGTTCGATGAAAGGCATGATTTGTCAAGACTCGGCCTGGAGCCAGGGGCGGTTTCGGCTGGCCGTGCTGGTTCTGGCCGTGCTGGTTCTGGCCGTGCTGACTCAGCTGACCCTGCCCGCTCAACTGATCGTGAAGGCAGGTCGGCGTTCGGCCCTGACCGGTACGGTCATCGCGCCCGCGCTGAGCAGCTTCGCGATCGGCAGCGTGGCGCCGCCCAGGGCGACCGCGTCCTGGCCGAGCTGGGCCGGCACGATCTCGACCCCGCTGAAGGGCAGGCGCAACGCGTTCGCCCTGGCCGCCTCGCTGATCCTTGGCAGCAGTCCGGCGCCAAGGGCGTGGCCGAGCCAGCCGCCGACCACGACCCGTTCGGGGTTGAACAGGTTCACCAGGTTGGCGATGCCCGCACCGAGATAGGTGACGACCTCGTCGAGCACCTCGCTGGCCGCCTGGTCGCCAGGGGCCGAGGCGATGATCGCCGCGACCGCTCCTTCCAGGCTGGCCGGGCTGGCGGTGTAGCTGGCCCCGGTGAGCTC
Organism: Streptosporangiaceae bacterium; assembly: GCA_035511035.1. Classification (GTDB taxonomy): domain Bacteria; phylum Actinomycetota; class Actinomycetes; order Streptosporangiales; family Streptosporangiaceae; genus Chersky-822. The sequence continues at coordinate 6,729 of DATKFV010000027.1, forward strand.
GGCGTACCTCGCCGCGATGGCGGCGGCGCCTACGTACGCCTCCAGGCAGCCCCGGCCACCGCAGCGGCAGCGCCGCCCGCCGACCATGATCGTGGTATGGCCCCACTCCCCCGCGCTGCTCGTCGCGCCCCGGTACACCTCGCCGTTGCTGATGACGCAGGTGCCGACGCCCATGCCCAGCAGCACGATGATCGCGTCGTCGGTGCCGCGGGCGGCCCCGAACCACTTCTCGGCCTGGCCGAGCGTCTTGGCGCCGTTGTCCACGAGCACCGGCAGGTCGACCAGGCCGCGCAGCATGCTCTCGACCGGGACCGCCTCCCAGCCAACGCTCTGGCCGTGCACGACCGCCTCCTGCTGGCGCGTGACCAGGCCAGGGACCGCGACGCCGACCCCGAGGATGGACCGCTCGGCGACCCCTGACCGCGCGATCACCGACCGGATCCCGTCGGCCACGTGGCTGATCGCGTCCTGGGGGTCGAGCACCGCCATGTCGGTCGCCGACACGTGCCGGGCCCGCAACCGCAAGCCAAGGTCGAACAGCTCGACCAGGAAGGCGGTCTCGCCCACGTCAACCCCGATGACGTAGCCGTACTCGGGGTTGACCTGAAGGAGCCCGCGGGGCCTGCCGCCGTTGGAGTCCTCGAGGCCGACTTCGATGATGACGCCGTCGGCGACCAGGTCGGCGACCAGGTTGCTGACCGTGGCCGGGCTGAGGACAGCCTGGACCCCGATGTCCTGCCGCGTCAGCGGCCCGCTCAGGAAAACCTGCCAGAGCGCGCGGGACCGATTGCTGCGGCGCAGGTCACGCACGGTTGTCGCGTTAGGGGCGGCCATTAGCTACCCGGCGAAAAGACATGACGAACATAGAGAACTAGGATAGTTCACGCCATGGAGGAAGTCGGACGCCGGCACCAGCATGGGCGGTCTTCGTCTCGACCGCTGCAACTGAATACCCCGAGGAGGTCACTGGAATGAGGAGGCCACTGGAAATGAGGAGGCCGATCAGTCGCGCCAGGTCCGGATGGTACTCAGCGCGTTCACCAGGAAGGCACCGCTGGCCCCTTCGGTTCCTCGGAGTCGTGGCGGCCCTGGCCGTGGCGTCTTACGGAGCCGCCACGCTCGCGCCAGCCTTCGGCGCCACCGCAGATGGATCATTAGGCCACGTCAGCAGCTCGGCTAGGCAGCCGCGCGCGAATGTGCCGAGGGCGCAGCACGTAGCCGGCGAGCCTAATTTGGGGCCAAATGTTTATGTCTTTACCCCGGCGATGCCGGAGAGCCAGATCCAGTCGACCGTGAACTCGATCGCCAGTGCGCAGGTATCCAATCAGTTCGGAACGCAGCGGTACGCGCTGTTCTTCGAGCCCGGAACCTACGGCACGGCGGCCGACCCGCTGATCTTCCAGGTCGGCTACTACACCCAGGTCGCCGGCCTCGGGGCCATGCCGAGCGATGTGGTGATCAACGGCTCGATCGACGTGTACAACCAGTGCTTCGCGGCCAACAACTGCATCGCGCTCGACAACTTCTGGCGGTCACTGTCGAACCTGACGATCAACGTGGCGGGCGGGTCAGGCTGCCAGACGAACACCGAGTTCTGGGCGGTGTCACAGGCGGCGCCGCTGCGCCGGGTCGACATCAACGGCAACGTGTCGTTCATGGACTACTGCAACGGCTCGCCGGACTACGCGAGCGGCGGTTTCGTGGCCGACTCGGACTTCACCGGCGGCAGCATCGTCAACGGGTCGCAGCAGCAGTTCATCGTCAGGAACAGCGACCTGGACGGCTGGTCCAATGGCGTGTGGAACCAGGTGTTCGTCGGCGACAACGGCGCTCCCGCGCAGGCGTTCCCCCCGACCGCCACCGCAGGCCCCTACACGACGCTGGCCAGCAGCCCGGTCACCGAGGAAGAGCCATTCCTCTACCAGACCGCAAGCGGTGACTACCGGGTGTTCGTGCCCGCGGTTCAGGACAACTCGGCCGGCCCGAGCTGGACCGGCGGCAGCGAGGCGGGACAGTCGCTGCCGATCGGCACGTTCTTCATCGCCAGTCCTTCCACCCCGCTATGGCAGATCAACGCGGCCCTGGCCTTCGGGCAGAACCTGATCCTGACGCCAGGTGTCTACGACCTAGCCCGCAGCATCGATGTCACCAGGCCAGGCACGATCGTGCTAGGACTAGGGCTGGCGACGCTGATCCCGACCAACGGCAACGCGTCGATGGTCGTGGGCAACGCGGGCGGAGTCAAGATCTCAGGACTGATCTTCGATGCCGGGGCGGTGAACTCCCATGTGCTGCTGCAGGTCGGGTGGTCGCCCAACTCAGGACGGGCGAGCCAGCCCACGCTGGTACAGGACACCTACTTCAGGATCGGCGGCGCCGAGGCGGGCGAGGCGACTGACAGCCTGGTGGTGAACAGCTCGCACGTCATACTCGACGACATCTGGGCCTGGCGGGCCGACCACGGTGCCGGGGTCGGCTGGACCGACAACGTCGGTGAGCACGGCCTGATCGTGAACGGGAACGACGTCACCGCGTACGGGCTGTTCATCGAGCACTACGAGAAGACCCAGGTAATCTGGCGCGGCCAGAACGGCTTCGACGCGTTCTTCCAGAACGAGATGCCGTACGACCCGCCGAGCCAGGCCGCCTGGATGAAGAACGCGACCACCGACGGCTATCCGGCCTTCGAGGTCACCAGCAATGTCCGTACCTTCGCCGGGTACGGGCTCGGCAGCTACTGCTTCTTCGAGCTTGGTATCCCGATCGTCGCCACGGAGGCGTTCCAGGTGCCGAGCGACGCCCCCGGGGTCGAACTGCACGACATCCTGACCAGGTTCCTGAGCGGGTCCGGCGGGATCAACTCGGTGGTCGACGGGACCGGGGCGGCGGTGAACTCGACCAGTAACGGCCCGACCTACATCGCCAGCTACCCGTAGGTTTGTCGCGGCTTGTCGGCTTCCTGGGAGGTGTGACTACTCCCAGGAGGCCGACAGGTCGGTCAGGAGATCCTTGAGCGCGTGGGCGGCGCGGCGGAAGCCCTCGGGTCCGCTGGTGCCGCCGAACTGGCCGGCGGTCGCCAGGTGCGGCTCAAGGGACAGGAAGCCGTCGAAGTCGTCCTCGACCAGGGCGCTGAGCGTGTCCCTGACCTCACCGTCGCCTTCCCCGGCCAGTACGACCTGCCCGGTCGCGGCCAGCGCGTCCTTGACCTGGACGTAGACGAGGTAGGGGCGGAGCAGGTCGTAGCCGTCCGTGTGGGGCCGCACCCCGCACTGCACGAAGTTGGCGGCGTCGAACGTTGCCTGGAGCGCCGGTGACTCCACGGTCGTGATGATGTCGGCGCAGCGTTGCGGGACGTCGCCGTAGATCAGCTTCTCGTTCTCGTGCGCGAGCGTCAGGCCGTGCTGTCCGGCGATGGCCGCGAGCGCGGCCAGTCGGTCGATCACTTGCGGCCGATGCAGTTCCGGCGGCGTGCCCGCCGGCATGAAGAACGAGAAGACGCGCACGATGCTAGTGCCGCACCGGCTCGCCACCTCGGCGATCCTGCGCATCCGGTCAAGCTCGGGCTTGAACGGCGCCTCGATCGGGATCTTGCCGATCGGCGAGCCGATCGATGACACGCTGACGCCAGCGTCGTCAAGCAGCGCCAGGAACTCGGCGAGCTGGGCGTCGCTTAGGTCAGCGACATTGGTTCCCCAGACGCTGCGCAGCTCAAGGTAGCTGATCGACTCGGCCGCCAGCACCGCGAGCTGCTCGGCCGGATCAGGTGAGATCTCATCGGCAAACCCGCTAAGCCGGAAGGTCATCCCTCGTCCTCTCCTGACAAGCAACCGCAACGTAGTCCCGGAGCTGTCGTTGGGACAGCAACTACGGGACTACGTTGTTGTTGCGATGGTTCCTGCGAGCGGCGGCCGGACCGGCTGGCCGGTCCTGGCTGACTCGTAGACGGCTAGGACGACCTCAAGGGCGGCCCGGCCGTCGGCGGCGGTGACGACGGGCTGGCGGTTCTCGTCGATGGCGGCGAGCAGGTCGGCGAGCTGGGCGGCGTGGCTGGTGACGCCGATGGTCGGGGTGCTCGCCCCGGCCGCGCCGGCGTGACCGCTGACTTCGGGTACCGATTCCGCGTTCAGGGCGCGGCTGGTGATCTCGCCTTCGGTGATCACCACGGTGCCGTTCGTGCCGGTGATCTCAAGGCGCTGGGCGAAGCCTGGGAAGACCGAGGTGCTTGAGACGAGCGCGCCGAGCGCGCCGGAACGGAACCTCAGGAGGGCCAGGGCTGTGTCCTCCGCCTCGATCTGGTGGGTCTGGGTCGCGGTGATCGCGGTCACCTCGGCCACCGGTCCCATCGCCGCGAGCAGCAGGTCGACGTAGTGCACGCCCTGGTTCATCAGCGATCCGCCGTCCAGTGCCCACGTTCCTCGCCAGCTCGCGCTGTCGTAGTAGGCCTGGCTGCGGTACCACTTGGTGCTCGCCTCGCCGAGCAGCAAGGTGCCGAGGACGCCGGTCTCCACCAGGGTGCGTAGCTCGATCAGGCCAGGATCGAACCTGTGCTGCGAGATGACGGTGACCTTGACCCCGGCCAGGCCGGCGGCCTCGATCAGCCGGTCGGCGGCGGCCAGGCTCACGTCGATGGGCTTCTCGATGACCAGGTGCTTCCCGGCGGCCGCCGCCTTGATGCCGATCTCGGCGTGCAGCCCGCTCGGCACGCACACGCAGACCACGTCGATGTCCTCGCGGGCCAGCAGGCTTTCCAGGTCAGGATCGGCGGCGCAGCTATGGGCCCGCGCGAACCGCTGAGCGGACTCGGTGCCGATATCGGTGACCGCGATCAGCCCGGCGCCGGGGAGCGTGGCGATGGCCTCCGCGTGCGTGACGGCGATGATGCCGGTGCCGACGATCCCGAACCCGTGCGACCGGCTCACGCCACCTCCGAAGACTCGTCCAGCCAGGTTCTCAGCAGGGACAGGTGCTGTGGCAACGCCAGCTCAGCCGCCTCGATCTCGGGATGCCAGCGCTTCTCCCACTCCACCGAGACGCTACCCAGATAAGCGTGACCCATGAGCGTCGCCAGCATCTCGCGTACTGGGACCTCGCCCTCGCCGAGCAGCACCAACTGCCAGCCGTCGGCCCGGTCGGGGGCTCTCAGCGCGTCCTTGACCTGCGCCAGCAGCACGCGGCCATCCAGGTTCTGGTAGACCTGCGCTGGCGTCTCACCCATCCGGTGCGGGTGATGGCTGTCCCAGACCGCGCCGATGCGGTCGTGCTTGACGAGCGCGAGCAGTTCACCGACCGTGGCCGAGGCGGAGAACGAGTCGTGCGTCTCGACGCCAATGCGGACGCCGAGCCTCTCGGCCGCCGGCAGGGCCGCTTCGAGCACGCCAGCGGCGGTCTTCATGGCGGCGATCCTCGCGTCGCCATCATCGGGCAGCGCACCGCCGAACACCCGGACGAGCGGCGACTCCCAGTCGCTGGCCAGCTCAAGGAAGGTGCGAAGGGCCGGGCCAGGGTCATCGCCGGTAAGCCTGATCGAGCTGTCGACCGCCACGACCGGCAGCCCGGCCTTGGCCAGCGTGCGCCGCACATCGGCCCTGGCGCCCGCTGACATCGCCGCGTCGATCAGCTCACCGTCGATGAGCCGAAGCTCGATCCCCTCGTAACCGCTGTCCCGCCCGAACGCCGCCGCCGCAGCCAGGCTGGACTGCGGAAAGGCCAGCGTGCTGAAGGCAACATTGATCGGACTCATGAGGTGATACTGGCACGGAACGACCAGTCATGATCGCCTTAGGGCGACGATGTCGATATTGCCGTTACAAGCCGCTAGAGCTTGTCCGGCGACCGGCGAATCCCGGCCAACCTCGATTTCGGATAATCCGAGATCGAAATACCCGAAGATAGGTAGTCCGAGATCGGGGTCTTGGCGCGTTCTCGTCCACGCGGGGAAAGATCTTGGGTACTTGTCGCCGAGCAGATAAAGATCTTGTTATTATTCCGGACTATGGACCGGTTAGAATAACAAGATCTTGCTATGGGACGTGAGGTAGTTTCAAGATCTCGTGTTGCAATCGATTGCCTAGGCGAATCCGTGACGCGAAACTGGGGTGGCGGCCGCAAGCGCGGCGGCCGGCGGCGCCAAGGTGCGGCGGCGGGGTCTGTGGGCGGATGGGCGGGGGTCGCAGGCCGACGGGCGGGGACGCGGGCGGACGGGCGCGGGCGGGCGGAGGGACGCGGGCGGGCGGAGGGACGCGGGCGGACGGAGGGACGCGGGCGGACGGAGGGGCGCGGGCGCGAAGTACAGCATCAGTGCCCAGTCGCTGCTGTGGGGGGACGTCGGTGGCTTGTTGCTGTCGTGGCGGCCTGGCCTTGCCGACCGAGCACCGCTGGCCCGTCCGCGGCTGGAATCGGGACGGGCCTGCGGCGATCGGTTACAGTTACTACTTCCTGGGCTTCAGGTGCAGGATGACGACTTCGTCGGTACCTGAGCCTGGGCCGTTGTTGGTGCCGGAGGGCTGGCCCGTCTCGTACGGGTCAGACTGGGTCGGCCAGCCCACGTAATGCTGGCTGTTGTACTCGAACCACTCCGAGGCCGTCGTGGTCGGGATGATCGGCAGGTTGGCGGCCACGAACTTGGCGATCGGGGCCAGCGCGGTGGTCTGGGCCGCGGTCGTTGACGCGGCCGCGAGCGTGGCCAGCTCGGCGTTGATCGCCGGGTCCTTCAGCCGCTCGAAGTCGCCGGTGGCGGCGTTGCCGGTAGCGAGCGCGCTGTCCAGCCAGCCGTCATACATGTTGTAGGGGGTGAGGCCACCGTTCGACCAGTGCATGGTGAGCTCGAAGTCGCCGTCGGCGACGTCGGAGTCCCAGGTGGTGACGGCCTGGCCGGAGAAGGTCGCGTCGATGCCCGCGGCCTTCAGCTCGCCGGCCACGATCGAGTCGTCCTCGGCGTAGTCGGTGTAAGCAGCCGGGTCGGTGATCGTGATCGCGACCACCTTGCCGCCCTTTTCGAAGAAGCCGCTGCTGTTCAGCGTGTAGCCGGCCGCCTTGAGCACGGACTTGGCGGCGGACGGGTCGGCGGTGGCGGAGTTGGTCAGCGAGGCGACCGGGCTGCTCCAGGCGCTGAAGGTCGGCAGGGTCAGGCCGGTCGCGTTGAGCACCGGATCCTCGAGGCCGGCCTCGCCCTCGCTGGCGATCAGCGAGCGGTTGATCGCGAGGCTGATGGCCTTGCGGACCGGGAGTTGGTTAGTGGGCCACTTGTTCAGGTTCGGCATCAGGCTGTTGGTGCCGCCTGGGGCTTCCCAGAAGTGGTGGAACGAGGGGTTGGTGTCGACGAAGTCCTTCTGCAGGCCGGGGATGAAGTTACCGGTCCAGTCGATCGCGCCGGAGAAGAGCGCCGACAGCGCGCCCGTGTTCGAGGTGTAGACGGGGAAGTAGACCTTGGGCACGGCGACCTTCGATGCCTGCCAGTAGTCGGGGTTCTTCGCCAGCGTGAAGCCCTGCGAGGTGAAGGTCTCCAGCTTGTACGGGCCGCTGCCGACCGGGTTCGGGTCGGTGTAGGTGGCCGGGTTGCCGACCTTGCTCCAGACCGACTGAGGCACGATCGCCACGCCCGCGATCTGCTCCAGGTTCGTGTACTGCGCGGTCGGGAACGTCAGCGTGACGTTGTTCCCTGAGGTCGTCACGCTGGAGATGTCGAGGCCGCCGAGGTTGATCGCGGTGTTCTTCTTGATCAGGTTGTAGGTGAAGGCGACGTCAGCCGGGGTCAGCGGCGTGCCGTTGTTCCACTTGACTCCGGTGCGGATGGCGAAGGTGATCGACTTGCCGCCGTTGCCCCAGGTGTAGCCGGTGGCTAGCCAGGGATAGTCCTTCGGCGGGGCCGCGAGGTCGAACTCGATCAGCGGCTCGTAGATCAGGCCGGTCGCGCCCATGCCGTAGGCGGCCTGGGTCGCGACGAACGGGTTGAACGCCTGCGTGATCGCGGTTTCCGGCGAGCTCTCCATGACCAGGGTGGGGGCGGACGAGGTCGTGGGGGACTTGCTGCCACCGCTGCTCGAACTGCTCGATGAGCAAGCGGCGACCACGCTGCATACGATGGCGACAGCCGCGAGGGCCGCGACGCTTCGGCTCCTGCGCAGTCTTGTCATACTTCCTCCAGCTTTCTAGAACGCGGATTGTCCAAGCTGGGCTGGCGTGCGGGCCAGACCCGAGTTCTATGCCTGCCTTTCTTCTGCGTGATCAGAGACGTTGGCCGCTGCGAGGTCGAGGTTCCAGCAGGCGGCCGACCGCTGGGGCGAGACCAGCTGCGGTGGTGGGTTCTCCTCGCGGCAGCGGTCATCGGCGAACGGGCATCGGGGATTGAACGGGCAGCCGGCCGCCGCCGGGCCGCTCGCGGCGGTGGTAGATCGCCGCAGGCCCCGCAGGCCGTGCCCGAGGTTGTCGGGGTCAGGAGCGGAGGCGACGAGCAACTGGGTGTACGGGTGGGCCGGCTGCTGAGTCAGATCCTCGGCCGGGCCCCGCTCCACGATCCGCCCCGCGTACATGACGAGGATCTCGTCGGCGAAGTAGCGGGCCGAGGCGATGTCGTGGGTGATGTAGAGCATCGCGAGCTGGAACCGCTTGCGCAGGTCGTCGAGCAGGGCGAGCATCTCGAGCCGGATCGAGACGTCGAGCATCGAGACCGGCTCGTCGGCGAGCAGCACGTTCGGGCGGGCGGCGAGCGCCCGCGCGAAGGAGACGCGCTGGCGCTGGCCGCCGGACAGCTCGTGCGGGTACTTGTCGGCGAACGCCGCAGCCGGGATCAGGCGCACCTGCTCGAGCAGGGCCTCGACCTCCTTGTTGACCTCGGCTCCGCTGCTCCTGTGCTGGTGCAGCCGGACCGGGCGCTCCAGGTGGTAGCGGACGGTGTGGGCCGGGTTGAGGGAGGCGAACGGATCCTGGAACACAAGCTGGACCTGGCTCTTGTACCGGCGGAAGGCCCGGCGGGTGCTCACGTCCACCGGCTCGCCGTTGAGCAGGACCGACCCCGAGGTCAGGTGCTCCTGCCCGGCCAGCAGCTTGGCGACGGTCGACTTGCCAGAACCGCTCTCGCCGACGAGGGCGACGACCGCGCCCTGGTAGAGGCTGAGCGACACGTCGCGGACGGCGTGCAGCTTCTGGCCCCGGCCGAGCCTGAAGTCCTTGTTCAGGCCGGTCGCCTCCATCGCGAGCGGGCCGCGGGCGGCGGCGGCCGAGGTGACTTCGGTCATGGCCAGACCTCCTGCGCCGCGCTCGTCGGGACCGGCGTGTCGGGCAGCACGAACGGGCAGCTCGTGACGTGCGAAGGATCGGCCGAGGTGGCCACCTGGGCCAGCGACATGTCGATGCCGGTGCAGGCGTCGGTGCCGTAGGCGCACCGCGGCAGGAACGGGCAGCCGGGGTCCAGCTTCCGCAGGTCAGGCGGCGAGCCGGGGATGCCTGCGAGGTCGCGGCGGGGGCCGTGCAGCGAGGGGAACGAGTTGAGCAGGCCCTTGGTGTAGGGATGCGCGGCCGCGTGCTGGATCTCGGCCGAGCTGCCGACCTCGAGCAGGTGCCCGGCGTACATCACCGCGATCCGGTCGGCCAGCTCGAGCAGCAGGGACAGGTCGTGGGTGATGAACAGGATCGAGAAGCCCAGGCGATCCTTGAGCTCCACGACCTGGGCCAGGATGTCGCGCTGCACCACGACGTCGAGCGCGGTGGTCGGCTCGTCCATGATGACGATCTCAGGCTCGATGGCCAGCGCCATCGCGATCATCACCCGCTGGCGCATGCCGCCGGAAAGCTCATGGGGATAGCTGCGCAGGCGTGAGCGCGGGATGCCCACCAGGTCCAGCAGCGACGCCGCCTTCTCGCGCGCTTCGTCCCGGGAAATCCGCAGGTGAGCGTGCATGACGTCGGTCATCTGGTCGCGGACGTTGAGCACCGGGTTCAGCGCGTTCATCGCGCTCTGGAAGACGATCGCGATCTCGCGCCAGCGCAGCCGCCGCAGTTCGTCGGACTTCATCGTGAGCACGTCGACCGGCTCGCTCACCCGCCGGCCGGAGTAGCGGACGCTGCCGTTGGTGATCAGGGCTGGGGCCCGTAGCAGCCGGGAGGCGCCGTAGACAAGCGTGGACTTCCCTGAGCCGCTCTCGCCCGCGAGCCCGACGACCTCCCCGGCCGCCAGGTCCAGGTTCACCCGGTCCACGGCCCGGACATCACCGCCCGGCGTCCGGTAAACGACCGACAGGTCCCGTATCTCGAGCACCGTATCCGGGGGGACGGCGCCAGGGAAGGCGACGGGGGAGGCGGTGGTCGCGGCCTGGTCTGGATATGTGCTCATCGGTGCCCGGCCCTCTCGGTCTCGTCGAGCAGTGAACTGCGGGAGAAGGAGTGCAGGAACCCGGCCAGCTTGCCGCGGTGCTGCGACACTTCGGCCAGCACCGGCGTCGGGTCGGCGGGAGGGAGCCAGTGCCCGGCGATCCGGCTGGCGCTGGTCGCGTCGCGCAGCCGCGGGTTGCCGAGCTCGTCGATCCCGGTGTTCAGGAGCACCAGGCCGGCCCCGATGAAGGCCACGGCCAGGCCAGGCGGCACGAACCACCACCAGGCCCCGAGCTCAAGCGCCTGCTGGCTTTCCGCCCAGTAGAGCATGGTGCCCAGGCTCCAGGCGTTCAGGTTGGCCACGCCGATGAACGCCAGGGCGACCGACGCGCCGATCGCGTACAGCACGGTGTTCACGAAGCTCGCCGCGATCAGGCTCACCTCGTTCGGCACGATCTCGAAGCTGATGATCCGCCAGGTTTTCTCCCCGGTCTCCCGCGCGGCCGCGATGAAATCGCGATTGCGGATGGCCAGGGTCTGCGCGCGGATCACCCTGGCCCCCCACGGCCAGCCGAGCGCGCTGAGCACCACGATGGTCGCGGTCTGCCCCCTCGTCTGCAGGGAGCCGAGCAGCACGATGAGCAGCGGCAGGGCCGGGATGACCAGGAATACGTTGGAGAGCAGCGACAGCACCTCGTCCCACACCCCGCCGAGGAAAGCGGAGGTGACGCCGACGATCACCGAAAGCGCCGTGGCCACCACGCCGACGATGAACGCGAGCTCCAAGGTGAGCCGGATCCCGACCAGAAGCTGGGACAGGACATCCTGCCCGCTCTGGGTGGTGCCGAGCAGGTGCGCACCGTACGGTGCGCGCAGGGACAGAGCCGGCGAGGGATTCTGGAACGAGGGGTCGTACGGCGCGACCAGGGGCCCGATGATGCCCGCGAGGATGAACACGACGAGCAGGACGGCGCCGACCTTGGCCTTGGGCGGCATCCGCCGCCAGCGGCCGGGCCGGGCGTCTTGGATGGGCAGCGCGGCGGCATCGGCGGTGATCGGCAGGACGGCGGTCATCAGGAGGCCTCCCTGGCTCGGGCCCGAGGATCGGACAGGACGATGATCACGTCGACGACCATGTTGGCGATCAGCACGGCGAAGGTGATGACCAGGAAGATCGCCTGCATCAGCGGGTAGTCGCTCGAGGTGACCGCGGTCAGCAGCAGCAGGCCGATGCCCGGGTAGGAGAAGACGATCTCCATGATCAGGGCGCCGGAGACAACGAAGCCGAGCGCTAGGGCAAACCCCTGAAGCTGGGGCAGGATCGCGTTGCGCGCCGCGTAGGTGAAGATGACGCGGCGGTTGCGCAGGCCCTTGGCCTGGGCCGCAATCACGTAGTCCTCACCGACCGTGGTGATCATGACGTTGCGCATCTGCAGCATCCAGCCGGCGATCGAGGTGAGCACGATGGTCAGGGCCGGGAGCAGTGAGTGGTAGATGGCGCTGCCGATGAAATCCCAATGCCATCCC
>DATKFV010000028.1:0-75727 GCA_035511035.1 Streptosporangiaceae bacterium
GCACCTGCTTCAACTCGGGGCATCTGGCCGTCCGGATCGGCTAGCCCACCGCCGGCCGGGCATGCCGGTCGTGCTGCTGGCGGCCGTGGCAGCGATGGCCGGGCTGATGTCCGCTGGCGCGGCGGCCGTGGCGGCGCCCGCGCAGGCGGGGCAGATCACCATCTTCGGGGCTCGGGTGATCTTGAACCCGGAGTGGATCACCACCGGGCCTGACGGCGCCATGTGGTTCACCCTGGCGTACACCAGCGGGATCGGGCGGATCACCACCACCGAGACTCCCTGATCTTGCTTGAGCCGCCCGCCACAATGGCGGGTTGACTCGGGGCAGCGGCAGTGTTACGCCTACGGTGATGCCGGCCACAGGACGGAAGGGGTCTATGTAATGAGCGCAGGCAAGATCGCCCGGCTGGGTGCGGCCGTCGCCCTGGCTGTGGGTGCTGCCGCTGGAGTACCCGCCCTCGCTGGCCAGGCTCAGGCGTCCGTGCGGACCTCGCTGGCACACGCAAGTCCGCAATGTACTACTGAGCACGAACAAGACATCTTCTACAACGGGTCGACGATTCCGCCGGAGGTCATCGCGGAGAACGAGTACGTGTGCGGCCAGATTCACGTCGAGTCGCCGGCCACCATCTACAAGTACGAGTCCGGTTCCTGGGTGGAAGTCGCCAGCGGGTCAGGGTTCGCTTATTACTACTGCAACGGCAGCACGGACAACAAGTACGAGGACCAGGCTGGTCAAGTAATTACCGCGCCCTGCGTCTGATGGCCGAGGGCTGGCCCGGCGGGAATGCTCCGGCTGGGTGGTCGTGGCTGCCGTGGGCATGGTGGATCAGGGCCTCGTAGTGTCCGCATCCGTCCGGGGCCGCGTCGGGGTGGCGGTCGAGGACGTGCTGGAGAAAGCTGCGCGCTGCTTGCATGTGCTCGATCTGGGTGCTGAGCGACTCGATCCGGTCGGCGACGACCTGCGGCCACTGGTGGTTCGCCGCTGGCCCGGCCAGGATGTCACTGATCTCCGCCAGGCTCATCCGGCGGCTTCCTGCCAGTGCTGGATGATGCCAGCCTGCGGATCTGGGCCGGCCCGTACCAGCGCCGGCCGGCTCGGCGGGCGACCGGGTTGAGCAGGCCGCGCTGTTCGTAGTAGCGGATCGCCGAGGCTCGCAGGCCCAGGCGCCGCGCCACCTTGCAGGCCTCGGTCCCTGAGGAATTCCGGAGCCGGATCTCATCCGTCCAGATCGCCGTGGTCGAAGGCGGCCCGACGCTCGGCAAACTGGAATCCGGCGTCGTGGCAACCTTGACCTCGACCTCGTTCTCCATCATCTCCGGCGGCCTGGCCTGCATGGCCGGGAGCGGTCCTACTCACCGCCCTGCTACCGGGCTTCCGCCGCTACGACCGCCACGCCACCCAGCCCAGCCGAGCCACCCAGCTCAGACACGCCGGGTGACGTCCTTACACGAGCCGGACGTCGCGCACGTCGCCGGGTTCCTCGATGCGGATGCCGCGGGCGCCGAGCGCCGTCGCTACCTGGCTGAAGTCCGGGTTCACGAACTCGGTCCCGAATGGGACGAAACCGGCCTCCTGCTGCTCGATGTTGACGAAATCCAGCATGCCGTTGTTGAAGATGACGCGCTGGCCATGGATGCCCAGGTGAACGAGCCCAACAAGCGGCGGTTGCGGCCGTACTCGATGTGCCGGGCGGCCCAGATGCAGGGAGTGCCGGTATCGACGGTGAAGACCGCGTCGTCGTCGGCCAGCTCGGACAAGACGGCGGCGACGTACTCGGGCCTGATCGGCTTGATGCCGGGGCCCTTGGTGACGTAGTGCCCGAGCCGCCGCCGGGCGTGCTCGGTCTGAGCTACGTGCTCGCGCAGGAAATGGTCGCGGTGCTTGTCGGCGATCATCGGCGCCAGCGCGCCCAGCGTCGCCGCCACGTCGCCGACCACGCCCAGCTCCAGTGGCGCCCGGCGGCCGATCTTCCCTGGGCCGCGGTCGACCTGGATGGTCTTCAGCTTCTTGTGCGGCAAGAAGTCGCTGAAGGGGAAGTCGGTGCCGAGCATCAGCAGCACGTCAGCGTCGTTGATCGCGCCGTGGCAGCCGCCGTATCCGAGGAGGCCGGTCATGCCGACCGCCGTCGGCTACAGTCCTGGACATCTGGCTACCTCCGGGCCGTCGGGCTGCCATCCGCGGCTGCCCTCTCGATCCGAAACTACCCCCAGCGACAGCAGGCAGACCGGGCGGCTGTCACGGCGTATGCTGGGTTCCTGTATCCGCTTAGGCAGCCTGAACGAGTTCCGGACCTGGTCCTGACCACGCGCTTGTGTTGAGATCCGCCTCGCTGCATCTCCTAGATCGCGAGGCGACCGATGAGGGCAAGCGTGAGTTCGGGCCATGACGACGGTGCCAGCTCCTTTCCGGTTGCCGGCGAGAGGCCGCGGCTAAGCGAGGGACCACTCGCCAGGCGTTTCTTCCCGCCCGCATGATGACCGGCCCCGCGCGCACCGCGGGCGGGTTCAGGAGCAGGCGAAAGATAGTCAGCGCCGTGGCGTCCGTTGTCCTCGTGGCTGCCATTTTCGGTTTCGCGCTCCCGCATGTCGCGCCTTACCGCAGCGTATGGGCGAGCATCGTGACGATGACGTGGCCGCAGCTGCTGCTTGTCGTCATCGCGGCACTGGCCAGCCTGGTCGCAGGGTGGATGGTGATCTGCTCCGTCTTGCCGTCGATCCGGCTGCGCGAAGCGGCAGTGGTCAATCTTGGCTCCACCGCGGTGGCCAATACGCTTCCGGCCGGCGGGGCCCTCGCGATGGGCGTCAGCTGGGCGATGCTCTCCGGCTGGGGCGTCAGCGCAGCCGGATACGTGCTCTATACCTTGGTGTCGGGCATCTGGAATGTGTTCGCCCGCCTTGGCCTGCCGGTCATCGCCTTGCTGCTCATCGTGACTGTAAGCAGGCCAGAGGCTGGCCTGCTCGCCGGCGCAGCGGCGGGCCTGGCGCTGCTCGTCCTCGTCGCCGTCGGCTTCGGCCTCTTGCTGCGCAGCGAGTCATTCGCGGTCAGGGCCGACGCGGCTCTCCAGCGCGCGCTTGCCACGGCCTGTCGGCTTGCGCGCAGGCCGGCCTCGGCCCCGGCTGCCGGATCGCTGCTGGGATTCCGTGAGCGAGCCCGCGGGCTAATAGCGGCGCGGGGCTGGCGGATCACCGCCACCACGGCCGCGAGCAACCTCACGCTGTGGCTGGTCCTGCTCGCGAGCGTGCGCGGCCTTGGCCTGTCCCAGTCCCAGGTGCCATGGCAGACCTGCCTCGCGGCGTTCGCGTTCGTCCGCCTGCTCACCGTCTTGCCAGTCACGCCGGGCGGTGCCGGCATCACCGAGCTTGGCCTGGTCGGCGTCCTGGCCGCGGGCGCCGGCCACGAAGTCGCCGCGCAGGTGACAGCGGCTGTCCTGCTGTACCGGGCGGTCACGTACCTGGCGCCCATCCCGGGCGGGGCGCTCGCATGCCTAGCGTGGCGGTACGCGCCGGCGCTCAGGCGCGGAGAGAACAGGCCGGCGACGACCACCCGGCCGGGACACCACGACGCCCTCGGCGCGCGAGCTGGCTGCGCGCAGGCGACCACCCAGGCGCCAGCAGGGCAGGTGGACCGCCAGGCCGCGCTTCCTGTCCCAGCGCTCCCAGCGACGTCAGCAGCAACCGATGCCTGAGATCGCCGGCTCCCTTCCGGCGGCAGGAGGAAAGGCGTGCTGACCGGTCGCAGGACGAGCGCGCTGATCACGGTGAGTGGCCGCCGCTGCGCCCGGCCTCGGCACCGCCCACGTCCGCACCCTCGCCGCCCTGACCGACCGCCGCCAGGATCTCCTGCACCGCGACGGCTTCACGCTGCACGCCATCATCGACTAGGCCGCGCTCCTGCGACCCCCCGGCGCCGCGCTACCGGCCGCAGGGACTTGCTGCCGTGGCGGCCGGCCGTTGCGCTGGCATATCGGCGTAGCCCGCGGTTGTCCGTGTGGGTTCTGGCGCGGGGTCGCTGGTGCTGGGTGCCGGGCGCGGTAGATTTCCGGGCGTGTCAGCGCAGCCGCCGCCAGCTGGAGTGCTTGCTGCTTTCGGCGTGGCCGGCTGTCCGGTCGCGCGGCTGGCTGGCGGCCAGGGGACGTCCTGGCGCGCTGGCGGTGCTGTCTTCAAGCCCGCCGAGCAGGACCCGGCCGAGCTGGAGTGGCTGGCCGCGGTGTACTCCCAGGTGCAGGGCGCGGGATTTCGGATTGCCCGCCAGCGCCGCGCGGTGACCGGCGCGGTGTGCGCTGGCGGCTGGTGCGCTACCGATTTCGTCGCGGGGCAGCACGCCAGCGACCGGTGGGCGGACGCGATCAGGGCCGGGGAGGAATTGCAGGCCGCCCTCGCGGGCCTGCCGCGGCCTGCGTTCCTGGACCGGCGGGATAGCCCCTGGGTCACTGGCGACCGCGTTGCCTGGGGCGAGCTCCCCGTCGCGCACTTCGCGCACGTCCGCCATGTTCACCAGCTCGCCGCCGCGACTCGCCCGGTCGCCGCGCCCAGTCAGCTCATCCACGGCGACCTGGGCGGCAACGTGCTGTACCACGATGTGCTGCCGCCCGCTGTCATCGACTTCTCGCCCTACTGGCGGCCTGCGGCCTTCGCCGCAGCCATCGTCGTCGCCGATGCGCTCGTCTGGGAAGGCGCTGACCGGAGCATCTTGGCCGCGGTCCGCCACATTGGCGACTTCGGGCAGTACCTGCTCCGCGCCCTCATCTACCGCGCCGTCACCGAATCGATCCTTGGCAAACCTAATCCCGGTACTGCTGGCAGCTACCACGACCACTATGCTCCCGCCGTCGATCTGGCCTGCGAGCTCGTCATCTGACGCGACCCGCGAACCAGGCTGCGGCCTGGGCGTGGCCGGGCGCGGCGAACGCGCCCCTGTCAGGGCACCTGAGGCCCGGGTTGTAGCAGCGTGCTGAGCGCGGCGAGGATCTTGTCGACATTGGCCTTGTTCTTGCCGTAATCGACGAGCTGGAAGCCGCGGCACGAGCTCTTGATGCTCACTCGCCCGTCCGGGCTGACGGCGATGGTGATGTTCTCGCCCCACGAGCGCAGGCCTATTCCCGTGCGAGCATCGATCTGCCCGGTGGGCGGGTTCGATGACACGATGCTGAAACCGCACTGCGGCACCGCCGTCAGGCAGGCCTGGTAGACATCGTTGCCGCTCGCCGGGAACCCGGTGCTGGTCTGGTAATTGGCCGGCATGTCTCCTCCGTCCCTGAACAGCCCGGCTGGCCCAGGCCCGTAAAGCACCAGAATGACATAACCACGCGCGAGGCAACATCAGCCTGACCGCGTTGACAAGCGATCGATCAGGGCTAGTTCGGCCAATTTGGGGGTATAGGCGCGATGTGCTCGTGACTCCTATTCGGATGGGATCGCTGACGTGGGAAGACCAGCAGGACGAATGACCCTGGCCAGGCGGGCCATGACGGCGGCAGCCGCCATGGCGCTCGTCGCGTCAGCGGCTGAGGCAGGGGCGTGGGCGGCGCCCGCGGAGCGCACCCCGGTGATGTACACGCAAGGGATGGGCCCCGCGTGGGGCGGCCCGGCCCGGCGGCCGCATGCCTTCACGCTCGGCGCCGACTTCGGCGTGAGCAAGATGCGGTGGTCGCGCTGGACGAACTCGGGCGCTGGCGGCCGCGGCCACCTGCTCGGATGCGCGGGCGCCCAGGGACCATGCGTCAAGTACCTGGCGACGGTGACCTTGTCGCGGGTCAAGGTCCACGACCATACCAGGTACTTCGCGGCCATGAAGATCACCGGAAAGCACCGCAAGACGGTGCACCTGGTCATGCGCGGCGGCCTTTGGCGACAAACATGACCACCATGCCCAGCTACCCCAGGTAGTAGCGGCGCAGCTCGGCTGACACCCTCGCCCGCAAGCCTTAGCGTCACGTCGGAGCCCGGCGACGACCGATCGCGGCGGGCAAGGAGAGGTGTTGGCAGTGACCGCACCGGTGCGGGCTGGCGGGTGGCTTCCCTCGGACCAGGCGTTCATCCACCGGTGGGTGGGTGACCGCGTCGCGCAGGTCGAGGCGGAGGGCGAGAAGCCGCTGCTCCCGGTCGTCGATGAATTCCGGCGGCTGATCGAGGAGGATCCTGAGGTCTACATGCTGTTCCGGTTCATGCTCGAGCAGGTGCCTAAGCACAAGTCCGCAGCGCATGAGCCCGCGGTGAAGACGGTCGAGACGATGCTAGGGCTCTTCAACTACGTGCTGACGCACGCCCCGGAGTACAACGGCGCCGGCCTGGTGGGCTTTCCGATCAACGCGATCTTGGACTGGGCGATGGGCACGGAAGCCGGGTTCGCCGCATTCCTGAACGACCGGGTCAACCAGCAGTTCAAGAAGCTGCTGAACGAGTGGGCGGTGTTCCTGAGGTCCGCCGACTCGACTACCGTGCTCAGCGACACGAGCTCGGGGTGGTTCGGGCCTGACGCCATGGCGAAGATGCCGCGCTTCGCCGAGGATTTCGCGTGTGACCCGGCCAGGCCTCATTACGGCTTCACGTCGTGGGACGACTTCTTCACCCGGCAGTTCCGCGCGGGGGCGCGGCCCGTCGCCTCGCCCGAAGACCCTGACGTCATCGTGAACGCCTGCGAGTCGGCGCCCTACCGGGTGAGCCGGAACGTCAAGCGCCACGATCGCTTCTGGATCAAGGGCCAGCCGTACTCGGTCGCGCACATGCTCGCTCACGACCCCTGGACCGACCTGTTCGTAGGCGGCACCATCTACCAGGCGTTCCTTGACGCGTTCAGCTACCACCGCTGGCATAGCCCGGTCGATGGCCAGATCGTCAAGGCGTACGTGCAAGACGGCACGTACTATTCCGAAACTCCCGCGGAGGGATACGATCCAGCCGGGCCGAACGACTCGCAGGGCTACATCACCGCGGTCGCCACCCGGGCGATGATCTTCATCGAGGCCGACAACCCGGCTATCGGGCTCATGTGCGTCCTCCCTGTCGGCATGGCCGAGGTATCGACCTGCGAGATCACGGTCTACGAAGGCCAGCACGTCACGAAGGGCAGCCAGCTCGGCATGTTCCACTTCGGCGGCTCGACGCACTGCCTGCTGTTCCGGCCAGGGGTCAACCTGCGGTTCGACCTGCACGGCCAGCGGGCCGGGCTCAGGTCAGCCAACATCCCGGTCAACTCCCAGATCGCCAAGGCGATCCGGTGACGCCCTGAACTCAACGCGGCCAGGTGCCGCGGCCGAGAACCCGAGGAGGAGTCCCGGCTATGCGACTTGCTCCGCGGCTCGGGGTCGGCGTCCAAGCAGTGCCCAGCCCGAGGCGGCGACGCCGAGGCCGACGAGGATGGCGAAGCCGAGCACGGTGTCGGGCGCGCTCGCGCCCAGGCTGAGCGCGACTCCGGCTCCGATCACCGGCACAGACAGCCCGACGAAGAGCGCGATGAGCAGGGCCGACGTCATCGCGAGACGGCTTTCGGGCGGGGTCGCTTCGAGCACAAGCCCGGTGGTCCCTTTGAAGACAGCACCAGAGCCGGCGCCGATCAGCGCGCCCGCGAGCAGGAACAGCGCGAGGCTTGGCGTCGAAAGGCGCACGGAGATAACGAGCAGCACGAGACCCCCGAGCATGGAGATCGTTCCGAGTCCGAGCACGCGCGGCGCTTGCAGCCTGGCCGTCGCCAGCTGCGACGCCACCCCGCAGGTAAACACCAGGAAGAGCGTGGCGCCGGACAGCGCGTGCGAGGGATGGTGCAGCGTGGTGGCCAGGAACAGCCCGGAAAGCCCCGCGAACAGCCCATTCGCGGCGAAGGCCGCAAGCGTTCCGGCTGCCGCTGGAACGGGAAGCCTGGCCGGGCGTGAACCGGCCGGCTGCTTCGTCGATTTCGCGGACGGCGCTGGCGCGCCGGTCTCTGGCACGACCCGCAGGCCGGCCAGCGCGATCGCTCCGAG
Source organism: Streptosporangiaceae bacterium (assembly GCA_035511035.1). Lineage (GTDB taxonomy): Bacteria > Actinomycetota > Actinomycetes > Streptosporangiales > Streptosporangiaceae > Chersky-822. The sequence continues at coordinate 7,962 of DATKFV010000028.1, forward strand.
CGCGAGGATCACGAGGTAGGGCAAGGTGAGCTGCAGCTTCCCCCATTGGGCCAGCAAACCGGCGATCAAGGGGCCGACTCCGAGCGCGCCGACGTTCACCGACGTGCCGATGACCCGGGCTCGGGCCGCCGATGCGTTCGGGTCCGCGCGGAGGCGCAACTCGATGAGGTACGTGATCGCGGTGCCCGCCGCCAGCCCGACCGCCGCCCCGGTGAGCAGGCGCCCGATGAGAAGTCCGGCCAGGGCCGGCCGGGCGGCGAGCAGTGCCGCTGCCGCCATCATCGTCGCCACGGCGCTGATCATCACGCCCCGGCGCCCGATGCGCGCTGCCAGGGCGCGCACTCCGAACAGCGCGGCGATCGTGCCGCCGGCGAAGATCGCGTAGATCACGGTGATCGTGAGGGCCGAAAGGTGATCTCGCGTTCGGTACAGACCGTAGAGAGGGCTCGGCAGCGTCGCCAGCGCCATGACGATCAGGAAGGCGTAGGCCACGGTCCAAAAGCCCGTGCCGCCTCGCCGTCTTTGAGCCGCGCGCACCGAGGAAGCATCGGTGCCGGGCATCGGACTTCGTTTCTGCCGGACCACCGCGACGCTCACCGACCTTATGAAAGGAATTGCCTGCGCTCACGCTAGGCAGCACCCTGGTGAGCCGCCGTCACCTAGTTCCGGTGATTGTCAGCTGGTCAGGCCAGCCGAGATCAGCCGCATCTCTCGTGCGCGCTGCACTGCCGAGGAACGGTCCTGAGCCTGGAGCTTTGCATAGATATTGCGGATGTGGGTGTTGACGGTGTTGACCGAGACCGACAGCTCGCTGGCAATTTCAGGCCGGGACAGGTTCGTCGGGAGGTACCGCAGCACTCGCAGTTCGCTCGGGCTTAGCTGCTCGATCACGGTCAGCGAAGGCTCATTGCCCGGCGTTATGGATGATCCGCGCATGACGTCGATGATGTCGGTGAGCAGGCCAGCGTGGGCCGTCTCATGCCGCGGCATGGCCTTGAGTAGCTCGAGTGAGCCAGTCATCGCGAACGGGAGGATGAGCCGGTCCGCCTCCGCGAGGCCCATGGCGCTCTCGGTGGCCACGATGGCGGCGCGCTGGTCGCCGAGCGCGCGGTGCGCGAGCGCGGCCAGGAGGTTTGCCTCGACGACGGTCACGTAGCCGATGACCCTGGCTGTCCCGGTCAGGGCAGCTTCGACCGCGGCGAGAGCGGCGGCCGGGCTGCCCTCGGCGAGGCAGATGGCCGCGCGGGCATTGCCGATCTCGCCTGATCCTGCCAGCTCAGGGTCGAGCGCCGCCAGCGAGGCCCTGGCCTCGCTGACCTGCCCGAGCCGGGCCTGGGTGGCCAGCCGGCAGCTGGTCAGCTGGTACGCCAGCGTGTGTGAGCCTTCCAGCTGTGCCTGGAAGCGCTCGGCCGCGTGGTATTCCGCCAGCGCCTCGCGCTGCTCGCGGCGGCCGGACGACAGCATGCCCGTGGCCAGGTGCAGCAACAGCCTGATGCCGGGCCCGGTGTCGATCTCGATCGCGCGAGCGGTGCGCCGCAGCCAGCGTTCGCCCTCATCGAACTCGCCCGTCCAGATGAGGGCGCCCGCGAGGTTCACTAGCGCCGGCGCTATGACCGGCTCTGCGCCCCAGCCATGTTGCTCGGCGAGGGTGATCGCCTCCGCGCACCGCCGCCTGGTCGTGGCGAAGGGCTCGATCTTCGCCGCGAAGGCGAGCTCAGCGAGGCACGCTACTTCGAGATACGGGCGTCCGATCCTGCGGGCCAGCTCGGCGCCCTCTTGCAGGTGCCGCTGGCTGTCGGAGTTTCCCAGCGACCAGGCTTCGACGGCTCCGAGGTTCATGAGCGCCGTCGCGCGCAGGTCGCTGTCGAGCGCGATGTCCTCGTCAGACTGCCCGGTGATCGGTGCGGCAAGGAACCTGACCTGCGCGACCACCCCCGCGAGGTGGCCGCGCTTCCGCGCCAGCGACAGCTTCAGCGCCGAGGTCGCCACTTCGAGGCGGTGCCGGCGGTCGGCCGGGGTCGCGGCGATCGACGTTTGCGCCACGGCCAGGTGGGCGGCCGCCTCGTCCAGGCGGCCGCGGGCGAGATCGCTGGTTGCCCGCGCGAGCGGGAGATCAGGACCTTCGGTCACGGCACCTGGCGGGAAGGCCCGCAGCAGCGTCTGGATGGTCTGAGCTTGCCCGTCAAGCGTCAGGCTGAACGAGTGGTCGGCGAGCAGCCGTGCCGCGTCGGACCAGTCACCCGCCGCCTGGGTGTGCCGGATGGCATCGATGACCTCGCCGTGCTTGCTCAGCCAGCCAGCGGCCAGCCGGTGCAGGACCGGCAGCTCTTCTGGCAGCCTCCGGCGTAGCTCGAGCCGGAGCAGGTCAGCGAAGAGGCGGTGATACCTGAACCAGGTCCTGGCCGGGTCGAGCGATACCACAAACGTGTTGGCGTCCTCGAGGTCGAGCAGGATCCGTTCTGAGCCCGGGCGACCAGTCAGCAGGTCCGCCAGCTCGCCGTTGAAGCGGTCGAGCAGGGAGGTACGCAATAGCAACTGCTGGACCTCGGCTGGCTGCCATTCCAGCATCTCGGCGAGCAGGTACTCGGCCACGGTCCGGTTGCTGCCGGAGAACTCCGCGACAAATCGCTCGGGGTCAGGGCTGCTCGCCAGTGAGATCGCCGCGAGCCGCAGGCCAGCCGCCCAGCCTTCGGTGCGCTGGTGGAGCCTGGCGATCTGGGCGTCCGCGAGCGCGATGCCCGAAGTCTCGAGGAAATCCCGGGTCTCGCCCTGCGTGAAGCGCAGGTCGGCGGCGCGGATCTCGGCCAGGTCGCCGGTGAGGCGAAGCTTGTGCAACCGTAGCGGCAGGTCGTGCCGCGTCGCGATGATCGCGTGCACATGCGCCGGGAGCCTCTCCAGCAGCCGGGCTAGCTGCGCGAGCGCGTCCTGCGAGGTCAGCTCGTGAAGGTCATCGATGATCAGGAAGGTGCGGTCGCGATGCTCGGCGAGCTCAGCGCGAACTCGGTCGGCGATGGCCGCGTCGTTGAAGTCGGGTGTCGCCGCCAGTTGCTCGCCTTCGCCGGGCGGGCCGGGAGCCTGCCGGATAGCGGGGGCCTGCCGGATAGCACGGGCCCGCCTGATGGCACCGAGGACGGCGAGCCAGAACTGCTGGGAGTCCTGCTGGTCGCGGCGCACCTGGACGACCGCGAGCTGGTACGACTGACCAGGACCATCCGCCCAGGCCCGCAATAGCGATGTCTTGCCGCTGCCTGCGGGAGCCGAGATGACCGTCACCTTGGCTTCGGCCGCGCGGTCGAGGGATGCGAGAAGTTCCCCGCGCCTGATGAGCCGCAGCCCTCCGCTTCTGCGCACCCTGTCAAGGCTACGTGCCTGCGCAGCGGCGGTCACCAGATCCTGGTGATGCGGGCTCACCTGGCCGCGCTGGACCATGGGGCCCATGGACCCTGCATCGGCCAGGTACCTGATCCGGATCAATGGCCATCTCGGCCCCACGTTGCTGTCCGCGTTTCCTGCGATGGCATGGCGGCGGCAGGGCTCGGAGACCGTCCTGACCGGGGTGCTTGACCGAGCCGGACTATACGGTGTCCTGGCTGAGATCGAAGCGCTCGGCCTTGACCTGCTCGAGATCCGCCAGCTCACCTCGGAGGCGACAGACGCGTGACCAGTGCACCCATCCGCGACCAGGGCGCGCTCATCATCGCCCTGCGCCGGGAGGACGTGGTCCTGCCCGGTGACCTCGCCCTTCGCAAGGCGGTCCGCGCTGTGTACAACCTCGATCACCTGCCCGCCGAGGAGGAGGTCCTGGCGATCGCCGAGAAGTGGCGGCCCTACCGCAGCCTCGCGACCGCCTACCTGTTCTCGGCCGCGTTCGCCGCGGCTCAGGCAAGCCAAGGCACCTCAGCACCCGAGAGTTCGGAGGGGACAGCATGAGCCAGGAAAAGGTAGCTATCATCGCCGGCGCGGGCGGCGCGCTCGGGCACGCGACCACGGCGGTGCTTGCCGCCAGGGGCTTCTCGGTCGTCGCCCTCGACCGGAACGAGCACGCGCTGAGCGATCTGAGCGACGCCGTGCGCAAGGAGGTAGCCGATCCGGCCGATCCTGGCGCGCTCACCGGGGTCATCGACCGGATAGCAGCCGAGGTCGGGCCGCCTGGCGTGCTGGTGAACGCGGTCGGGGCGTTCCGGGTGGCCGACGCGCTCGACACGACTCCCGAGATGCTGCGGCTCATGCTCGACGTCAATCTGGGACCAGCGTTGTGGTTGAGCCAGGCCGTGGCGCCGCACATGCGCCAGCGGGGCTCCGGTGCGATCGTCCACGTGACCGCGCGGCTGGCCCTGGAGCCCGCCAGCGGCATGGCCGCCTACAGCGTGAGCAAGGCGGCGCTCGCGCACCTGACCCGCACCCTCGACCTCGAGCTCAGGCCGTTCGGGATCCGGGTGAACGCGGTGGCGCCGCAACTGATCGACACGGCGTCCAACCGGGCTTCCCTCCCGGCTGAGGTGATAGCCCACGCGGTGGCGCCCGAGGCGATCGCTGAAGTGATCGCGTTCCTGGTCAGCGACGCGGCAGCGCCGGTGAGCGGGGCGATCCTGCCGGCGTACGGCGCCTAGCGGCCTGGTCAGGCGCAGGGCCGGCCCGAATCATCATGTTCTGGCGATGACGTCTCACCTGGTCGTTCGAGAGCGTGGGAAGGACGCGAAGCGCACGGCCGTCAGTGGACGTGCCCCAGTTGCGAGGGAGATGCCGTGACAACATCAGCCGGTACGGGCAGTGCCGACGAACTGCCCGACTACGCGCCCATCCCGTCTTCGGCGCTCGGTCCCGCCCTGAACGAGCAGGGATACCACGTCGGGCGGGTCGAGCGGAACCTGTACTGGGTCACCGACGGGGTGTACAACTCGGCGTTCCTGGTCACGCAGGATGGCGTCGTGCTGTTCGACGCGCCCCCGAGCATCGGCCATAACCTGCAGCGGGCCGTCGACGAGATCGCCGCCGCGCAGGGCGCCAGCAATACCGTGACGCACCTGGTCTACTCCCATCACCACGCCGACCACGGCTCGGCCGCCTCGCTGTTCGACAATGTCGTCCGGATCGGGCATGAGGAGACCCACCGGCTTTTGGCGCGTGATGACGACCCGGCGCGGCCTTTGCCTGACGTGACCTTCGCCGACAGCTACACCCTTGAGGTCGGCGGAGATCGCGTGGAGCTGGCCTGGCGTGGCTCCAACCACACGCCGGACAACATCTACATCCACTTCCCCGGCCACGACACCTTGATGTTCATCGACGTCGTCAACGCCGGCTGGGTGCCGATCTACAACGTCAACCTCAGCGAGGACGTTCGGGGGTACATGCGGGCTCCGGACATCGCCCTGTCGTACTCGTGGTCGCACCTCATCAGCGGGCACCTCGGCAGGCTCGCCACCCGCGAAGACGTCGCCTTGCACCAGCAGTACATCGCTGACATCGAGGCCAGCTCAAGGGAGGCCCTGGCCAGCGTCAACCCGGTGCCCTATTACATGCGGTACGGGGAGAACGTCTGGGCCGGCGTGAAGGGCCACCTCGATGCCGTCACCGCGCGGGCGGCCGCGCCGGTGATCGCCAAGTACACGGGCGTGCTGGCGGCCGCGGACATCGAGGAGTTCACGCTGACGACCACGTTCCAGATCATGCAGTCGCTCCGGCTCGACAAGGGCCCGAGCGGCCCAGTCCACCCCTGAGGAACCGGCAAGACCGTGCCGCGTGCGGGATCCGCCTCAGTTTCCCTTGGGGAAGCCGCGCGCGGTGACGGGCTGGCCGTCCGGGTGGTCGGGGGTGCGGTTAATGAAGGCTCGCGGCTGGAATGACGCCCAGCTGTGGCGGCGCGGGCCTGACCAGCGGGCAGGGACGGCGTCGAGGGTCAGCGCCAGCTTGTAGGCGGCGGCCTCGTAGTTGACCCGCCAGCCCCTGAAGTGCGGCCACGCCTCCTGCGCCGTCCGCTCGACCGGGAACCCGACGGCCGTGAGCCGTTCCCAGCCTTGCCGGAATTCCTCCCAGGTCAGCTGGATGGGCTCGTCGGGCCGCGGATCCTCGTTCACGGGAATCCGCAGCGTGCGGGTCAGCTTCCGCAGGCAGGTGAAGCCCATCTGCACGCACAGCCTGGCCGTCAGCGGCGCGCTGTCGGGGCAGGCAGCCAGGTGCAGGGCGGCGGCGTCCAGCACGGCCAGCTGCGAGATGACCCAGGAGCTGTGCGGCTCGGGGGACCGGAAGCGGACCAGCGACGGGTAGCTCGAATGGGACTCGGCCACGTCGGCCGACCAGCGCTCCCACTCGGCGTAAATGTCGGTGAGCTGCTCGACGCCGAGCGCTAGCTGCGCCCTGGCCAGTAGCTCGGGCCCCCAGGCCGGAACCCCGGCGCGCGGGGTCAGCAGCGTGACCACGGTCTCGCGGCGGTTGTAGGCGGCGTAGAGCGTCGGCAGGTACGCGATTTGCAGGGCGACGATGATCAGCCCTGAGGCGGCGGCCAGGAACTCGACCACGCTCGGCCCGGTGCCGCTCCTGGCCGCGAACCCGAGCGTGAACAGCGACGAGCCCGCCTCGAGAAGCGCGGCCGGGAAGCTCCCGCCAGGAAGCCAGAGCAACAGGGCGTAGCCGAGCACGAAGCCAGCGAGCCAGGTGAACAGCAGCAAGCCGAGCGTCGCGACCGGCTGGCTGGCGAGCAGCGCGTCCCGCCGCTCCCAGGTCCTGACGAACCGGCCGGCGAAGCTGTACACCCGGTCGACAAGCCGGTCGACGACCTTGATGAACCCGACCCGGCCCCTGGGGATGACCAGGGTGATGGCCACGTTCACCCAGACCGCGCCGACAATCAGAACCCCGAAGACCGCCCCGACGATGCGCACGCACCTGATGCTAGGGCTAGCAGCGGATGCGCGCTGCCCCGCTGAGCGGCGATGAGGTCAGGTGGCCAGGAACGGCAGGAAGCTGGCCAGGAACTGGTCGGGGAACTCCAGGTGCGGTATGTGGCCGCAGTCAGGTATGACTACCCGCTCGGCCCTGGGTATGTCACGCGCGGCTTGCTCGGAGAGGGCCTTGAAGTCGCCCAGGCGGGCGGCGTCCTCGGGCTTGGCGTACTGGCCGAGCGGCACGACGTGATCCTCCGCCCCGACGATCAGCAGCGTGGGCGGGGCGATCAGGTGATACTCATGGCGGACCGGCTGCTGGTAGATCATCTGGTCAGGGGCCACCACGCGGTAGCCGGCTCCGGTCAGTGCCTCGATCATGTTGCGGAAGTAGTAACCGCCGAAGGCCTTGCCGTGGAAGAGCACGACCGTCTTGCCCGTTGGGCTCCTTGGCAGGCGGGATGTCCATGTACGCCATCTGCAGCGCCTGGAGGTCACTGGTGACCGGAAGGAACTGAACGCGATAGGGGTACTCGTACTCCTCGAGGCAAATTCCAAGAGCCGCAGGCAGCGAGGACCATCTCCGCGTACTGGAGCCGGGGAGTTCCTGTCACATCGGCGATGAGTCGCGCCTCGTCGGCGAAGTCCTCGGCGGCGGCGAGGTCTCCCATCAGGGCGGCCGCGCACACCAGGTTGTTGAGCCCGTGCTTGACGTGCAAGGCGGCGCCGAGCTGACGGGCGACCTCAACCTGCCGGGTCGCCAGGTCCAGCCAGTTCCCGGCGTCCCAGGTCTCGAGCGCCAGCATCCAGCTGACCCGCGACTGGATCAGCCAGTACCACTGACCGATCAGGCCGGAGCCGGAGTCGGCGTCGGCGTCGGCGTCGAGGAATGCCTTGACGGCCATGGTGAACAGCGGCGCCGAGATGTCCGGTCCATCGGTATACCGGCTAGCAAAGGCCTCGATCACGCGGTCGACCGGCCGGACCGGTCCCGCCGGCGCCGGCGCGCTCGCCACGGCAGTGGCGGCGAACTGGATGCCGAACTTTCCATGCAGGTCACCGGACCAGATCGCGAGGTACAGGGCCGCCGCGAGCGTCTGCCGGGCCGTCGGTGGGTCGAAGAGCTCGAACACCTTCGCGGCCTCCGCGAAGAGCCGAACCCCTTCAGCCAAACGGCGTCGATCGAACGCGACCTGGCCGCGAAGGCGCTTCAGCTCGGCGTCGTGGGCCAGGGACAGGACTCCAGGCGCTACCGGTCGGCTCGGCCGCCGCGAGCAGCAGCAGGCGCCTGGTCGCCGGCGAGAGCGCAGCCAGGCGACGCCGGAAGCTCTCCTCGATCCGGTCCGGCAGCGGCATCACGCTCGGGAGGGCGAAGCCGCCCGCCAGGTCGGCCGGCGATACCCCCCGCGGCAATTCCAGCAGCGCCAGCGGGTTCCCGTGCGTCTCGGCGAGCAACTGCTCCCTGACCACGGGATCAAGCGGCCCGACGAGCGATGACTCCAGGAGCAGGCGAGCCTCGCCCTCATCGGGCCCTTCGATCACGAGTTCGGGGAGCTTGTCCAGAACAGGATCGGACTGCCGGCCCGCGAAGACGATCCCGACTGCCTCGGCGTCCAGCCGTCTCGCCGCGCGCGCTCCGCCTGCCGGCCGACCAGCGGTCTCGACCACCTGACAACCGAACCCGCGGTGCTCATGGGGGTCAGCGTATATATCGGACCCCAGGGTGGCGGCGATAGGATATCAGCAAGTTGTCGTCACTTGCCGCCCTCCGGGCGCGGAGTTCGATTCGGAGGGAGCGTCATGGAAGATCGGCCGGCAGTCCACACCCGGACTGCCCCGCCCATCGTCCGGCTCGCTGCGGAGATCGATGTCACCAACTCCGGCAGTGCCTACGCGGACCTTGCGGCTGAATGCCTGCCCGGAGTCGGCACGGTGATCGCGGACATGACGCAGACGAGCTTTTGCGACTCATCTGGCGTGCGCGCACTGGTTCGGGTGCACAAGCTCGCCGCGGACGACGGCGCTGAGCTCAGCCTGGTCATCACTTCGGGCGCGGTGCTGCGCATCCTTGAGCTGTCGGGGCTGACCGGAATCCTGCGGATCTACCCGAGCATCGACGCTGCGGTGGCCGCGTGGCGCGACCGCGGCGGAGCGAAGCGAAGCTAGGCCCGAGGTGACGCCGGCCTCCGCGAGCCGGTCGCCGTTCCTCGACCAGCGGTTCGACGCCTCGACCTTGTACCAGCTCCGCGCCGCCGTGGCGGCGCACGTTGCCGAGATCGGCTTGCCCGCCTGCCAGGCCAACGACATCCTGATCGCCGTGCACGAGCTGGCGAGTAACGCCATTCGGCACGGTCACGGGCACGGCAGGCTATGCGCGTGGCGACTCGGGCAGGCGCTGGCCTTCACGGTGCGCGATGGCGATGCCGTGACGCTCGGCGCGGCGAGCCCGGCACCGGGCGAATTCGAGTCACTGGCGGCGTCGGGTGACCTGCCCTGGCCGATGGAGACTGGCCACGGCCTGTGGCTAGTGAGCCAGGTGGCCAGCTACTTCGCTGTGCATCGTGATGACCGCGGGGCAACCGCCACCGTCGCGTTCCAGCACGACGGGACGAAGCCCGGTGGGTGAGCTGGCCATGGGTGATCCAGGCGATTCCAGCCTTGACCAGGCGCCAGCAGCGCCCGATCCGCTCCGATCGCTCCCGGCGGACTTCGCGGAGGGGTTCCGCGACATCCAGTCGATCACTGATGCGGCCTTGTCGCGGCTGGGCCCGCAGGAACTGCTTAACGTCCTGGTCGATCGCGTGCGCGCGGCTTTCAGGGCGGACACGGCCGCTGTCCTGCTACTGGACGAGGCGGCCGGGCAACTGGTCGCCACGGCGGCGAGCGGCCTGGAGGAGGAAGTGCGGCAGGGCGTGCGGATACCGGTGGGCAAGGGCTTCGCCGGCCGGATCGCGAGCGAAGTGCGCCCGGTCGTGCTCGACGCCGTCGACGCCACGAACGTCGTCAACCCGATCTTGATCGCCAAGGGTGTCCGTTCGCTGATGGGCGCGCCGCTGGTATCGGGCGGCCAGGTACTTGGCGTGCTGCACGTGGGAACGCTGACCTCCAGGCACTTCGGCGGCCAGGACGTCAACCTGCTGCAACTGGCGGCCGATCGGGCCGCGCTCGCGGTGCAGGCACTAGGCGCTCAGGCTGACCGGGCCGCCGCTACCGCCTTGCAACGGAGCTTGCTGCCCACGGCTCTTCCGGCTGTCGACGGCCTGCAGCTAGCTGCTCGCTTTGTCCCTGGCAGCGGCAGTGTCGGCGGTGACTGGTATGACGTCTTCTTCTTGCCGTCCGGCCAGGTCTGCGCGGTCATGGGGGACGTGGTGGGCAGCGGGCTCAAGGCGGCCGTCATCATGGGCCGGATGCGGAGCGCGCTCCGCGCCTACGCGATGGAGACGACCGATCCGGCCGAGGTGCTCGACCGGCTGGACAGGAAGATGAGGCACTTCGAGCCTGACGCGATGGCGACCGTCTTGTGCGCCGTGTTCAGCCCTGAGCTTGATCGGGTGCGAGTGTCCAGCGCTGGCCACCTGCCTCCGATCATCGCGCTGCCGGGCAGGCCGGCGGAGCTCGCGCTGGTTGCGGCCGACACCCTCATCGGGGCTCCCGAGCCTTGCCGGCGCCGGTTCAGCGTCCTCGAGTTCCCGCCCGAGGCCATGCTGTGCCTGTACACGGACGGGCTGGTGGAGCGGCGTGACCAGGTCGTCGACGAGGGGATCGCCAAGCTCTGCCTGGCGGTTGCGAACATCGAGCCCGAGGCCTGCTGCGCGGCCGCGATGACGGCGATGTCGCAGGACAGGCTGGATGCCGACGACGTGGCGCTGCTGGTCTTCCGCCGTGTTCATGCAGATTGTTGGCCAGGCGCGTTAGCTGTCCGTTTCTGGGGACAGCCAGGTGTGAGGCAAGAGCCGATCCCGGATGGGAAGGGCTGATGACGAACAGGCACGCGATGCTGCTCTATCGCGACCCGCGAGAGCACGGCTCGGCCTGCGCGCAGTACCTCACGGCTGATGCTCCGGGCGACGCTGCCGCCCTGGTTGCCGTGACCCGCCCGCACGCGAGCAGCCTGCGTCCCCGGCAGGACGTCGGCTGGCTGGACCGGCCCCATGAAGATCTCAGCGAGGCGATCAGGTACGAGACCTTGCTCTGCGATGCCCTCAGCGGGTCAGCAGTCGAGGTCCTGTGCGGATACGACGCCCGCCTCGATTCCGCCCTGCTGGCGGCGGCCGAGCAGGCGCATTCGGTCGTGCTCGAGGCCGGATTGCGACGTGCCGCCGCCACTGGCCAGGCTGCGCAGGCCCCGGTGCCTGCGGCCCCGCCCCTGAGCGATCCGCCGCCTGGCGCGGAGGCGATCACCTTTCGCGCCGATCAAGCCGCGGTCCGCGGGTTCGCGCTGGCAGCGGGGTTGCGCGCGGGCCTGTCGCGCAGTCGGATCACCGACCGGCTAGCGGGCACGCTGCGCCCAGATCCGAGCGCTCCTGGCACTCGCCGCGGACTGTGGCTAGTCCATCAGGTCAGCGACCTTGTCCAGGTCCGGTCAGGACCAGCGGGAACTACGATCCGCGTGCACCTGCGACTCCCAGGTCGCCGCGGAACCGGGTAACCTGCCGTCCGTGACTGCGATCGACTGGCTGCTTGATGGCGACCCCGCGATCGGCTGGCAGGTGCTGCAGGATCTTACCGACGCGCCCGCCGACGAGGTGGCGGCGCAGCGGGCGCGGGTTGAGCACGAAGGCTGGGGCGCACGACTGCTCGCGGCCGAAGGTCAGGACGGGCTCTGGGCCAGCGGTGCTTGCTTCCCCGCTGACTACGCCGGGGGAGAGCCTGGGCAGCCGTGGACCGCCACGATGCACACGCTGCAAACCCTGGAGATCCTCGGGCTTGACCCGGCGTCGGCGTCCGCCCGCCGGGCGGTCAGCCTGGTGGCGGAGAACGGGCGCTGGGAGCACGCCGGGCAGCGGTACTTCGACGGGGAGGTCGAGCCCTGCATCAACGGCCGGACGATCGAGACCGGGGCGTACTACGGCGTGGACGTCGCGGCCGTCGTCGACCGGATCCTGGCCGAGCGGCTCGCTGACGGCGGCTGGAACTGCGAGGCCGAGAACGGGTCGGTGCGGTCTTCGGTCGACACGACGATCAACGTGCTCGACGGCCTGCTTGAGTTCGAGCGCGCGACCGGAGCGTCGGCGCAAGTGCGCGAGGCTCGCCAGGGCGGCGAGGAGTTCTTGCTCGAGCGGAGCCTGTTCCGGCGCAAGCGCACCGGGGACGTCATCCGGCCTGAGTACCTGGAGTTCGCGTTTCCTTACTACTGGCATTACGACGTGCTGCGCGGGCTCGACTACTTCCGGCGGTCAGGCGCGGACCCCGATCCGCGGATGGCGGAGGCGGTGGCGCTCGTCCGGTCCAAGCGGCAGTCCGGTGGCCGGTGGCTGCTCGACCGCATCCATCCAGGTCGCGTCTACTTCGATCTCGAGGACGCGGGCACGCCGAGCCGCTGGAACACCCTCCGCGCGCTGCGGGTGCTCAAGTGGTGGGACGGAACCGCGGCCACGGTCGGCCTAGCTGGCGCTGACTAGCTATCGTCAGGCAGTACTTCGATGTCCAGGCTCGCGGCGAGTTCCTCGGCAACAGCATGGACTTCGGCCGCGCTCTGACCGTCCTGCCAGCGAGCGCGGACCGAGAGCGTGCCGACGGTGTCGAACCCGAGGGGAGCTGCGGCGACTCGCTCGCCGGGCCTGGCCATCGGGTAGTAAGCACGGAAGTACGGAGAATGGACCGTCTCGCCGGCGCTGTTGCGTACCACCGTGCCGGTTCCGAAGATCACCTTGTTGCAGGTCGTCATCCGAGCCGGCATCCGCTGGTTTTCTTGCAGCAAAATGTCTTTGACGGGATCACCGCAAGCCATCCGCGCGAAGATGCGGACGAGATCGATCCGGTGGACGTCCTTGATATTGCGGTAGACGTGACCCCCGGAGATCCTGGTGGAGAACTCCACGACGCGGAACCGGCCGTCGGCGTCCTCGCGGAACTCAGCGTTGAACAGCGTGCCCGTCACCCCGAGGTGGCGCGTGATCGACGCGGCGAGGGCGGCCAGCTCAGGTTCGCGCGCAGGCTCAGCCATCGGGAAGGTATACAGGTCCTCCTCGAAGTACGGGCCAGCCGAGACCCGCTTGTCGCAGACGCCGCCGAGCAGGAACTCGCCATCGATCACGACGCCGTCGAGTGTCACCTCGCGGCCAGGCAAATACTCCTCGATCAGGGCCCAGTGCTCGGGCATCTCGTCGTAGTAGCCGCGGGATCTGCTCAGGGCGAGCCGCTCGATGCCAGCCAGCGCGTCGGCGAGCCGGCCGATGTCGCCGACCAGCTCGACGTGCGAGCTCGACGCTGCCCTGGTGGGCTTGACGATCAGCGGCAGGCCGCGCGCGGCGGCGGCCGCTATCGCCGCGTCCGCGTCAGCGACCACGTAGTGCCAGACGCTGGGCAGGCCGCGGCTGCTCAGGAACTCGCGCTGCCTGGCCTTGTCCCGGCTGACCTGGTCGGCGATGCTGTGCGCCCACGGCACGCCGAGCTGTTCGTTGGCCATCCCTGTGATCACGATGTCGACCTCGGCGAAGGTGATCACCGCGGCCGCGCGCCGCGATCGCGCGACCTCGACGACGGCTGCCAGCGCCTCCTGCTCGGTCGAGTCGTCAGCCAGCGGCAGGCATGAAGCGAAACGCGGATCGCCGGCCGCGCCCTCCCGGTCGAGGGTCACCAGATGGATGTCGATGGACAGGTCAAGGAGCGCCTGGATGTGGTCGGCGGACCTGAAGTTGAGCTGCTTGCGCATGAGCAGCACGAGGCTGCGGCCGGGCCGGGGGAAAGGCACCGCTATTCCTCAGGGCGGACAGCGGTGAGCACGGCGTATCGCTCGCCGGGTAGCCGCTCGGGCCGCACGTCCGTCAGGCCGGCGCCGGCCAGCAGGCCAGCGAGGTCGCTAGGCGGCAGGTAGTGCGAGCGCCGCTGGAACTCGTAGTCGCGGCCGTCGATCGTGAGCTGGCAGCGCCAGCGCCGCAGCCGGGCCGTCCGGTCAAGGCTGAGTTCCTCGGCCAGGTCGATGCGGTGCGGGCCGATGGCCAGCGTCGGGTGCGTGGTCACTTGGGGGTCATCCCCTGGCGGCTCGGCCGCGGTGTCGACGTAGAGCCGGCCACCGGGTCGCAGGCTGGCCGCGAACTGAGCGACGCTCTGCGCCAGCGCCCCTGCATCGGGCGGCGCGTCATCGTCCCAGGTACCCGCGTAAGGCAGGGCACAGCCACGGCACATGACCACGTCGAAGGGCGTCTCGAAGTAATCCGACAGATCCTCCCACCGCACCAGCGCGCCCCGCGCCGTGATGCCTTCGTAGTCAGTTCGCCGCTTGAAGTAGCCGAGCATGAGCTGGCTGCCGTCCGAGCACGTGACGTCGTAGCCGGCCCTGATCAGGTCAATGGCGGGGAAACCGCTGCCGCAGGCGCAGTCGAGTATCCGGCCGCCGCCAGGGGCGCCGAGCCAGCCGCGCAGGGAGTCGACGAGCAGGTCCCTGTCGTACTCAAAGCCGAGGCACAGCTCCCACAGCGTGGCGATATCGGGCGGGCCGTCGCCGAGCAGTAACCGCAGCCAGTCCGTCCGGGCTGATCCGCTCGTGCGGTCGGCCTCGCGCTTGCCTTGCCGTTCGATGTCGTTCATGACTGCCTTCCTGTGTGTCCGAGTGGGCGTCGCGGTGGCGCTCACCTGTAGCCGTAATGCGGCAGCAGTTCGCCGTATCGCCGCTCGGCCAGGCTCCGGTGGTAGGGCGTGAAGACGTCCTGCCAGGTGTGGGCCTGGCCGCGGAAGAAGGAGAACGAGCCGCGGTTATAGAGCCGCGGCAAGATCGCGTCGATGTCAGTGTCAATACCGAGGAACTCGGTGACCCGCCGCACGGCGTTCTGCTGTCCGTCCGCGGTGCCCCCGCCTTGCGGCCCGACGAGCTCCTCGAACGACACCTTGCAGACGCTGGGATGGTTGAGCAGCCAGAACATGCGGCCGAGGTCGCCCTGGGAAGGGAAGGACGGGTCGAGCAGCGCATAGGTGAGCTGGTCTTCCAGGCTCGGCAGCGAGTCGAGTATGCGGCTGAAGATACCGAACTCGCTGAAGTTCCCGATGCCGTTGCCGGTCTTCCCGGTCAGGAAGTTGATCATCGAGATGACGATGTCGCGCGGATCGCGGTAGTTGAAGATTATCTTCGGCTCTCCGGTCTGCGCCCACTCGCGCAGAAAGCGCCCGTCGATCTTCTTGACATCGAATTCTATGAATATCCAGCAGACGCCCGGCGGAGTGTCGGCGAAATCAGTCGAGACAGTGCGTGACCGCGCTCGCTCGACCAGTTCAGTGCGGGGGAGCTCCGCGCCGTACCGATTGACTAACGGCATGCCGAATTTCATCTGCCAGGCCATCGCATAGGCGTCCCAGGCCTCGTCGGTGGTCTTCAAGAAGGACTCTTCGCTGGCCTCGCCAAGCAGCTTGAGCATGGGCTCGTCGCAGATCATGCGAGCTATCCGCCAGCGGGTGTCCTGATCCAGTATCGGCCTGATGTCGTCGGTAATGCGAGAGTGCCCGTACATTCCGTAGCCGAGCGCGACCATAAGCTCTTGTATAAGATGGGTTCCGGACTTGACGAGTGAGATCACGATCACACGCTCGGCCTGGCCGCCGGTGGTTAAGTGATTCGCAGATTCCATCTGATGATCCGATCCTTAGGTGATGTATCCCCAGGTCGGAGGAACGCCGGGCACTGCCGCTGACCAGAGCGCATGGCGAGTCAGGGTCAGAAGACGCTGATGTGATAGGTAAGCGTCTCGCGTTCGTCCGGTACGTGTTTGCTGCAGCCGTCATCGGCTATGCGCTTTCCTTCATCGCAGCTAGGGAATTTATGCAAATTAGCCGTGGTGACTCAAGGGGCACCGTATCAGCCGTCGTTCGGGGCAATTGCCGAGTCTCGCATGACCGCATCGCGCATGTCAAATGCTTCGCGGTGGCCCAGCGGGCTCCGGCCCGATGTTACAGAAGTTAAGTGAGGGCCCGGATCGACAGGAGCAATGGAAGTCCCCGATGCGGGGAAGGGCGGTCCAATGCGAGGATTATCAGAGAGAAGGTAGCTGAGGGCATGTCTGGAAGTTATCTGAGCTGAATCCTACCGGCTTGACAGGAAAGCTGGGCCGATGCCACCCTGTCGGAGGACCGAAGGCTACGGAGTAGGCTTAATCGGCACGACGAGTATTCGTGCGCAGGCCGACTGTAGTTAAAGGCGCCGCAATTCGCCGATGGCGTCGAATGCTCAGCCCGTGGCCGGCATGCTCAATCAATGATGCGAGTGAGGGCCGGGAGATAGCGTGACGCCACGACGCTTAGCGTTAGGGCCGCTCGTCCTTGTCGGCGTCGGGCGCAGGTCGCCGTTCCGTGAGTACGCCGTCGCCGCGATGGCGGAGCGGGCCGGGCTTGTGCTGATGGACATCCATGAGCCGGCCTGGCCGAAGCCGTTCATCCGGTCGTTCCATCTCATCACTGAGCCTGGTCCTGAGCCGATGCTCGCCACCGGGCGGGCCGCCATCAGCGCGGAGCGCGCCGCCGGCATAGCTACCTACGACGACAGGTACACGGTCCCCGTGGCCCGGCTCGCCGCCGAGGCCGGCCTGCCCGGCTCAGGCCTGGCCGCGGCCATTGCCTGCAAGGACAAGTGGGAGACCAGGCAGCGGCTCGCGTCCCGTGCCCTCGGCGCGGTGCGGGCGAGCCTGGTCACCTCGGCTGCGGAGGCGGTCGCGGCCGCCCGTGACATCGGGCTGCCGGTCGTGCTGAAGCCGAGGGCGCTGGCCGCCAGCAAGGGCGTCGTGCGGGTAGACGACAGCGACGATGTCGCTCGTGGCTTCGCGATCGCCGCGGCGGCGTCCGTGCCTGACCCGGTGTTCTCCGCGCCGGGCGTTCTGGTCGAAGAGTGCGTGGACGGTGCCGAGTTCAGTGTTGACAGCGTCATCTGCCAAGGTCAGGTCACGCCCGTCTTCGTGGCCCGCAAGCTGCTCGGCCCCCGGCCTTTCTTCGAGGAGGTCGGTCACTGCGTGACCGCCAGCGGCCTTCACCTGCTGCCGGCGATAGGTCCTTTCCTGCAGGCCGTGCACGAGGCTCTCGGCTTCGCCGACGGCGTGAGCCACGCCGAGCTTCGGGTCACACCGGACGGCTACAAGATCATGGAGGTCAACTCCAGGCTCGGCGGCGGCATGATCCCGTACCTGGGGTTCCTCGCGACCGGCATCGATCTGGCCGGTGCCGTCGCCGACGTGGCCCTCGGCGCCGAGCCGGACCTGCGGCCTCGGCGAGATCCCGGCGCCGAGCCGGTGCGGGCCGCCGCGATCAGGTTCATCTGCCCGGAACGGGACCTGACGGTCGCGAGCATCGACGTCCCTGACGCGGTGCGCGCTGACCCCCGGGTCGAGCGGGTGGTGCCCCTGGTGGAGCCGGGAGCGGTGCTGCGGCTCCCGCCGGCCGGTTACCTCGGCCGGATCGCGATGGTCATCACTACTGGTGACAGCGAGCAGGCGTGCCAGGAAGCCATGGACGACGCGCTGGCCAAGATCACCGTCACGGCGGCCGCATGAGCCCCGATGCGGGCGCGGCGGTGAGCGGCGGGCCCGGCCCCGGGCCGGCCAGGTCGCGGTGGCAGCTCTGGAAGCTGGTGCCAGGACCGATCCGGCTGCTCACGCTCGGCGTCCTCGTGAACAGGACCGGCGGCTTCGTGGTCGTCTTCCTCGCGCTGATCCTCGCCGCGCGAGGTTTCCGCGCCTGGCAGATCGGCATCATGCTCGCCTTGGTCGGCGGCTTCGGGATCGCCGGCGCGGCCCTCGGCGGTGCCGCCGCGGGCAGGCTCGGCCCGCGGCGCACGATCGTCTACTCGACCGCGGCCTGCGCCCTGCTCACCGCGATCCTGGCGTTCACGACCGGCTTCGTGGCGAGCGCGATCGTCCTGTCCGCCATCTCGCTGTTCAACCGGGCGTACATGCCCGCCTCGGCGGCCATCGTCGGCCGGCTCTCGCCGCCTGACCAGCTCGCGCCGATGTTCGCCTTCTACCAGCTAGCGGTCAATGTCGGCGCGGCGGCGGGCGCGCTCATCGCCGGCTTCGTGCTCGGCCGGTCGCTGGTCGTGCTGTTGCTGATCGACGCGGCGACCACCGCCGCGTTCACCGTCGCCGCCGGCCGCCTGCCCGATGACAAGCCTGCTCGCGCCGAGCGCAGGGCCAGCCGCTCAGCCGCCGGCCGCAAGAGCGTGCTGCGAGACCACAGGTACCTGGTCCTGTGCATCGCCTTCGGCCTGATCGCGCTCGTCTACGGCCAGCGGTCGGGCGTGCTTCCGCTCGCCCTGCACGCGCGTCATTACAGCGTCGAGCTGGTCGGGGAGTTGCTGAGCGCGAACGCGATCGCGGTCGTGCTGTTCGAGCTTCCGCTCGCGACCGTGGTAAGACGCTGGCCATCCTGGCTGCCGCTCTCGATCGGCGCCGGCCTGATCTGCGGGGGATACGCGGTCTACCTGCTCGGGGTGTCCATGCTCACCATCCTGGGCGGCGTGGCGCTGTGGACCATCGGGGAGATGTTCGTGACGCCGTTCTCCTCGGCCACGGCCAGCGCCATGGCACCCGACGGCTCGGGCAGCTCCTACCAGGGCGTGCTCCAGGTGTACCGTACGGCCGGGCTTACCGCCGGACCCGCTGTCGGCGTATTCGCCTACGCGGCCGGCCGCTCCGTTCCCTGGTGGGGATGCGCGGCCGCCGGGCTGGCCTGCATCGCCATCATCGTCTCGATCCTGCGCCGGGGCCCGACGGCCCGGCCGGATGCCCGGCCGCCCGAGACGCAGTCAGCTCAAGCTGAGGAGGTCGCGTGAGGAAGCAGCGCGAGGTCGAGTTACTCGCCATCGGCGCGGGTCCGTCCAACCTGGCCCTGGGGATCGCGCTCGAAGATTCTGGCCCGGCCGAACTGGCCCGGCGCAGCCTGCTGATTGAAAGGCACGCCGACACGACCTGGCAGCGCGGCATGCTCATGCCGTGGACGCGGAGCCAGGTGTCGTTCCTGAAGGACCTGGTGACGCTGCGGGATCCGACCAGCAAGTTCACGTTCGTGAACTACCTGCACTCGGCTGGCCGGCTGAGCGACTTCATCAACTGCGGCAGCTTCACTCCGTACCGGATGGAGATCTCGGGCTACCTGCGCTGGGTCGCGGACTCGCTCACCAAGGTCAAGATCGAGTACGGGCGGCAGGCCGTGCGCGTCGAGCCGGAGTGCGACCGCCGGGGCGCGCTGACCGGCTGGCTGACCACGCTGGCCGACGGCGGGACGATAGCGTCCAGGTACCTGGTGATCGCGGCCGGCCGGGATCCGTACGTGCCGACCGTCTTCGCGGGCCTACCCGATGACCTGGTCATCCATAGCACGAGGTTCGGGTCGGGGACCGCAGCCATGCGGGCCGACTATCCGTACCGGATCGCCGTGGTCGGGGCCGGGCAGAGCGCCGCCGAGATGCTGTGGGCGGCGCACCAGCGGTTCGGCGCGGCCAGCCTGACCATGATCATGCGCTCGATCGGGCTCGCGAACTACTCGACAAGCCGCTTCACTAACGAGCTGTACTTCCCTACTTTCGTCGACCGCTTCTTCGGCGCCAGGTCCGCGGCCAGGGAGCAGGTGCTCGCCCAGATGCACGCGACCAACTACTCCGGCCTGGACGCTCGCTTGCTGGACTCGCTTTACGAGCAGGCGTATATCGAGAGGGTGACCGGCCGCGAGCGGATGTGCTTCCTGACGAATACCGACGTCGCCGGCGCCGCGATGGACGCTGGCGAGGTCGTGCTGACCGTGCGTGATCGCCTGACTCGCGCCAGCCAGGAGTTGCGCTTCGACCGGGTGCTTCTCGGCACCGGGTTCAGCAAGGAGACTCCGACCATGATCGCGGAGCTGGTGACCAAGCTCGGCCTGGACGAGGTCGGCGTGAGCCGCAGCTACCGGCTGGCCGGTGCTGGTGCCGACGCCGCCTGCTACCTGCAGGGCGTGAACGAGGCGACCCACGGCATCGCCGACTCGCTGCTGAGCGTCGCTGCCGTCAGGGCCGG
The DNA here is from genome assembly GCA_035511035.1 of Streptosporangiaceae bacterium. Taxonomy (GTDB): domain Bacteria; phylum Actinomycetota; class Actinomycetes; order Streptosporangiales; family Streptosporangiaceae; genus Chersky-822. The sequence goes on from DATKFV010000028.1 coordinate 28,027, forward strand.
GGAGATCGTCGGGGATATCGGTCGGCACCGGGCCAGTCACGGACCATGGCAGCGGCGGGCAGCGGGGGATCCGGCATGCGGCTGATCGTTCTCGGCAGCTGCGGTGCGTGGCCGGAGCCCGGCGAGGCGTGCAGCGGTTTCCTGGTCGAGCACGACGGATTCAGGCTGGTCGTCGACCTGGGCTACGCGACCATGCCGCGGCTGCTCCAGCGCATCGGAGCCGAGGAAGTGGACGCGGTGTTCATCAGCCACGGCCACCCCGACCACTGCGCTGACCTGAGTCCGCTGCTGCGGGCCAGGGCGCTGCGCGCCGATCCGCCGCCGCCGCTGCCGGTCTACGCCCCCGCTGGCGCGCTCGACGCCGTGCTCGCGCTCGACCGGCCAGAGACGGTGGGCGGCTCCTACCAGGTGCACACCGCCGAGGGGGGACAGGAGCTTGCGATCGGGCCGTTCACCGTACAGACCAGGCTGCTGCCGCACTGGCTGCCCAACCTCGGGGTAAGGCTCGCGGCGGCGGGCCTGGCCATCGTCTATACCGGCGATACCGGGCCGAGCGAGGAGGTGGTCGGCCTGGCGCAGGGCGCCGACGTGCTGCTGGCCGAGGCCACTTACACCGGCCCTGTCCCTGCCGACGCCCGGCCGTACATGTCGAGCGCGAGCGTGGCCGGCCGTGCGGCATCCGCCGCCGGAGTCGGCAGGCTGCTGCTCACCCATCTGTGGCCGGGCTCGGATCACGCGGCCGCGCTGGCCGCCGCCGCGGCGGACTATGCCGGCGACCTGGGCATCGCTACCGCCGGGCTTGAGGTCAGCCTCGGCTAAGAGCGCCAGGCGCCGGGGCCGGTCAGCTTCGGAGCGAGGCGAGGCGCCGGCGGGACAGCGCGCGGCGCAGCCGGTGGCGTTCCTCCTCGGTGTGACCGCCCCAGATGCCGTGCTGCTGGCCGGTGGCCATCGCATAGTCCAGGCAGGCCTGACGGACCGGGCAGGCGTGGCAGATCGCACGGGCGCGGGCTGTATCGGCTCTGGACCGGCCAGTGGCGGAGATCGGAAAGAACAGCTCGGGCTCAGCCGTCTGGCAGGAGGCCGACTCCTGCCACCCGACCGATGGTGCGCGCGCTGGCGCACGGGTCGCAATCACCATGCTGGGTCCGCTACCCGCCACGCTGGACCTAAACATTGGCGCGCAGGCGCGGCGGAAGGGCGCTTCGGCCTTCCCCCATGGGCGGGAGTAGCGTGGCCGTAATTGCTCATCCCGCGCCGCTGCCCGCCCCGCAGCCCTTTTGTCTCCGCCGGAGGGTACAGGTCATGACACGCGCGAACGAGCAGGCGCCGAAGATCCTCGATCTTCCGATCGGCTTGGACACGACCGGGATGCGGCGCGAGTTCGACAGCCTTGGCCCGGTCGAGGTACCGGCGGACCACTACTGGGGCGCGCAGACCCAGCGGAGCCTGCAGCACTTCGCCATCGGCAACGACCGGATGCCGAAGGAGGTGTACCACGCTTACGGGCACGTGAAGAAGGCGGCGGCGGCGGTGAACACCAGGGCGGGCTTGCTGCCGGCCTGGAAGGGCGAGCTGATCCAGCGAGTGTGCGACGAGGTGATCATCGGCGCGCTGGACGCGGAGTTCCCGCTGCATGTCTTCCAGACCGGCTCGGGTACCCAGTCCAACATGAACGTGAACGAGGTCATCTCGAACCGGTGCATCCAGCTGGTCGGGGGCACGCTGGGCTCGCAGGAGCCGGTGCACCCCAACGACCACGTGAACATGAGCCAGTCGTCCAACGACACGTTCCCGACCGCGATGCACATCGCCGCCTACACGATGGCGACGCAGCGGACGATCCCGGCGCTGAGGCGGCTCCGGGATGCCATCGACGCGAAATCGAGGCAATGGGCCGACGTGGTCAAGATCGGCCGGACCCACCTGGAGGACGCGACCCCGCTGACGGTGGGCCAGGAATGGTCCGGGTACGCGGGGGCGCTCGAAGACGCCATCGCCGAGGTCGAGCACGCCACCCGCGGCCTGCTCGAGCTGGCGATGGGCGGCACCGCGGTCGGGACCGGGCTGAACGCCCCGGCCGGGTTCGGCGCGGAAGTGGCGGCCGAGCTCGCGTCGATGACGGGCGCCCCGTTCGAGACCGCGGCCAACAAGTTCGCCGCCCAGGCCACGCTGGACCGGATGGTGCGGGCCCACGGCGGCCTGAAGGCCGCCGCCGTGACCCTGTTCAAGATCGCCAATGACCTGCGCTGGCTGGGCTCTGGCCCCCGCACAGGGATCGGCGAGCTGATCTTCCCCGCCAACGAGCCCGGCTCATCGATCATGCCGGGCAAGGTCAACCCGACCCAGGCCGAGGCGATGCTGATGGTCGCGATCGAGGTCATCGCCTCCGACGTCGCGGTGAGCATGGGCGGGGCCGAGGGCAACTTCGAGCTGAACGCCTTCCGCCCGATCCTGATCAGCAACTACCTGCACTCCGCGCTGATCATGGCCGACATGTGCGACCACTTCCGCGAGTTCATGGTCGAGGGCACCGAGCTCAACGAGGCCAAGCTGACCGAGAACATCGACCGCTCGGTGATGATGGTCACCGCCTTGTCGCCGGTGATCGGCTACGACAAGGCCGCGGCTATCTCCTACTACGCCATCGACCGCGACCTGACCCTCAGGCAGGCCGCGCTGGCCAACGGCGTCAGCGAGGAGCTGTTCGACCGGGTCGTCGACCCGCTGGCCCTGACCCGCCCCGGCTCGGCCGACGTTCCCTCTGGGCCGGGAGACAGCCGGACGTAAGGACCGAAGGACGTGAACCCAGCGCCGGCAGCACCACGACGGCCTTTGGCTATCATAAAATGACAGATCAAAGGCGTCAGACCAGCATTTCTGGCGCGGACGGCGGGGAACGGCAATGGTGGCTGAGTTCGAGTACGAGAGCAGCCCCAGGTCGATCCTGGCCGCGATCGTCGCTGATCCCGACCTTGGCCCCCCGGCCCTGTCCCACCCCGCGACGCTCTTCAGCGTGCTCCGCGACTACCTGCCCGACTCGCCGCGCGAGACCGGCCCGCTGCTCGCCGCCGCTCAGCTGGACATCCCGCGCGCCTTGCGCGGCCAGGTCGCCCGCGGCGTGCCGCGCCCGATGGCCATCCAGTTCGCCGCCACCAAGCTCGCCGCCAGGACGGACTTCTCCGACGAGGCGTGCCTGTGGGCGGCCTCCGAGTTCGCCCTCGCCCTTGGCCTGGCCACTGCCGACCAGCTCCCGGCATTAACGCCAGCGAGCGATCTCACCGCGGTTAGCCCGGCCGAGCCCGGGCTGGCCGACGAGGCCGGCTCGAGGCTCCCGCCATCGGAACCACCAGGTTTCCGGCCAGAACGTCCGCGACGCCGGCGAGGCTGGCTCGCGGCGATCATCGCCGGAGCGGCCGTGGCGGCCGCCGCGGCGATCGGGATCGCGGCCGCCGCGCTGCCCAGGCACGACGTCGCCGGGCGGCACCAGCCGCACCCCAGCGCCAGCGCCGGCCCCAGCGTCAGGCCCTCCGCCAGCGTCAGCCCGACGGCGAGCGCGAGCCGCACCGCCGCCAGCCCGAGTCCCAGCGTCAGCCCCAGCGCCCGCGCCAGTGCGCCGACGGCCGACCCCGCGCTAGTCGCCAGGCAGTACATAGCCGACGTCAACGATCGCGACTGGCCGTCGCTCTGGCGGCTCGGCGGCGGGAACGTCGTGCTGACCTACCAGCCGAGCCCAGGCCCGCTGAGCTACACGCAGATGGTGGCTTCCTTCGACCAGACCGTCTCGGTCACGATCACCGGCCTGACCACGACCGGCGACGCCGTGTCCATGCGCGTCGACGCCGTCGACAGCGCGGGCGTGACCCAGTACTACGAGCTCAACCTAGTCATCAGCGGCGGCCAGGTCGTCTCGGGCTCGCAGTACTTCCTCGGCCCCTGATCACCCGTCGCCCGGCGCGAGCGCCGGGCGACGTCACGAGCTTCCGGAAGGAAGTCAGTACCAAGTTCAGCGGAAGTTGATCATAGTACGCTGAACCTTCGCTTGATTCGGACGAAGAGTCCCATAACTACCGCGATGTTCGTGGGTAACGCGTACGAAGATGTCTGGCGGAGCCGTCTTGGTACGGCGCCACCCTCTTCCGTCCTTACGCTGCGGCCGAACGAGGGGGCCGAGGCGATCGCCCGTCCGTCCGGTAACCCGAAGGCCGGCCGGCCGGCCGCGTCCGGCGTACGCTGTGACGGTGCCTGACGAGCCCGACGCGACCTTGCCGTCGGGCCAGACGCCGGGCCAGAGGCCGGACCAGACGCCGACCAGCAAGTCGGCCCGGACGCCGACCCAGGCCGGAGCGCAGGGATCGGCCTGGGCGCCATTCCACCACCGCCTTTTCGCGGCCATGTGGAGTGCCCAGTTCGTCAGCAACATCGGCAGCTGGATGCAGACCGTGGCGGCCCAGTGGCTGATGCTGACCCTTACCACCTCGGCCACCTACGTCGCACTGGTCCAGACGGCGGCGGGCCTGCCGGTCCTGCTGTTCGCGATCGCGGCCGGGACGATCGGCGACCTGGTCGACCGGCGCCGGTTCCTGCTCGTGACCCAGACGTTCATGCTGGTCGCGGCGGCCGCGCTGGGCGTGCTGGCAATCGCGGGCCTTGTCACCCCCTGGGTGCTGCTGGCGCTGGTCTTCGTGGTCGGCAGCGGGCAGGCGCTGACGTCGCCGACCTGGCAGACCCTGCAGCCCGAGCTGGTCAGCCCGGACGAGCGAATCCAGGCCATCTCGCTGGGCTCGGTGAACCAGAACCTGGCCCGCGCGGTCGGCCCGGCGATCGGCGGCCTGCTGCTGGCCGCGACGAGCGCGGGCACCGTCTTCTTGATCAACGCCGCAACCTTCATCGCCGTCATCGCGGTGATCTGGGCCTGGCACTCGGCCAGGACCACCGACGCGCTGCCGCGCGAGCACGTCGGCGAGGCGATCAGGGCTGGCGGCCGGTACGTCGCCGCCAGCCCGGTGCTGCGGGTGATCCTGGCCCGCGCGGGGTTGTTCATCTTCTTCGCCAGCGCCGTGTGGGCGCTGCTGCCGCTGACCGCGCACTCGGTGCTGCACCTCGGCTCGGGCGGCTACGGCCTGCTGCTCGGCAGCGTGGGCATAGGTGCCGTCGCCGGGGCCGTCGTGCTGCCAAGGCTGCGGAGCCGGCTCTCGCCGGACGCCTTGCTGGCGGCCGGGTCGGCCGGGATGGCGGCGGTGACGCTGCTGCTGGCCTACGCCCACGTGACGGCCGTCGCCGCCCTCGCGGACCGCAGTTCCGTGATCATGATTGCCTCGTGGTCACGGAGGTTCGCCGCGCTGGGCGTCGGCTGTTTCTCCGTGATCACCAGGCTGGCGTGATGAGGGAGGTTCGCGGTGCTGGGCGTCGGTCAGTTCTCCGTGATCACCAGCTTGGCGTGATCACGGAGACTTGTCGGGGTCGGGCCGCGGAGCGGTGCCCGGCGCAGCGACGGCCGGGGAAGCCCGGCGCGAGTTATTGGCTGATCCGGCCTTTGATTTTGGGTGACCCGGTCCTGATGACCGCCTAATTAAGGAATGGTGTGCGCATGGCGAGTACGCATGTGGTCGAGTCGACGAAGGACACGGTGCGGTCAGGGTTCCTCGACCCGTCGGCGGCGCCGGTGGCGTCGATCGCGTCCGGGGACACGGTCAGCTATCCGCACACCTGGACGCACTGGGGGAACGAGGCGGTGTTCGGGATGAGCTTCGCCGACCGGGAGCCGCTGCGGCACCGGTACCCGAACGGGCCCTACTCGATGCTCGGGCCGGTCGAGGTCGAGGGCGCGGAGCCAGGGGACGTGCTGGAGTGCAGTATTACTAAGCTCCGCACGATCGGGTGGGGCTGGAACTCGTTCCCGCTCGGCGTCGGGGCGCTGCCGCACGACTTCGCCGAGCCGTACGTGCACTACTTCACGTTCGACGACGCGCGGACGACGGCCGAGTTCACCCACGGCATCAAGTTGCCGATGGCGCCGTTCCTCGGCGTCGTCGGGGTGGAGCCCGCCGGCGACGACCCGGTGTCGGCGATCTTGTCTGGCGCTTACGGCGGGAACCTGGTGCTCCGCGACCTGACGGCAGGCAGCCACCTGTTCCTGCCCGTCGCCAAGCCGGGAGCGCGGGTCTGGACCGGCGACGTGCACGCGCTGCAAGGCGACGGTGTGGTCGACCAGACCGCGATCGAGACCGCGGCCGAGGACCTTCAGATCAGGTACGACCTGCACAAGAACGTGGCCTTGCCCGGTCCGGTCGGGGAAACCGACACGACCTGGATCGTGATCGGGTTCGGGTCCGATCTCGACGACGCCCTCGTCGCCTGCCTGCGCGAGGCGATCAGCTGGCTGGCCGTCGCCGCCGAGATCAGCGAGTCGGAGGTGTACGCGCTGGCGAGCATGGCGTTCAGCTTCCGGGTCACCCAGTACGCCAACCAGACCGGGTCGGCCTACTCCTCGATCCCGGCCAAGGCCGTGCACGCCGTGATCCCCAAGAGCGTCTTCCCCGCCGAGATCACCGAGCGGATCGGGGCTTGGCTGCGGCCTGCTGGCGGTGCTGGGTGAGCCTGTCCGCCGATGATCGGCTCGACATTCTCGACCTGATCGGCCGGGCCGACGCGTACGCGACTCGCAGGGACGCCGATGCTTACGCCAGCCTGTTCACCGACGACGCCGTGCTCGACGGCAGCCAGGGCCGGCACCCCGCCGCCGAGTTGCGCTTGTCGGTCGGCCCGATCTGGGCGGCCGAGGGCCCGGCGACCCTGCATCTGACCCTGAATCCCGTCATTGACCACGGGGCCGGCCCTGATGAGGCCGTGGTCAGCTCGATCTTGCTGATCGTGGACCCGGCCGGGGCCGCCTCGCCGATCTCGATCCGCACGGTGGCTTCGATTACCCAGGTGGTGCGCCGGGTAGGCGGCACCTGGCGGATCGCCCGGCGTACGGTGGGTCAAGCCGGCGCCGGGTAGCGAGCCGGCCTAGGTACTCATCCGAGCCGAAGGAGGCCTGCTATGGCTGAACCAGCCGGGGCCGGGAACGCCACCGGTGCCGCCGGGGCCCCAGGGAACGCGGCCGGTGCCGCCGGGCCGGGGCGCAAGACGCTGCTGATCCTGGCCGTCGACCACCGGGCCAGCCTGGAACGGGACCTGTACGGCCTGACCGCGCCGCCGACGCCGGCGGAGGCGGCCAGGATCACCGCCGACAAGCTGATCGTCTATCAGGCGCTCCTTGATGCGGCCGCGCGGCTGCCTGCGGACGTCCAGCCGAGCGTGCTGATCGACGAGGAGTACGGGGCCAGCGCCGCCGAGCTCGCGGCCAGGTCCGGTGGCCTGATCGCCCTGTGCATGCCGGTCGAGGCCAGCGGCCACGACTGGTTCCAGTTCGCCTATCCAGGCGACTGGCAGCGGCACGCCGAGTTCTTCTCGACCCAGCACGCGAAGGTCCTGGTGCGGGACAACCCTGGCCTTGACGCCGCGCTGCGGGCCGAGCAGGCTCGCTCGCTCGCTGAGGTGTCGGCGTGGGCAGAACGGGCGGACCGGCCGCTGATCCTCGAACTGCTGGTGCCAGCCATCGACGCTGACAAGGCCGCGACCGGCGGGAACCCTGATCGCTACGACGACGAGTTGCGGCCTGGGCTCACGCTTCGGGTCATGGAGTACCTGCAGGACCGCGGGGTCTCCCCGGCGATCTGGAAGGTCGAGGGCCTGGACCGGCGCGAGGACGCGGCGGCGGTGGCCGCGACCGCGCAGCGCGGCGGGCGCTCGGCCCGGTGCATCGTGCTCGGCCGGCACGCTCCCCCCGCCAAGCTCGATCGCTGGCTGGAGGTCGCCGCCCCGCTCCCGGGCTGGATCGGCTTCGCGATCGGGCGCAGCATCTGGTGGGACGCGTTGCTGGCGAACCTGCACGGCGAGTGCACCGCTGAGCAGGCCAGGCAGCGCGTCACGCAGGCGTACCTGGACTACGCCACCGACTACCTCAAGGCGAGGGACGCGGCGCCAGCGCAGCAGCCCGCCGCCGGGCACCAGTGAGCACTCCGGCGGCCGAGCCGGACTCCCGCGGCTCTGGACCCGCGGGGGCCATCAACGCGACGCTGACCAGGTTCGTCGCCGATGTCATGGATACGGTCAGGCCCGACGCCGCGGGCAAGCACGGACCGCTGCCGCCGTTGCTGGTCAGCATGACCATGGTCACCGGCCTGGTCGACGCGTTCAGTTACCTGGTGCTCGGCCATGTCTTCGTCGCCAACATGACCGGCAACGTCGTCTTCCTCGGCTTCGCCCTGGCCGGCGCTCCCGGGTTCTCGATCACGGCGTCACTGACCGCGATGGCCGCGTTCGCCACTGGCGCGCTCGCCGGCGGCCGGCTCGGTGCCAGGCACCGCGCCCACCGGGGCAAGCTGCACAGTTCCGCCGCCGCCGTGCAGGCGGCCTTCCTCGCGGCGTCGGTCATCCTGGCCGTCGCTGGCAGTTCCGCGCCTCCGGCCGGCTACCGGTACTCCCTGATCGCCGTGCTCGGCATCGCCATGGGAATCCAGAACGCCACCGCCCGCACGATCGCCGTGCCCGACCTCACCACCACGGTCCTGACCCTCACGATCACGGGGATCGCGGCCGACAGCGCACTCGCGGGCGGCCCGGGCTCCAAGGCTGGCCGTCGGCTAGTCCCGATCGCCACCATGCTCGTCGGCGCCCTGATCGGCGCCGTCCTGGTCCGGCACGCCCAGACCTACGACCCGCTCGTCGTGGCCCTCGTCACGATCAGCGTCGGCGCGGCGGTTAGCCGCCTGCTGGGCCGGACCGACCCTGACTGGGTGCGCCCGCTGCCGAGCTAACACCGCATGTGATCTAGTACGTTGCGGTCCAGGGCCGGCTGGGTCTAGGCCGACTGGGTCCAGGGGCCGGCGCGATTCAGGGCCGGCTGGACGTTGGACCAGCGCCTGCGTCAGCACACGCAGTCAGGGCAGCTGCAGTCGCAGCTGGCCTGGCAGTGGCACAAGCCGCCACCGCAGCAGTTCTCGGTATCGCGCGACCAACTCTCGGTCGCGCCTGGTTCAGCGAAATCCATGATCGACAGCCACCCTCCGGTCACCTGCGATGCGACTTCCCCGAACTGGGACGCGTATTCCGTCGCCGGGGTTGCACAGGTATGTCGCAGATTCTTCTCCTGGCCGGTCCTTCCGCGGTCAGGCCGATGAGTAAGGCCTGGCGGCGGGTCTTGCCTATGACGAGGCCACGATCGGAGAGGACATCGCTGACGAGCGTCATTCACGACGATGGACCGGCGGTACCGCGCTGCCGAGGCTACCCGCCCCGGCTGGGATGAGCCTGGAAAAGTGCTGAAACAACCCGAAACTCTTCGTCCCTTCTTAGCCTGGGCCTCGATGACCAGTCGCTGGCTGCCGCCGTCGTTGGAAAAGAGTTCGCGCACCGATGCCGGAATGGGGGAGTGTGGCCAGGTGGACGTAGCGGAAGCCGCCGCCGCCTGGCGGCGAGACGGCCTGGTCGTATTGCCCGGCTACCTCGAAGGATCCGAGCTCGACGCGGCCCGCCATGACCTGGCGGGCGTGTTCCCGACCGCCCACGAGTACCACGCCGCCCCCGACCAGGGCCGCAATCGCGTCTACACCGGCGACGAGTTCGGCGGGATCATCGCCTTCCCGTTCCCTACCGTCGCCCTCTGCCAACTGGTCGTGCACGACCGGCTGGTCGCCCTCGCCGAGGCGATCTTCCAGACCAGCGACCTCCGCGTGTACGCGTCCGAGCTGTGGGCTAAGTACAGCGGCGCCGCCAGCTACGAGCAGGAGCATCACCGCGACTACCTGAACCACACCCCGCTCGTTCCTTCCGATGACGTGCGCTGGCGCGGGCTCGAGATGTTCATCTGGCTGAGCGACGTGCCCGAAGACCACGGCCCGACCCACATCGTGCCGCTCCCGGTCACCGGCGGCGTCCCCGCCTTGCCCCACGGCTACCTGCGCTCGGAGCGGCCGGACTTCTACGAGGCCGAGCGGACGGCGGCAGGCCCGGCCGGCACGGTCGTCGCCTACAGCACCGACACCTTTCACCGCGGCACCGAGATCACCGCCCCGGGTGCGGCCCGCTACAGTGCCCACGTCAGCTACCGCCACGCCGACAACCACTGGACCAGCCGCCACGCCTGGGGCGACCACTCCTTCCACCCGGACTGGCCTTCGTTCGTCGAGCACGCCACCCCGCGCCAGCTCCTCCTCTTCGGCTTCCCGCCTCCCGGCCACCCCTACTGGACCCCGCAGACCCTCACCCAGCTGCGAGTCAGGTACCCAGGCCTAGACACCACCCCCTGGTCTCCGTGATCACGGCCGGCGGTCAGGTTCGGTACGGACAGGTTTCCGTGATCACGGTCGGCGGCCAGGTTCGGCCCGGACAGGTTTCCGTGATCACGCCCCGGACAATGATCTCGGAGTTTAGACGGCGCCCAAGTCGTCCGTGATCATGGAAAATCCATGATTACGGAACTTCGACTGGATAATCACGCGGCAGAAATCCGTAATCCCAGATATCGCGTGATCACGGAAGCCGGTATGGGGGCAAGTTGGGCCGAGGCGCGGCGGGCGTGAGCCGCGTGGCCTCGGCTTGCTGTGTCAGCGCCAAGGCGAGCAGGATCCGGGCTACTCAAGGAGCTAACTACCAATACGCAAAGAACCACCAGAGTGGGTCCGCTCCATACCCCGGAGCGGACCTCGTGCGCGCCGGGCGAACTAAAGCGGGCACCAATCCCGTGTCGTTGTCGTTACTATGCATTAGTGTCAGCTTACTCTAAGTAAGCAACCGCAATATGACCACTGCGCAACGGGGGATAGTCATGCTCATTCAGGCGGTCCCAGCACGGATTGGCTCGTGTCGCAAGCTAATCCGCAGGCTGATCTGGCCTCTGGCGGTGCTGGTAGCAGTGCCAGCACTACTGGCCGGGGTTTCGGCGCCGGCCGTTGGCGCGCTGAGCGCGCGCCAGGTACCCGCCCTGCCTTCGTACTGCCAATCCGGCGGTCCTGGCCTGTGGCAGCACCTGGCTAGCTGCGGCTGGCCCGGTGCGAGGAATACCGGTCCCAACCTGGCCAATTGCCCCGATCACAGCCTTGCGCCGGTCGGAAACGGCACGACACCGATCGTGCTCGACAAAGCGAATCAGGTCGTGACCTGCGAGAAATTGCTCGGCCCTGTCAACATACGGGCGAAGCATGTCACTATTACGAACTCGATGGTGGAACCGAAGCGCGGCCAAGGCGCCCTCGCGAGCGCGGCCGTGACTATTGACTTCGGAGCCAGCGCCATCATTGATGACGTGACCATCGACGGCGATCACGCCGTCCACGCCTGCATCTGGCATCAAGGCCTTCGGATGGTGGTCAAGGCGCTGAATTGCTACGGCGCCCATGACGGGATCTTCACCTGGAATCCGACGAACCGCACGTCGACCGAGGGCAACGACTTCAGCATCAGCAACAGCTATTTCCACGGCTTCATCAATCCGACCGCGAATGCCCATGATGACGGCTACCAGACCGAGGGCAGCGATAATGGCCTCGTCCATCACAACACCTTCCGGATGACCACGAACTCGACGAGCGCCGTGGCCATCTGGGATTCCCGCGCTAACGCCAACGACATCACCGTGAGCGACAACCTCATCGCTGGCGGCGGATTCTCCGTCTACGCCGAGGACTACAGTCCTCGCGACAGCACGCCTCGCGATGGGTTCGCCGTAGGCGGTTTCAGCGTCACGAACATCTTCTTCGACGACAACTCGTTCAGCACCATACTGTCCGGTTGCGTCGGCAAGTACGGCATCTGGTTCACCAGGCCCGCCTGGGCGCCGTACTTCGGCGGTCCCACCGACGGCTGGAATCGCGTGGGCAACGTGGTGCTCGAGACGGGCCAGCCCGTCGACAACAACAACCCGTACAACTCCCGGCAGCTGTGCGGCTAGCCGGTCGCCGTCAGTCGGCGAGCGCGAGCGCGAGCTCGGCGATCGTCAGCGACCGGGCCGGCGCGGTGGGATCGTCGGGTACGAAGAGCGTCGCGACCTCGAATGGCGCTAGCGTCGCCCGCACCTCGCGGCCGAGCAGCTTGCCGCCGAGCGTCACGGCGAGCGGCTCGCCCGCCGGCTCGACCAGGCGCAGGACGACGCCGTCGTCGGCCTCGGCTCGCTTGATCGCCCTGACCACCGGGCGGTCGGCGGGCGCGACGGTGAGGAAGCCGCCCTCCGGTGGCAGCGACCCGGAGTGGTAGGTGTCGGCGACAACCGCGGGCGGCCGAGCAAGCTCGGCCGCCCGCGCCACCAGCCCGGCTGACCGCCAGTCGCCCTGGTGCGGATGGATGCCGATGACCGCGTCGTGCCAGCCGGCGTCCGTCGTCGCGAAGTCCTCGCCGGCGCCGGCGCCCCACGCCCCGCCGTGATCAGCCGCCAGCGGATTGCGCAGCACGGTCACCCGCACGGTGACGCCGGAGCAGCCGGTCTCGGGGCCGGCGGTCGTGTCGGGGCCGGCCGTCGGGCCCGAAGCGGGCGGGGTGCCTCCTTCGGTCGCGTCGTAGCCGTGCAGGTGCCCCGTGGTCAGGCCGATGCCGCGGTCCTCGGCGACGCTGTAGCAGTCCAGCCAGTCCAGGACGGGCTCCTCGGCACCCGCGGGATCGCGCTCGGCGAAGCCGTAGGCGGCGCCCGCGACGGTCCGCGCCCCCGGCCCGAGCCGCCACGGCAGCACCAGCTTCAGCACCGCGCGGGGCATCGACCAGTTCGCGCGCAGCCGCACCTGCGCGAACGGCATGCCCTTGACCAGGGACAGGTCCTGCAGGACGGTCGAGCCGCCGAAGCTGAACCTGAGCCGGAGCGTCCACCGGACCGGGCCATCCTCCACCAGTTCGAAGCCGTCGAACTGACCGGGAATGACCTCCTCTTCGTACCTGACCAGCCCGTGCGACCAGGTGTCGCTGGTGTCCCTTCTCAGTTCCAGCCGGATGCCGCCCTCGTCAAGCAGCTCTAGTCCCGACGAAGTCTCGCACAGGCTGACGACAGTCCCGCTCGCCTCATCGACCTCCGCCCGCAGCAGGTCGCTCTCGATGACTGCCGCCCGGCGCGCGGGGCGAGTGCTGGCCTTCCGGTCGCCGCCTTGCAGCCAGAACACCTCGTAGCCCAGCGGCGCGAGCTCGGCGACGAACAAGGTGTGCGAGCTGAACAACGTGACCTCGCCGGAGGCGACCGGCTGATGCTCGACCTGGCGCCCCTCGCTGTCCAGCACCTGGTCGGCCGGCCTGGTCGCGATGACCGGCTGCCGCACCGGCCAGGCCAGCGGATTGAAGACGAGGAACGGAACGCCCCGGCCCTCGTCTCCCGTCCAGAACGACCAGTGCCGCTCGACGATCGGGCCGGAGTGCAAGCCGGTGTCGATGAGATGGGCCAGCTGGTAGAGCGCGCTGGTGCTCACCTGGTCGGCGACGGTCTCGACGTGACCGAAGCGGGCCGCGATCGTGGGGTAGGCCCGGCTGCTCGCGGTGCCCGCCAGGATGTCGTGGAACTGGCACAGCAGCAGTTCGGTCCAGGCCCGGCTTAGCTCGGGCTGCCGGGACGGCCGTGCGCCGAGGCGGGCCGCGATCAGGTCAGTGCCTTCGGCGTCGAGCAGAGCCGTCTCGGCGTGGTCGTTGGCTGCCTTAACCCAGGCGCTCACCGAGTAGCAGCCGGGCGCATGGTGCTGGAGTTCCCCGGTCACCTCGGGCCGGGAACCTGGGGCCTGCGCGAAGTACGCGCCCGGATCGCTGTACCTGACCGCCGGGTCGGCCGCCCTGACCTGGTCGACCTCGGCCAGCGTGGCCTTGGTCGGGCCGCCGCCGTGGTTGCCGACGCCGACGAACAGCATCAGCGGCGTGCCCTGCGCGACCGCGAGCGCGGCCCCGTCCGCGAACAGCTTGGGGATGTCGGCGGGGTCCATGGTCGCGTAGTCGAACGGGATCCGGTACGCCGGCAGCGCCGCCCCGCTGGCGTCCCGCCAGGTGAACAGCTGCGCGGGCAGGTCCCGCTCGTGCTCACCGGGGCGCATGAACACGTAGCTGGCCAGGCCGGCCTTCGCCAGCAACTGGGGGAGCCCGGCGTTGTGGCCGAACGAGTCGACGTTGTAGCCGACCGTCGCCGTCCGCCCGAACGCGCGCTGAAAGTAACGCTGCCCGGCCAGCAGCTGCCGGCACATCGACTCGCCGGACGGCAGGTTGCAGTCGGGCTCGATCCACATGCCGCCGGCCAGGTACCACCGCCCGGCCGCGACCGCCGCACCGATCCGCTCGAACATCGCCGGATCCTGCTCCTCGATCCAGGCGTGGTGCGCCGCCGAGCTGGCGGTGAAGACGAGGTCCTGGTGCTCGCCGAGCCGGTCAAGGGCGGACGAGAACGTGGCCCAGACCTCGCCGTAGCCCTCCCGCCAGTCCCAGATCCACACCGGGTCCATGTGCGCGTTCGCGATAACGTGCAGCTCGCGGCTGCTGTTCTCGGTCATGTCCTGCCTATCCCTTGATCGCGCCGGTGAGCGCGAACCCCTGGCCGACCCAGCGGGTCACGATCAGGTACAGCACGACCGGCGGCAGCGAGTACAGCAGCGCGAACGCCGCGACCTCGCTGTAGTTGATGTCGTACTGGCCGAAGTAGCTGTACATCGTCACCGAGGCGGGCGCGTTCTGGCTTTGCAGCAGGATGAACGGGATAAAGAACTCGCCCCAGGCGTTCACGAACGTGTAGACGGCCACGACGCACATGCCGGGCACGATCAGCGGCACCACGATCCGCAGCAGCGAGCCCCAGCGCGACATCCCGTCGATCCAGGACGCCTCCTCGAGCTCGCGCGGCACCGCGTCGATGAAGCTGCACGCGATCCAGGTGCCGAACGGCAGCGCGGTCGCGGTCATGAACCAGACCGTCCAGAACTTGGAGTTGATGAAGCCAGCGGCGACGAAGAAGTCATAGGTCGGGATGATGATCGCGATGACCGGCAGGCCGGTCAGGAAGACCAGCACGTAGATGAAATAGCGCTGGGTCCGCGACCTGAACCTGGACAGCGGGTACGCGGCCAGCACCCCGATCACCGTGGTGGCGACGGTGGTGCCGCCCGCCAGGTACAGCGAGTTCCCGAGCGCGGACAGCAGCCCGCCGTGCAGCACGCTGGTGAAGTGGCTGATCGTGAAAGACCCGCCCCCGCTGAGCTGCAGCGTCCCGTGGGCCTGGAAGGCGACCACTACTAGCCAGACAAAGGGCAGCAAGAATGCCGCGCCGATCAGGCTCATGACCCCGGCGGGCAGGTTTCGCCGCACCAGCCCCATCACCTGACCACCTCCAGGGCGCCTTGCCGCCGGAGGATGCGGATGTAGGCGACGGCGAAGATCGCGCCGACGACGAGCAGCACGACCGCGATGGCGGTGCCGTAGGCGAGCTGGAAGCTCGCGAACGCCTGCTGGTACATGAAGACCGACAACACGGTCGAGTCGGTGCCTGGCCCGCCGCCGGTCATCGCGAAGATCAGCGTGAAGTCGTTGAGCGTGCCCAGCGTGATCAGCACCAGGTCGACGAGGATCGTCGCCGACAGCATCGGAACGATGATCCGGGACAGCCGCCGCCAGGAGTTCGCCCCGTCGACCTGGGCCGCCTCGATCAGGTCGGTGGGGATGTCAGACAACGCGGCCGAGAAGAGCAGGTAGGAGAACGCCACCCCGCGCCAGGAGTTGGCCAGGCTGACCGAGATCATCGGGTGGCTGATCAGCCAGGTCTGGTAGCCGATCCCGGCGCCGTGCAGGGCCTGGGCGAGCGTCCCGCCATCGGACAGCAGGGTGAACCACATCCAGGCCGCGATGATCTCGGGAACCAGCCAGGAGACGACGATGATCGAGCCGACCACCGCCCGCACCCGGTACGGGCAGCGCCGCATCAGGTAGGCGATCACGAACCCGAACAGGGCCTGGCCGATGTAGGCCGAGGCGACCAGGTAGTACAGGCTCAGCAGGATCGAGTGCACCAGGCCGCTGCCGGACGCGAACAGCTCCTTGTAGTTGGCCAGGCCGATGAAGCTGCTGTGCAGCGCGGTCGGGCCGGTGATCGCCTTGTTGGTCAGCGACAGCGCCAGGGTCCAGACGATCGGCCAGCCAAGGAACGCGAGCACCACG
Organism: Streptosporangiaceae bacterium; assembly: GCA_035511035.1. Classification (GTDB taxonomy): domain Bacteria; phylum Actinomycetota; class Actinomycetes; order Streptosporangiales; family Streptosporangiaceae; genus Chersky-822. Next base: position 44,224 of record DATKFV010000028.1, read on the forward strand.
ACGATCAGCGGCGCCGTCATCGTGATGCCGGTCAGCCGCCGGGCGCTCGCCCCCCGGACGGACAGCCGCGCGCGGAGCGCGGCCGCCCGCCGGGGGTGCAGCGTGCCGGTCGTCACCGCTAGCTGCTCGGCTCTTCCGCGTTGGCCGCGCCGACGATCTGCGTCACCTTGGCCTTGTACGCCGCCTCGGCCTGCGCCGCCGTCATCGACCCGGACGAGACGTCACCGGTCAGCGCCGCGATCTCGGTCGAGATCTGGGTGTAGTCCGGCAGGTTGGGCCGGTAGGTGGTGTACTGCAGCAGGCTGGAGGCGAAGGTCAGCACCGGATCCTCCTTGTTGATCTTCGCCCAGGCCGGCTGCGAGGTGGCGTCGGTGCGCGGCGGCAGGTTGCCGTCGGTCGCGTCGAACTGGGCGATGTTGGCGGCGCTTGACAGGGTCTCGACCATGTCGAGTGCCAGCGAGCGGTTGCCGGCCTTGGCCGGGACCGACCAGGCGAAGCCGCCGGACTCATCGACGTAACCCGCGCCCGAGCCGGTCTGGGTCGGCAGCTTGGCCTCGCCGTAGGCGCTGAAGAAGCCAGGCCACGGTTTCGGCCCGCCGGGGATGAAGCTAGTCGACACCCAGCTGCCGTCGATGATCATCCCGAGCTTCTGCTGCGGCATCAGCGTGAGGTTGGCCGTCTCGGACGCGTTCGGGTTCGACCAGTCCGACTCGGGCTCCTCGTAAGGCCGCATGGCCTGCAGGAAGCTCCAGGTCGCGTTGAAGCCGGGCCCTCCGGCCTCCCACTTCTTGGCCGAGTCGTCGTAGATCCGGTCGTTGGTGCCGTTGAGGAAGACCTCGAACCCTCGGAACGAGGACGCCTCGCCGAGCGGGGTGCCGGTGTACAGCCAGGCCGGGATGACCCCGCCGTCATGGGCCTTGATCGCCTTGGCGGCGGCGAGGATGTCGGCCCAGCTGTGCGGCTGCCAGGGGACGGCGATGCCGGCCTTCTTGAACGCCGCCTTGTCGTAGTAGATCACCTGAACGTCGGTACTGTTCATGGCGCCGTAGACCTTGCCGTTGTAGGTGCTGATCTGCTGCATCGCCTGCGGGAAGGCCGACCAGCCCGACCAGGAGGTCAGCTCGGGCAACGGCTGGATGTAGCCGGCGCTGGCGTCGGCGCCGATCAGGAAGGAGTCCTCCATGACGACGTCAGGGGCCGTGCTCGCGCTCGACTCGGCCAGGTCAAGCTTGGTGTAGTACTCCGACTCCGAGTCGGAGGTGATCGGGTCGGTGACGACCTTGACGCCGGGATGCGCCGCCTCAAGCTGCTTGGCCGCGGCGTTGATCAGCTTGAGCGTCGCGTTCGTTCCCGGCGTGTCGAAGTTGGTCCAGTACTCGACCGTGATGGTCTTGCTGCCGCCCGACGCGGTGCTGCTCGAGCTTCCTCCGCAACCGGCCAGCAGGCCGGCTCCCAGCATGACGGCCAGCCCGGCCGCCCATAGGGTCCGCTGTCTCATCTCCTGCTCCATTCCTTTAGCCGTTAGCCATCGAAGTTGGGACCGGCCTGATCGCCGGAGGCTTGGCCCGAGCCAGTAATCCGATTTCGGTCTATCTGATTTCGGTCTATCCGAGATGGGATAATCCGATCTCGGGGTTTCGGGGGCGTGGCGCTCGCGTATTCGTGCAGCCGTTCGGGGCGCTCGGCGCTCAGGGCTACGGCCAGGCCTGACCACTCGCCGATGTGCTCCCCGAGGGCGGCGGGCACGATCTGGCAGCAGGCGACCGCTTCGGGCAGCGCCTCGGCCTCGATCACCGCCCGCATGGGCGGTTCGAGCCGTTCCCGTTGCCGGGGGTAGATGCCGCCGAGCGCGATCACCTCGGGGTTGAGCACGTCGATCAGCAGCGCCAGCCCGGCGCCGAGCCGCCGGCCCGCGTCGGCCCAGAGCGCCAGGGCCGCCTCGTCGCCCGCGTCGGCGGCCAGGCCCGCGCTCTGGGCGGTGATCTCGGCCAGCGCGGCCCAGTCGGCCGCGAGCGCGCTCGGACGGTCTTCGGCCAAGCGCCCAGCCGCGATCGACTGGGCCCAGCGGCCGATGCCTGACCCGCCGCAGAAGCCCTCGAATGAGCCGGCCTTGCCGTGGCCGACCGGCCCGTCCGGCGCGAGCCGCCAGTGCCCGATCTCGCCCGCCAGGCCCCTGGCTCCCCGGTACAGCCGGCCGTCGAGGATGATCCCGGCGCCGAGCCCGGTGCCGAGAGTCAGGAACACGCAGCTGGCGGCGCCCCGCCCGGCGCCCCAGCACCACTCGGCGAGCGCGCCGGCGTTGGCGTCGTTCATCAGCCGCGGCCGGACGCCGAAACTTTGCTCGAACGGGCCAAGGACGTCGACCGACTGCCAGGCCGGCAGGTTCGGGGGCGCGAGCACCAGGCCGGCCTGCTCGTCGAGCGGGCTGCCGCAGACGATGCCGATGCCGTCCAGGGACGGCGACCCGGCCTGCTCAAGCTGGGCCCCGAGGGCGGCCGTGAGCTGGCCGAGCATCTCGGCCGGGGACTCGCGGGTCGGCAGCGCCGAGCTGGCCAGCCAGGTGACGACGCCGTCGGTCAGGTCGGCGATCGCGGTCGTGCACTTGGTGCCGCCGAGCGCGACCGATGCCCAGGTCGAGGTCATGAGAATCGCTCCGCTTCGATCGCCAGGCAGAGCGCGTGGTAGACCGGCAGGTGCAGCTCCTGGATTTGCGGGGTGGCATCGCCCGGCACCCTGACCAGCACGTCGCACAGCCCGGTGAGCTCGCCGCCGGGCCCGGTTAGGCCGAGCGTGCGGAGCCCGAGCGCCCGCGCGGTCCGCAGCGCGTGCAGCACGCTCGCCGAGGTGCCCGAGGTGCTCAGCGCCCACAGCAAGTCGCCAGGCCGACCGTAGGCGATCACCTGCTGGGCGAAGGCGAGGTCGGCGGCCTGGTCGTTGGCGATCGCGGTCAGCAGAGCCGACTGGCTGACCAGGGACAGCACCGGCAGCCCGCCCCGCAGGCTCGACGCGAGGTAGCCGTCGTCGCCGGCCGCGCGAAGCGCGGCCGCCACCTCAGGCGGCAGCAGCCTGGGCAACGCGCACGGCTTGGCCAGCTCACCGACGATGTGCTCGCTGTCGGCCGCGCTCCCGCCGTTCCCGCAGACCAGGACGGTTCGCCCGGCTCCGAGCACGCTGTCAAGCAACGTGAAGGCCGCGTTGACCGACTCCGCCGCCGCGTCCAGAGCCGGATAGCGCGCCACCAGCTGGTCGAGGATCGCCCCGGCACCCCGCCCGGTCACGACGCAACTCGCGGCGACGGCAGCAGCCGGTCGAAGACGGTGCTGGCGGCGCCGACGGCGCCGGCCGCCTCGCCGAGGGCGGAGCAGACGACCGTGACCGGCCTGACCTCGCGCCGCATCGGGCGGTCGCGCAGCGTCCGCCTGACCGGTTCGACCAGCCAGCCGGCCGCCTGCTGCAGATGATGGCCGCCGAGGACGACGGTGTCGACGTCGAGCAGGTTGATGGCGCCGAGCAGCGCCTGGGCGAGCAGTTCGCCCGCCCGGTCGAGCAGCGCGGCCAGCGCGGGCTCGGCCGGGGCCAGCGCGACGATCCGGTCAAAGTCGGGCTCGAAGCCGAGCCCGGCCGCCTGCCGCCCGATCGCGGCGACCGACGCCTCCGCCTCCAGGCAGCCAGCGCCGCCGCAGCCGCAGGGCGCGCCGTCGGGCACGACCGGCACGTGGCCTAGCTCGACCGCGTTCCCGGTCTCGCCCCGGTAGGTCTGCAGGTCAAGGACGAGGCCGCCGCCGATGCCCACGCCCCAGTGGCAGTAAAGGAAGCTCCGAAGCTCGTTGCGGGACTGCCAGGCCTCGCCGAGCGCGGCCGCGGTCGCCGCGTTGTCGAGGAACACCGGCAGCGTCCAGGCGGGGGAGAACAGCGCCCTGGGCTCGACGCCCTCCCAATGCGGCAAGTTCGGCGGGTTGACCAGCCGCTGGGACTGCGACTCGATCGGGCCAGGCATGCCGAGCCCGATCGCGGGCAGCCGGGGATCAGCCTCACCGGGGACGGTGCCGAGCTGGTCGCTCAGCCGGGCGTAGAGATCCTCGACCCGGCCGATCGTGCGCTGCGGCTCCTCGCCGAGCGGGTAGCGCAGAACCTCGCTGACGACCGGGGCGCCGCTCAGGTCGATCCAGGCGCCGTCGATCCGGTCCCGCTCGATGTTGCAGCCGAAGGCCAGCGCGCCATGCGGGCGGACCCTGACCCCGATCGGGTGCCGGCCAAGCCCTGGCCTGGGCTCGGCGCCGGTCTCCTCGATCAGTCCCTGCTCGATCAGGCTCCTGATGATGTCGCCGATGGCCTGCGCGGACAGGCCGGTCACCCCGACGAGGGCGACCCGTGAGATCGCCTCGCCTTGCCGGATGAAGTGGAAGACGCGGCGGGCGTTCTCGCGCCGGACGAGTTGCTGGGGTGAGTCGTTCGCCGTGGCGGGACCGAGCCGGGCCTGCGGCCCGGCTCGGCCGGACCGCCCAGGAGTCACGCCGGACGCGGCTCCCACAGCACTCATAAGTTCTGCTCCCGGACTCGTCGCTACTTACTTCCTCAAGTGGAGGAAATATATCTACCACGCCCCGTGGACCGTCAGCTAGTGTTAAAACAGTCGCTGAGGGCTTTATTTGCAGCAAGATCTTTTAAAGGACATGCGGTGATGCGGCGGACATCGCCTGCGAGGGCTCGGAGGTGGGGCTGGTGACGCAGCCGACAGCGGCCATGGACTACGCGAGGCTCGCCGACCGGGCGCGATTCATCCGGCTGGAAACGGTGCGGCTGGCCCGCATCGCCGGCGCCGGGCACTACAGCAGCACGTTCTCGGCGGCCGAACTGCTGGCCGCCCTCTACTATCACCAGCTCCGGATCGACCCGGCCCAGCCGAGGTGGCCCGACCGGGACCGGTTCGTGCTGAGCAAGGGGCACGCCGCGATCGGGCTGTACCCGGTGCTGGCTGACCTTGGCTACTTCGATCCGGCCGAGCTTGACGACTACACCAGGCTCGGCAGCCCGTTCGGCGACCACCCGGACATGCGCAAGGTCACGGGGATCGACTTCAGCTCAGGCTCGCTCGGCCACGGGCTGTCGATCGGGGTCGGCATGGCGCTCGGCGGCCGGGTCCAGGGCCGGGACTTCAGGGTCTACGTAATGGTCGGGGACGGCGAGCTGGCCGAGGGGCAGATCTGGGAAGCCATCATGGCGGCCAGCCACTTCCGGCTCGGCTCGCTCGTGTGCATCGTCGACCGGAACCAGTTGTGCATCGACGGGCCGACCGAGCAGGTCATGGCGGTCGAGCCGCTGGACGCGCGGTTCGCGGCGTTCGGCTGGCAGGTCCAGCGCATCGACGGCCACGATCTGGCGGCGATCACCGGGGCGTTCGGCCGGCTGGCACCGCCGGGGACGGGGGCACCGCAGGTGATCATCGCGGACACGATCAAGGGCAAGGGAGTGGCGCGGATGGAACTCGACCTCAACTGGCACGTCGGCAACCTCGGCCCGGACGACTACGAGGCGGTCAGGGCGGAGTTGCTGGCGGGGACGGGGCTGCTGGCGGGGGCGGGCGAATGAGCGAGCCGAAAGTCGTCGATTCCGAGCAGTCGGATGTGTTCACCGGAGTGAGCGACGCCGGTCCGAAGGAGACCGTCAAGGGCATCGCGACCAAGTCCATCCCGGCGTTCGTCGCGGGGGAGGAGCTGGCCGACCTCGCCGACGCCGATCCTCGGGTGGTGGTCATGACCGCCGACCTGGCCTCGGCCAACCGGCTCGCCGACTTCGGGGCCAGGCATCCGTCCCGGTTCTTCGACCTGGGCATCGCCGAGAAGAACATGATCACGGCGGCGGCCGGGCTGGCGTCGACCGGGCTGATGCCGTTCGTGGGGACGTTCGCGTCGTTCGCCGCGTTGCTTGGCTTCGAGCAGATCCGGACCGACTGCGCCTACCCTGGCATGCCGGTGCGGGTGCTCGCGCACCACTCGGGCATGTCGCTCGGCTACTACGGGACGAGTCACCACGCGCTCGAGGACCTCGCGGCGATGCGGGCGGTCGCCGACCTGACCGTCGCGTGCGCCGCCGACGGGAACCAGTTGCGGGCCATGCTGCGGGCGTCGCTGGCGGTGCCGGGGGCGGTGTACCTGCGGCTCGGGCGAGGCCGGGATCCGCAGGTGTACGCGTCGGTGCCTGACGACTTCGCGTTCGGGCGGGCGGTCAGGCTGCGGGAGGGCGCTGACGGCACGATCATCGCGACCGGGTCGATGGTGCGGCCGTCGCTGGACGCGGCCGGGCTGCTGGCCGAGCGGGGCCTGGCCGTGCGGATCGTCGACCTGCACACGATCAAGCCGCTCGACGTCGCCGAGGTGCTGGCCGCCGCCGGCGAGACCGGGGGCATCGTGACGGTGGAGGAGCACAACGTGATCGGCGGGCTCGGCTCGGCGGTCGCCGAGGTGCTGGCCGACCACCGGCTGGGCGTGCCGCTGCACCGGCACGGCGTCGCTGACCAGTACGTGCTGATCGGGCCGCCCGCGGCGCTCTATGCGCACTACCGGCTCGACGCGGCCGGGATCGCGGATGTTGTCGAGGAAACGCTGGCCGGGTCGGGTGAGCTGGGCGGGTCGGCTTAGACCGGCCAGGTCTCCTGCCGGTAGCCCATGTCCCAGAACATCCACTCGTACCTGCTGGTGGCGCGGAAGTGGCGGCGCACCCGCTCGCGCTCGGATGCGGACAGGCTGGCGCTCAGGTCGTCGGCGACCGCGATGACCTGGCGGGTCTCCTCGTCGAACTCCTCGCCGCCGTAGGTGTCGATCCACTGCTGGTAGCGCGGCTCCGGCGAGCCGAGTCGGAGCAGGTGCTTGCCGACCTCGGCGTAGATCCAGTAACACGGCAGCACGGCCCCGACGCCTTCGGCGTAGGAACCGCCCTGGGTGGCGGCGAGCAGATAGCTGGTGTAGGCCAGCGTCGTCGGCGCTTCCTCCGCCTGGGCCGCGGCCTCGGGGTCGATGCCAAGCTCGGCGAAGAGGGAATCGTGCAGCGCCAACTCGGCCGAGACGATCCCGGCGGCGTGCGTGGCGAACATCTCGGTGGCGGCCGGATCGGGCGCCTTGCTGGCTACTGCGGCTAGCGCGCGGGCATACTTGCGCAGGTAGAGGGCGTCCTGGATAACGTAGAACTGAAACGGCTCCCTGGCCAGGCTGCCGTCCGCCAGCCCGGCGACGAACGGGTGGGCCAGGATCGCCCCGTAAATATCCTCGATATCCCGCCACAACTGCGCGGAGAAGCTGTCACTCATCGCCCTCTCCCCTCGGCAGCGTGGTTCGCGGGAACTGTACCCTGCCCGGCGCGGTGCCCTGCGGGGCTCGGTGCCCTGCGCGGCCGGCACCCTGCGGGGCGCGGTACCGGGTGGCGGGGGAGGGGGCCGGGTCGTGATTGCGGAGATCCGTGTGCGGTTTTCGAGGTGGAAAGTGCCGCGATCATGTTCGTGCGTGTGATCACGGAGGGTTGTATGCGGCTTCGGAGGCACGAGTTGCGGTGATCGTGGTCTAGTCCGTGTGCTGGAGTGCGGTCTGGGCCGGGAGCGCCCCAGCTGGGGCACATCGCTGCTGTTTCTGCGACCTCGATGTGCCCCGGCTGTCGGTGAGTCGCGCGTGACTGGTCTCTGGGCGGGGGCCTTAGGGGCGGGTGCTGAAGAGGAGGCAGGTGGAAGTGGCGTGGGCTAGGAGGCGGTCGCGGGAGTCGGTGAGCCTGGCCTCGGCGAGGGCGGTGCGGGAACCGCGGGACACGACTGTGCCGGTCACGACGATTCGGCCGGTGTCGGTCGTGACCGGGCGGAGGTACCTGGCGTTGAGGTCGAGGGTCGTGTAGCCGGTGCCTTCGGGCAGTACCGAGTGGACCGCGCAGCCGGTCGCGGAGTCGAGCAGCGTGGCGAGCACGCCGCCGTGGACGGTGCCGAGCGGGTTGTAGTGCATCTCCTGCGGGTCGAGCGCGAATCGCACAAGTCCTTCGGTGAACTCGACCGGTTCGATGCCGAGCGTGGCCATGACCGGGGGAGGGGGGAGTTCGCCGCGGCCCATGGCGGACAGCAGTTCGAGGCCGGACCGGCCCGCGAGCGCTTCGAACGTCGCGGCCGGATCGGTCCAGGAGTAGGTCCGCGTGCGTACCGCTCCGTCCGTCGTTACCTCATCACGGGCACGGGCGACCGCGCCGAGGCCACCATCACGGGCGAGCAGGCCCGCCGCCTCATCCTGAGTCTGGGTCATGGACCCAGCCTGACTCAGAGAAGCTGAGTCTGTCAACTGGACTCAGATTGTGGCGATGTTCTAGCCTGGGCGCAGGATGAGCTCGGGAGTGGTGATGGCGGCACGCGCGGCGAACAATGAGGCGAACTGGTCCACTGGCACACGCGCGGCGAGCAGCGACGGGACTGCGACTCGCCCGGAGGCGCTGGACCGGTGCACTGGCGCAAGCGCGGCGGACAGCGAGGCGACTGGGACTCGCCCGGCGGCGCTGGACTGGTCTATTGACAACTGCACGATCCAGCGGGCGCTCGCGGTCCTTGGCGACCGGTGGACCTTCGTGGTGATGCGGGAGCTGTTCAACGGGATCAGGCGATTCGACGAGATGCGGATCAGGACCGAGATCCCGCGGCAGGTGCTGAGCGACCGGCTGACCAGGCTGGTGGGCGAGGGCCTGCTGCGGCGGGAGCCCTACCGGGAGCCTGGCCGGCGGCAGCGGGACGAGTACCGGCTGACCAGCAAGGGCCTCGCCTTGTACCCGGTGCTGGTCGCGCTCAACGAGTGGGGGTCCGCGTACTACGCGGACGAGGAGGGGTCGCCGCTGGCCTTCAGCCACAGGGACTGCGGGGGCGAGGTCGGGGTCGTGTTGCGGTGCAGCGAGGGACACGATCTGGGTCGCGTCCGCGACGTGGCTCCAGCCCCAGGTCCAGGGGCGCACCGGCGGCTTGAGCGCGCTGGCAGCGCGCGTCCGGCCGATCACGGCCTTTTGTAGCTTGGGGCCTTCGCCTTTGGGGCAGTCAGCCCCTGTCACCGCGCCGCTCTTGGGCTGATCAGCCCCTTGAGCTGATCAACGGTTTGCGCGATCAAGGGATATCCGTTGGTAGCACTCGGGTATCGATTCGTCACGCAGAGTAGTTAGAGCCTTACGGCCTGCTCGGATGACAGCGTGGCTGGCCGTGGCATGGACGGGAGACACGCGTGGCAGAGCGGCAGCCCGGTCGTGGCGATGATTCGCAGCAACAGGCCGGAGGAACAGCTGGACAAGGCAACGGCGCTGGTGATCAGGGCGGAATGCCGCCGAGTGACACTGCGGCGGAGATCTTGGAGAACAACGGCGGACCCGGACGGTCGCGCGCGGCGGCGAGGGTTGGCCTGACCACGGCGATCGTCCTGGGGGTCGCGGTCGTGGCCGCCGTCGCCGGGCTCGCGCTCCTGGCCAACTCCAGCGGTCACCACGGCGCGATCGGCAGCGTGCGCGAGGCCGGATCACAGGCGAACGCCAACTCGTCGGCGCCGAAGCTCCGGATCGTCGCCGTGACGCCGGGCAGCCAGGCCGCGGGCGTCAGCGGAGACACGAGCGTGCAGATCGCGTTCTCCTCGAAGCTTGCCTCAAGCTCGGTGGTGCCGGCCTTCCGCCCGGCGGTGCCAGGGCAGTGGCAGACCTCTGGGGCAACGATGAGCTTCACGCCGAGCGCGCCGTTCGCTCCTTCGACCAGGTACACGTTGCGGATTCCGGCGGGGTCGGCCGGGCTGCGCAGCGTGGTTGGCGGCCTCATGGCCAAGCCGGTCCAGCTGAGCTTCAAGACCACCTCGTACTCGGACCTGCGCCTTGAGCAGGTACTCAGTGAGCTTGGCTACCTGCCGATGGCCTGGCAGCCGAGCAGCGAGCGCATCTCGGGCGGGCCTTCGGGCGGCGGCGGCGTCGCCGGGCAGGAGCAGCTCGCCTTCAGCCCGCCGACCGGCTCGTTCTCCTGGGACAGCGGGTATCCCGCCAGCCTGAAGGACCAGTGGGTACTCGGGCGGCCGAACGTGGTGCTGCGGGGCGCGGTGATGGCGTTCCAGTCGCAGCACCGATTGGCGATCAATGGCGTGACCAGCAAGAAGTTCTGGCGGGAGCTGTTCATGGCGGCCGCCAGTTCGGACCGCAATGCGGTCGGATACACATACGCGATCGCGAGCAAGAGCCTGCCAGAAACTTTGACAATCTGGCATAATGGGCATCAAGTGCTTCGTACTCTCGCTAATACTGGCATACCCATCGATCCCACCGCGCCGGGTACCTATCCCGTGTACTTGCGTTACCGGTTCCAGATCATGCAGGGCACGAACCCCGACGGCAGCCACTACGCCGACCCGGTCAGCTTCGTGTCCTACTTCGACGGCGGCGAGGCGGTGCACTACTTCCCGCGCGGTTCTTACGGGTTCCCGCAGAGCCTTGGCTGCGTCGAGCTTCCCTACACCAGCGCGGAGCACGCCTGGCCTTACCTCACCTACGGCAGCCTGGTGACCGTCACCACCGGCTGATCGCAATGGATGCTGACGGTGACCAGGCTTGTTCCGCCGGGCCTGGTCACCGTCACGTTGATCGGACTTCATGAACTACTCACCTCAGCGGTTACCTCCAAGCTCTCTTCAGCTTTTTGTGCTCGATTTGTCACCTGACTCGCTGCCGGTAGTCCGCAGGGTTTCCTACACTCTGCGGAGAGGAAGAGGTGGTACAGATCGGGGCACACAGCAAGCGACCCGGCCCGGACGCCGAGGACGCGAACATCGGTGGAGAGACGGAGTCTCTCGGCGTAAGCGACAGCGGACAGGCAAGCGATCAGGCTGATGGCCTCGGCGGGGCGGAGTACCGGTCCTCGCCGAGCACTTCCGGCCGGCATGCGCCCAAGAGTCCATCGGGGTCGGCGTGGGGCGGTGAGTCCTTCGGTGCCGATCCACTCGGTTCAAGCTCGTCGCGGTCCGATCCGCTGAGCTCGGACTGGCTCGCGGGCAGCGCGTCACGCCACGACTCGTCAGCGGCCGCGGCCGTGGCCGGGTCGGGCGAGGCCAGCGAGTCGGGCGGGTCGTCCTGGGCGGCCGATCCCCTGAGCCCGTCGGGCTCGGTGTTCAAGCTCAAGCCGCCGGAGCCTGATGAGCTTCCGGCTGATGACGTGGCTGAACCGGCATCGGCCGCTGCCGCTGCCGCTGCGCCTGAGGCAGGCCTCGCGGCTGGTGCGGGCGCGTCGGCGTGGTCGCTGGCCGAGTCGCCGGGTTCGCCGCCAGAATCAGTGAGCGTGCCCGAGCCCCTCGATTCGACGAGGCCGATGATGGCGGCGACCGAGCCCGCGGCCGAGGCCGGCCCCATGGGCGATGAGGAACTCGCTGGTGGTGCCGCGATCGGTGGTGCCGCGATCGGTGGCGCGGCCGCTGCTTCGCTGGCGGCCTCCCCGTTCGCCAGCGACGCGGGCGCCTGGACCGGTTCGGCGTCGGCAGGTCTTGGCTTCCCGCGTTCAGCAGCAGCCGGTTCAGGCGCGGCTGGTTCCGACGACGGTAGTGCCGGAGCGGCCACGTCGAGCGCGGTCGGCGGCGAGTCCGCCGACGGCCAGTGGTCGGCCGCCGCCTTGGGCGTGTCGGCGGCTAGCGGGGCCGGGGCGGATGCCTGGGGCAGTGGCGGCGGATCCGCCGGGTCAGGGTCCGGTGGTGCTGGCGGGAGCTGGGGCGGCGGGTCAGCCGGATCCGGTGGATCCGGTGGGCCAGGCGCCGGCGGGAGCGGGAACTGGGGCGGCGGACCGCGCGAGGCGGCCCACTCAGGCAGCCGGCCATCGCGCGGTCGGATCGGCGCGCTGGTCGGCATCGCGGCCGCGCTCATCGTGCTGCTGGGCGCGGGCGGGGTGTACTACTTCAGCAACGCCTCGAAGGCCAGCCCGGACAGCAACTCCTCCGGCAAGTCGACCCACGTCGTCAGCGCGCCGGTGAAGGGGCCCGAGCAGGTCCAGTCGATCACCCCGGCCGACGGCAGCACGGACGTCAACGGCGGCGACGCGATCAAGGTCGTCTTCTCCAAGCCGCTGAGCCCGAGTTCCCCGACGCCGACGCTCAAGCCCACGATCGACGGCAACTGGAGCGTGAACGGCGACACCGCCACCTTCGTGCCGACGGCGGGCATCTGGCAGAACACGAAGGTCACGGTCAGCATCCCGGCCGGCGCCACGGGCGTGGTCTCCACCGCGGGCGGCAAGCTCGGCACCGCCGTCACCGACACGTTCACGACGGGCAAGTTCAGCGAGGTCCGGCTTGAGCAGGATCTCGCCCAGCTCGGGTACCTGCCAGCGACCTGGGCTCAGACTTCCGGCGCCGCGGCGCCGCTGACCAGCCTGAACGCTCAGTACCAGGCCGCGTACAGCCCGCCCCAGGGCAGTTACACCTGGCAGTCCGGCTATCCGAGCGAGCTGGCCAGCCTGTGGTCGCCGAACAAGCCGAGCCAGGTGCTGCGCGGCGCGGTCGCCGCGTTCCAGGCCGATCATGGCCTCACGGAGGACATGATCACCGAGAACCAGGACGGCCTGATCGTGACCGGCGACATCGGCCACCGGCTCTGGAAGGCGATGTTCAAGGCGCTCAGCACCGGTGACATGAACAAGCAGGGCTACACCTACGCCATCGCCAGCCAGCACTACCCGGAGTACCTGACCGTGTGGCACAACGGCAAGGAGATCTTCCACCACCTCGCCAACACCGGCATCCCCGAGTCGCCTACGGCGGTCGGCACGAACCCGGTCTACATCAGGTACGTCAGCCAGATCATGAAGGGCACCAACCCGGACGGCAGCCAATACGCCGACCAGGTCTACTGGGTGTCGTACTTCCACGCGGGCGAGGCCGTGCACTACTTCCCCCGCTACAGCTACGGATCCCAGCAGAGCCTGGGCTGCGTCGAGTTGCCTTACAGCGAGGCGAAGTGGCTCTGGCCTTACATGCACTACGGCACGCTGGTCACGGTGACGCCGACGTAGCCGGCGGACAGGCGGTCACGAGGCGCCAGTCCGGGGCAACCACGCCCCTGGCAGGCGCCTCGTCGCATCTGATGCCGCCACCGCCCGCGAATACCACGATGCAACGGCTATCGTGAGGCCGCTAGCATCGAGACGCGCAGTCCAATCCGTCGCAAGTAGCGCGAGACCAAAGCGCAAGACCAGAGGAGCCAGCCGTGCCTGCCGACAAGCTTCACATCACTCTCGCCGGACGCGAGCACGTGGTGGAAGCTGGCACGACGGCCGGCGAGGCGCTCGAAGCGCTCGGTGCCGTCGGCGGCGGCGCTACCCCCAACGGGGACGGCGAGGTCATCGCGGCGAGGATCAACGGCTCCCCCCGCGATCTCGCCCGCCTGCTCGAGGACGGCGACCAGGTCGCGCCGATCGGCATCAAGTCGGAAGACGGCGTCGCCATCATGCGGCACTCGACCGCCCACGTGCTCGCCCAGGCGGTCCAGGACCTGTACCCCGAGGCGAAGCTCGGCATCGGCCCGCCGGTCGAGAACGGCTTCTACTACGACTTCGGCGTGGACAAGCCGTTCAGCCCGGCCGACCTCAAGGCGCTCGAGGGGAAGATGCGCCAGATCGTCAAGCAAGGCCAGCGGTTCAGCCGCCGGGTCGTCACCGAGGAAGAAGCTCGGGCCGAACTCGCGCACGAGCCCTACAAGCAAGAACTGATCGGCCTCAAGGGCGGTGCGCCGGCCCCGTCGGCCGAGCCCGACGGGCCGGCTGCGAACTCACCGGCAGGCGGGGTGTCGCCGACCGAGATCAGCTTCGAGGAGATGGTCGAGGTGGGCGGCAGCGAGCTGACCATCTACGACAACCTTGACCCGGCGACCGGCCAGGCCTGCTGGAAGGACCTGTGCCGGGGGCCGCACCTGCCGACGACCAGGAAGATCGCGGCGTTCAAGCTGATGCGCTCAGGCGGCGCCTACTGGCGGGGCAGCGAGAAGAACCCCCAGCTCCAGCGGATCTACGGGACCGCATGGCCGTCCCGCGAGCAGCAGGATGAGTACCTGACCATGCTGGCCGAGGCCGAGAAGCGGGATCACCGCAAGCTCGGGGCCGAGCTCGACCTGTTCTCGTTCCCGACCGAGATCGGCAGCGGGCTGCCGGTGTTCCACCCCAAGGGCGGGACCATCAGGCGGGTGATGGAGGACTACTCGCGGCGCCGGCACTCCGAAGCCGGGTACGAGTTCGTCAGCACCCCCCACATCACCAAGTCGAACCTGTTCGAGACCTCGGGCCACCTGGACTGGTACGCCGAGGGCATGTACCCCCCCATGGAGATGGAGGGCGCCAAGTACTACCCCAAGCCCATGAACTGCCCGATGCACATCCTGATCTACGCCTCGCGCGGGCGGTCCTACCGGGAACTGCCGCTGCGGCTGTTCGAGTTCGGGACCGTGTACCGGTACGAGAAGTCGGGCGTGGTGCACGGGCTGACCAGAGCCCGCGGGTTCACCCAGGACGACTCGCACATCTTCTGCCGGCCTGACCAGCTGGCCGACGAGCTGGCGAGCCTGCTCGACTTCGTGATCGGGCTGCTGCGGGACTACGGGCTGACCGAGTTCGAGGCCGAACTGTCGACCAGGCCGGAGAAGTTCGTCGGCGAGATCGCCGAGTGGGATGCCGCCGAGGCGGCGCTCAAGCACGCGCTCGACCAGTACGGGCTGCCCTACGTGATCGCCGAGGGAGAGGGCGCGTTCTACGCTCCCAAGATCGACGTGCACGTCAAGGACGCGATCGGGCGGCGTTGGCAGCTCTCCACCCTGCAGGTCGACTTCCAGCAGCCCGGCCGGTTCGGGATCGAGTACACCGCCGCCGACGGCACCAGGCAACGCCCGCAGATGATCCACCGGGCGCTGTTCGGCTCGATCGAGCGATTCTTCGGCATCCTCGTCGAGCACTACGCCGGAGCGTTCCCGCCCTGGCTGGCGCCGATCCAGGTGGTAGGCATCCCGATCGCCGACCATCATGTCCCTTACCTCGACGAGGTCGCGGCCCGGATGCGCAGGCGGGGGATTCGCGTCCAGGTGGACTCTGGAACAGATCGGATGCAAAAAAAGATCAGGGTAGCTCAGCAGCAGAAGGTGCCTTACATGCTGCTAGCTGGTGATGACGACGTCGCCGCGGGCGCGGTCTCGTTCCGGTACCGCAATGGCGACCAGCGCAACGGCGTGCCGATCGACGAGGCGATCGATGAGGTCGCCGACGCGATCGAGCGGCGGATCCAGATCTGACCGGCGGTCAGTGGACCCCGGAAGGGGGTTACGTCGCGCCGGGGATGGCCGGACCGGTCGGCGCCAGGCCGCCCGGTCCCGCGACCTATGCTGCATCCATGTCCTCGAGCGGAGCCGATCGGCCGGAACTGGAGAAGCAGGACGGCGCGGGCGAGCCGGACGGTTTCCAGCGGCTGTGGATGCCGCATCGGCTCGCCTACATCAAAGGGGAGAACAAGCCCGCCGGGCCAGGTCAGGACGACGGCTGCCCGTTCTGCCATATCCAGGCCCTGTCCGACGCCGAGGGCCTGATCGTCGCCAGGGGCGCGCTCGTCTACGCCGTGCTGAACCTGTACCCGTACAACAGCGGTCACCTGCTGATCTGCCCGAACCGGCACGTCGCCGACTACACCGAGATCGACGAGGCGGAGACGGCCGAGCTCGCCAGCTTCACCAAGACGGCGATGAGCGTGCTACGCGCGGTATCAGGGGCCCAGGGATTCAACATCGGCATGAACATGGGCAGCGTCGCCGGCGCCGGGATTGCCGCTCACCTGCATCAGCACATCGTGCCCCGATGGGGCGGCGACGCGAACTTCATGCCGGTCATCGGCCACACCAAGGTGCTGCCGCAGCTACTGGCTGATACCAGGGACATGCTGGCGGGAGCCTGGCCGCACACCAGTTAGCCGGGCCGGAGCTCTAGGCTCTGGGCGTGAGCACCAGCGCGAGGCCACCGACGCGGATGTTCGTGCTGACCGTGCCCGGCCTCGCGTCGCTCGCGGCCAGGGAGCTCGCCGCCGTCGACGGGACCGCCGTGCGCGACACCGGCTCCGACGGCCGCGCTGATGTGCTGCTCGCGGACGTCGACCGGCCAGGCCGGGGCGGTGACCTGCTCGGCCTGCGGCTAGCCGAGGACGTCTTCGCCGAGGTCGGGCGCACCCTGCGATCCGACGGCGACCGGGCCCGCTGGATCGCCGAGCGGATCTGGCGGCCAGAGCGCAGCGCGCGGGCGCTCACCGTCTGGTCGGGCGCCAGGGGGCCGCTCCGGGCCGCGCTGAGCTTCCGCGTCATCGCCCGCGTGCATCAGGAGAAGTCCTTCCTCCGCACCGACCTGCGCCGCGAGCTGACCGGGGTGATCAGCAAGGACCGGCCCCGCTGGCGGCTCGCCGACCCGGCCGACCTCGAGGTCTGGATCCAGGAGTACCAGCCGGGGCGGTTCGTGTGCGGGCTGCGGCTGTCCGACGAGCGGATGCGCCAGCACGGCGGCCGGAGGCAGGAACGGCCCGGGGCGCTGCGGCCGGCGGTGGCGGCCGCGGCCGTGTTCCTGGCTGGCCCGCCTGACGGCCTGCTGCTCGACCCCTGCTGCGGCTCGGGCACCATCCTCGCCGAGGCGGCCGCCGCCGGCTGGCAGGCCAGGGGCCTGGACATCGACCCCGGCGCCGTCGAATCCGCCCGCGCCAACGCGTCGGCGCCGTCCGTCACCGCCGTCTCGGTCGGCGACGTCCGGTCGATTGACCTGCCCAGCGAGGTCGCGGCCGCGTGCGTCTCGAACCTGCCGTTCGGCCAGCAGTTCACCGTGCCCGGCGAGATGACTTCCTGGCTCAGCCAGGCCGTGAGCGAGATCACGCGGGTGGTGCGTCCCGGCGGCCGGGTCGTGCTGCTGGCGCCTGACCTGCCCGCCGCCGCCGTCCCGGCCCGGCTCACGCGGACGGACCGGGTCAAGCTGAGGCTGCTCGGCACCCCGGCGAGCCTGTGGGCGTTCGATCGCCGCTGAGCGCCTGAGTGGTGGACGGGTGGCACAGTGGACGGGTGGCACAATTGCCGCCTGGGATCGGTTGGCTCACTGGCTGGGAGGTCGTCGCGATGCCCAAGGGCGGGAGCGGCCGCCTGCTGGCGCTGTACGGGCCCACGTCGGCGGGCAAGACCGCGCTCGCGGTCGAGGTGGCGGTGCGGATCGAACGTGAGCTCGGCCGTAAGGTCGTCGTGATCTCGGCGGACTCGCGCCAGGTGTACCGGTACATGGACATCGGGACCAGCAAGACGACGACCGCGCAGATGCGCGGCATCAGGCACGAGCTGATCGACGTCACCGAGCCGGCCAGGAAGCTTGAGCTCGAGGACTACGCGCGGCTGGCCCGCGAGTACATCGCGAGCGCGTTCGCGGCTGGCGCGGTGCCGTTCGTCGTCGGCGGCACCGGCGTCTACGTCAGCGCCCTGCTCGGCGGCTGGCAGGTCGACGAGGCGGGTGCCGCCAGGGCGGCGCTGCGCCGGGACTTCCCTCGCTCCATGGCCGCCGACGCCTACGCGATGCTGAGGCGGCTGAACCAGGACGCCGCCGCCCGGGTGCACCCGAACAACTATGAGGCGGTGATCAACGCGCTGGCCGGGGTGCTCGCCGGGTCGCGCGGTGGCCCGGTGGATGGCGGCCCGGTGCGCGGCGCCGGCGGACCCCCGCCGGTCCTCCTCGGGGTCGATCCCGGCCCGCGCGCCGTCGACCGGAGCGTCGCGGCCACGTTCGCTGAGCAGCTCAGGCGCGGGCTGCTCGGCGAGATCGCCGACCTGAACGCCAGGTACGACCTCGACGCTCAGCTGCGACGGCACGGCCGGGACAGTCAGAACCAGGTGCTGCACACGCACGGCTACCGCGAGTTCTTCGAGCTGGCGCTGGAACGAGGCAAGCCGGTCACGAGCCTGACCGAAGCCGAGCGCGCGGAAGCCGGCGACCTGGTAGTCGAGCGAATCCGCCGGCACACCCGCCGCCAGCGCGGCTGGTTCGCGAAGCTGAACATCACCAGCCTGGTCGGCTCCGCCGACCAGGCCTACGCCGTCGCGCGGCAATCACTGGGCCGCGGCTGACGAACCACGCGGATCCGATTTGGGTCAACTCCCGGCTCACCTGTACCTGCATCGGGCTCGTTGCCGCAAGTCATGGGCCATGGGAACGTCCGTGATCATGGATTCTCCATGATCACGGACGGCCGGCGCGTGATCATCCGCGCGAAGTTCCGTCGCTGCGCTGCCGAGCATGATCACGGGCAGTCGGCGGGGTACCCGGCTCGCCGTTAAGGCACCGTCGCCCGCCCGGAGTCTCCGGGATCATGGTTCCGGGCGTGTTCGCGGAGAATTGTCGGGGCTGGGGGGATTATCGTGGTATTTTCACCTGTCCATGTTCCGGAGCGATACCAAGATCTTTCCCGGCCGCCGAGAACTCTCCCCGTGGCCGCCGACAAGTCTCCGCGATAAGAAGATCCTCCGCGGAGGCGGGGAAGAGTCTGCGCCCACAGGCCGGGGACGGGCGGTCACAGCAACAGGGGACATCGGTTGTTGTGGCTGGAGGGCTCGGCGCGGCTAGTCGTGGGTGGGTGAGATCCCGCCCCGCCTGGTGGGGTGACGGGCGCTTTATACGCTGAGGGCGCCCTAAGGGGTAGTTTGAGGCCCTCTGTTCGGGCAGGTGCGGACCGGGCGCTTGTCGCGTAGTGCTGGGCTGGGTCGGTCAGTGGGTGCGCAGAGCCACCCGACTTGCGCACTCACTGACCGACGGCCGGACTCAGCTCTGCTTGGACTCGGCGGTCACCTTGTCGGCCAGGTGCGAGGGCAACGGCTCGTAGCGCAGGTAGGAGCGCGAGAACGAGCCGGTTCCCTGGGAGATCGACCGCAGGTCGATCGAGTACCTGACCAGCTCGAGCTCGGGGATCTCGGCCTTGACCAGGGTCCGGCCGCCTGCGACCGGCTCGGTGCCGAGAACCCGGCCGCGCCGGGACGACAGGTCGGACATGACGGCGCCGACGTAGTCGTCGGCGATCAGCACCGAGACCTCGTCGACGGGCTCGAGCAACTGCGGCTGGGCCTTGTCGGCCGCGTCTCGCAGGGCCGCCCGGCCCGCCTTCTGGAACGCCATGTCAGAGGAGTCGACCGAGTGCGCCTTGCCGTCGTAGAGCGTGACCTTGATGTCGACCATCGGGTACCCGGCGACGACGCCCTGGTCCATCTGGCTGCGGACGCCCTTTTCCACCGAGGGGATGAACTGCCTCGGCACCACGCCGCCGACGATCTTGTCGACGAACTCGAGCCCGCTGCCGGACGGGAGCGGCTCTAGCTCGATGTGGCAGATGGCGAACTCGCCGTGCCCTCCGGTCTGCTTGACGTTGCGGCCAAGGCCCTGGGCCTTGCCTGCGACCGTCTCCCGCAGCGGCACCCGCAGCGGCACCGTCTCGACCGCGACCCCGTACCGGCTGGACAGCCGGTCGAGCAGCAGGTCGGAGTGGGCCTCGCCCATGCACCAGAGCACCAGCTGGTGGGTCTCGGCGTTGTTCTCGAGCCGCAGCGTCGAGTCCTCGGCGACCAGCCGGGCCAGGGCCTGGGACATCTTGTCCTCGTCGGCCTTGGACTTGGCCACGATCGCGACCGGCAGCAGCGGCTCGGGAATCGTCCACGACTCCATCAGCAGCGGAGTCTCCTTGTCCGACAGCGTGTCGCCGGTCTCGGCACCGGTGAGCTTCGCGACCGCGCAGATGTCGCCGGCCGAGCAGGACGCGATGCCGCGCTGGGTCTTGCCCAGCGGCGAGGTCAGCGCGCCGATCCGCTCGTCGTCGTCGTGATCGGGATGCCCGCTCGCGGCCCGGCCATGGCCGGACACGTGCACGGTGACATCGGGGCGCAGCGTGCCTGAGAACACCCGCACCAGGCTGATCCGGCCGACGTAGGGGTCGGAGGTGGTCTTGACCACCTCGGCGAGCAGCGGACCGGCCGGGTCCGCCTTGATCCCGCTGACCGGCTTGCCGTCAGGCGTGGTCACGGCCGGGATCGGGTGCTCGGACGGGGCCGGGAAGGCCTGGGTGATCAGCTCGAGCAGCTCGGTCAGGCCCACGCCCTGCTGGGCCGCGATCGGGATCACGGGATAGAAGCTGCCGCGGGCGACTGCCTTTTCCAGGTCATCGATCAGCACCTTCTGATCGATCACCTCGCCGGACAGGTACCTGTCCATGAGGCTCTCGTCTTCGCTTTCCTCGATGATCGACTCGATCAGCTCGCCGCGTGCCTCCGCGAGCCGGTCAAGGTCGCCGGCGTCGGGGTCGCGCTCGGTGCGCTTGCCGCCCGCGTACTCGAAGTACTGCTCGGACAGCAGCCCGATCAGCCCGTTCACGGTTCCCTGGCCATCGCCGACCGGGAGGTAGAGCGGTGACACCGCGTTGCCGAACGCGGCCCGGCAGGCGGCGATCGCGTCGTCGAAGCTGCCGCGCTGATGGTCGAGCTTGGTGATCACGACCGCGCGCGGGGTTCCTGACACGGCGCACTCGTCCCACAGCATGGCCGTGAGGCCGTCGACGCCGTCGGCGGCCGATACCGTGAACAGCGCGGCGTCGGCCGCGCGCAGCCCGGCTCGCAGGTCGCCGATGAAGTCGGCGTACCCAGGCGTGTCGAGCAGGTTGACCTTGATGCCCGCGTGCGAGAACGGCGCCAAGGTGAGGTTGACTGATCGCTGCTGCCGGATCTCGACCTCGTCGAAGTCGCTGACGGTCGTGCCGTCCTCGACCCGGCCGGCCCGCTGGATCGCGCCTGTGGCGACGAGCAGCGCCTCCACCAAAGTCGTCTTCCCAGCTCCGGAGTGGCCGACCAGCACGACGTTTCGCACGCTTTCGGGCTGGCCGGCCACCGGCGCCCTGCCCGCGGCGCCCGCTGTTGCCTTGTCCGCCATACCACCGCCTCCTTGTGTTCACGTGGCTGCTGCTGCTGCCAGCCTTTACCCATGGCGTGATCATCACAAGCCCCCCCGGGCAATCAGTCGCGCCGTGGCGGGCCCGGATCGCAGGGCCTCGCGGCGCGGGCTGGGGAACCGCGGCGCGGGCTGGCGGAACCGGCGCGGGCCAGAGAACCCCGGCGAGGGTTAGGAACACCGGCTATTGGCGGCCAGTAAGATCAAACGGACATGCTGAAAGCACTGAGGCCAGGCCTGGGCCGCCTGCTCACGCCGGTCGGCAAGGCGCTGGCCCGCACGCCCGTGACCCCGAACATGCTGACCGTGCTCGGGGCCGTTGGCATGGCCGCGGGCGCGCTAACCCTGTTCCCGACCGGCCATCTCTTCGCCGGCTGCATGGTCTGCACCGGCTTCGTGCTCACTGACATGCTCGACGGCACGCTCGCGCGAATTCAGGGCAGTACAGGGAAATTCGGCGCTTTCCTCGACTCGACGCTTGACCGCATTGGCGACGCCAGCGTCTTCGGCGGCATCGCGATCTGGCTCGCGACCGGAGGGCATGACCGGCTGCTGGCCGGGGTCGCGCTATTCTGCCTGGTCGCAGGCTTGCTGGTGTCGTACGCGAAGGCGCGGGCCGAGGGACTCGGGATCAAGTGCGACGTCGGAATCGCCGAGCGGGCCGAGCGGCTGATCATCGGGCTAGTCGCCATCGGGCTGGCTGGACTTGGCGTACCGTATGTCCTTTCTATTGGCCTATGGATTCTCGCTGTCCTCAGCGCGATCACCTTCGGCCAGCGGGTATATGCGGTGCGCAGGGCCACGGCGTCCCCCGGCGCTTCCGCGTCGGGCGGTGCGCCAACGGGCGGTGCGCCAGCAGGCGGTGCGCCGACGCACCGCAGCGCGGTCACCTAGCAGCGGGCCTGGCAGGGCTCGCGCGAAGTCGGAGGTATGCAAGTTGCCGGGAATGAAGGCCAGGCTCACCGGGGTCGCCTACGCACTCGGCTGGTCGGCGCTGTGCAAGGTACCTGAGCCGTGGGCCGCGGCCGCGTTCCGCTTCGTCGCTGACATCGCCTGGCGGCGGCAGGGCCCGAGCGTGCGAGTGCTCGAAGGCAACCTGCTCCGGGTGCTCGGCCCTGACGCCAGCGGGCATGAACTGCGGGAGGTCTCCAGGGCGGCGATGCGGTCCTACGCCCGCTATTGGCTGGAGATCTTCCGGCTGCCGGTCATGGACAAGGACCGGATAGCCAAAGAGATGTCAGAGCATGGCGCGGTCGACGAGATGATCGCCAACCTGGCCGCTGGTCGCGGGGTCGTCTGCCCGCTCCCGCACATGGGCAACTGGGACCAGGCGGCCGTGTGGATCATCGCCAAGGGAGCAGGCTCGTTCACCACGGTCATGGAGCGGCTCGAGCCCGAGTCGGTGTACGAGCGGTTCTTCGCCTTCCGCGAGGGACTGGGCATGGAGGTACTGCCCGCCTCCGGCGGTGCCAGCCCGTTCGGGGTGCTCGCCCGGCGGCTGCGGACCGGCAAGCTGGTCGCGTTGCCGTCGGATCGCGACGTCACCGGCGGCGGTGTCGAGGTCGAGTTCTTCGGCGAGAAGGCGCTCATGATGGGCGGATCGGCGGCCCTGGCCGTGCAGACCGGTGCCGCCCTGATGCCGGCCACGCTGTGGTTCGACGGCGACGGCTGGGGGGTCTACGTCCACCCTGAGATCCCCGTGCCTGCCGATGGCGACCGGTGGCAGCAGGCCAGCGCGATGACCCAGCAGGTCGCGAAGGTCTTCGAGGAAGGCATCAGGCGGCACCCGGCCGACTGGCACATGCTGCAGCGGGTGTTCATCAATGACCTCGATCCGCAGCGGCTGGCCACGGCCAGGGCCAGGCTCCAGGCGCGGCAGCGGGCCGCCGAGCGCAACGGCAACGGGGTCGCCGACGGTGGCGGTGCGCACCCGAGTGAGGCTGGCCCGAGCGCGACGGCGGTCGCGCCGGCGGAGGAAGCGGGGAGCGACGGGCCGCCAGGAGGTGAGTCGCCGTGAGGGTCGGACTGGTCTGCCCGTACTCCTGGGACGTGCCCGGTGGCGTGCAGGAGCACATCAGGGACCTGGCTGAGGCCCTGATCGACCTCGGCCACCAGGTCTCGGTCATCTCGCCGGCCGACGAGGAAGCGGCGCTGCCGCCGTACGTGGTCGCGGCCGGCCGGGCCGTGGCCGTGCCCTACAACGGGGCGGTGGCGAGGCTCGCGTTCGGCCCGCTGTCGGCGAACCGGGTGCGCCGCTGGGTCAAGGAAGGCGATTTCGACCTGTTGCACGTGCATGAGCCCGCCGCGCCCAGCCTGTCACTCCTCGCCTGCTGGGTCGCCGACATCCCGATCGTGGCGACCGTGCACGGCGCGACCACGCGCTCACGGATGATGCACGCGGCCGAGCCGATGCTGCGCACGGCGCTGGAGAAGATCAGCGGCTGGATCGCGGTGTCCGAGGCCGCGCGCAGCACCCTGGTCAGGCACCTCGGCGGCGACGCCGTGCTGATTCCCAATGGCGTGACGATCAGCCGCTACGAGAAGGCCGAGCCGCTCGCGGGCTGGCCGGGGGATGGGGGAGCCATTGGCTTCCTTGGCCGCATGGACGAGCCCAGGAAGGGTCTTCCTTTGCTGCTCAAGGCTTTTGAAAAGGTGGGCAGCGCCAGGCCAGGAGTTCGCTTGCTGATCGCGGGGCCCGGTGACATGGTCGAGGTGGCCGGCCGGGTGCCGTCCGCGCTGCGGGACAGGGTCGTGCTGCTGGGGCAGGTCAGCGAGTCGGTCAAGGTGCAGGTGTACCACTCGGTCGACGTGTTCTGCGCGCCGAACACTGGGGGCGAGAGCTTCGGGATCGTGCTCGCCGAGGCGATGGCCGCGGGCGCGCCGATCGTGGCCAGCGACCTGGACGCGTTCCGGCGGGTGCTGCGCGGCGGGCGGGCCGGCGAGCTGTTCGACAACGGGAACGCCGACGACCTCGCCGCCGCGATCGGGCGGCTGCTCGACGACCCCAGCAAGCGGGCCACCTTGTCGGCCGCGGCCTCGGCGGCGGTCCGTGACTACGACTGGCCCAAGATCGCGCGGGACGTGGTCAAGGTCTACGCGGCCGTGCTCCCGGCCGAGAGCGCGTCATGACGCCGCTGGTCAGCGCGCTGATCCTGGTCGCGGTGGCGATGATGGGCGTGTACGTGTCCTGGCGGGCCGGACGACTTGACCGGCTGCACACCAGGCTGGAGACCGCCCGGGCCTCGCTCGACGCTGCGCTGGTCCGGCGCAGCTCGGTGGCGCTCGAGCTGGCCGCCTCGGGGCTGCTCGACCCGGCGACGAGCCTGTTGCTGGCTGAGCACGCGCACAGTGCCAGGTCCACGACGCAAGGGCGGGAACTGGCCGAGAGCGAGCTGACCCGGACCCTGCGGACCGTGCTGCAGCAGCCGGACTTCCGCTCGTTCGTGGCCGTGCAGGATCGGGCCGGGGCCGACGAGCTGCTCGAAGAGCTTGAATCCACGGCCCACCAGGTCTTCCTGGCCCGCAAGTTCTACAACGACGCGGTCGCGACCACGATCGCGGCCAGGCGGCGCTGGCTGGTGCGGGTGCTGCGGCTGGCCGGTGGCGCCCCGATGCCGGAGTTCTTCGAGATCGACGACATGCTGACCGCCAGTGAGCTGGACGAGCAGGCATCGGACATGCCGCACCTGGCAGGCTGAACCGGCGTACAGCCACCTGCCCTACCATGGATGTTGTCAGGTATCGCACTCATTCAGCAGTAAGCCGCGAGGTAAGGAAGATCTTGTGTCAGTCCATGACGCCCCCGGAAGCACCAGCAGTCACCGCAGTCACGAGAGCGGCGCGCAAGCGGCGCCGGCTACCGGTACCACTGGTACCCAGCGAGTCAAGCGCGGCATGGCCGACATGCTCAAGGGCGGCGTGATCATGGACGTCGTCACCGCCGAGCAGGCGAAGATCGCCGAGGACGCCGGCGCCGTCGCGGTCATGGCCCTCGAGCGGGTGCCCGCCGACATCAGGGCGCAGGGCGGCGTGGCGCGGATGAGCGACCCCGACATGATCGACGGGATCATCGCGGCGGTCTCGATCCCGGTGATGGCCAAGTGCCGGATCGGGCACTTCGCCGAGGCGCAGGTGCTGCAGGCGATCGGGGTCGACTACATCGACGAGTCCGAGGTGCTGACCCCGGCCGACGAGGCGCACCACGTAGACAAGTGGGGGTTCACGGTGCCGTTCGTCTGCGGTGCCACCAACCTCGGCGAGGCGCTCCGCCGGATCACCGAGGGCGCCGCGATGATCAGGTCAAAGGGCGAGGCTGGCACCGGCAACGTCGTCGAGGCGACCAGGCACATGCGCAACATCAGGGGTGAGATCCGCCGGCTGTCCACCTTGTCGGCCGATGAGCTGTTCTCGGCGGCCAAGGACCTGCAGGCACCCTATGAGCTGGTCGCCGAGGTCGCGGGCGCCGGCCAGCTGCCAGTAGTGCTGTTCACCGCGGGCGGGATCGCGACCCCGGCCGACGCCGCGATGATGATGCAGCTCGGCGCGGATGGCGTCTTCGTCGGCTCCGGCATCTTCAAGTCAGGCGACCCGGCCGCGCGGGCCGCCGCCATCGTGAAGGCGACCACGTTCTTCGACGACCCCGGCGTCATCGCCAAGGTCTCGCGCGGCCTCGGCGAGGCGATGGTCGGCATCAACCTGGACACGCTCGCTCCGCAGGAGCGCTACGCCGGCCGCGGCTGGTAAGGGCTTAGCCGGGCCCCAGGACCGCGGCTACGACCTGGTCGGTGTCGGTGAGGTCGGGCAGGACGGCGTGGGCGCCGGCGTCAGCGAGCTCGGCCTCGGAGTAGCGGCCGGTGGCGACGCCGACCGCGCGGGCGCCGGTCGCCTTGGCCGCCTCCACGTCCAGCGGGGTGTCGCCGATCAGGACGGTGGCCTCGCCGCTGAAGTTCTTCCAGTAGGTGGAGGTGGCCCGGCCCCTCGCGATGTGCACCAGGTCGGACCTGACCGCGCTCTCGTCGCCGTAGGCGCCGATCTCCAGGTCGAGGTGCTCGAGCAGGCCGAAAGGCGCCAGCTTGACCTGGGCCATCGCCCGCACGTTGCCGGTCAGCAGGGACTGGGTCGCTGACCGGCTGGTGAGGGCGCCGAGCGCCGCCGCTGCTCCCGGCATCGCGTTGCCGTTCGTCACGACCAGCTCAGTCACGCTGGGCGCCAGCCGGCTCAGCGCGGCCTCGAACTTGACGACCTCGGCGGGCGGATCGGGGACGCCGGCCAGCGCGAGCACGTCAAGGGCGATCGCGCGATCGGTGCGGCCGGCCATGTTCGCCTTGGCGGCCTCGGCCGGCAGTTCCCGGCCGTACAAGTCATCGAACGCGAGCTGGTAGAGATGAATCCCTACCCCCCGAGTGTTCACAAGGGTGAAGTCGACATCCCAGAGCACGAGAAAGCTGGACACGCCCGCGACATTATCAGGGCCGCCCAGGCAGCCTCGGAGCTAGACTCGCGGCAGCCCTCTGTGCAGGCTTCTGTGCATCCCTCTGGGGGACGCCGGCCATCAGGACGGCGGCCGCGATCGCGACGATCGGGAGGTGCGCGTGCCAGGCCGGATCCGCGACGAGGATTTGCAGCTCGTCCGTAGCCGATCGCCGATCGCCGAGGTGGTCGGCGAGTACTTGCAGCTGCGCAGCGCGGGCGGCGGGTCGCTCAAGGGCCTGTGCCCGTTCCACGAGGAGAAGACGCCCTCGTTCAACGTGACCCCGGCCCGGGGGCTGTGGTACTGCTTCTCGTGCGCCGAGGGCGGCGACGTCATCGCGTTCGTCCGCAAGATCGACAATCTCGACTTCACCGAATCGGTCGAGCGCCTCGCGGCCCGCGCGGGCATCGAGCTTCGCTACGAGCAGGGCGGGCAGGTTCCCGGCCAGGAGCAGTCGAGGCGGCGCAGGCTGATCGCGGCCCACCGGGCCGCCGCCGACTTCTACGCCGAGCAGTTGCTGACCCCGGCGGCCGGCCTCGCCAGGGACTTCCTGTCGGCCCGAGGGTTCGAGCTGGCCGACGCCCAGCCTTTCGGGGTCGGCTACGCGCCCGACGACTGGGAGGTCACCACCCGGCACCTGCGCGGGCGTGGTTTCACCGAGGCGGAGCTGCTCGCCGGGGGTCTGGCGGGCCAGGGCAGGCACGGCCTGACCGACAAGTTCCGCGGCCGGCTGATCTGGCCGATCAGGGACTTGTCCGGTGACGTGATCGCGTTCGGCGCCCGCAAGCTCGCCGCTGACGACAACGGCCCCAAGTACCTGAACACCCCCGAGACCCCGATCTTCAAGAAGGGCTCCGTCCTGTACGGCGCCGACCTGGCCAAGCGCGACATAGCGCAGCGGCGGCAGGCCGTCATCGTCGAGGGCTACACCGACGTGATGGCCTGTCACCTGGCGGGGCTCACGACCGCGGTGGCGACGAGCGGCACCTCGTTCGGCGAGGGCCACATCGCGATCCTGCGGCGGCTGATCATGGACGATGGCCAGCTCTGGGGCGAGGTCATCTTCACCTTCGACGGCGACGCGGCCGGGCGCCGGGCCGCGTTGCGTGCCTTCGGCATGGAGGAGAAATTCAAGACGCAGACCTTCATCGCCGTTCAGCCCGACGGCATGGACCCGTGCGACTTGCGGGTCAAGGAAGGCGACGCGGCGGTGCGCGACCTGGTCGCCAGCCGGGTTCCGCTGTATGAGTTCGCCGTCCGCAGCGCGATGAGCGACTACGACCTGGACTCGGCCGAGGGCCGGATCCACGCGCTCGACGCGGCCGCGAAGATCGTCGCCAGCATCAAGGACGTCGCGCTGCGCAAGGTCTACGCGGTCAAGGTGGACCGGTGGCTTGGCTTGATGGACGAGGAGCTTGTGCTCAACCGGATCGGCACGTACATCAGGGACGGGTCAGGGAGCTCGGAGGTATCCAGGGCCGCCAGGGGCGATCGGGGTGATCGCGGTGATCGGGGCGATCGTGGTGATCGGGGGGGCCGGTCGCAGGGCGGGCGCGAGAACGGGCGCCGCGATGGCTCGGGACAGGGCCATGGCGGCGCTCAGGGCGCTTCGGCCCAGCGCGGGCCAGAACCGGCTGGGTACGATCCGCACGACCCTGTGATCAACCTGGAGCGCCAGGCGCTGAAGCTGGCCGTGCAGCGTCCCGGCCTGCTCGGCCCGTCCTTCGACGGGCTCGGCTCCGAGGTTTTCATCGCGGCCGCGCACCGGGCCGCCCGTGACCTCATCGCCGAGTGCGGCGGGGTGGCGGCCGCCGGGCAGCCGCAGGAGTGGGTCGGGTTGCTGCTGGCGTCGGCCCCGCACGATGGCGCCAGGAAGTTCCTCACCAGGCTCGCCGTCGAGCCGGTCGAGGCGCCGGGGGAGAGCGGCGAGCCTGACGAGCGCTACGCCGAGTACGTGCTCACCAGGCTCGAGGAACTCGACGTCTCCCGGCGGATAGCCCAGGTGAAGGCGCGGCTGCAGCGGATGAACCCGGTCACCGAGGAGACCGAGTACAACCGCACGTTCGGCGACCTCGTCGCGCTCGAGCAGCGGCGCAAGTGGCTCATCGAGCACATGGGTGGTTCCTGAGCGTCATCGGCCATGCCTCAGTGTTACCGCTGGAGCCCCAGTGTTACCGCTGGAGCCCCAGTGTTACCGCTGGAATCGCGGTCGTACCTGGTCAGGCCGATCTTCAAACTAGCTGCGAGGTGACAATTTTCTAATCTCGCGACAGAGCGTAACTGACGCACACTGTTGTCCATGACATCTGCGCTTGCTCCAACGGCGGATCAGGTCACCGATCTCATCGTCCGCGCCAGGGAAGCGGGGTCGGTCGCGCTGGCTGACCTCAACGCTGCCTTCGAACGCTCCGAACTCCTGCCCGATGCCATCGACGACATCCTGCGGCTGCTCGCCGAGGATGGAGTCGAGATCACCGATACCGCCTCCGACGACCAGGATGAACGCCAGTCACCCGGAGCTGACCGGGCCCGGCGGGCAGGCACGAGCGACCTGGTGCGCATCTACCTGCGCGAGATCGGCAAGGTGCCGCTGCTGACCGCCCACGACGAGGTGGAGCTGGCCAAGGCCATCGAGGCCGGGTTGTTCGCCCAGGAAATGCTGAGCGCCGGCCAGGCGGACAGCGGGGCGCAGGGGCAGGGCGACGGTCCGAGCCAGTGCGAGCTCGGCCTGATCGCCGACGATGGCAGCCGCGCCCGGCAGCGCCTCATCGAGGCCAACCTGCGCCTCGTCGTCTCCATCGCCAAGCGGTACATCGGTCGCGGCATGGTCTTCCTCGACCTGATCCAGGAAGGCAACCTGGGCCTGATCAGGGCCGTGGAGAAGTTCGACTACACCAAGGGCTACAAGTTCTCGACCTACGCGACCTGGTGGATCAGGCAGGCCATCACCCGCGCGATCGCCGACCAGGCCCGCACGATCAGGATCCCCGTCCACATGGTCGAGACCATCAACAAGATGGCTCGGGTCCAGCGCCAGCTGCACCAGGATCTCGGCCGCGAGCCCACGCCCGCCGAGGTGGCGGTCGAGATGGGCATGCCGCCGGACCGGGTCGCGGAGATCCAGCGCATCGCGCAGGAGCCGGTGTCCCTCCAGGCGCCGATCGGCGAGGAGGACTCCGACCTCGGTGACTTCATCGAGGACGCCGACGCCGTCGTGCCGATCGAGGCAGCCGCCTTCATGATGCTGCAGGACCAGCTCGAGCAGGTGCTCGATACCCTGTCGCCGCGCGAGCAGCGCGTGATCCAGCTGCGGTTCGGCCTGATCGACGGTCACCCGCGCACCCTTGAAGAGGTCGGCAGGGACTTCGGCGTCACCAGGGAGCGGATCCGGCAGATCGAGTCAAAGACCCTGATCAAGCTCAGGCATCCGGGTCGGGCCCAGATGCTTCGGGAGTACCTGGCAACCTGATTCTGCCAGGAGCGCCGCCGGCGCGGGCGGCGGCCCCTCCCACTTTCCGTGATCACGGGAGTTCCGTGATCACGGGCATTCGAAGCGTGATCGTCCAACTGATCGTCCGTGATCGCGGATCATCCGTGATCACGGAGAAGTGCTCGCGGCCGGGTCAGTCCTGGCCCGGCGGCGAGCAGCCCCGGCCTTGTCGCAAGCGACCCTTGTGGGCGTTCAGAGCGGGCCGTGCTGGCCGAATTCACCGTTCGCTGGCACGAAAGGGCGGGCACCGTTGCCCGATGTCGAGGCGTCCGTCTCGTCCGCCCCGTCCGCTCCGTCCGAGCCCGAGTGCTTGCCCGTCACCTTCGCCGCGCCCTTGCGCACGCCGTTGGCGGCCAGCTCTCGCGCTGACTTGGCCGTCGCGGTCGCCTGAGCCTGCAAGGCGCCTGCGGTCTGCTGCATGGCCGGGCTCTCGGTGGCTTTCTTCGCCAGCTGCTTCAGCTGCTCGTAGCGCTCCCGGCCCGCCTGGGCCCCGAGCACGTACCCGATCGCCAGGCCGCCGAGGAAACTGATCCGATACAAGCGCATCTGTGCCTTCTCTCGCCTCTGTGCGCCGTGTCAGCGCGGACCCCACGTAGTCCGCCTAGCCTGACGCGGCATTTGGCTCTCGCTCTAATGCCCGGAGCCGAGATTGTTATGCGCGCGCGATCATCGCGGTCGTCTGACGGGCACAGGTAACGTGGCGAGTACGCTAGCCTTGTGCCCGCGGCTCGCGCCGCACGGTCCCGCGTAGCTCAATCGGCAGAGCGTCCGGCTGTTAACCGGCAGGTTATAGGTTCGAGTCCTATCGCGGGAGCTCCGAAAGTCGTAAGCGTCAGCCCTCCTGCCTGCGGAAACGCAGGAAGAGGAAGATCCGCATGGCGCAGGCGCAGGCGCAGGCCGCTATCTTCAAGTCCCCGCAAAATCCCCGCAACCGGCGTCCGGCAGGGCCGCTCGCCCACGGGAAAGCACTGGCGGTCCTCCAACTTCCAGCGCAACGTCCTCAAGCGCGCCTACCAGGCCGCCGGCTGGCGCGACGGTGACGGCGGCGGCCGGTGGACGTGGCACAGCCTGCGGCATGTGTTCTGCACCACCGCCTTTGTTCACCTGGAAGCTCGACGTCACCGACGTGTCCCGGATGGCCGGCCGCTCCAACTACCGCATCACCCTGGACATGTACGTCGGGTCCACCGCCGGCGTCCTCGACCGCGCCCGCACAGCCACCGACTAACCGCGCCAGGCCGCAGCCTGCTCAGCACAGTGCCTAACCGAGCAAATGAACGACCTTGCGCCAATACAGCCCTGCCGAATCTGGACTCCCGTCTTTGTCCGGCCTGCCGGGTTCTAAAGGGGCGCAGATTAACCATTCTGGCGGGGTGTCGGCAAAAGGTTAGCGGCTCGGCTAGGCGGTGCTGAGCAAAGTGATGAGCATCGGCTGAAGCCGGGAACGAGTTGTTCGGCGACGGCGGCGGCACAGCAGCTAATTCACAAAATATCGGGGCTGATATGGCGAATGGCGGTCACTGTGCGTAGCTACCGCCATTGCTTGTCCCACACCGAGATGAATCGG
>DATKFV010000029.1:0-17069 GCA_035511035.1 Streptosporangiaceae bacterium
CGGCAGGCTGGCCTCGGCCGGCTACGTTGACCCGAAGCCCGGCTAACTGGTAATTCTAGAACGGCATTCTATGCAAATAACACCACCTGGCTGGAGGTCATCATGCCGCTCGACCACAGCGTGATCGGGGTAGCTGGCGAGCCAGTGCAGCGGTCATGGACCTCGAAGGACGCGCTCTTGTACGCGGTCGGTGTCGGGGCCGGGCTCGGTGAACCGCTGAGGGAGCTCGAGTTCACCACCGAGAACTCCGAAGGCGTCACCCAGCAGGTGCTGCCGACCTACGGGGTGCTGATCTCGCAGGCACCGGCCAGCCGCGGCTTCGGCGACTTCGACCGGGCCATGCTAGTGCACGCCGAGCAGGCCTTTGAGTTGCATCGGCTGCTGCCAGTTGAAGGCACGGCCACGGCCACGGCCACGGTGACCGGGATCTACGACAAGGGCTCTGGTGCACTCGTGGCGACTCAGACCGTGGCCGTGGACGCCGCCACCGGCGAGCCCTTGGTGACGGCCAGGAGCAGCGCGTTCATCAGGGGCCAGGGCGGCTTCGGCGGGGACCGGGGACCGCGCGACGACTGGGCCGGGCCGCACCGGACGCCCGACTACGTGGTGACCTATCCGACCAGGCCCGAGCAGGCGTTGATCTACCGGCTGTCCGGCGACCGCAACCCGCTGCACGTCGATCCCATGTTCGCTGCCCGTGGCGGCTTCGACCGGCCGATCCTGCACGGCCTGTGCACCTATGGCGTGACTGGCCGGGCGCTGCTGCACGCCGTCTGCGGATCCGACCCGGCCAGGTTCCTCGCCATGTCCGGGCGGTTCAGCCACCCGGTCTACCCCGGCGAGTCGCTCGAGGTCTCGATCTGGCTACCGGAGGACGGCAGCAACGAGGCGCTCTTCCAGACCGCGACCGAAGGCGGCCCGGTCGTTATCGATCATGGCCGACTCCGCTTCGCGCCAGCGAACGCGGACGCGAGCTCGGGCCGCTAACGCCACCTTCCATTGCCTCAGGCCCCGCCGCCGCCGCCCACGGTCGCCTGAGCCACCACCGCGTCCCTGCAAACGATTGCCGCCCACTCCGACACAGCCGCACGCAGCCCGCGGAGGTCGTGATCATGCCCGTCCCGTGATCACGGGCGATCGCAGGAACCCACGCACCCCGCGAAGCTCCGCGATCACGGTCCACTTCCTGATCACGGACGATCGCGGGGACGCACGCACCCCAGCGAAGGTCCGTGATCACGGTTCGGATCTTGATCACGGAGGATCAGGTGGACGATGACAGGCGAGATCACCGTGATCACGAAGTTCACACTGATCACGGAGGTTCGCGCGGGGCGGACTCCTCTGGCCGCCCGCGCCTCGTGGTCGCGTGTTAGCCTGCCGAGCAAGCGTTTGGTTGGCGCGGCCGTACGGTCCGCGGAGTTAGTCCGCGGACCGTACGGCCGGTGTTTGCTACACAGGCGGGCGGCGGATGGGGATCCAGGTCAGCAGCGGCGAGGGCATCGCCGCGGTGGTGATCGACTTTCCGCCAGTCAACGCGCTGCCGGTGCGGGGCTGGTTCGACTTGGCTGACGCGGTGACGGCGGCCGGGGCGGACCCGGGCGTGCGGGCGGTGGTGCTGGCCGCGAACGGGCGCGGGTTCTGCGCCGGGGTCGACATCAAGGAGATGCAGCGGACCAGCGGGCATGAGGCGCTGGTCGGGGCGAACCGGGGCTGCTTCGCGGCGTTCGCCGCTGTGTACGAGTGCGCGGTGCCAGTGGTCGCGGCGGTGCAGGGGTTCTGCCTGGGGGGCGGGGTCGGGCTGGCCGGGAGCGCCGACCTGGTGGTGGCCAGCGAGGATGCCACGTTCGGGCTGCCTGAGGTGGACCGGGGCGCGCTCGGCGCGGCGACTCACTTGTCCCGGCTGGTGCCGCAGCAGCTGATGCGGACGATGGTGTACACGTGCCGGACCGTGCCGGCGGGCCAGTTGCTCGCCTACGGGACCGTGCTCGAGGTCGTGCCCGCCGACCAGCTACGGGCGGCGGCACGGGCGGTCGCGGCCGAGATCGCCAGCAAGGACGGCGAGATCCTCAGGCTGGCCAAGCAGTCGCTGAACGGGATCGACCTAGTCGACCTGCGCCGCTCCTACCGGTACGAGCAGGGGTTCACCTTCGAGCTGAACCTGACCGGGATCTCGGACCGGGCCCGGCAGGCGTTCGTTGACCGCCAGGCCGCGGACCGCCAGGCCGCGGACCGCGAGGACGGCCGATGACCGACCGGGTGCTGAGCGTCGAGGACGTCGCCGCGCGGATCAGCTCGGGCATGACGATCGGGATCGGGGGCTGGGCGTCGCGGCGCAAGCCGATGGCGCTCGTGCGCGCGCTGGCCAGGACCGGGGTCAAGGACCTGACCGTGGTGAGCTTTGGCGGGCCCGACGTGGGGCTGCTGATCGCGGCCGGGGCGGTGCGGCGGGTGGTCGCCGGGTTCGTCTCGCTTGACTCGATCCCGCTCGAGCCCCACTACCGGCGGGCGCGGCAGGCGGGCACCGTGGAGCTCGCCGAACTCGACGAGGGCATGATGCAGTTCGGCCTCTTGGCGGCGACGCAGCGGCTGCCGTTCCTGCCGACCAGGGCCGGGCTCGGCTCCGACGTGCTGCGGGTCAACCCGCAGATCAAGACCATCCGCTCGCCTTACGATGACGGCGAGGAACTGGTCGCGGTCCCGGCACTGCGGCTCGACGTCGCGCTGGTGCACATGAACCGGGCCGATGCCGGCGGGAACGGGCAGTACCTGGGGCCCGATCCGTACTTCGATGACTTGTTCTGCCTGGCCGCCGATCAGGCATTCGTGTCGTGCGAGCGGATCGTGCCGACGAGCGAACTGCTCGCGGCCGGGCCGCCGCAGTCGCTGCTGATCAACCGGGTGATGGTGGCCGGCGTTGCGGAGACGCCGCACGGCGCGCACTTCACCAGTTGCGTGCCGGACTACGACAGGGACGAGGCGTTCCAGGCCCAGTACGTGAAGGCGGCCGGCAGCGACGAGGGCTGGGCCGCCTTCCGCTCGGCCTACCTCGACGGAGACGAGGCCGCCTATCAAGACGCTGTTCGCGGCGTGGTGAGGCCGACATGAGCGCCAACGCCAACGCCGGCACCGGCACCGGCGGGCCGACGCTGGCCGAGACCTGCGTGGTCGCGTGCGCCCAGGCCTGGCGCGGGGACGGGGTGATCCTGGCTAGCCCGCTCGGCCTGATCCCTTCGCTCGGAGCGCGGCTGGCCCGGCTGACGTTCTCCCCCGGCTTGCTGGTCACCGACGGCGAGGCGATGCTGGTCGACGCGGACGGCACCGTCGAGGGCTGGATGCCGTACCGGGACGTGCTCAGGCTGGTCGCGACGGGCCGCAGGCACATGATGATGGGTGCCGCCCAGATCGACCAGTACGGGAACCAGAACATCGCGGCGATCGGCGACTGGGCCAGGCCCAAGGCTCAGCTCCTCGGGGTACGCGGCGCCCCCGGCAACACGATCAACCACCCGGTCAGCTACTGGGTGCCCAGGCACTCCCCGCGCGTGTTCGTCACCCACGTCGACGTGATCAGCGGGATCGGCTACGACCGGACGCCCCCGGCCCACGAGATCAGGCTCGTGGTCACCGACAAGGCCGTGCTGGACTTCCAGACGCCGGACCGCCGGCTGCGGCTGCGGTCGGTGCACCCGGGCGTCACTCCCGAGCAGGTGCAGGAGCTGACCGGATTCCCGCTGGTCATTCCCGACGAGGTGGCGGTGACCCCGGAGCCGACCAGCGCGGAGCTGGCGCTGATCCGCGAGCGGCTCGACCCGGACGGGCTGGCGGCGCAGGAGCTCGGATGAGCAGCCCGGCGGCCGAGCCGCCAGGCCCGCCCGACCGGCCAGGCCCGCCCGACCCGCCGGGCCCGCCCGCCCCGCCGATCAGGACCGTGCTGACCGACCGGCTCGGCATCAGGTACCCGATCGTGCAGGCGGCGATGGGCTACGTCGCCGGGGCCCGGCTCGCGACGGCGGTCTCGGCGGCTGGCGGGCTCGGCTTGATCGCCTCGGCGACGATGAGCCCCGAGGAACTGCTTTTTTGCATCAAAAGGGTTAAAGATCGAACACCGGCCCCGTTCGGGGTGAACGTCCGGGCGGACGCGACCGACGCGGGCGAGCGAATCGAGATGATCATCGAGGAGCGAGTGCCGGTCGCCTCGTTCGCGCTGGCCCCGAAGCCGGACCTGATCGCGCGGCTAAAAGACGCCGGGGTGTTCACGATCGCCTCGGTCGGGGCCAGGCGGCACGCCGAGAAGGTCGCCGCCTGGGGCATCGACGCCGTGATCGCGACCGGGGGCGAGGGCGGCGGGCACACCGGGTCGGTGCCCACCAGCTTGCTGATCCCGCAGGTCGTGGACGCGGTCGACGTTCCGGTGATCGCGGCCGGGGGCTACTTCGACGGGCGCGGCCTGGTCGCGGCGCTCGGCTACGGCGCGGCCGGGATCGCGATGGGGACCAGGTTCCTGCTGACCGCCGACAGCCCGGTCGCCGACGCGGTCAAGGCGATCTACCTGGCGGCCGACGTGACCGGCACGGTCGTGACCACCAAGGTCGACGGAGTGCCGCATCGGGTGCTGCGTACTGAGCTGACCGACCGGCTTGACCGGGCGGGCCGGCTGGCCGGGCTGACCCGGTCGGTGCGGGCGGCGAACGCGTTCAGGTCAATGTCGGGCCTGCGCTGGGGTCAGCTGATCAGCCAGGGCCGGGCAATGCGGCGGGAGGCCGGGCTGAGCTGGGCGCAGGTGCTGATGGCGGCCAACACGCCGACGCTGCTCAAGGCCGCCATGGTCGACGGGCGGCCTGACCTGGGGCTGATGTCGTCCGGGCAGGTCGCCGGCGTCATCAGCGACTTGCCTTCCTGCGAGGACCTGATCCAGGCGATCATGGTCCAGGCCAGTCAGCGGCTCACCGACCTGACCACCCCATACGATCGTCCGTGATCATGTTCGCTTGTCCTGGCGGAGCATCGCAGGGCCTATCACCCACTCGATTTCCGCCGGCCTCGGCGAACCATGATCACGGACGATCAAAGGCCGGCCGCCACCCGCGCGAACTTCCGCCAGCCTCGGCGAGTCATGATCACGGACGATCAAAGGCCGACCGCCACCCGCGCGAACTTCCGCAAAAACCCAGCCCGCCATGATCACGGACCATCGCACGCGCCTCGCTAACTCGCGAATGTCCGGGCCGAAAAGGATGAGGGGACTGTCGGCCCCGATCGGTAGAGTGGAGGACGTGAGCGAGCAGATCCCTGAGACGGTGCCGTTCCCCTCGGCGACCATGCCGATCGGCACGCGGTCCGAGGTGTTCGCGACCTACCTGGACTACTTCAGGTCCCGGCTGGTCGCCAAGCTGCGCGAGTTGCCCGAGGCGGACCTGCGCGCCAGCCGGCTTCCGTCCGGCTGGACACCGCTCGAGTTGCTCAAGCACCTGAGTTACATGGAGCGGCGCTGGCTGGTCTGGGGCTTCGATGGCGAGGCCGTCCCCGACCCGTGGGGCGATCAGGTCGACGACCGCTGGGTGGTGGCCGACGGCGAGGACCTGGACAACCTCGTCGCCGGGCTGGCTGAGCAGGCGGCGCGGAGCCGGGCGATCATCGAGGCGCACGACCTCGCCGAGGTCGGGCAGCCGGGCGAGCGCTGGAGCGGCAAGCCGCCCGCGACCCTCGAACGGGTGCTGTTCCACGTCATGCAGGAGTACGCCAGGCACCTGGGGCACCTCGACGTCGCCTGCGAGCTCGCGACTGGCGCGACGGGAGAGTAGTTAGCTCAGCCGCTCGATGATCGTGACGTTGGCCTGGCCGCCGCCTTCGCACATGGTCTGCAGGCCGAGGCGGCCGCCGGTGCGCTCCAGCGCGTAGAGCAGCGTGGTGAGCAGGCGGGCGCCGGTCGCGCCGAGCGGGTGGCCGAGCGCGATCGCGCCGCCGGACACGTTGACCCGGTCCAGGTCGGCGCCGGTCTCCTGCTGCCAGGCGAGCACCACCGACGCGAACGCCTCGTTGATCTCGATCAGGTCGATGTCGGCGAGGGCGAGGCCAGCCCGGCGCAGCGCGTGCTCGGTCGCGACGATCGGGGCGGTCAGCATCATGACCGGGTCGTCGCCGCGCGCGGAGATGTGCCGGATCCGCGCCCGTGGCCGCAGCCCGTGCTCGGCGACCGCGCGGTCCGACGCGATCAGCAGGGCCCCGGCGGCGTCGGCCAGCTGGCTGGATAGGCCAGCCGTGATCAGCCCGCCCTGTTCTATTGGCCGCAAAGAAACCAGCCGGGCCATCCGTTCGAGCGAGGTATCTCGCCGCGGGCACTCGTCGGTCGTGATTCCCCGGTACGGGCTGATCTCGGCCGTGAAGTGGCCCGCGTCGATCGCCGCGACCGCGCGCTGGTGACTGGCGAGCGCGTAGCGCTCCATCTCCTCCCGGCTGATCCCCCACTTCGCCGCGATCAGGTCAGCCGCCCTGAACTGGGAGATCTCCTGATCGCCGTACCTGGCCAGCCAGCCTTCCGACCCGGAGAACGGGTCGTCGTGGCCGAGCGCCTGCCCGGCCGTCATCGCGGCGGCGATGGGAACCTGGCTCATGTTCTGCACGCCGCCGGCCACGACGAGGTCGGCGGTGCCGCTGAGCACGGCCTGCGCGGCGAAGTGGACGGCCTGCTGCGACGAGCCGCACTGGCGGTCCACGGTCACCCCTGGCACCGCCTCTGGCAGCCCGGCCGCCAGCCAGGCCGTCCTGGCGATGTCGCCGGCCTGCGGGCCGATCGTGTCGACGCAGCCGAAGACGACGTCATCGACGGCGGCCGGGTCGATGCCGGTGCGGCCGACCAGCGCGGAGATCACGTGCGCCCCGAGGTCGGCCGGATGGGCGCCCGCGAGGCCGCCGCCGCGCTTGCCGACCGGTGTCCTGACCGCGTCGATGATGAACGCCTCAGCCATAGCCGACCCTTCTGCAGCGGTGTTCCAGAAAGCCCGGGTGTTCCAGAAAGCACAGTAGAACGTGTTCTAGCTTAGGTCCGGACCCCCGGCAACCGAACCTCGCACTTCAGGCCGGGTGCCCCGGCGAGCCGGGCGTCCAGGGTCGCCAGCGGGCACACGAGGAACTCCGCCAGCGCCACGTACCAGGCGTCGTAGCTCGTCACGTTGGCGCGCAGCGCCCAGATCCGGTCGGTGAACGGCTCGTAGGGGAACAGTTCGACCCGCAGCTGGGCCAGGTCGGCGTGCGCCAGGGAAGCGGCGTCGGCGGAGATCCTCCCCGCCAACGCGGCCCGGCGGAGGATGTTCGCCACCTCGGCCGGCATCAGGTGCGGAGCCGCGAGCGGGCCTGCGACGAGGATCTCCTCGGCCCACCGGCCGTCGGGACCGCTGTCGATCAGCGCGGCCACGACCGTCGACGCATCGACCACGACGACGGGCACGGCTACCTGCGGTCCTCGTCCTTGAGCGCCAGGATGTCGGCGGCTGGCAGGGCCGACCCCGTCGCCGACTTGTGCCAGCGGACCCGCTCAAGCAGTACCTCCACGTCCGGTCGGCTAGCGAGGTCGATCAGGCTCGCCCGCAGGTACTCCTGCAACGAGCGACCGGTGATCGCGGCGCGCGCGGCGAGTTCGTCCCGCGTCTCGTCGGGCACGTCGCGGACGGTGATCGAAACTGTCATAGCAGCATTTTGCAGGTAGTGCTGTCAATATGCAACTTGATTCAGCGAATGCCCTCGCGGCGCAGGCCGCTCGGCAGGTAGGCGGCACCGGGGCCGCCGGCGCGGGCGGTGTCGGCCGGGTTCGAGATCGCGCACCGGTCGAGCGACAAGCAGCCGCAGCCGATGCAAGAGTCGAGCCCGTCCCGCAGGGCCACGAGCGCGTCGATCTGATCGTCGAGCCGGCGTCGCCAGCCTCGCGACAGCCTCGCCCAGTCACCCCTGGTCGGGGTCCGTTGCGCGGGCAGCGACGCCAGTGCGGCCGCGACCTCGTCGAGGCTGAGGCCGATATTGCGCGCGGCCCTGATGAAGGCGAGCCTGCGCAGCGTGCTGCGCTCGAACCGGCGCTGGCCACCAGAGGTTCGCGACGCCGCCAGCAGCCCAAGTCCTTCGTAGTAGCGAACCGCGGACTCAGCGAAACCGCTGCGCCTGGCGATCTCGCCGACCGTCAGCAGGTCTGAGCTATGCATAGGAATCCCGCCAGCGACTTGACTTCAAGTTGACTTCAACTACCAGTATGACAGGCATCCGAGAGCAAGGAGATTCCATGCCCACCGCTTTGATCACAGGCGGGTCCAAGGGCCTCGGCCTGGCCGTGACCCACGCGCTCGTGGAGCGAGGCTGGTCACTGGTCGTCGACGCCCGCCGGGCCGGCGAGCTCGCAGTCGCAACGGCCGGGCTCCCCCGCGTCGTCGCCATCCCCGGCGACGTCACCGACCCTGTCCACCGTGCCGAGCTGGCGGCCGCCGTGAGCCGACTCGGCCCGCTCGACCTGCTGGTCAACAATGCCAGCACGCTTGGCGTCAGCCCGCTGCCGCAACTGGCCGACTATCCGCTCGACGAGCTCAGGCTGGTCTTCGAGACCAACGTGATAGCTCCGCTCGCGCTCTTCCAGTCGCTGGCGGTACCGCTGACGGCGGCGGGCGGCGTGATCGTCAACGTCAGCTCGGACGCGGCCGTCGAGTCGTATCCGGGCTGGGGCGGTTACGGCTCGGCGAAGGCGGCCCTTGACCAGCTGAGCACCGTACTGGCGGCCGAAGAGCCCCGGCTCCGCTGCTACGCCTTTGACCCCGGCGACATGCGGACGGAGATGCACCAGCTGGCCTTCCCTGGTGAGGACATCTCCGACCGACCCGACCCGGTCACCGCCGTGCCTGCGCTGCTGCGGCTGCTCGATGAGCGGCCGGCGAGCGGGCGGTACCGGGCCGCCGACCTGCTGGCGGTGACCCGATGAGGGCCGTCGCGAGCGCACCGCCGGAAGCTCGGGGCCTGGCCCGCGACGGGGTGCGGCTGCTTGCCGCGACTCCGGACGGGCTGCGCCACTCCGTGTTCGCCGAATTGCCCAGGTTCCTGTCGGCCGGGGACCTGCTCGTCGTCAACACCTCGGCGACCATGGCCGCCGCCATGGACGGCCGGCGGGCTGACGGCCGACCGGTGACGGCCGACTTCTCGACTCCGCTCGATGATGGCAGCTGGCTGGTCGAGTTGCGGGGCAGCGACGCCGAGCACGGGCGCGTCCGCGATGCCGCGCCCGGCGAGGTAATCGCGCTCGCTAGTGGCATCACGGTGACGCTGCTGCACCGGTATCCCGAGACCGGCAGCGAGCGGATGTGGGCTGTGACCATCGCGGGAACCGATGACGTGGTCGAGTCCCTCGCCAGGCACGGCCGGCCGATCAGGTACTCCTACGTCCCTGATTCCTGGCCGCTATCGGACTACCAGACCGTGTTCTCCCGCGATCCTGGCCGGGCCGGACCAGGCGGTGCTGGCCTTGGCGGTGCTGGCCTTGGCGGTGCTGGCCTTGGTAGTGCTGGCCTTGGTAGTGCCGAGATGCCGAGCGCGGGGCGACCGTTCACCGGTGACCTGGTGGCGAGGCTGGTGTCGGCCGGGGTGATGCTCGCGCCGATCACGTTGCACGCGGGGGTGGCCTCGCTTGAGGCGGGCGAGCCGCCGCTGCCTGAGCGTTACTCCGTGCCCGAGCCGACCGCGCGGCTGGTCAACCTCGCGCGGGCGAGCGGCAACCGGGTCATCGCCGTCGGCACGACGTGCACCAGGGCGGTGGAGAGCGCGACGGACGCGGCCGGCACCGTGCACGCGAGCAGCGGATGGACCGACCTCGTGCTCGGGGAGCAGCACCTCGCCCGCGTCGTCACCGGCCTCATCACCGGCTGGCACGACCCGGAGGCGTCCCATCTGGCCCTGCTGCGGGCGGTGGCCGGGCCCGACCTCGTCGCCGCCGCTTACGCGGAGGCCGAGCGGGCCGGCTACCTCGGGCACGAGTTCGGCGACAGCTGCGTCCTGCTGCCGCCGCGCAGGCGCACGGGCTAGACTAGAACACGTTCTACCTGGACCGCGGAGGGCCAATTGCACCTGACCTACACCCCGGAGCAGGACAAGCTCGCCGCCGAGCTGCGCGCGTACTTCGCCGAGCTGATGACGCCGCAGCGGCGGGCGGCCCTGGCCGGCGGCGATGGCGACTACGGTGGCGGCTCCGCTTACCGCGACGTCGTGCGGCAGCTGGGCGCCGACGGCTGGCTGACCCTGAGCTGGCCGGCCGAGTTCGGCGGCCGGGGCGCGAGCGTGACCGACCAGCTGATCTTCACCGACGAGGCCGCCGTGGCCGGGGTGCCGGTGCCGTTCCTCACGATCAACACCGTGGGGCCGACGATCATGCGATTCGGCACTGACGAGCAGAAGGCGTTCTACCTGCCCAGGATCGCCGCCGGGGAACTGCATTTCTCGATCGGCTACTCCGAGCCTGAGGCCGGCACCGACCTCGCCGCGCTGCGCACGCGCGCGGTCAGGGACGGGGACGAGTACCTGATCAACGGCCAGAAGATGTGGACGTCGCTGATCAGCTACGCGGACTACGTCTGGCTAGCCTGCCGCACCGACCCGCAGGCGCCCAGGCATAGGGGGCTGTCGATCATCATCGTGCCGACCGACGCTCCCGGCTTCTCCTGGACCCCGGTGCCGACGCTCGCCGGGATAGCTACCAGCGCCACCTACTACGCCGATGTCAGGGTGCCGGCCGGGAACCTGGTCGGCACCGAGAACCAGGGCTGGTCGCTGATCACCAACCAGCTCAACCACGAGCGGGTCGCGCTGACCTCGGCCGCGCCGATGCAGACGGCCCTGCGCGAGGTGCGGGACTGGGCAGCGAATACGAGGCGGGCCGACGGGCAGCGGGTCATCGACGCCGAGTGGGTGCAGCTCAACCTGGCGCGGGTGCACGCCAAGACCGAAGTGCTCAAGCTGCTGAACTGGCAGGTCGCCGGTCAGGCCGACGCCGGGCAGTCGCTGCACCCGGCCGCCGCCTCGGCGACCAAGGTCTATGGCACCGAGCTGACGATCGAGGCCTGCCGGCTGCTGATGGAGGTGCTCGGCACCGACGCGACGGTCAGCACGGGCTCGCCGGGCGCTCTGCTGGCCGGCCGGATCGAGCGAATGCAGCGGTCGGCGCTGATCCTGACCTTTGGCGGCGGCACGAACGAGATCCAGCGCGACATCATCGCCGGGGCCGCGCTCGGCCTGCCGTACAAGCGCTGAGGTGAGGGGGTAGCTGTGGACTTTACGACGACGCAGGCCCAGGAGGAGCTATCGGCCCTGGCCCGGCGCATCCTGAGCGACCGGGTGACGGCCGACCGGCTGGCCGAGCTTGAGGCCGCTGGCCTCGGCTTCGACGCCGCGCTCTGGGCCGACCTAGCCGGAGCGGGCATCCTGGCGGCGGCGCTGCCGGAGGCCGCGGGCGGCGATGGCTACGGGCTGGCCGAGCAGTGCTCGATCCTGGTCGAGTGCGGCCGGGCGATCGCGCCGGTCCCCTACCTGGAGTCGATCGTGCTCGGCGCCGGGACGATCGCCAGGTTCGGCTCCGCCGAGCAGGTGACCCGCTACGCGGCTCCCGCGGCGGCCGGCGACCTGGTCATCGCGCCCGCGCTCGCCGAGCCCGGCGTCGGCGACCCGGACAGCCCGGTGACTAAGGCGGAGCCGGCCGGAGCGGGCTGGCGGCTGCGAGGCGCCAAGTCGGTGGTACCGGCCGGGGCCGCGGCCGGGCTGTTCCTGGTGACCGCCTCGACGCCCGCCGGCATCGGGGTCTTTGCCGTCGAGCGTTCCGACGACGGGGTGAGCGTGGCGCCGCAGCAGGTGGTCGCCGGCCCCGGCGCGGCCGAGGTGAGCTTCGACGTCGACCTCCCGGTCGGGCGGCTGATCGGCGGGGCCGACGACCTGGCCACCGGCTG
The DNA here is from genome assembly GCA_035511035.1 of Streptosporangiaceae bacterium. Classification (GTDB taxonomy): domain Bacteria; phylum Actinomycetota; class Actinomycetes; order Streptosporangiales; family Streptosporangiaceae; genus Chersky-822. The sequence goes on from DATKFV010000029.1 coordinate 11,961, forward strand.
GCTGCTTGACCGCGCCGTCACCGGCCTGGCCGCCCTGCAGCTAGGCGTGGCCGAGCGGTCGCTTGAGCTGACCGCCGAGTACGCCCGCAGCCGTCAGGCGTTCGGCCGCGCGATCGGCGCGTTCCAGGCGGTCGCCCAGCGCCTGGCGGACGGCTACATCGACGTCGAGGCGATGCGGCTGACGATGTGGCAGGCGGCCTGGCGGCTGGAGAACGGCCTGCCGGCCGAGTCCGAGATCACGGTCGCCAAGTTCTGGGCCGCCGATGGCGGCCACCGGGTCGCGCACACCACGGTCCACGTCCACGGCGGCGTCGGCATCGACGTCAGCCACCCGGTGCACAGGTACTTCGCCGCCGCCAAGCGACACGAGTTCGCCCTCGGCGGCGCGACCGCGCAGCTACGTCACCTCGGCGTCCTGCTCGCTGGTTAGGGTCGCGGCTCCTCCGGGCACTGCGGGACCGGCCTGCTGGCGTCGATCTCGCCGTCAGCGGAGAACCACTTCTCGCCGTTCCAGTGCAGGATCTCGTTCAGGAGGTTGCCGCATAGCTCCTGGACGCCGACGGCCCAGCAGTTGTCGGCGGTCGCGCAGCGGGCTCCGAGCAGCACGTTGACGCCGGCGGCGCCGTCGGGATCAGGAACCTTCACTTCCGACCATTTAGCCCCGTTCCAGTGCAGTGCCTGGTTGCGGAGGTCGACCGTGCTGGAGTTGTCAGGCCCGTCGGTCCCGACGGCCCAGCAGTCGCGGGCCGAGAGGCAGGTGTCCCAGATAAGGGCGTTAGTGGCACCAGTGCCGTCGCCATTCGGGTCAGGAATCTGGACCTCAAACCATCTCTTGCCGTTCCACTGCAAGATCTCGTTCAGCGAGGTCTGCGTGCTCACCGTTCCGATGCTGCCAGCCGCCCAGCAATTGACCGCCGAACTGCAGGCAAGGCCCGTCAGCTCATTAGCCGAGTCACTGGTCGTGCCGCCCGGGTCGACGGTCTTCACCCTCGACCACTTCTTACCGTTCCAGCGCAGGGACTCGTTGGTCGTCGCGAAAGTGGCGGGCGCTTCGAAGTACCCGACGGCCAGGCATGACGACGCTGAGCTACAACGGACGGCGTTCAGGATGGTCGTGTCGCCCGTGCTCACGCCGAGCTGGTCAGGCGTGAGGACGAACGACCATTTCCTGCCGTTCCAGTGCAGGGCCTCGCTCTGCGTGGCTCCTTGCGGGCCGAGCTCGCCGACGGCCCAGCAGTTAGCGTGCGAGGTGCAGACCACGTCGTTAAGTTCGCTGTCGCCGAAAGTCCCATCAGGAGATGGGGTCGCGATATTGGACCATTTAGTCCCGTTCCAGTGCAGCGCCTCATTGTGGTCCGCACTGCCTTTGGCATAGTAGCCGACGGCCCAGCAATCCCGAGCCGTCAGGCACCGGACGGAATCCAGCGTGCCGAAGCCACCGTGTCCCCGGCCGCCCGGCTGCGGCACCGGGGAGAGCCGCCACTTGCTGCCGTTCCAGCTCAGCACCTGGTTGAGTTCGGCGGCGTTGCGGTTCGCCTGCTTAGCCCCGACCGCCAGGCAGTTGTCCGCCGATGTGCAGTAAACGCTGCTTAGCCCGGTGAAGGAAAGGACCTTTACTGGCAGGAAGGACGGCGTGAATGGCCCGGTCAGCCGGACCGTCCTCTCGGCACCACGCGCCGTCACCGTAGCAGCGTCGCCGTCCGCCGCCGGGACCGCAGCAGCGATCAGTACCCCCGCCAGCAGGGCACCAGCAACACCGGCCGGGCCACGCCAGACCCCGCTCACGCTGCGCCTCCGGTGCGAACGTCAGGGCAAATGCGGGCATCGGAATCGCGGAGTGCCATGAGCTGTCTCCTAGTCGCGAGCAACGGCCGAGATGCCGGCCGCACTATAACTGAGGTAATAGCCTCACACAGATAGTGCGGTCCATCACGTGCCATCCCGTTCCACCACGCGCAGGCCGGGCCACTGAGGAGCGTTTTCGGCCTGACCGGGGAGCGTTCGCGTTGCCGGGCGCACTTTCGGCGTCGCCGGGAGCGTTGTCGGCCTTGCCGGGAGCGCTTTCGGCGTTGCCGGGAGCATCTTCGGCGTTGCCGGGGAGCGTTCTCGTTGCGGGGACCGGTTTTGTCACATAGCGACGCCGATTGTCCCCAATAAGAAGACGCTCCCCACAGACGATGAGAACGCTCCCCGATCCCGGAACGCCCCGCCAGAGCCGATGACTCGGCGGCGCGAACTCTGGCCAGTCGGCCGCCCGGGAGTTATGTCCGGTCGCTGCCTCGACGATCCCGCCTTCAACACCGCCAGCAGCACCCAGCTCGACATCTGGGACTGCAACGGCGGCTCCAACCAGCAATGGGCCATCCCCTGAGGATGGCCGTCGACGGCATACTTGCGATGTGACAGGCGATACAACGCTTCCGCCGAGCGGCTTCCTTCCCTCGGCCGACGGCTTCGCGTTCACTAACTCATGGCCGTCGGCCCCGGCGGTCACGGTCCAGACCCCGCTCGGGCCAATCGGGATCGGTAACGCCGCGAACGGGTTGTGCGGCGGAATGGTCTACGCCGCGCTCGACTACTGGCTCGCCGGACTGGTTCCGCCGGTCGCGCGGCCGGCGCCGGGCACGCCCCTGTATCGGTACATCGTGCGCAGGCTCATCGACTCCTGGCATGTGCCGGCCGGCGTGGCCGAGTACTACTTGTGGATGAACCTGCCCGACGCCGACGCTAGCACCGACCTGCTCGGCCGAACGGTCGTCATCCAGCGGGGCGTTTCCTGGCGGACCATCGAGCAGCAGTGGCCACTGATCAAGGCGAGCATCGACTCCGGCGTCCCGGCGACACTCGGCGTGGTCACCGAGAAGTCAGCCAACCCCGCCTTGCTCGGCAACAACCACCAGGTCGCCGCCTACGCGTACTCGACCGCCGGCACCGAGGTCACGCTGCGCGCCTACGACCCGAATTCGGGCCAGGACGATAACGTCTGGATCCGCTTCGACGGCTCGAACCCGCAGCTTGCCACCACGTTCGCCAGCAACGTGAACCTCGACCTACCGATCCGCGGCTTCTTCACGACCGCGTACTCCCCCGCCAGCCCGCCGTAGGCGAGCGGCCAGCACGACGTCGGATACTTCGGGCGCTGTGCTGCCAGGTCAGCGCCCGGCAGATCAACCACCAACCCCCCGGCAGATCAACCACGAACCATCCGACCCGTACTAGGAGGAAGACCGCCCGCTCGGCACTGAACTGAACTCCATTATCGGCCAGTGGCATGCGAGTCGCATGGCGGACATTAGGGCTATCTGTCTCCTGTCACCGCGTTACCGCCGATACGCTGGCCGGGTGGTGGAGGATCTCAGGCCCGCGGATCCCGCGAGCGTGGGGAGGTACCGACTGCTCGGGCGGCTGGGTAGCGGCGGCATGGGGGACGTGTTCCTCGGGCAGTCCCCCGGCGGCAGGCTCGTCGCGGTGAAGCTGATCAGGGCCGACCTCGCGCAGAATCCCGACTTCCGGGTTCGGTTCGCCCGCGAGGTGGCGGCCGCGCGGCGGGTCGGCGGGATCTTCACGACGCCCGTGGTCGACGCCGATCCTGATGGCCCGGAGCCGTGGCTGGTGACCGCCTACGTCGATGGGGCTTCGCTGGCGGAGACCGTCGAGGCCCACGGGCCGCTGCCGGCGGAGTCGGTACGGAGGCTCGCCGCCGGGCTCGCCGAGGGGATCGCCGCGATCCACGCGGCCGGGGTGGTGCACCGTGACCTTAAGCCGTCTAACGTGCTGCTCGCCGCCGACGGGCCGAGGATCATCGACTTCGGCATCTCCCGTGCGCTGGATGGCACTGGCGTGACTCACTCCGGGAGCATCATCGGCTCGCCTGGGTTCATGTCACCCGAGCAGGCCGACGGGCAGCCGGTCGGGCCGCCGTCGGACATCTTCAGCCTCGGCTCGGTGCTGACGTTCGCAGCGACCGGGGAAGGCCCTTTTGGCGAGGGCCTGCCCAGCGTGCTGATCTACCGCATCGTGCACGCCGCGCCGAACACGGCTGCCGTGCCGGCCTGGATCAGGCCGCTGATCGAGGGCTGCCTGGCCAAGAACCCGGCCGGACGGCCGAGCGCCGAGGACGTGCTGGCCGAGGTCAACCGGCTGGCCCCGGTCGCCGCACCGGGAACGACCGGGCTCGCCCACCCCCCGACGGTGACCGCTTCCGCCGGCACGCGTACCACCGGTCCCCAGCCTGGCCCTGGCGACGCCGTCCCTGGCTACGCCTACCCGGCGGCCCCTAGCTACCCGCCTGCCCGGCGGCGCCGGAAGGCAGGTCTCGTCTATATCGCCGTCGCGGCCGCTCTCGTGACGGTGGGCCTGGCGGTCATCGCGGTGCATCTGGCTACCCTGACCACGGTCGCTTCCCCGCCAGCGCCGGTCGTCCATAGCATCGTCCCGTCAACCCCGACGGCCAGCCCGACTTCACCGGCAACGTCGGCGACGAGGACGACGAAGACGCCCAGGTCCGTGGTCGAGGCCTACTTCACCGCCATTAATGACCGTGACTTCGCGAAAGCATGGCAACTCGGCGGCGACAACCTTGGCGAGAGCTACCACTCATTCGTGGCCGGCTTCGACAACACCGCCAACGTCACCGTCGCCAGTCTCCGCACCACCGGTGACAACGTGAACGTCCAGACCACGGCGACCGAAATGACCGGTCAGGTGCAGCACTACGCGCTGATCTACATCGTCCAAGGCGGCGTGATCGTCTACGGCAAGACGACTCTGATCAGCACCAGCCCCTGAGAGGCGAGCGTTGGACCCTTCTGGCGGGAAAATCTGTCATGCAGGAGGATCTTCACGGGCTTGGGTGGTGGATTGTCTTCCAGAGGTGAGTTGTCGCGCTTACGGCGGTGAGTATTCGGCGTTGTGATGGTGAATTATCGCTTGGCGGTGAATCGACCACGGAAAATGATGAGGATTCACCGCAGAGCGAAGATTCCCCGCGCAGATGCGGAAGATTCCACGCGCTGAGGCTCAGTGCAGCTCGCGGAGGCGGGCGAGGGTTTCCTCGGCCTCGGTCACGAGGCTGGCCATCACGTCGGCGACCGGGCGGCCCCTTCCCCC
>DATKFV010000030.1:0-14540 GCA_035511035.1 Streptosporangiaceae bacterium
CACCTGCCTGCACGCAGGCAGCGGCGCGGGCGACTGCGGCCCGGGCATCACGGCGGGCGAGCCGCTGCAGTTCCAGCTGCTCTACACCTCCGGCATCGCCTCGTTCGACCAGCAGAACGCCTCGATCCAGTCCACCGAGGCCGCGGCGGGCGTGCACATCATCTTGAAGCCAGAGCCGTTCAACACGATCGTGGCGACGACCGCCTACTGCAACGCCCAGACGCACCCGGTGTCCACGTGCAGCTGGCAGCTCCAGGACTACGGCTACAACCCGTACACGCTCGACCCGAACGGGGCCGGCCAGTTCAACACCGACGGCTACGGCAACTACGGCGGCTACTCGAGCGCCAAGGAGAACAGCCTGATCGACGCGACCGAGTACGGCTCGAGCTCGGCTGCCTTCTTCGCCTACGAGGACTACACGGCCGAGCAACTGCCCTACCTGTGGCTGCCGAACGCGTCCAACCTGTGGGTGTACAAGAAGAACCTCGCCGGGATCACGCCGTGGAACCCGTTCTCGGGAACCCTGAATCCTGAGGTCTGGTTCTACACCAAGCCAGGATCATGACCTGGTACATCATCCGCCGCCTCGGCCAGGCCGTGGCGGTAGTGATCGGCGTCATGATCCTGACGTTCATCCTGCTCCACCTGGAGCCTGGCAGTGCGGCGCGGGCGGTGCTTGGCCTCAAGGCCACGCCCGCCCGCGTGGCGATCTTCGACGACACCTACGGCCTGAACAAGCCGCTGGTCGTCCAGTTCTTCCTCTACATGAAGCAGCTGTTCCAGGGGAACCTGGGCATCTCCTTCCAGCTCCAGCAGCCGGTCGCCACCCTGATCGCCCAGCGCCTGCCCAGGGACGCCCTGCTCCTTGGCCTGTCCACCGTGCTGGCGCTGATCATCGGCGTGCCGATGGGGATCTACCAGGCCGTCCACCACAACGACTTGGTCGACGACATCACGGCGGGCACCTGGTTCACGCTTTACTCGGCGCCGGACTTCCTGGAAGCGTTCCTGCTGATCGCGGTGTTCTGCGTGCAGTTCCACATCTTCTACGCGACCTTCCCCGGCGGCATCAACTCGGTCTGGGGGGTGCTCTCTGACTGGCGGGCACTCGTGCTTCCCGTCCTGGTCCTGTCGATCAACTCGGTCGCCGGCTTCAGCCAGTATCAGCGCTCCCAGGCCATCCAGGTGCTGGCTTCTGAGTACATCAAGGTCGCGCGCGCGAAGGGACTGCCTCCAAGGCTCGTGCTGACCAGGCACGTACTGCGCAACTCGCTGCTACCCGTCATCACCTTGCTCGGCCTGTCGCTGCCAGGCATCGTGGCAGGCGCGGTGATCGCCGAATCGATCTTTAACTTCCCCGGCATGGGCTACCTGTTCTGGCAATCAGCGCTGGCCCACGACTTCCCCGTGATGCTGGGCGGCACCCTGATCATCGGGATCGCGACGGTACTTGGCAATCTCGCCGCCGACATCTGCTACGCGATCCTCGACCCAAGGATTCGATATGGCAACGCCTGACGCGACCGTTATCGGGGCCACATCGGAGGCCCCCGATTCGGCCGGAGAGGTGACGGGGCGGGGCGGGAGCGGCGGGAGGCTCACCGTATCCGCCTTCCTGCACAACCGGCGGGTCACGATCGGCGCCGCGATCGTCGTCGCGATGGGCCTGTTCTGCTTCATCGGCCCGCTGGTGTACCACTCCAACCTGAGCGTGGTGAACCTCAACATCATCAACGAGCCGCCAGGTCCTGGCCATCCGCTCGGAACCGACGAGTACGGCACCGACGTCCTGCGGCGGCTGATGGTAGGGGGCCAGTCCTCGCTCGAGCTTGGCTTCGCCGTCGGCCTGGCCAGCACCATCATCGGAATCCTCTATGGCGCCATCTCAGGCGTCGTCGGCGGAATCGGCGACGGCATCTTGATGCGGATCATCGACTCGCTGCTCGCGGTGCCGACCTTCATCCTGCTGATCATCGTGGCGAGCATGTTCTCGCTGAACCTGCTCGTGATCATCATCATCTTGTCGGTGCTGTCCTGGCCCGAGGTCGCCCGGCTCGTCCGCGGCCAGGTGCTGGCGCTGCGCGACCGCGAGTTCGCCCAGGCGGCGCAGAACATGGGCGCGACCAGGTGGTGGATCCTGATCAAGCACATGATCCCGAACACGCTCGGCATCTGCGTCGTCACCGCGACCTTCGGCGTCGCCGACGCGATCTACGCGCTGTCGGCCCTGAGCTTCCTCGGCATCGGCCCGCCGCCCCCGTTCGCTGACTGGGGAACGATGCTGACGACCGGCGTCGACAACCTCTTCAACGGCTACTGGTGGCAGGTCTACCCGCCGATGATCGCCCTGGTGCTGACCGTCCTGGCGTTCCGCCAGATCGGCGACGCGCTCAACGACATCGTCAGCGGCGGGCAGAGCGGCGCGATCTTCAAGCGCCGGCGGCGTCGGCGCCGGTTCGGCCTTGCCCCGATGCTGACTCAGTACGAGTAATCGCGGTCAGAAAAGACTTTTAGGCCGCAAATTTCACCGGGCAACTCTCGTTGCCAGCTGACTCCCGGCCGTACCTGACGGCCGGGAGCGCTCGCGCGAGTTATTTGCGGATGAAGACCTTGATCTTTCCGTGACCAGCCTTGAGCATCCGCCGCCTTTCGTGCGACGCTGGCACCGATGGCCGATGGAAGGGGTGGGCCTTGGCCGTGCTCAAGCTGTCCCAGAAAACCATGCGTGACCTCAATTTCGGCGCCCCGGTGGCCGAACGGGATATGGCCAGGGGGCTGGAAAGCTACTTCATCGAGTCCGCGGCGTTCGAGCGAGTGCGGTCAGGAAGCAAGACAATCATTCTGGGAAACCGGGGCGCGGGCAAGAGCGCCATATTCAAGGTATTGGGTGCCAGGGAGAAGGTCGCTGGCAGTCACGTGATCGAGCTGGCGCCAGAGGACTACTCCTACGAGTTACTCAGCTCCACCATGGCGGCGGCGGGCGCTGGCTCGTGGGCCAAGCACGGCGCCTACGCGGCCGCCTGGAAGTTCCTGATCTACGTGCTGATCATGAAGGCGATCTCGGCGCAGGGCGGCAAGGGAGTAGGCCCGATCACCAAGTACCTGCGCAACAATCACCACGATCCGCACGCCAGCGGCCTGACCTTGCTGGTGTCCTACCTGAAGCGGATCGAGGGCATCAAGCTGGGGCCGATCGCGGCCGGGTTCAAGTCAAGGGAGCTCGACAAGCTGTACAAGCTTGAGGAAGTCCACGCGCTGCTGCCGCAGCTCACCGAGATCCTCTCCCGGCGGCGGGTCATCGTGCTCGTCGACGAGCTTGACCGGGGCTGGGACTCATCTGAGGATGCCAAGGCGTTCGTCTCCGGGCTGTTCCAGGCGTGCGTGTCCATGAATGAGTTGCACCCCAACCTGCGCGTCTACGTCTCGCTGCGGCAGGAACTCTACGACGACATCCCGGCGCTTTACGAGGACGCGCAGAAGTACAGGGACCTGCTCGAGACCATCAGCTGGACCGATGACTTGCTGCTCAAGCTGATCGCCAAGCGGATCAGGCACTGCGCCGCCAAGGCCGGGCACAACCCGCTCGCGCTGGCTGAGGCCAGCGATCTGGCCTGCTGGAACGCGGTGTTCGCCACCCCGCCAAGCCACAACTCGGCCAGTTCCTTCCGCTACATGATCGACCGCACGCTCTACCGGCCGAGGGAGGTCATCCAGTTCTGCGCCCAGACCGTCGAGAGCGCCCGCGAGCGGGCCGCTTCCCTGCCGCTGCCTTACGCCGCGGTCAGCTGGACCGAGCGCGGCTACTCAGCCGAGCGGGCCCAGGACATCGCCGCCGAGTACCGGTTCCAGTACCCGGGACTGCTCGGCGTCTTCGACGCGTTCCGCCATCAGCCAGAGACCCTCAGCCGGCCTGAGCTCGAGCTCATCTGCCTTGAGCTCGCGATGGGCGACATTCCCACGGCCGGCACCGCGAACTGGATCCTGGACCGGGATCCCGCCAGCATCATCGAGGTCCTCTGGCACATCGGGTTCCTGACCGCCAGGCCGGCCCGGCATCGCCAGGGCGATCCTGGGAACGGCGCCAAGCCCGGGGCCTCGCCGTTCCTCGGGTCATATCAGACGCGGCACCTGAACCTCGCCTCGGTCGAGCAGTTCCAGGTGCACCCCATGTTCCGCAGCTACCTCGACATCATCCGTCAGCGCCCTACGCCGGCCCGACCGCCTGCGCCTGTCGCTGGCCCCTGATACAGCTCGGTGAGCAGGGCGATCGCAGCGTCCGTGGCTGGGTGCGGGTCGGGCCGGCGCCAGATCACCCGCACGGCGACCGGCGGGGCGCCGCGCAGCGGCCTGAAGACGACGCCGTCGCGGCGGTACTGGGCGGTCGTGCCCTCGGCCGTGATCCCGACCCCGCCCCCGGCCGCGATGATCGCCAGCCAGTCGTCGATGTCATGCGTCTCCTGGGTGGGCGGCTGGGCGCCTTCAGGCCACAGGCGCAGGGTCGTGGTGCCGGTGCGCGGGTCGACCAGCAGCGTCCGCTGGGGGATGTCGCCGAGCCTGACCGAGCGCCGCGCGGCCCAGGGGTCATCGGCGGCGAGCGCGCAGTAGCGCTGTTCGTGGCCGACCACGGCGCTGGCGAAGCGGCGCGGGTCGACGCCGGTGCGCACCACCGCGAGGTCGCACAGGCCTTCGGCGAGGCCAGCGGTGGCTGAGTTGGTGCGGACCAGTTGCAGGTCGACGTCGGGATGGCGGTCGGCCCAGCGGCGCTGGAACTCGCGGGTATGCCGGCCCATGGCGGCCCAGGCGTGGCCGATCCGCAGCTGCGCGTGGCCGGTCGTGGCCAGCGCGACCAGGTTGTCGGCGGCGGCCAGCACGTGCCTGGCCTGCGCCAGCACTTGCGCGCCCGCGGTGGTCAGGGCGACGCTGCGGCTAGTGCGGTTCAGCAGCCGCACCCCGAGCACCTGCTCGAGCGCGATCAGGTTCCTTGACACCGCCGCCTGGGAGATGCCCAGGTCGATGGCGGCGTCGGTGAAGCTGCCCTCCTCGACGATCGCGACCAAGCAGCGCAGGTGCCTCAGTTCCAGGTTCACGGCTCCTCGATGCATGAGCAGAGCGTATAGCTGGGGCCATCCATGCATTTTGCGCATGCGTCGTCGGGGTGCAGGCTGGCCGCTATGAGCATCTCTTCGGGTGAGGTACAGCGCCCGGCGGCGGGCGTGTCCGGGCAGCTAACCGGGGTCGCGCTGATGACCGGGAGCGCGATGTCGACCCAATTCGGGGCGGCCACGGCCGCGCTCGCGTTTCCCGTTCTCGGGCCGGTCGGCGTGGTCGCGGTCCGGCAGTGGGTGGCGGGCATCGTGCTGCTCGCGACCGTGCGGCCTTCGCTTCGGTCCTTCACCTGGCGGCAGTGGCGGCCGGTGCTGGCGCTCGCGCTGATCTTCGCCACCATGAACCTGTCGCTGTATGTCGCGATCGACACGATCGGGCTCGGGCTCGCTGTGACCTTGGAGTTCCTCGGGCCGCTGGCGGTGGCGTTGCTGGCCTCGCGGCGGCTGGTCGACCTCTTCTGCGCGATCGTCGCCGGGGCGGCGGTGGTGGTGCTGGCGCGGCCGCAGGCGAGCACGGACTACGTCGGGATCGGGCTGGCGTTGCTGGCCGCGGCCTGCTGGGCTTCCTACATCATGGTCAACCGGGTCGTCGGGTCGCGGCTGGTCGGCGTCCAGGGGCCGGCGGCCGCGGCCGGGATCTCGGCGCTGCTGTACGTGCCGATCGGGATCTTCGCGCTCGCCGGTCACCGGCTGACATGGTTCGCGCTCGGGCACGCGGCGGTCGCCGGGGTGCTGTGCTCGGCGGTGCCGATGGTCGCCGACCTGATGGCGCTGCGGCGAGTGCCGACGAGGTACTACGGCGTCTTCATGAGCGTCAACCCGGTGTTCGCGGCGCTCACCGGGCTGGTGGTGCTCGGGCAGTCGCTGCGGCCGCTCGACTGGTTCGCGATCACCGCGATCGTGACCGCTAACGCGGTCAGCGTCGGCAAGGCGGCGGCCCCAGTGCGGCCTTACCGGGCCGGAAGCGCCCCTCGCCCGCCCGGCCAACCGCAACGTAGTCCCGCCGTTGTCGTAGGAACGACAACTCCGGGACTACGTTGCTGCTCCAGCCCGGGGCTAGCCGCTGATGGAGATGTTGCCTGACTGGTTGGTGACGGTGATGATGTGCCGGTCGGCACGGCGACGGTCGCGTGGCCGAACGGGGCCGTCGTGGTGACCCGGGTAGGGGTTGGGCCCGGCGGCAGGACCAGGGTCACGGTGCCAAACGCGTCCGCGGCGTCCTGCTACCAGCCGCGTTCGCCCTCCTCGCCCGCCCCGTCCGCTCGCCCGGCTCGCCCTCCGCGTCCGTGCGCCCCCGTCCGCCCCGGTCCGCTCGCCCTCCCCGTCCGCTCGCCCTCCCCGTCCGCTTGGCCTCCCTCTTCGCAAACGTTTGCACCACAAGATCATGGAGGTTTTCTGTCCCAGATCCAAGATCTTGTTATTTTTCCGGGCTATGGGCCGGTGCAAACCTCAAGATCTTTCTCCGGGATGGATCGGCTCCCTAGAAACTCGGGTCAGAGGTTCGCATACCTGACGAAAAGGTCAAACGTCGCCAGGTGCGGGGCCGGCGCCAGGCGGGAGCTTGCCCACTTGACCGGTCATCCATCCCGGACATCGCCCTCGCGGACCTCGCCCTCGCGGACCTCGCCCTCGCGGCACCCGCCCTCGCGGACCTCGCCCGCGCGGCACCCGCCCTCCCGGACCTCGCCCGCGCGGCACCTCGCCCTGCCGGAACTCACCCGTGCGGGCCATTATGTGCATCTGCGTGTGCATTCGGCGCGTGCCGATAAACGTGCATCTGTGATTCACAGTGCGGGACTATCACTTTTAGCCGTGTGCGGCCAATGTCAGGTTTTCGCATCACGAAACCGTCTGAATTGGTGCTAGCATGGCGTACCGGATAATCAGTGCGGCCACGCGAAGGACGGTCAATCACGCTCTTGCTGACTCATTCTGTTACCGAACAGTTGACGCCATGTACTCGACAGGGATCAATACACGCCGAAACCTGCAACGCGCCCGCCGTCGGAGTACGTTGCCCATTCGTGCCCTCCGCGAGCCCCGCTCTGACGGTGGCGTGGCTGGCAGACCCGAGATCGCGGACCTCCTGGCTAGGGAAGTCCGTGTCCGACGACTAACGGAGGACGGCATGCCCGTTCCTTGTATCTACTCGCACCGTGACGGCCGCCAGGAGCCCGTCCCATGAGCCGCCGGCCTGGACGCACGGCCCACCATGCGGCCTACGGCGACGCAGTCCATGGCGAGGCGGCTCGCGGGGACGCTGTCCGCGGCGACGCCGACTGGTCGGCTGTGGACACCGAGGCCGAGGCAGTCGCCACCCAGAAGGCCATCGCCGGGCTCCGGTACCGGCTGAGGAGCCGGGACACGATCGACCACCCAGTGGTCCGCCAGGAGCTGCTCAAGCTCGAAGAACAGCTCGCGCAGCTTGAGCAGGCCGACCGGAGCCCAGGACGGCACCGCTCCCCCGGCAGCAAGACCTTGGCCCGGCGGGACCTGGACTCCACCGGGCTTGATCTCAAGCCCGACCCGGCCGCGTGCAGGACGCTCGCCGACTTCATCGCGGCGCTCTGGCAGTTCAAGGCCTGGTCTGGTGATCCTTCGTGGCGCAAGATGGCCGCCCGTGCCGGGCAGCGCGTCGTGCACTCGACAATGCACACCGCCATGCGCGGCACGACGATGCCGAAGCTGCACGTGGTGAAGGCCATTGTCATCGGCTGCGGCGGCACCGAGGACGACCTGAACGCCTTCACTAGTGCCTGGTGCCTGATCAATTCGGCCGCCGCCACCCCCCAGTCTGAAGGCTCCGGCCTGCTTGCGGCCCCGATAGCGACCCTTCAGCTCGCCGGTCATTAGCGTCACGTAGGCCCAGACGACGAAGTCCCAGCCCAGGGCTTCGCCGTCTGGGCCTATTCTCGGTACCGCCGTTTCCCGACCGAGTGATCTCGCTGCCGTCATTCCCGCCGAGCTCATTCTCAGGTGTGCCCGCGAATTCATTGATCGCCGCGCTATAAGCGGCGGCCAGAACACCTCAGGCCTGAGCAGATTTAACCGCCCCTTTCCCCGCCCCCGCAATACGGCGGAATAGAACAAGTACGAACACCGCGCTGTTCGCGCGTGCATCGGACGACGCCGAACTCCGGGCCTGACCTCGTATCGTGGCATCCATGACTGACGTGGCGCACCGTCCGCGCGGCCCCCTGGCCGCGTCTGGGCGGGTCACGACCGCCGCGGCGCCGCTCCGGGGCCGGGCAGCCGAGCTCGCGTTGCTCGACGAGCACCTAGCCAGGCTGGCCGATGGCGTCGGGTTCGTCTGGCTCATCGAGGCCGACCCTGGCCTGGGCAAGAGCCGCCTGCTGAGGCAGGTCCAGGTGAGGGCTCACGCGGCCGGGTTCGCGGTCGGCCACGGCGCCGCCGATCCCGGCGAGGCGGCGGTAGAGCTAGCCGTCCTGTTCGATGCGCTGTTCGGCGGCACCGAGCCGGTGCTCAAGCGAGCAGCACTGCCGCCGGCGCCGACGTCACGCGAACGGCGGTACTGGCTTATCCAGGATATCGAGGCCCTGCTTGAGCAGGTAGCGCTCCGGCGGCCGGTCGTGCTGTGCCTCGATGACGTGCAATGGGCCGACGGCGGCAGCCTGGCCGCGCTGCGCCTGCTGCCGGCCAGGCTCGCCTGCATGCCGGTCGGGTGGGTGCTCGCGTTCCGTCCGGTCGACCGTGACGGCGATGCGGGACGAGCGATCAGCGCGGCGGCGGAGGCTGCGACGACCGCAACCACGACCACGACCACGACCACGACCACGCTCCGCCGGCTTGAGGCGTCCGCAGTCGCCGAGGTCGCGGCCGACATGCTCGGCGCGACACCTGACCCTGACCTGCTCGACCTAGCGGAGTCGGCCCGCGGCAACCCGTTCCAGCTGACCGAGCTCCTGGGCGGCCTACGGGATGAACAGCTGATCCAATTCGACGCCGGACGGGTCTTGCTAGTCGAGTCCAGGCTGCCTGAGCGGGTGAAGGGCAGCATGCGGCGGCGGCTAGGCCGGCTGACGGCGACCGCGCGGCAGATCGCCGCGGTCGCTTCGTGCCTGGGACGGCGATTCACCTTGAGCCAGCTGGCCTGCGTACTCGGCGAGCCACCGTCGGCGCTGATTGACGGGCTCGCCGAGCTCATCGGCACCGGGCTGATCATCGAGGACGCCGATGCCCTGCGGTTCAGCCACGATCTGAACAGGGAGGCGGTCCGCGCCAGCCTGCCCCGCACTACCTTGCCGGCGCTGGACCGGCAAGTCGCCGCCGCGCTGCTGGCGGCCGGCGCGATGCCGGTGGAAGTCGCGACCCAGCTCGCTGCCAGCGCCGCCCCTGGGGACGAGGTCGCCATCGCGACGCTGATGAAAGCATCCGACGCGATCAGCGACTCTGATCCTGGACGGGCGGCCGACCTCGCCCGACGTGCCCTCGACCTGACGACCCGGCAGCATCAGCTGCGCGGTCCGCTAATCGCCAGGACCGCCGTGCTGCTGCACGCGGCCGCCCGCAGCAAGGAGGCCAAGGCGTTCGCCGACGGCGCGCTCGGCCAGGCGCTGCCACCCGATCAGGAAGCCGAGGTGAGGCTCAGCATCGCCAGCCTGTTCGCGATCTCCCCCGAGGTACGTGCGGCCTCCTGCCGGAGCGCGCTTGCCCTTGACGGGCTGCCGCCGGCGCTGCGGGCGCGACTGCTGGCGCAACTGTTCCACAACCTCGTCGTCGCCGTCAGGCCGGAGGAAGCCCGGCAGCTAGCGCCCGAGGTCAGCGCGGCCATCGCCAGCAGCGACGATCGCGCCGCGCCATTGACGTTCGAGCTTGGCCAAGCATCACTCGACTACATGGCCGGACATTTCGAAGCCTCGCTAGCTCGGGTCGACACGTTCCTGCAACGCAGCTCGGATCCCGGCGAGGGCTCGAGGGAGCGCCTGGCCCGCCATCTCCGCTGCGGGATCCTCGTGGTGATTGACCGATTCGACGAGGCCCTGACGGCAGCGGCCGACGGGGTCAGCTCGGCTCAGCAAGCCCGCCAGGCCTGGGCCCTGCACCTGTTCCAGCGCCATCTCGGCCGCCAGTACCTCCAGCGCGGGCAGCTCGCCGATGCTGCCGCGGTGCTCGAAGGCGACTTCGGCGCTGACGACGCCCACCTCGTCGTCAGCGTGGTGGACGCCGCCGCGGTCGTCGCGCTCGGGCGAGTAGCCCTGCACACGTCCGACCACCGGCAGGCAGAGCTGACCGGGTCGATCGCGCAGGTCATGCTGACGTCAGGGGTTCCTGGGGTGGAACGGCACGCGGCCTGGCTACTTGCGCTGCAAGCCATGGCCCAGGGCGACCCGGCCGGGGCCAGGCGCCGGCTGGCCACGCTCGGCGAGGCCGAGCGGCTGTCGGTCTTCCCGCTGTTCCCGCTCGATCCCGCCGACGACCCGCAGCTGGTCAGGATCGCGATCGCCAGCGGCGACACCGAGCTGGCCGAGTCGGTTACCCGCGCGGCGCGGCACCGCAGCCAGCTCAATCCTGGCACCACCGGTCTCGCCGCCGGCGCCGCGCACGCGGGCGGACTGCTGGACGCCGACACCGAGCAGCTCGCGGCCGCAGCCGTGATGCTGGCCACCGGACCGCGCCGGCTGGCGCTAGCGTCGGCGCTCGAGGATCTCGGCGGGGCGCACCTGCTCGCCGGCCGGGCCGACGACGCGGTCGCGGCCTTCGACGGCGCCCTGCGCCACTACGCCGAGTGCGGCGCCCGCTGGGACGCCGGGCGGGTCAGGAGCCGGCTGCGCCGCCTCGGCGTCCGCCGTCGGCTGGCCGCTGAGCGCAGGCCAACGGCCGGCTGGGCCGCCATGACCGACGCCGAGTTGGCCGTGGTGAGGCTCGCCGCGGATGGCCTCACCAACAAGGAGATCGCCGAGCGCCTCTACATCTCGGCCCACACCGTAAGCGGCCACCTCCGCCACGCCTTCGAGAAACTAGCCGTCCACTCCCGGGTAGCCCTCACCAGGCTCGCCGCCGAGCACGACCGTACCTAGGCCGACGACTCAGCCGCCGACCGACCAGCGACTACTCAACCGCCTGCGGCCTTAAGCTCGGCGATCTGCGCCCGCGCCAGCCCGACCAGCTCGTCATTGGTATTGGCGTGCCCATTCAGCCCCCATCCCCCATTGGGCGCCTCCGTCAGCAGCACCCAGGTCCGCCCGGCAAGCCCAGGGTCACCGGCCGCGGCCGCGACGATGTCAGTCAGCTCCCGCACCACCGCGAGCTGCTTGTCCCGGTCAAGCGCCCCCGCATTGGTCAGCACCTGAACCCTCACGTAGCTGCTATCCCCATCCACATTGGACAGCGAGTCGCCCGGCAGCTCGTGCACGAACGCCGCCGTGTTCTGCCGGAACAACGGAATGTCAGGCACCTGCTCAATCCTCATCACCGCCCCCGCGAGGTCAGCCGCCAGCTTGTGCTTGTCAGCAAACGTGCCCGCCGCCGCATAAGCATCGATCATGGGCATAAGAGAACTCCTGTCATCTACCTGCAAGTCCAGCGTCGCCTCAGTCTCGACCGAGCGGCAGGCGTTCGACACGGCATGATCGTGCTATCTCTAATCCCCTTCCCAGCCAGACTCATGGCGGGCGCGCGTGCCGTCCTCGACGGCTTTGCGGATCATTGCCGTCGTTGACGGTACGTCGCCCGACCGCCCCGAGCGCGCTGTAACCGGAGCGGGGCCGGCAGCTTCAAGGCAGGCGCAACCCGGCTGACCCTAGGTTCAGCCATATATTTGCAAATAGCTCGGGGCTGATCCGATGTCGCGGGGCGAGATCGAGGGGAGGGAAAGTTGGATCCTGGCTCGGAACTCGCCGGCCGCTACATCCTGCGCGAGCGCCTGGGCCAGGGAGCCGTAGGCGAGGTCTGGCGCGCGACCGACCGCGTGCTCGACCGGTCGGTAGCGATCAAGCTGGTCAGGGAGAAGATCGACGATCCTGAGCTAGCCAGGTTCCAGCGCGAGGCGCGACTAGCCGCCGGCCTGCAGCATCCGGGCATCACCGTCGTGCACGACGTGAGCGAGGCCGACGGGCAGCCATTCATCGTCATGGAACTGCTCGATGGCTCCGACCTCGCCGCGCTGCTCGACCAGGCGAAGACGGGCCTCCCGCTTGACCAGGTCATGGCGCTGGGAGTCCAGGCCGCGCAGGCCCTTCAGGCCGCTCACGAGGGTCACATCATCCATCGTGACCTGAAGCCAGCGAACCTGTTCGTGCTGGCCAACGGCCAGCTCAAGGTTTGTGACTTCGGGATCGCGGTCGCCGCCGACGCCGCCGACTCCATAGCCGCTGGCAGCTACATCCTCGGCACCCCCGCCTACATGTCGCCTGAGCAGTGTGACGGTGAGCCCGCCGACCAGCGCAGCGACCTGTACGCGCTTGGCTGCGTCCTTTACGCGATGCTGACCGGTCACCCGCCGTTCCCGCTCGGCCCGCCGCTGACGATCATGTCCCAGCACCGCAAGACGCCCCCGCCGGCGCTGGCCTCGGTCCGGCGGCAGGTTCCGGCCGAACTCGACCTGGTCGTCATGCGCCTGCTCGCCAAGAACCCAGCCGACCGGCCTGCGACCGCGGGCGACGTCGCGACCGCGCTGGCATCGATCCAGCAGCGCGGGCAGCCGGGAGCCCGGCCAACCGTGACGACCACCCCAGGACCGGGAGCCTATCCTCCGCCAGGTGGCATCGGGCCGGCCGCCGGGCCGCCGGGCACCTGGGCCGGTCCCCCCGCGCAGGCACCGCCAGGTGCCTATCTACCGCCCAGTGCCATGCCACCAGGCGGGATGCCAGCCGGAGCCATGCCACCGGGCGCCATGCCACCAGGCGCCTGGCCACCCAGCGCCATGCCACCAGGGATGATGCCGCCCGTTCCGCGCGTCCCGCCGATCCCCGAGTCCGGATCGGCCCGGTTGACCGGCGGCGTCTACACGGTCGGATCGGCGGCATCGAACTGGTTGAGCCAGTTGCGGGAGGCCGACCGCGCCAACGCCCTTCGGCTGGACCGGGCAAGCCGGGGGTCTTCGACCCGGCATTCCCAGGCACTGCAGCGGACTCAGCAGCTCCAGGCGCTGAACGCCATCGCCACGCGAGACTTCGCGCGCCTTTCGAACGTGCTCTGGGACGCGATCACCAGGGCCGCGCCGACCGCTGATGCCCGGCAGTCCGAGCTCGGCTGGACCGTGCGCCTCGGCTACGCGACCCTGGAATGTGACGCGCTGCGGGCCCAGCCGCCGAATCCGTACGGCAGCGGGATGTGGGCGCCCTTCGACATCATCGCCTATTCGTCCGTCAGCCTTCATTTCCATCGCCCGCACCAGCGCTATCAGGGCCGCAGCCACTCATTGTGGTATTGCGACGCGCAGGCGGCTGGCCGTTACCACTGGTACGAGACGGCATTCATGACCGGCAACCTGCGGGCCATGACCATCAGCCGCTGCCCTTACGCGCTGCAGCCGCCGCACGCTTCCAGGGCCTTCGTCACCGGCCCGCTGAACGTGGCGTGGCCGTTCACGGCCCTGATTGGCAGCAACCTGAACGAGTTCATCGGACGCTGGGCGACCTGGCTGGCGGCGGCCGCCCAGGGGACGCTCAGCCGGCCGTCCCAATTCCCTGACCGGGATCCGCGCGGCAGCTGGCGCTGGAGGTAGGCGTCATTGGCTGGTTAAAGCCGAAGATCTTTGCGGATAAGCCCTTGGCGAAAGATACGGACAGGAGCCGCAAGGGAATAGCTAGCGGTAGTTTCTCGGGCCATCAGGAACGAGTAGAAGTTTCAGCGAAAGTTTCAGCTATGAGTGGTCACATCGATGCCGCTACGGAAGCCATTGGTGAGCACATCGGTACGTGGGCGCCCGAGAGCGCGATGGACCTGGACTCGTTCCTGGCCGGCCTGCCGCGCTTGTTCGAGGCGCTGGCGGCCGCCGTGTCCGGTGTCGCGGAGCGGCTCGGCTCCGACTTTCCCGTAGACCCTGCGGTGCCCGAGCACCTGGATGAGATCGCGGCGACGGTCGCGGGGATGGGCGAGTTCGCCGCCGAGGCGCACGCCATCCACCGCGTAGCGCACGCCGCCGAGATGGAGCGGATCGAGAATCCGCGGCCCCACGAGGAGCTATGGGATGTCGTCGCGAATCGCTGACCGATTAGCCCCGATCCCGCCGCGGCCGGCGCGGCCGGCGCGGCCGGCGCGGCCGGCGCGGCGGGTCCGGCCGACCTGGCCGAACGGGGCGGGCGGACCGGGCGGCCCAGGTGGGCCGAACGGGCCAACCGGACGGCAGGCACGCAAGCAGGCTTTGCTGCTCGGTCCCTTGTTTACTTTCGCCGTCTTCGGCCTTGGTGCGGGCGCCAACGTCATCGCGCAGCCGCTGCCAACGCTGATCGTCGCCGCCATCGTGCTTCT